>CAOJKP010000008.1 GCA_948438085.1 uncultured Clostridium sp. | reverse complement strand
TTGGTGTTGTAAGAGAGAGAGAGAGAGAGAGAGAGAGAGAGAGAGAGAGAGAGAGCAATAATTTAGAGGAATCTAGTGAAAATCTAAATTTTATCTATCTTCGAAAAATTAACCCTAGTTGTAGGGGCGATTTCAATCGCCCGCCCTACAGAGAAAGACCCAAACAAAAATCATTCAATATTCATCATTCATTATTCACTGCGACCGTCAGGTCACACTGTACTGGCATCACGTTAATCGCCTTAATAATAACAATAATACTATTATTAATCCTTGCAGGAGTAACTCTACACTTTACAATAGGAGAAAATGGAATACTAAAAAACGCTAGTATTGCAAGTAATAAATATAAAAGAGCAGAAGAAAACGAAAAAAATTTACTAAATGAAATAAACAGGTCAGTAACTAATAGAGGAGGAATAAACGAAGAAACAATAAGAAGAATAGTACAAGAAGAAATACAAAAAAGTTATACTCCGCCAACAGGAATAAAAACAGATACGTATTTACAAGAAACAATGACAAGAACTGATGCATATCACGATGTAACAAGTATTACAGGATTTGATAGTGTTACAAAAGATCCCGAAAAAAAAATAGATGAATATTTAGAATTTTCTAATACACAAGGATATAAAATAAAAAAGAGTGGATGGTATTTTGTTTGGATGTCAGTTCAAATGCAATCAACTGTTGAAGCAAATGGAACTATAGAATTTTATTGTAATGGAAGTCAATTACAATGGTGTGCGCAAGGTGTAAACGAGAATGATGGAATAGTTTTCCAAAATGATGCATTTCCAATATACTTAAATAAAGATGATGTGTTGTATTTTAAATCGGCTGGAAAAAACACACCAAGGCAAAGATTAATGAATGGATTTGTTTATCCAATGTTTTAAAAATAACAAAATATAATAAAAATTTATACTAAGTAAAAAACTAATCCTTCAATCTTAAGGATTAGTTTTTTGTTAATAATTCCATTACAATAGGATAAATTTCTTGGTAATTTTCTTCCCAGTTTTTAGAAATACTTTTTGCTTGTTCACGACTATTAGCATTAACTTTAATTTCAAATTTAGTAATATTATTTTCAACTAATTTACATTTTACTACAAATTCATTTTCACTTTGAGGGAAAAATTCAGAAGTAGCATGAGTAGAATTTTGAACTTCATCAAGTTCAGAATTTAATACAGTATCAATTTTAAGTTTTAATATACCAGGAAGTAAATCGTTTGTAAGTTCTAATGTATGAATTCCTTCTTCAGTTATTTTATACATAGTTTCTTCATCTTTTGTATATCCAATAATATACTTATCTTGCAATAAATCTAACAAAAATTGTTGAAAGTAAAAATAATTCATATCTTGAGCAGATGTAACTAATTTTAATAAGCTGTCATTACTAATAGGTTTTGCAAGTTTATTAAGTATATATAAAATTAATACTTTATTTTCAGCTAAAGTGTCGCTATCAGATGTTAATTTCATAGTACCTCCAATCTAGCAATCTAATTAATTTAAATTGGCTAACTCAAAAATTTTATTCCAAACATCATTTGTATATATTTTCTTTTCAGAAGAAAAAGGAAGAAGTACACTAAAAGAAATACCTAATTCTTTTTTTAAATCTTCAATATAAGTTTCTACTTTTGTAGGTGCAATTTTATCAGCTTTATTAGCAAGAACAATAAAAGGTAAATTAGATTTCATAACATAATTATACATATGTAAATCGTTCTTAGTGGGTTTATGACGTATATCTATTAAAAATATAATTAGTGCAATTTCTTTTCTTTTAACTAAATAATCTTCAGTAAATTTTCCAACCAAATCTTGTTCTTTTTTAGACATTTTACTATATCCATAACCAGGTAAATCTACAAAATAAAATTTACTATCTATATTATAAAAATTAAGCAGGCGTGTTTTTCCAGGTTCACTACTAGTTCGTGCTAACGATTTTCTACTAACCATTGTGTTAATAAAGGAAGACTTACCAACATTAGATTTACCAACTAAAACTATTTCAGGTAAACCTAGTGTTGGGTATTGCTTAGGACTAGTAGCTGAAATTTCAAATTTAGGATTTTTAACAATCATACTAATTATATTCCTTTCAATTATTTCTTAGGGATAAGTACTTCTTGATTTCCCATATAACTTTGTAAAGCTTTAGGAATTTTAATACTTCCATCTTCATTGTAGTTATTTTCTAAAAGTGCAATTAACATACGAGGGGGGGCAACAACAGTATTATTTAAAGTATGAGCAAAATAATTTCCTTTTTCGCCTTTAACACGAATTCCTAATCTTCTGCTTTGAGCATCTGTTAAATTAGAACAGCTCCCAACTTCAAAATATTTTTGTTGTCTTGGACTCCAAGCTTCAACATCAACACTTTTTGCCTTTAAATCTGCTAAATCTCCACTACAACATTCAAGAGTACGAACAGGAATATCTAAACTTCTAAATAATTCTACTGTATAAGACCACATTTTATTATACCAATCATAACTATCCTCTGGCTCACAAACTACAATCATTTCTTGTTTTTCAAATTGATGTATTCTATAAACACCACGTTCTTCTATTCCATGAGCACCTTTTTCTTTTCTAAAACATGGAGAATATGAAGTCATAGTATAAGGTAATTCAGATTTTGGTAAAATTTGTTCTTTAAATTTACCTATCATAGAATGTTCAGAAGTACCAATTAAATATAAATCTTCACCTTCAATTTTGTACATCATAGCATCCATTTCTTCAAAACTCATAACACCAGTTACAACATCAGAACGAATCATAAAAGGTGGAACACAGTAAGTGAATCCCTTATTAATCATGAAATCTCTGGCATATGAAATAACAGCTGAATGAAGTCTTGCAATATCACCTATTAAATAGTAAAAACCATTTCCTGCTACACGTCTTGCAGCATCTAAATCTATACCACAAAATCTTTCCATAATATCAGTATGGTATGGAATTTCGTAATTTGGAACTATAGGTTCACCAAATTTTTCTACTTCAACATTTTCTAAATCACTTTTTCCGATAGGAACAGAAGCATCTATAATATTTGGTATTTTCATCATTCTTTCTTTAATTGCAATAGAATATTCATTTTCTAGTTTCTCATTTTCAACAAGTTGCTCATTAATTTTAGAAACTTCATTTTTTATTTGTTCTGCTTCTTCTTTTTTTCCTTGTTTCATAAGAATACCAATTTGGATACTTAAACTATTACGTTTACTACGTAAATCATCACCATTTAACTTTACACCTCTATTTTTTTCATCAAGCGCAATAACTTCATCAACTAAAGGTAATTTATGGTCTTGAAATTTTTTCTTAATATTTTCTTTAACAATATCTGGATTTTCTCTTAAAAATTTAATATCTAACATATAATTCCTCCTTAATGTAAAATAGGTGGGAAAAATAGAACAAAAACGCCCTTATGCATATAACATAAGGGCGAATATAATCGCGGTGCCACCTTAATTACTATAAAAAATAGTATCTTAATAATGCTATAACCTGCATCAATCGGTTTAGTTTTACTAAAAGCATAAAAGTAGATTCCTAAAATATTTATACCTAACTTACACCAAACGTAGGCTCTCTATAATAAATAAAAAATAGTACTATTCTTTTATTTAGCTATTATTATTAAATTTACAATATTCTATCACAAATTATTTAACATTACAATACAAAAATTAAAAAATCATTATTTTGCCTTATAAGGTTTTATTTCATCAGTTAATTCCAAAATATAATCTACAGAAGTGTTATAAAAACGAGCTAATGTAATTAAAGAATCGATAGAAATTTGACGTTTTCCAGATTCGTATTGTTGATAGGTATTTTGTTTGCAACTTAATATTTTGGCAATTTCACTTTGAGTTAAATCTTTATCTTCTCTTAAATCTCTTAATCTCATGATATTTCCTTTCATATATTACTATTAGTATAGATTATCTCTTTTTGAGGTATTGACTAAAATCTCAAAATGTGATAATTTGAAATCTATAAAATAATTTATCCAATAAAATGAAATATAAAAGTATTAATAAAAAAATATAAATAATATTTAAATTTGTAAAAAGGAGAAAGTAACAAATGAAAAAAAAGAATAATATCAATAATTTAGTGGAAAATGGTACAAAGGTTGATTTTTATGGGAATCAAACCAACCTTTGTAGGGGTGTGAACTGCACGTCCTCCATCTGTGAAAATGACCCAATATGTGTAGGAGCTGCCTTCGGCAGTCCGTTCTACGAAGAAATTACCCAGAAAAACAAAGAAATATTTAATAGAGCAATGTCTACGAAGAATGGGCGATTAAAATCGCCCCTACATATTCACTGCTATTCCTCAAGGGAAGGAGCAATAAATAAAAATGCAGGTATCACTTTAGTTGCCTTAATAATAACAATAATTCTATTACTAATACTTGCAGGAGTAACATTACAATTCACCTTAGGAGAAAATGGAATATTAAGAAATGTGGGAATAGCAGGAAATAAATATAAACAAGAAGAGCAAAAAGAAAAAAATGCATTAGATGAAATGTATTCTTCTATATTAGTAGCAGAAGGTTCAAAAGTAACTTTAACCATGGAACAACTAGATGAATATATAAAAATGAAGGAACAAGAAATAAATTCTACTAAATGTAGCATAACTGTAACTTCTGAAAATACTTACAAATCAAATGTTGCTCAAGAAAATATAAATGTTGTTTTAGATAATATTCAAGGAAATGCACAAAATAAATTTATATTAGAAAATGGAAAAATAAAAATAGGAAAAGATATAAAAAGAATATTTGTTAGTGTGTACGCATTTGGAATGTCGAATGTAATGGATTCTGGCTTAGAAGTATGGGCACTAAAAAATGAATCATTTATTAGTAGTAATTTTTGTAGAGCTAATAGTAGTGCAAAAAAATATCCAATATTAACATATCCAACAATAATCAATGTAGAAGAAGGAGATTATATAAGTGTAGGAGGGTGTGCTTGGACTGGACAACGGAGAATTATCTAATTTTATGTTAATGCTATATGAACTATAATAAAAAACAAACGGCTATATTTTTTTATATATAGCCGTTTATTTTTTTATCCAATATAATTTTTTGTTAAATTTTCTACAAGTTCAAATCTATGTGTTTGTCCAGTTATATTGTCAGGTCTTTCAGGAATACTTTCTAGAAACATTTTTTCTGGTCTTACCCAAAGCATAGAATCTGTTCTTTCATATAATGGTTTGTATACTACTATACGTTCTTGAGTTTCTGAATCTAAGGCAACATCAACAACATAATAATAATTTCCTTTAAAATGTCTATAAACTCCATTAATTTTAACTTTTTCCATATATAATCACCTCAAAATAAATTTATACTAAAATATATAAAATGTCAATATGTGATTTGGACTATAAGTAAATTGAATATTTTAACTATTTTTGAATATAATAATATCATTATAAATCTTCCATAAAAGGAAAAATATGAAAAGGGGAGAATATGCAAGAAGAATATGTTAAAGAAGTGAAACTAAAAGAAAAGAGTGAAGAAGAATTAAGTTTAGACTTAATAAAAAGTATAATAAAAACAAAAAATGATTTAAATAATTTAAACAAAAATTTTGAATATGCAGAAGGAGAATTGATAGACTTTTATTTATATCAAATAAAAGCTAATCAAGCAAAATTAAACTATTTGCTAAAAAAAGCTAAAAAAGAAGGAATAGTATTAGATAGAGTAAATGAAATAGAAATAAGAAAAAAGCAATATAACGAAAATTTAAAAGTTGTATAATTATAATATTTAAAAGTCTAAAGTTACATTTTTCATATTAGAAAGTATTTCTATATAGACGTACAAAGTATTTTTTATTAAGATAAAATGTCCAAAAACATGTAGTTAGTTATTGGAAAATTTTACTTATGTAAAAATATATGATATAATAAAAATGTACAAACATTATGTACACTATTCTTCTTAAGTAGTAGTGAGAAGAATGTTACCCAAAATTAATCAATTAATAGGAGGGAAAATCTTATGGAAACTGTAATATGGGGCTGCAAAAGATTTCAGAGCAACTCAGATGACTTGGTTGTGTATTGCTCAGTACAAAAAAACCTCAATGAGTCCGAGGCAGACTTTGCGATATTGCTTCCAGAGGCAGATTCGGACGGATCGGATTCGTACAGGGTGCGGATTGAGGGCAATGTAGGAGCCAATAATGGTAAGAAGCCCGATACCGTTCTTGTAAACTTCCAGGACGATATGCATTTTGCGGATTTCTATACTGAGGATGGAGAAATCATAAAGCAAATGTTGAGCCATGGTGATAAGTATTACAAACGGGACGGGATTGATGGACCTTATTACGAGGTTACCAGTGCCAACGGCAAACCGAGTGAAACGTCGTCTGAAGAATTAATAAGAAAAGATGACGAACATCGGTATATGAACGCAGAACTAATCGCTAAAAAAGAAAAGTTTGCAAATATATTTTTAGCGATGTTTGAAGCGGTAAGGTAAGGAACCATAAGATGTGAAGAGAGTGGGCTAGAAAGTGCAGTCCACTCTTTTTCATGTTCATTTTTCATATATTAATGAATATTTCTTAAGTGTTAATCATAAAGTTAAATAAGGACAGGTGGTTAACATGGATACAAATACAATAATTATATATATAGCATGTATTTGCTTTTTATTTATATTTGGTAGAATATTCATATTACCAATAAAAAGTATATTAAAATTAGTTTTTAATTCTATATTAGGAGCAATTTTAATATATATAATAAATGTAATTGGAACATTATTTAATTTTCATATAGGGTTAAATTATATTACATCTATATTTGTTGGCATATTAGGTGTACCAGGAGCAATTTTGCTGGTAATATTGAAACTGTTTATTTAAAATTTGATTATTTTCTAAAAATGTGCTATAATTACATATAAGAGGTGATTTTTATGGGAATTATGGCAAGTATTGGAAATATTTTTAAGGGAAAAAATAATAAAGAGCAAGAAAGGATGCAAGCTTTTGAAAAACAAAGAGAAGAAGAAAACAAGACCAAAATAACATATACACCTGTACAACCAGGAGAACCAATTGAATTTAGACGATATAAGCCAAATACAGATATGAAAATTTTTATGACAATGACACTACTGTAATGATTATTAATCCGCAAGTATACACTATAGAAGGAGAACAAGTTTTTAACTGTAAAGTAGGATGGACTAAAGAGGGTTATACAGTAATGTACAATGAATATGGATATCAGGCATTAGCTTACCAAGATGTATTTGTAAATGTAAGTATACCTAGGTTAATGTCAGATGGAGAGTATGCAGAAGCATTTATGAGTAAAGTATTGAGTGAAGAACATGTAATGAAATACGTAAATATGGGATTAGAGGAAAGTCCAGAATTTCCATGTGGAAATTATATAGGTGGAGTATATAAAGATAAAGATGATGGAAAATATAAAAACTACGTAGATCCAAAGATAGCTCTAGCAGTTCATAATTCAAAGGCAATGGTAGATAAAAGACAAACTAATAGGGAAGAACAAGAAAGAAAAGCTGGAATAGATGCAAGAAACGCTAAAAGAAGAGAAGAAATTGCAAGACTACAAGCAGAAATAGAAGCAGAATATAAGGATTATAGACAAAATGGAGAAAATAGATAAATAAAGTAAAGAAGTAAGATAGCTTACTTCTTTACTTTATTTATGCAATGATTATCTTTTGCAATCTATCATATAGAAAGGAAATGATTTTTACAATATACCTTATTCAACAGTAACAGATTTAGCTAAATTTCTTGGTTTATCTACATCTAATCCTTTATTTTTAGAAACATAATATGCTAATAATTGTAAAGGAGCAATAGATACAATTGAAGAAAGTAGAGGGCTGACTTCAGGAATATTTATAATTGTATAAAAATTATTTATGTCTATATTTTGGTTAGTTATTACTAAAACTTTAGCACCACGAGTTATAACTTCTTGTAAATTGCTAACAGTTTTATCAACTAGTGAATTATCTGTCATAATTCCAATAACACTAATATCATTTTCAATTAAAGCAATAGGACCATGTTTTAATTCTCCTGCAGCATAAGCATCTGAATGAATGTATGAAATTTCTTTCAACTTTAAAGCAGCTTCCATAGCAACACTATAATCTATTCCTCTTCCTAAGAAGAAAACATCATGTTCATTATAAATTTTATCTGCAAATTTTTTAATTTCACTTTCACACTCTAACACAGTTTTTACTTTTTCTGGTAATAGTAATAGTTCTGATTTTAAATTATCTATAATAGAAATATCAGATGAACTCAAAACTTCAGCAAAATAAATTGCAATTAAAGTAAGTAATGTAATTTGTGAAGTATAAGCTTTTGTCGATGCAACAGCTATTTCAGGACCAGCATGTGTATATAGTGTAAAATCTGCTTCTCGAGTAATAGAACTTCCAATTACATTAGAAATAGCAAGAGTAGTTGCACCTTCTTTTTTAGAAAGTTTTAAAGCAGCAATGGTATCAGCTGTTTCACCAGATTGACTAACAAAAATACATAAAGTATTAGAATCTATTATAGGGTCTCTATATCTAAATTCTGAAGCAATATCAACAAAAACAGGAATATTACACAATTTTTCAAAAACATTTTTTGTAGCAAGACCAGCATACATTGCAGTGCCACATGCTACAATATAAATCTTATTAATATTAGTTAAGAATTCTTTAGATAAAGTTAAATTCTCAAATGTTACAGTTTCATTGTCTTTTAAATGTGAGCCAAGGGTTTCACGAATAGCATTAGGCTGTTCGTGAATTTCTTTTAACATAAAATCTTCAAAGCCTGATTTTTCTGCTCCAGCAGCATCCCATTCAATATTTTTAATTTCTTTATGAATTTCAATTAACTCATTATTATAAAATTTAATATTATTTCTAGAAATTAAAGATATATCATTATCTTCTAATAGGTAAAAATCCTTTGTATGGCACAATATAGCAGGAATATCAGATGCAATATAAAATTCTTCATTTCCAGTTCCTATAACTAAAGGGCTATCTTTTTTTGCAACAATCATATTATCAGGATATAAAGAAGATATAACTTCTATTGCATAACTACCTTTTAGGTCATTTATAGCAAGCCTAACAGCCTTTAAAAATTTATCATCTGTATCTTCTAATTTAGAATGATAATAACTTATTAAATTAGGGATTACCTCTGTATCTGTTTCAGATAAAAAGTTATATCCTTTGTTAATTAAAAATTCACGCAATTCTTGATAATTTTCTATTATACCATTATGAACAACACTAAAATTGTTTAAATTATCTTTATGAGGATGAGCATTTTCTCTTGAAGGCTTACCATGAGTAGCCCATCTTGTATGAGCAATACCAATAGTACCAATTAAAGAATCGATACCTTCTAATTCATATAAATTTTTAACTCTTCCTTTATCTTTCTTTATAGAAAGATAATTATTTTCAATAGTAGAAATTCCAGAAGAATCATATCCTCTGTATTCCAATTTTAAAAGCCCATCAATAAGAATAGGACAGGCTTTTTTATTACCTATGTAACCTACAATTCCGCACATAAATAAAAACCTCCTAAATTAAATTGTAAATCAGAAAGGTATACAAGAGTTACCCTATTAGTATTGTTATAATATTACTATTAATTTTTCCTAATATTTATGGCAGTAACTATGCCATAGAGTATCCGCCGAATATTTCGATAAACTCTATCCTCGTCAACAATAAATTATTTATTGCCCAGGCGCTTATAATTAAAATAAAACATGCATAAAATCTGACTAATAATAGTATATTACAACAAATTTCAAAAAGTAGCAAGTCCTAATAAAAAAATTTATGTAGTATGAATATAAGTGTTTGACAAATATAGTAAATAGTAGTAAAATATAGTGCTATATATTATTATATAAGGGAGAATGAACTATATGAATAGTGCAGTAATTAGACAAATAGTTAATAGGCAATTAGTAAAAAGAGATATAAAAGATGCAAAATTTTATATATTAAAAAAAGAATGGGGATATGTAATACAAGTAAATAATCGGTTGGCAACATTTTAATGAAATTATAGATAATGAAGGAAATATAGTACATGGATTAACAGAATTTTGTTATGACGCAGGCGAAATATATAATACAGTATTACAACAAGGTGAAGATGGACGTGGAAGAAAAGTAACATTTTTTAAACAACCTAAAGTATGTTATAATCAATTAGATGATAATCATTTTATTATTCCAAAAGCCCAAAATGGATGTGCTTGGAATGCATTATTTGTTATTAATGAATATGGTAAAATGGAATATGTAGGAGATATAGAGGGGAGAATAATAAGTCCTAGATTAAAAACTAGTAAAAGACTTATGGAACAAAAAAAGGTTATATCACAAGTAGCTGTATGTGAAGTATATGATAGATATGATACATTTCTTTATTCATGGGGTGAAAATAAAATAGCATCTGATAAATGGAGTGAAATTACAGAACCAGAACATGTATTTAAAGCTAAAGATACCTTAATAAACAAAATGGAATTACCAGTTGAAATTTCAGATGATATTATAAAACATATGGAAGAAAACGAAGCGTTACTTGCCACATTGGACATATATTCTGATGATAATCAACACAATAGAACATGTACTTGTTTAATTGGAATGGATGGAAAACCAATAACAGATTTAATATATATATCAACAACATATGAAGTAAAAACAATTCCATTAAAGAAAGATAGAATAGGCGAGGTTGATGAAATTAAAGAAGAACTACAAGAAAGAATGAATATGAAAGCATTAGCTATACAAGATAATAAACAAAGATTAGGAGCGAACTTTTTGCAATCAATGGGATTAGCAATTGAAGAAAACAAACGAGAAGAGTTAGAAGATAGTTATTTAGGAGAGGATAAATAGCCAAATTATTTTTGACATTATTATATAGAAGTGATATAATAAAAAAGCTTATAAGGGATTAAAACATTTATATACTAGAGAATTCAACAGATAAGGTGGGGGCCTTGTCTGTTGTTTTATAAGGAGTAAGTATGTTTAATATAGAAGAAGAATTAAAAAAGCTTCCAAACAAACCAGGCGTATATATAATGAGAGATAAAGAAGATAAAATAATTTATGTTGGAAAAGCTGTAATACTTAAAAATCGTGTTAGACAATATTTTAGAAAAACAAATAAAACAAAAAGAATAGAAAATATGGTATCTTTAATTGACCATTTTGAATATATAGTTACAGATAATGAAGCAGAAGCATTGATATTAGAATGTAATTTAATAAAGCAAAATAGACCTAAATTCAATGTATTATTAAAAGACGATAAAACATATCCATATATAAAAATAGATATAAAATCAGATTATCCAAATGTGTTCATTACAAGAACTATACAAAATGATGGAGCAAAATATTTTGGACCTTATGCTAATCCTGGAAGCGCAAAAGAAATGCTAGATTTTATAAAAGAAAAATTTAAAATAAGACAATGTAAAAATTTTAAATCAAATAAAAGAGCATGTCTAAATTATCATATAAAAAGGTGTTCTGCACCATGTATGAGGTATATTTCTAAAGAAGAATATCATGAACAAATAAACCAAATTATAATGTTATTAGAAGGAAAAATAGATAAAATAATAAAAGATTTAGAAGAAAAAATGGAAACAGCTTCTAAAAACTTTCAGTATGAGGAAGCAGCAACTCTACGAGATCAAAAGATGGCTATAGAAAGAATATCACAAAAACAAAAAGTATCTAATATAACAGAAAATGATATAGATGTAATAGGACTGGCAAAAAACGATATAAATGTATGTGTAGAAATATTTTTTGTAAGAAAAAGCAAAATGATTGGAAGAGAACATTACTTTTTAGAAGATATGAAAGATGCAACGGAAGAAGAAATATTATCAGGTTTTATAAAGCAATATTATCTAGATAAAGATGAAATTCCACATAAAATTATGCTAAAGGAAGAAAGTATAGATAAAGAAGTAATTGAAAATTGGCTATCTGATAAAGCACAAAGAAAAGTGGAATTAAAATCACCTCAAAAAGGCGAAAAATTAAGATTTGTAGAAATGGCACAAAATAACGCAAAAGTAACATTAGAAAATAAATCAAAAGAAAAATATAGTGTTTTAAATGAATTAAAAGAAGTATTAAAAATGGATAAGTTACCAAGAAAAATAGAAACATTTGATATTTCAAATATATCTGGAACATATATGGTAGCAGGAATGTGTGTATTATATAATGGTGTAATAAATCATAAAATGACTAGAAGATTTAAAATAAAAACTGTATTAACACAAGATGATCCAAAATGTATGGAAGAAGTAATTATAAGAAGAATAAATCAATCTAAAGAAAATCCAAAAGGAGGATTTGGAGATTTACCAGACGCAATTTTTGTAGATGGAGGAATAACACAAATGAGAGCTGCAAAAAATGCAATAAAAGCATGTGAAGTAGAAATACCTATATATGGAATGGTAAAAAACGATAAACATAGAACAAAGGCTTTAATAGATGAAAATAGAAATGAACAGGAACTATCTGAACAATTAATGAATTTAATAACTGCTTTTCAAGATACAGTACATGAAACAGCAATTGAATATCATAGAAAATTAAGAGATAAAGATATAACAAAATCTAAATTAGATGAAATACAAGGAATAGGAGATTCTAAAAAACAAGCTTTATTAAAGTATTTTGGAAGTGTAGAAAATATAGGTAAAGCAACTTTAGATCAATTACAAAAAGTAAAAGGAATAAACGAACAATTAGCAATAAAAATAAAAAATACTATAAATTAAATAATACTATCAAAATAAGTTGAAAAAAGGCATGAAAATATGCTAAAATATAATCAAAATAGTAATAATATAATTTTACTTGAATATATATAATAATGAATAATTATATTCAAGGGGGATTTTATTATGGAATATTCAAAAGACGAAATTTTTGTGGTAAGGTACAATGAAGAAGCGGACAAGCTAAAATTAAAAAGAACAAATAAGTTTTTCAAAAAAATTATTAACAACAAATTTTTAACACTATTAATAATACTTGGAGCAATATTTAGTAGTGTTAATTTTGTTTTAATTTACAAATTTACGGAATTGTTAAAAATAATATAGAAAGAATGTGTTTAAATGAATGTAGCAAATAATTGGCAAGATTATGAAATATTAGATATGGCAAATGGAGAAAAATTAGAAAAATGGAAAAATATAACGTTAGTTAGACCAGACCCACAAATAATATGGAAAAATAAATCATTTCCGCAAAAATGGAACAAAATTGATGCAAAATATAATAGAAGTAAAACAGGAGGCGGAAGTTGGGAATATACAAAAAAATTGCCTGAGAGTTGGCAAGTAAAATATAAAAATTTAACATTTAATATAAAACCAATGGGTTTTAAACATACAGGGTTATTCCCAGAACAGGCTGTAAATTGGGATTGGATGATAGAAAAAATTCAAAATGAAAATAGAAAAATTAAAGTATTAAACTTATTTGCATATACAGGAGGGGCAACTGTAGCATGTCTTTTTTCTGGAGCAAGTGTGTGTCATGTAGATAGCTCTAAAGGAATGGTAGCATGGGCAAAGGAAAATGTTGCATCTTCTGGGTTGGAAAATAAACCAGTTAGATATATTGTAGATGATGTAATAAAATTTGTTAATAGAGAAATAAGAAGGAACAACAAATATGATGCAATAATTATGGATCCACCATCTTATGGAAGAGGAACAAATGGAGAAGTCTGGCAATTTGAGGAAAAAATATATGACTTAGTACAATTGTGTACAAATGTATTATCAGATAATCCATTATTTTTCTTAATAAACTCATATACAACAGGAATATCTTCGAAAGTATTAGAAAATATATTAAAATTAAACATAAAAGATAATGGTAAATTTTCATCAGGAGAAATTGGACTACCAATGAAGGAATCAAACTTAATTCTTCCTTGTGGTATATATGGTAGATGGGAGAAATAAAATGCAACAATTAAAAGTATTATATGAAGATAATCACATTATAGTAGTAGAAAAGATTGTTAATATACCTTCTCAAGCAGATAAAACAAACGATTTAGATATGTTAACAATAGTAAAAGACTATTTAAAAGAAAAATATAACAAACCAGGAAATGTTTATGTTGGACTAGTACATAGGTTAGATAGACCAGTTGGTGGAGTTATGGTATTTGCTAAAACTTCTAAAGCAGCATCAAGACTAAGTGAGCAAGTAAGAAGCAAAATATTTAAAAAGAAGTATTTAGCGATTGTAGATGGAAAAATGGAACAAGAAAGTGCAATATTAGAAGATTATCTATTGAAAAATGAAAAAAATAATTTAAGTAGAGTTGTAAACAATAATAAAAAAAATGCAAAACTTGCAAAGCTAGAATATAAAGTTCTAAAATATAATCCAGAAATAAATTTGTCTGTATTAGAAATAAATTTATTTACAGGTAGGCATCATCAAATACGAGTACAATTAGCAAGTAGAAATCATAGTATAAGTGGAGACCAAAAATATGGAACAAGAGGAAGAGGAAAACAAATTGCATTATGGGCATATAGTTTAACATTAAATCATCCAATAACAAACGAAGAACTTACATTTACAAGTCTACCAGAAAAAATTGGAAGTTGGAAAATATTAGAGGAATAAATAAAGAAACTAAATAGAGTATATCATTATTTTGAACACTCTATTTAGTTTTTCTTTATTTTTTATTATACAATTCAATTTGTTGTGTAAAATACGTAGAATCCTTATATGTATACAAATTTAGATTTTGAACTTTATTTAAAATTTTCTTTACTTCCCATAAACCTAAACCACTATTATTAGGTTTAGAACTAACGCCCTTTTCAAAAATGCTATCAATATCTATATCCTTTTTTGAATAACTATTCTTTACAATAAGCAAAAATCTATTATTGGGAACATCCTTTTTAAATTCAATTTTTATAATCTTTAAATTAGAATCAATTGCTGCTTCAATAGCATTATCAAGCAGTATACCTAAGATTCTGGTTAATTCATATATTTTTACATCAATATTTTTAAAAGACATGAAGATATTTAAATCTACTTTTATTCCTAAAGAACAAGCTTTAAAATATTTAGAACAAATTAACTTATAAATTGCAGGGTTATCAATTATTTCACCAGATAAAATATCTACGTTGTTAATAATTTGGCAGTCTATTAGTAGTTGATTATAATATAATTTTAGTCCATCTATATCATTACAATTAATATATCCACCAAGAGATTGAATAATATTATTAAAATCATGTTTAAATCCTCTAACAGCATCATGTGAATCCTGAAGAGCTTTATATTTTAAATTGAGCTTTTCTATAAGCTGAGAAGAGATGTGAAGTCTGGAAATATTAAAAATACAATAAAATGTTATTATAAAATATAATAATATAGTAGTAATTTCTAAAATTATAAAGGGTAATGTTGTATTATAAAAAAGTAATTTAAAAATAAAAGTAATAAATAAAAATATAATATTGGTGCTTATTAATAACATACTTTTTGAAGTTAAAAAGTTTATAATAGAGTTTTTCTTAGATGAATATGTAACTATACTAGTACAATTTTGCATAAGTGAGCCTCCTATATTCTAAATTTCGACAGTATTTTTATATATATAATATAATAAATAAAAACACAATAAAAAATGGAAGAAAATGGAAAAAATATTAAAAAATAGATTACTTAAAATTTTAGTTATTAGATATTTACTTTTTATATATAAAACGATATAATGAAACAAAAGCACAATTTTAGACAGAAAAATACAAAAAAACTACAAAGGAGAAAAAGTAACAATGAAAAAAATCATTAAAAATGCAATAGTAATTATATTGTTTTTCATACTAATTTTTTTAGGGTCACAAGAAGTATTTGCTAGTGATGTAGCAAATTCATTATCACAAATGGAATATACAGAGGAGTTTAAACAATGGCTTGAACTTCCAAAAGAAGAAAAGCAAAATGTTATAATGCCTAGGATGTATAATTTTAAAACTTCTAAAACTGAATATAAAAATCCATTATTTTTGACTAGAATGTTAGGGGCTAGTTTAAATTCAAGATATAGTTTAAAAGATACTATTCCTAATAATTTAATAATTAAAAATCAACAACAAACAAATTCATGTTGGGCTTTTGCAGCATTATCTTCATTAGAAACTAATCTTGCATTATCTAATTATAGAAATAATACAAATACAGCAAAAGTATATGATTTTTCAGAAAGACACATGGAATATGCTACAAGTAAAACATTTGCTAATAATATAAAAAATCCTATAGGGTATAATAGAAATGTAGGTAGCGGTGGAAATTGGTGGACAGCAGAACCTTATTTTATAAATGGTACAGGACCTATAGAAGAAAGCAAAATGCCATTTGAAAATAACGAAGATATTATAAATATAAGTTCAATACAAAATAAAACAGTATCAAGTCAAGTTTATGATACAGTATATTTTGAAAATTATAGACGAGCAAGTAATGAAGATAAAATAGAAATAATGAATCAAATTAAGCAACATATAAAAAATTATGGCTCAGTATTTGCTCAAATTCATGGTAATTCATCTAACTCTTCATTATTTACTTGTTATAATAATACTACTGGTGCTAAATATTGCAGTAGTTCAATATTACATGGTCCTGATCATGCAATTTCTATTATTGGTTGGGATGATAACTATAGTAAAGATAATTTCGCAAGTGATGCTAAACCAGATTCTAATGGTGCATGGATTATTAGAAATTCTTGGGGAGAAAGACAAGAATTTAATTTATTAGAATTAAAACAGCAAATATATGATACTTATACAAGAGAATGTAATTCAAAAGGTTGGACACAAGCTTCATTAATACCAAATGAATTTGTAGAAGAAGCTGGATATAATATTGAAGGTGATATTGCTTATGTTTTAGTTGGTGACAATGGATTAATGTATGTATCTTATAATGATTGTAATATTGCAACTAATATGTATGGAATTGTCAAAGCTACTGATTTTGTTAGTTATGATAATATATACCAATATAATAACTATTACCCAGGAAATGGAATTTACTACAATTCAAAAGAAATTATGTTAGGAAATATTTTCGAAAAAGGTAATTCAACAGAATACCTAACACAAGTTTCACTTAATGCTGCTGAAACATATAGATGTAGAGTATATGTAAATCCAAATGGTTCGAGTTTTTCAAAATCAGATTTAAAATTAGTTGAACTTAAAGCGGGAGAATCGGAGACAATTAATGTTGGTTATCACACTCTAGAATTTGCAAAGCCTATAGCATTAACAGGAAATAAATTCGCAGTTGTTATTGAAATTACTAGTTCAGATAATAGTAGTACAGATATATTACTAGAATCAAAAATTAAAGATGCTGAAGCATTTGATGTAGTAAAAGTAGAAAATGGAAAGTGTTTTATTGCAAGAGGACATAATTTAGATAATTGTTCTTGGCAAGATTTAGGAAAAATATCTCAAGTGAATTCTTCATTAGTTGATGGCGATAGTACTATAAAGGCATTTACAACAAGTACTTTACAAGATGAATCCTTAAAAGAAATTAAAATAACAACACTACCTACTAAAACATCATATTTTGAAGGTGAAAATTTTGATAAAGAAGGTATTGTTGTAACAGCATATTATAATAGCAAAACAAAGCCAGCTGTTGTATTAGATAGTTCAAGTTATAATATTACAAATGGAACAAATTTACAAGTTGGGCAAACAAGTGTAACTATAACATATGAAGGAAAGAGTGTTAATCAAACTATAATAGTAGAAAAAAATGTTGTAACAGATTTAAAAATAACAACACCACCTATAACAACAGAATATAAAGAAGGTCAAAATTTTAATAAAACAGGTATGATTATTGAAGCAACTAGAAAAAATGGAAAAAAAGAAACAGTAACTAACTATACAATAGAAAATGGAAATAATTTAAAAGTTGATCAAACAAAAGTTGATATTTCTTATGAAGGAAAAAAAGTTGAACAAAAAATAACAGTTATTCCAAATCCATTAGTAGAAATAAAAATAAATAAATCACCTAATAAAACAAACTATGTAGAAGGACAAAATTTTGATAAAACAGGTATGGTAATTATTGGTGTGTATCAAGATAATTCAACTGTTGAAATTTTTGATTATACAATAGAAAATGGCAATAACTTAACAAAAGAACAAAAATCAGTTACAATAAATTATTTAGGCAAAACAATTTTACAAAACGTAAATGTAGTTGAAAAAAATATTACAGGAATATCTATTAATAAAAAACCAAATAAATTAACATATATTCAAAACAAAGAAAATTTGAATTTAAGTGGTGGAGTAATAACTATTACATATAATGATGGAACAACAGAAAATATTGAAATGAATTCAGAACAAGTAATCATCGATGGCTTTAATAATAAAAATATAGGAATAAATACTATTACATTAACATATGAATCAAAATCAGTAAATTTAGAAGTTGAAATTATTGAAGAAGAAAAGGCTCAAAACTCAAATTTATCAAATGTAGAAAGTGATATAAAACAAATAAAAGCATATTATTTTACAAATAATTCACAAAAAGATTATACATTGATAGAAATAGAAGTAAATAATATACAAAGAAATTTAAGCAATGATAAAGTGGAATATTATTATTATTTATCTACAGTAAAAGATGAAAAAAATATAACACAGTGGGTAAAAATTAAAGAAGAATATGAATCTAATGACAAATTAAAATTTACAATAAATTCAAAAGATATATCAAATTATGAAGATATATCAAAGGAAAACGTTTTATACCTATATATAAAAGAAGTAGCAATAAAGGGTGGAGACCAAAGTGTTGCTGTATCTAATGCTATTTCATTAAAATCAGATGTAGAAGTAGAAACGTATATTAACAATATCAAAAAGGAAAATATAAACTCTGGAAATAATTCTAATAATACAGATAATAGTAGTAATGATAAAGATACAACTATGGTTGATGGAAAAATACCACAAACTGGTGTGAAAACAGTTATTTCTTTTGTTTTTATTGTAATGATAATTGGTGGAATATGTTACTTTAAATATAATAAATTAAAAGAAGTAAAATAGTACGATAAAATAACTAAAGAGAAATATATCTTTAGTTATTTTTTATATAATAGGAAAGTAATACTTTCCTATTATATAAATACATTCCACAGAAAAATTATTAATCACTTTGTGTATAATTTAATGTCTGTATATGATTTGTTATTTCATGTTATAAGTATAAAATGAAGAAGTTTGAATTGTTTCAAATTATGCTTTTTGAATTTAATGTATAGTAAAATGGAAATATATATGATATAGTAATATTATAATTTATAATTAAGGAAAAAATTATGATAGATTTAATTAAAGTAAAAGCAGATATCATATGTCATGGAATTTTATCAACAGATATAGCAAACACATTTACGAACATCAAAATCCGAGTGAAATGCATAAACAAGGAAGATATTTTGGCATAATGATAAAACTAGATAACAAAATATCAGTATTAGCAAATGTATTAAAAGATTAGAAAAATTAGGAACAATTGATTTCATAGAAGAAAAACATGATATGTATAATTCAAAATATGTTCAATCTAAGGAAAATAAAATAATAGCAATAGATCTAGATTTGACTGATTGGAGATTGCCAAATGATTTAATAGAAAAAAACAAATTTAAAAGGAATTTGCTTAATGTCAACTTCTTATAGCTATATAGACTTAGATTTTTGCGATAAGAGAAATATTATTGTAACAAATGCCTAAATATTCGACAGATTCAGTAGCTGAATATGCATGTTTTTTAATGATGTCAATTGCAAGGAAACTACCATTGCAAATAAAAAATAATTTAAGAGAAGATTTTTCTAGCACATATATGCAAATGCAATGAATTGGTAATAGGTTTAAAATAAAAATAGCAGATAATGGCAAAATAAATACAAATCAAATTTTACAATAAATAAAGTAATATGAGGAGAATAAAATGAATATACAAGATTTTTCAGTAATAAAAACAAGATTGAACAAAATAAAGAAAGATTTAAATTTACAAGAACTCACAGATGCTTTTTATATAATGGCTATAGGGTCAGAAGCTAATTTGCAAGATACAGAGATAATAGATTGTATAACAGACAATTTATTTTTAGTAAAAAATAGCTCAACAGGAGGGCACGATAGAGGAATTGATGCAATTTATATTGAAAATAGTAATGAAAGTGGAAGAGTAAAGGTTCATTTGTTTAATTGCAAATGTGCGACGACATTTGAACAGGCTCAGAAATCGTTTCCTTCAAGTGAAATTGAAAAAATTGTTACATATGTTGATAACTTAATGAACAGAAATGAAGCATGGATAGAAAATGCTAATTCTATATTAAAAGAGAAAACAAAGGAAATATGGGATTTATTTGAAAATCATTATCCAGAGTTTTATATTCATATATGTTCAAATCTAGAAAAGACAATGGATAAAAATGAATTTGATAGAATGCAAAAAAGTTTATCAAAGTATTCAGATATCAATATTTTACAACACAATATCGATTACTATGTAAAAATAAATAATTATGATAGACCCACAAACATCAATGCTAGATTTAAGGTAGCAGAAAAGGAATTATTTGAAAAATCTGATGGAGATATTCGAGCTTTAATTGTAAATGTTCGTGCTGATGAGTTGATTAGAATAATTATAGATGATGAAGAAATAAGAAACAATGTGAATTTTGAAGACTATGAAATTATAAAAGAAAAAGCAATAATAGAAGATATTTTTTATGATAACGTTAGATTATATAAGAAAAACAAAACAAGAATAAATAAAGGAATTATTGCTACAGCAGAAATCTAAGGAAGAAAATAGTAAGTTCTTTTATTATAACAATGGAATTACTGTTACTTGTACGAGTTTTTCTTTTCCTAAAATATCTCAACCAACAATAACTATTGAAAATATGCAGATTGTAAACGGTTCTCAAACATTGCATGCATTATTTGAGGTTGCACAAAAGAATATAGAATGCTTGAAAAGTATAGAAATACTATGTAGAATATATGAACTAAAAGATGCACAATATAGCTCACGTATCGCAGAATATACTAACAGTCAAAATCCAGTTACATCAAGAGATATTAGATCCATAGATTTTGTACAACAGAAATTAGAAATGGAACTAAAAGATATGGGATATTTCTATGAAAGAAAGACTAATCAATACGAAAATGAAGCAAAAGAAAAGAGAATTGATTCAGAAAAAGCTGGACAAGCAATGTTAGCGTTTTACTATAAATGCCCTAATGAAGCAAAAAACAATAAAACAAGAGTATTTGGAGATAAATTCGAAATTATTTTTAATGAAAATATAACTGCAGAAGAACTTCTTAAAGCATTTGAAATTTATAGTAAAGTTGAAACTAGAAAAGACCAAATAAAAAAAGAAATCATAAAAGATAATAATCAATATGAAGAAAACTCATTTGTGTTATATGCTACATATTTCATAGTTTATATTTTAGGAGAGATTAAAGATAAATTAGGAGTTAATAGTAACTTATTTGAGAACTATTATAATATAGCATTTGAATTAATGAAAAAAACAGTAGAATCTGAAAAACAATTAAAGAAAAATCAATATACAAATGCTAACTTTTTTAAATCAATTCGTCCACAATTGTATATAGATAAGTATTTTAAAATATTAAGCAATAATATTACAAAGGATTCCATAAGTAAATTAAATATAATAGAATTGTAATAAAATAAAGATTTTAATTAGTGAAAGCTGAACTTATTACAAAAATAGAAATAAAAAGATTTTTTATAAAACCCTGGTTGAATGCAATATTCAATTGGGGTTTTATAATTTTATGTATAGTTAGACTATAATAATTGTTATATTTATATAAAATTCGTAATAATACAAAAGTAAATTCATAAAATTAAAAAAGAAATATAATATAATTTTTAATGGAGGTTTTATGAAAAAAAGAAAAATTTTTAGAATAATATTAGCAAGTATATTCGTTTTTTTATTTTCATTTGTTGTTGTTAATTCAAAAAAAGAAACAACCTTACAAGTAAGTAATCAAGATTTAGTAGATAATAAAAAAATAGAGTGGGGAATAAAAAGATGCGATAATCATCTTCAACCAGATTTAGGTTCTCTAAATAAACAACTAATAGATGAAGTAAAGGGAATTGCAATGGGAAATAATCAAAGTAAATATGTATATTTATCATTTGATGAAGGATATGAAGCAGGGCATACAAAAAGAATTTTAGAAACATTAAAACAAAATAATGTAAAGGCTACTTTTTTTATAACTGCACATTATTTAAACACATCTGAGGAATTAGTAAAGCAAATGATAGATGATGGACACATTGTAGGAAATCATACAGTAAATCATAAAAGTATGCCAACTTTAACAGATGATGAATTAAAAAAAGAAATAATGGATTTACATACTGCAGTACATGAGAAATTTGGATATGAAATGAAATATTTAAGACCACCTAAAGGAGAATACAGTAAAAGAACTTTAAAAAATTCACAAAATTTAGGATATACAACTGTAATGTGGAGTTTAGCGTATGATGATTGGGATGAGAAAAAACAAGGGAGAACTGAATATGCAAAAAAGAAAATATTAGATAATATTCATAATGGAGCAGTAATTTTGTTACACCCAAATTCTAGTGACAATACCCAAATTCTAGACTATTGTATAAAAGAAATAAAAAATATGGGATATGAAATAAAATCTCTTAATGAATTTGAAAGATAGAAATTTTCAATTATTTTAAAGAAAGAGGATTAACATGAAAGGAAAGAAAAATAAAATAAATAAAATTTTAGAATTGCCTAAGGAAATAACAACAAACGAACCTAAAATTACAATTTTGGGATTTAATGAAATGTTAATTGAAAATTATAAATCAATTTTAGAATATGAAGAATTCTTTGTAAAAATTAATACACATGTTGGAGCAATAAATATTAATGGCTTTAATCTAAAACTAAAAGAAATGACTGGGGAAGACATAATGGTTTTAGGTACAATAGATAGTATTGATTTTGAAAGTATAGTAGAAGATACTTAAGGAGTATATTAATGTTTTTAAAGATATTATTAAATTTTTTAGCGGGTTTTATAAAAATAAAAATAGAAGGATATTATATAGAAAGATTTATTAATTTATGTATAGGTAAAAAAATACTTTTGTGGAATTTAAAAAGGGAAAAATCTACAATAGTGTATGCTAATATAGGAATAAACAATTTCAAGCAGATAAAACAAATAGCGAAAAAAACAAATTGTAAAGTAAAAATTGAAGAAAAAAAAGGGATGCCATTTTTATTAAATAAATATAAAAAAAGGAAAATATTCCTAATTTTATTTTTAATAGTGATAATTACAATTTTTACTTTATCAAATTTTGTTTGGAATATAGAAATAAAATGTGATACTAATATGGATACAGCTAATATATTAAATGAACTTAAAGAGTATGGCATAAAGACTGGGATATTAAAAAGTAAAATAAATACGAAAGAAGTAATAAATAGATTAAGATTAAAGCATGATGATATAGCATGGGTTGGTTTAAAAATAGAGGGAACAAATGTAATTTGCGAAATAGTAGAAGCAGATAAAAAACCAGAAATAATTAATGAAAGTGAGTATTGTAATATTGTAGCAGAAAAGCCTGGAATTATAACAAAAATAAATGTTCAGGATGGTACTGCAAAGGTAAATATAGGAGATATAATTAAACCAGGTACAATTTTAGTAGAGGGAAGCATAGAAGGAAAATATACACCTATTCGTTATGTTCATTCAAAAGCTGAAATAGAAGCTAGAGTATGGTATTCTAAAAAAGAAAAAATGAGTTTAACTACTACGGAAAATAGGGCAAGTAATAATTTACAAAATGTATATTACATAAAATTAAACAATTTAAAAATAAATTTCAATAAAAGTATTCCAAAATTTAAAAATTATGATACAATAAATGAAGAAAAAAAGTTAAAGATATTTTCAAATTTTTATTTACCAATACAATTAGGAAAAACAACATATAAGGAGATGGTAAAAACAAATAAAACGTTTACGGAAGAAGAAGCAAAGCAGTTTTTAGAAAACAAGCTTAAAGAGCAATTAAATAGCGAAATTGGTAACACTAAAAATATATACAATACCAAAACAAATATTAAATTTCAAAATAATCAAATTGAGGTAGAAGTAATATATGAAGTACTTGAAAATATAGGAACTAAGGAAAAAATAACATTGTGAAAGGATGATGAAAATGGCTGAAAAAAGTTTACGAGTGCAACAAAATAATAAAACTTTCTTTGGAAAAATAACAAAAACTCTTACAAAAATTCTTATACCAACAAAAGTTGGAATAAATGGAATAATTATAAGCGTAAAAAGAAACAACTTAATAAAAGCCTTTGAAAACTACAATAATACAGAAACTAATGATACAACAAAACAAGAAACATTATCAAAAAAATATGAAGATATGTATGCTTTATATTTAGAATCAATTGATAGATATATAATGGATTCAATATATAATAAAGTAAAAACTGAGAATGCAACTGATTTTGAAAAAAATGCTTTGTCAGATTATTATACAATTATACAACTAAAAGATACTCAATATTTAGAATATAAGTATAGAAAACAAAAGTATTTAATAGAACTAGATTATGAATCGATAAATCAAAATAAAGAAAAATTAATAGAAAAGTACAAAAAATTTTACTCATCCAAAATGGAAAATTTATATAAAGGAATTTTAAAAAATTATTCTATTCAACTAGCAGACAGCAAAACTACAAATCAATCAAAAGATGAAATTTATAATAAAATATTTGATACACTAGAAGAATACATAACAGAAATTTTACCAATAAAAATAGAAAATCAAACCGAAACAAATTATGATGAAATAGTTGAAGAATATGAAAAATTCAATGCATTTTTAGCTGGAAAATTAGATAATGTAGATATAATAAAAAAGAAGTTAGCACTACTTGCAATAAGTAGAAAGCTGTTTACACATAGTTTGCCATTAATTGTAGCAGAACAATGTTATGTACAACTATTAAAACAAACAAGAAAAATAATGATAGAGGAAACTCAGCAATCTAAAAAAGAATTTGCATTTAATATGTTAATGGATTTAATTGAAGAATATAATGTTAAGCTGTTGTCAACAAAAATATATTGGGATAAACCAGCACAAAGGGAAGAATACAAAAAATTCTGGGATGAATTTTGCCAAATTGCAAGAATGAAAGATAAAGACGAAAAAGAATATGAGGCAAAAAGAGAAATATTATTTGTAAAAAATGACCTAAAAGCATTATTAAAAAATGAAAAAAAATATAATCCAATAATAAAATTCTATAAAGAAAGATTAGTAAAATTAGGAGTATTAAGACAAATTCCAAATAAATGTAAAACTATAGATAAAAAATTTGAAAAAAAGAAAATAATAGCAAAGTGAAAGGGAAAAAATGAAAGACATAGTTGAAGTTGATTTTTTAGATATAGAACAAAATGAAAAATATATAGAAGAAATAGAAAAAGTGATAAAAAAATGTTTTGAAATAGAAACATTAAATAATAAGAATTTATATGTAAGTATAACTCTAACAAATCCAGAAAATATAAAAGAAATAAATAATAAATATAGAAATATTAATGAACCAACAGATGTATTATCATTCCCAATGTTTCAAAAAGAAGAAATAGAAAAAATTATTCAATCCGAAGAAAATATAGTGAATGATATATTAGGAGATATTATAATTTCAGTACCCAAAGTATATGAACAAGCTACCGAATATGGACATAGTTTTGAAAGAGAATTTGCATATATGTTAGTACATGGATTTTATCATTTAATGGGATATGACCATATAGAGGAAAAAGATAAAATAATAATGAGACAAAAAGAAGAAAAGGTCTTGCAAGAACTAAATATAACAAGAATGTAAATAAAAATAGTTCGAAATAGAAAGGACTTATTATTTAAATGAACAAAACACCAAATAATATGAAAAATACAAATATAATTTCAGCAATGAAAAATGCACTAGAGGGAATATGGTATGCAATAAAAAATGAAAGAAATATAAGAATTCAAATGGTAATTGCGATAATTGCGATTATAGCATGTATATATTTTAAAGTTACTAAATTAGAAGCGATAAGTGTAATATTTAGTATTACTCTTGTATTGCTTGGAGAAATGTGTAATACAGCTATAGAAAATACCATAGATTTGTACACAAATGAAATACATAAAAAAGCTAAAATCGCAAAAGATGTTGCAGCTGGAGCTGTTTTAATACCATCTATAAATGCAGTAATTGTAGCGATAATTGTTTTTTTAGATAAAATATTAGAATTATTTTAAAAGGAGAAAATTGTGGAAAATAAAAATATAAAAATATTAGTAATTGTATTAATTAGTTTAATAGTAGTATTAGGAATATTATTAGCAGTAAAATTTATAGCAGATAAAAAAGTTGAGCCTCAAAATAACACTGTAGGTATGCAAGAAGAGGAGAATATGGTTGATATACCAACAGCAAAGCCTAAAACCATAAAAACATATTCAGGAGTTGATAGACCAATTGCAGTTATGATAGATAATCATAAATCAGCATGGCCACAAGCTGGCATTAATGAAGCATATATAGTATATGAGATTATAGTAGAAGGTGGAGAAACAAGACTTATGGCTTTATTTAAAGGTCAAAATCTTGCCAAAATAGGACCTATAAGAAGTTCTAGACACTACTTTTTGGATTATGCATTAGAGAATGATGCAATATATGTACACTATGGATGGAGTCCACAAGCTCAATCAGACATATCTAGTTTAAAAGTAAATAATATAAATGGAATTTCAGAAAGTAGCAAAGATTTTTGGAGAGTAAAAGATAAATCTGCACCTCATAATGCAGTAACAAGTACTAATAATATTTTAAATATGGCGAAAAGAAAAGGATATAGAACAACGTCAAGTGATAAAAGCATATTAAAATATACAACTGAAGAGGTAAATCTAAATCAAGCACAAGATGCATATAAAGTAACAATTCCATATTCTACATCAAATGAGGTTATGTATAAATATAATCAAGATACTAAAAAATATGAAAGATATTCAAAAAACAAGCAACAAGTTGAATGGGATACAAATGAAATAATATCTACAAAAAATATAATAATAACATTTGCAGCAAATTATACATTAAATGATTCAGAAAATAAGGGAAGACAAGGACTAAAAAATATTGGTACATGTGAAGGATATTATATAACAAATGGAAAAGCGATAAAGATAACATGTACTAAAAATTCAAGAACATCAAAAACAATATATAAAGATATAGCTGGAAATGAAATAGAAATAAATGATGGAAATACATTTATTCAAATATGTCCAGTTGATGCAAAAGTATTAATTGATGCTAATATAATTTAATTATTATAACGAAATGGAGAAAATATGGATGAATTCAAATCAGGGTTTGCAACAATAATAGGAAGGACAAATGTGGGAAAGTCTACTTTAATAAATACATTAGTAGGTGAGAAAGTAGCGATAATGACCAATAAACCTCAAACTACAAGAACAGCAATTAGAGCAATTGTAAATAGACCAAATTCTCAAATAGTATTTATAGATACACCTGGAATACATAAACCTAAAACAAAATTAGGAGAAACAATGATAGATACAGCTTTTGGAAGTGTATCAGATGTAGATGTTGTATTATTTTTAATAGAAGCAACTTCAGAAGAAATTGGAAAAGGAGATAAAGTAATATTAGAAAAAATAAAAGAATCAAAGAAAAAAACAATATTGGTAATTAACAAAATTGATTTGATAAAAAGAGAAAAACTATTAAAATTAATTAGCATGTATTCTAGTGAGTATAATTTTAGTGCAGTGGTACCAATATCAGCATTAAAAAAAGAAAAAACAGAAGAATTACTAACAGAAATTGAAAAAGTATTAAAGCCAGGACCTGCATATTATGATATAGATGAATATACAGATCAAACATTAAGACAACTTGTAGAAGAAACAATAAGAGAAAAAGCCTTAAAGTTACTTGATGATGAGGTGCCACATGGTTTGTATGTGGAAGTAGAAAAAATGCAACAAAGACTAAATAAAAGCAATGAAGAAATATATGATGTAGAAGCTAATATATATTGCTTGCGAGATTCCCATAAAGGAATAATAATTGGAAAAAACGGGCAAATGTTAAAAAAAATTGGAACATATGCAAGAAAAGATTTAGAAGAAATGCTAGGAACAAAAATAAATTTAAAAACATGGGTAAAAGTAAAAGAGGATTGGCAAGATAATACGTCAATAATTAAAAATTTTAAATTTAATTAATAAGATAAGAATAAAAATAAAAAAAAAGCAAAAGATAATAAGGTAAAATTTATATAATATAAACACTTAAAAATAAAAATCATATTATATAAAGACTTCGCTAATAAATGACGTAATTATAATAAAGTATAACAAATTGTCTTAACAATTTTTAGTTAAATTATTTAAATAATTATGTAAATTTCACAAACTTGCGAGGAGATGATTTGTATGATAAAACAAATGGCATGGAATACCTTTAAAAATACAGGAGATATAAACACATATTTAGAATTAGTAAAAGTTAAAGATATAGAAAAATACGTAAATGAGGAAAACGATGGCGGTAGTAAAAACGAATGGAATAATAATTCAAGAAAATAATTTTGGAGATTATGACAAAATGTTAACAATGTTAACTCCAGGAATACGGAAAAATTGCGTGTCTGGCAAAAGGTGCAAGAAGGGCTAAAAGTGCACTGATGGCAGGCACACAATTTTTGTGTTTTGGAGAATATATGTTATATAAAGGAACAAATACATATAATATAAATTCATGTGAGACAATAGAAATGTTTTATAATTTAAGAACAGATTTAGATAAATTAAAATATGCATCATATATTACCAAAATAATAAATGATGTAACAAATGAAAATGAAAATAGTTATAAAATATTACAATTATTTTTAAACACAATTTATACAATATCTGAAACAGAAAAAGATTTAGATTTTGTAATATCGATATTTAAATTGCGATTATTATGTATATTGGGTTTTACACCAGAAATTGATAGATGTAAAATGTGTAAACAAGAACAGGATATTTTATACTTTAGCATTAAAGATAATGGTTTTAAATGTGGTGTATGCGGTAAACAAGATAAAAGTGTTATTCAAATATCAAAGGGAACAGTTGATGCTATAAAATATATAGTACTAGCACCACCCAAAAAATTATTTTCATTTAACATAACTTCTATTTGTATGAAAGAATTACAAATTATAGCAAAGTTGTATTTAAATGAGAAATTAGAAAAAGAATATAAAATGGACACATATTATTAGAATGATTATTGCAATATATTAAGTAATATTAAGCAATTAGCGCGAAGGTGGTATGTATAAAAATATTTTTGAACATAAGGAACCATGCGTGGGTGACCGATGAGAACTGTTAAAATACGAAAGTATTTTTTACAGTTCAATTGGGGAATGGTGACTGACGTGAAAAAATATTTTTATACATACCACCTGGGAGCGGAACAATTTCTACTTTTGGAGATAACCAAAAATGTTGCAAAAAAAAATTAAATAGTATATAATGCAATTGCAAACAATAAAACAAATTAGAAAGGAAGAAGAATTATGAATATAAAAATAACAAGTAAAGACGTAGAAGCTACAGAAGCAATTAAAGCTTACGTAGAAAAGAAAGTTGAAAGATTAGTAAAATATTTTGGAGATGAATTTGATATAACAGTAACAATAAAAAGCCAAAAAAATGAACAAATTGCAGAAATATTTTTAAATGCAGGAAATAAATATAAAGCAGTAACAGCACATAAAGACTTATATGCAGCAATAGATAAAGATATAGATATATTAGAAGGACAAATAAGAAAAACAAAAACTAAGAAAGAAAAAATGAATAGAGATGATTCATTATCAAATGTAGAAATTACTTTTTCTAAAGATGAAAATATAGTAGAAAATGAAGTAATAAAAACACTATATTATGAAGTAAGACCAATGTCGATTGAAGATGCAATTTTGAAATTAAATGAGAAAAATCAAAATATCTTTTATACATTTATAAATATAGATACAAACAAAGTAAATGTTTTATTTAAGTTAAAAGATTCAAATAATTATGGAATAGTTGAACCAGAAATGTAATGCAAATTTTGCATTACATTTTTTAAAAAAATATTGCAAAATTTGTTATATATGGTAAAATATAAAAAGTGTAAAAATGAGAAAATAGTTGAAAAAAGAATTTTTTAACTATATCCATACCTTAGAAAGGAAGAATATTAAAAATGAGAAATTTAATTGATATTAAGGATTTTTCGAAAGAAGAAATTGACGAATTAATAAAAGTAGCTAAAGATATTATGCAGAATCCTGAAAATTATTCAGAAAAATGTAAGCATAAAATACTAGCTACTTTATTTTTTGAACCAAGCACAAGGACAAGGCTTAGCTTTGAATCTGCGATGATGTCATTAGGAGGAAATGTTTTAGGTTTTTCATCTGCATCATCAAGTTCAACAGCAAAAGGAGAGAGTGTTTCAGATACAATACGAACAGTAGGATGTTATAGTGATATTATAGCAATGAGACATCCAAAAGAAGGAGCACCATTAGTTGCATCATTAAGAACTACAGTGCCAATTATAAATGCAGGGGATGGAGGACATAATCATCCAACACAAACACTAACTGATTTGCTAACAATATTTATGGAAAAAAATAGATTAGATAATTTAACGATAGGATTATGTGGAGATTTAAAATTTGGAAGAACAGTACATTCATTAGTTAGTGCAATGTCAAGATACACAAATATAAAATTCATTTTTATATCTCCAGAAGAATTAAAAATCCCAGAATATATTAAAGAAGAAGTGCTAGAAAAAAATGGAATAGAATATATAGAAACAAATGATATAGAAGAATATATGAGTAAACTTGATATTTTATATATGACAAGAGTGCAAAAGGAAAGATTTTTTAATGAAGAAGATTATTTAAGGCTAAAAGATTACTATATACTAAACAAGGAAAAATTAGTAACTGCAAAAAAAGATTTATGTATAATGCATCCATTACCAAGGGTAAATGAGATTTCAGTAGAAGTGGATGATGATGAAAGAGCATGTTATTTTAAACAAGTAAGATATGGAAAGTATATTAGAATGGCATTAATATTAAAACTATTAGAATTAATTTAAAAAAGGAGAAAATATAAAGAATGAATATAGATAGTATAAAAAATGGAATTGTAATTGACCATATACAAGCAAAAAAAGGAATGGAAATATATAAAGCTTTAAAACTAGAAGAATTGGATTGTTCAATAGCTATTATAACAAATGCAAAAAGTAAAAAAATGGGTAAAAAAGACATAATAAAAATAGATAAAGCAATAAATCTTGATTTTGATATATTAGGATATATTGACCCTAATATAACTATTGATATAATAAAAGAGAATCAGCTAGTAAACAAATATCATGTAGAATTACCAAAACAAATAGAAAATTTAATAAAATGTAAAAATCCAAGATGTATTACGTCTCAAGAACAAGAATTAAAGCATATATTTGTATTAACAGATAAAGAAAATAGAATGTATAGATGTAAATATTGTGAAACACTGTTGGATGAATAATTAAGTTGCAGACGATAGTATTAAAAGATACTATCGTTTAATTTTTCTTGTAATATTTTATAGTATATGCTAATATTAAAAATATAATTGATATTATAAAAGAAGAATAAATGGGGTAAATATGGAGGGAAAAGATTTAACTAAAGGGAATTTATTTAAGAATATGGTAAAGTTTTGTATTCCACTTTTGATTACAAATTTATTAAATTCAATGTATAATTTGATAGATGGTATCTGGGTAGGAAGATTAGTTGGAGATGATGGAGTTGCAACAGTTACCAATTGTTGGCCAATAACATTGATTGCTTCATCAGTATTATCAGGAATAGCAGTTACAGCATCTGTTATGGTTGCACAAAAATTTACAAGTACTGAAAAGGAAAAAATAAAAAATATAATAACACCAATGTATATAGTTGCATTTTTAATAGGATTATTAACAAGTGGAATTTTAATAGTTACATTAGACTTATGGCTAAAATTACTAAATACACCGGCAGAAATATTTATTGATTCAAAACGATACTTAATAATTTACCTGATAGGATATATATTTAATTTTTTAGCATATACAATAGTGGAATCTATTAGAGCAACAGGAGATAGTAAAACTCCATTAATATTGTTAACTATAACTAATATAGTAAATATAGTACTAGATCCAATATTTATTAAAATTGGATTAGGTATTGTAGGAGCGGCAATTGCAAGTGCGTTAGCAATGATAATAGAATTAATTATTTGCTTAATATATATAAACAAAAAGAGTGAGTTATTAAAATTTAATAAGCAATTTGTGAAATTAACAAAATCATTTTTAAAGGAACTTTTTAAAATTGCATGCCCAATGATATTTGCAGAATTATCTACAATACTTACAATAATGATAGAAGTATATATATCAAATTCATTAGGAATAGTAGGAAGCAGTAGTTATGGGATAGTAAGTAAGTTACAAACAGTATTTTATGTATTAGGAGGTAGCGTAAAAAGTTTAATAACTGTGGTTGTTGCCCAATTTATTGGAAAGAAAGCTTTTGGAGAAATGAGTACAGTGATGAAAAACGGATTAAAAATAATATCTGTTCCTACAATACTTATTGCAATTTTTCTAATATTTTTTTCAAGATGGTTTTGCACAATATTTACAACAAACGAAGAAGTCATACAAACTGCGATATCTTATTTAAATATAATAGGTTTTGCATTTATATTGATTCCACTATGCCAAATGTTAATAGGTTTTGTAATGGGAACAGGAAATACTAGATATGTTTTTGTGTGTTTATTTATTTCTAGTATATCAGAAACAATTGTATTGTTTGCAATTCAAAATAAGTATAATGCTCCATTTGTAGCATTAGGAGTAAGTATTTTGGTATGGTATATAATAAATATTATACTTTGCGCATTTTATTATTTTTCTAACAAATGGAAAAGCGGTATTATAGTAGAATTAAAATCATAAAATATAAAGAATATACATATGTTAGAATGTCTATTATAGAACAAAAGCGGATATCAATAATATTTATACTATTTAAAACATTCTAGAATCCACATTTTTCCTTAAGTATAACTTAGGTATACACATTAAAATGTACAGCTAAGAAATGTTCGATAAGTCAAATTTTATACAATAAAAATCTAAGTGAAATGCATTTATCTAATAGGAAGTTCAAAAAACTTTTCTTTTAGATAAAAAAAGGTAGGAATACAAATCCTACCTTTTTATGTATATAAAAAAGCAAAATTTATATTTCTACCATTTATCTATTGATAATAAAGTTCTAGAAAAAACTATTTACCAATCATTTGGTTTTCAGCTTGTTGTATCATTTTTCTTACCATGTTACCACCGATTTTTCCAGCGTCTCTAGCTGATATATTTCCGTTATAACCATCTTTTAAAGTTACACCAACTTCGCTAGCTACTTCATATTTGAATTTGTCTAAAGCTCCCATTGCTTCTGGAACTGCTTTATAATTACTGTTGTTAGATGCCATTGTTTTTTCACCTCCTGAAAAAAATAATTACCATTAATTCATATTTTCTAAATTAATACTTGAATAAAAAGAAATAATTTAGAAAATATAAATATTACGAATATTAAATACAAATCATGTATTAATTCGTGTGTTGAAAAAACAATCTTGTTTCTTCAAGATATATAATGTGTAAATATGAATTTTTTAAACTGGTAATATTTTCATATTTAATATTTGAAAATATTGTAAAATAAAGTTTTTATATGTATAATAAAAATGTTTATGAAAAATATAAGGAGGAATAATGATAAAACTAATAGCAATAGACTTAGATGGAACATTACTGAACTCTAAAGGAGAAGTTTCTAATAAAGATAAACAAGCAATAAAAAAAGCAAAACAAAAAGGAGTAGAAATAGTACTTGCCTCTGGAAGAATGCCAGAAACAGTAGAAAATATTGCAAGAGAAATAGGTGCAGATAAATATATGATATGTGGAAATGGAGCATTTATATATGATATACAAAATCAAAAAAGAGTCCATGAGTGTTTTTTAGAAAAAGAGAAAGTCCTTAAAATAATAAAAATGTGTGAAGAAAATAGTGTTTATTATAATGTATGTACGCAAAATTACATTATTACTAAAAGTTTAAATTATAATACAATGTACTACCATAATTCTAATTTAGAAAAACCATTGGATAAAAGAACACAAATAACTTTAATTCAAGATATATATAATTATATAAAAAAGAATAATCAAATAGATGTGCTGAAAATAGAAATTTGTGATGAAAATAAAATTATATTTGATGGAATATTAAAAAAAATAAAAGAAATTACTGATATAAGCATTCTTGAAGTAAAACATAAATCCAAAAAAGAGTTAAAGTTAGATATGAAGAATATACCAATAGAATACTACTATACAGAAATACTAAATAAAAATACTAATAAGTGGACAGCAATACAATATTTAATGAATATTTTTGGTATAAATAAAAGCGAAGTTATGGCTATAGGCGACAATGCAAATGATATAGAAATGATAACAAACTCTGGCATAGGAGTTACTATGGGAAAATCTATTTTAGAGCAAAACAATATAGGAGATTTTGTTACATTAGATAACGATTTGAGTGGTGTATCCGTAGCAATAAACAAGTATTTAGAATAAAAATATTACAAATACATTACAAAACAAATAAATTTTAATTACACAATAATATATAGTTGTTTTTACAGGAAAAATGTTATACAATAATATATATAGTGATATTTTGTCAAAAAATAAGGAGGAATTAAAATGGCAACCAATCCAATGCAAAGAAAAGCAAAGAATGCATTTTTGGGAGGAATAGCAACAATGCTATTAATTTCAATATTAATAGGTGCATTAGGTGTATATAAATATGTTCAATTAAATGATGAGTTAAAAACATTACTTGCAAATAAAGCTGAAGCTTATGTACTTAAGTCTGATGTGAAATCTGGAAATATTATAACAGCTGATATGTTTGAAAAAAGAAAAGATTTAGATAAAAGAACTATTCCAGCAGGTGCAATATCATTAATAGAACTAGACGATTATAGTCTAACAGATGCAGAAGGAAATGAGATAGGAAAAATAAATTTAAAAGATCAAAGAATTAATGATAATGGGCAAACAGTAGAACTAAAATATGATGAAGATACAGGAAAATACTATAAAATGGTTGGAAACCAAAAAACAAATACAGAATATATAGGATACTATCTTATTAAAAATGACCAAACTGCTTTAATATTACAAGAGGAAACAAGCGAAAAATATTACATATACAATAATGGAAATAAAGAATATATTGAATTTAAAAATGTACCAATAATTGCGAAAGTAGATATGAATGCAAATACAATTTTAACAGAAGGAATGATTGCTAGAAGTGATGAAATTGTTACAGCAGATATACGTGAGCAACAATATAATATGTTAGTTTTACCACAAAACCTAGAAATTGATAATTATATTGATATAAGATTAATGTTCCCAAATGGACAAGATTATATAGTTGTTTCTAAAAAAAGAATTAAAAATACAGATGCACAAACAATATGGATAGATATGAATGAAGCAGAAATATTACTTATGAGTAATGCAATTGTTGAAAGCTATGTTAATTCAGGTTCGAAATTATATGCAACAATATATGTAGAACCAGGAAATCAAACACAAGCAACACTTACTTATGTACCAAGCTATGAAGTAACAACATTAATACAAAGCGATGCAAATATTGTAAAGAAAGCAAAAGACGAATTAGTAAATAGATATTTAAATAGTAGTGATATAAGAGGACAAATTCAAAATCAATTAAATCAATATGGAGATGAATCAAAATCAAATATTGAAACAAAAGTACAAGAAGAGATAACAAAATCTCAAGAAGCAAGAAAAGAATTTATTGAAGGAATGGAAATGTAAAAAAACTTAGGTTACTTTTTAAGTAACCTAAGAAAATTGAAAGGAAATTATAATGAGGACAATTGGATTTATAGGAGTATATGATAAAACGGATTTTATGCTACATATAGCCAAAGTGTTAACAGAGTTAAATAATAAAGTATTATTAATAGATGCATCAATACCACAAAAGGCAAAATATATAGTTCCAGTAATAAATCCGACACTATCATATATAACAGAATATGAAAAAATAGATGTAGCTATAGGTTTTAAAACTATGGAAGAAATAAATAAATTTATGGCAATAACAGAAGATAAAAAATTGGATTATGACTATATATTAATAGATATAGATACAAAAGAAGCATTTGAAGGTTTTGATATTTTATATAGTGATAGGCGATATTTTGTAACTTCGTTTGATGTATACTGCTTAAAAAAAGGACTTTCAATTTTAGAAAATATTAAAGAACAAACCAATATGACAAAAGTGTCATTCTCTAATGGAGTACAAAAAGATGATGATGAATATATAAATTTTTTATCACAGAATTATAATATTTTATGGAACAAAAATAGAATATTTATGCCAATAGATAATGGAGACCAAAGTGTAATTGTGGAAAATCAAAGACTTGAAAAAATTGGTGTAAAAAAATTAAGCGTTCAATATAAAGAAAACTTAATGTATATATTAGAAGATATAGCAGAAGGAAAAACAACATTAGCACAAATAAAAAAGACATTCAAAAATATAGAAAAGGAAGGCTAAATATGGCTATTATAACTTTTTGGAATAATGGAAAAGAAGAAACAGGACAAACAATGTCTGTTATTGCTATGGCATCAGTTATGGCAATAGAACACAATCTCAAAATTTTAGTAGTAGAAACATCATTTGATGATAAAACATTGGAACTTGCATATGGAGGACAAGATAAAAATAAGGCAATTATAAAGTCTATAATAAAAGATGCAAGCAAAGCATCAATAGATAATGGAATAGATGGATTGATAAAAAATGCATATAGTGGAAGATTGACACCAGAAATTATTCCTAGTTATACAGGAATTGTGTACAAAAATAGACTAGAAATACTTTATGGAGTAAAAAATATTGAAAGAGAAATATCTAAAGTTCAATATGAAAAAACGAGAGCCAAATACAAAGATATTATTTTAAATGCATCTAAATATTATGATATGGTTATAGTGGATTTAGATAGACACATAAATGATGAAGTAACACAACAAATACTAGAAATGTCTAATATAATCATTTATAATACAGAACAAAAAATTGATACAATAAATGCATTTATACAATTAAGAAAAGAGCAACCATTTTTTGCAAGAGCAAATGTAATGTTAAATATTGGTAAATTTGATAAACATTCAAAATATAATGAAGCAAATGTAATAAGATATACAGGAATAAAAAAGGATGTCTTAAATGTACCTTATAATACATTGTATTTTGAAGCAGCAAGAGAAGAAAAAGTTGCAGATTTATTTTTAAGAGCAAGAAAAATAAGTGATAGTGATAAAAATGCATTATTTATTAATGCAGTAAACAAAGATGTAGAAAGAATAATTTACAAATTGCAAGAATTACAAATGAAAATGTAATTTTAGGAAGGAGACCTAATATGCTAATAAATGTTATCTTGATTATAGTTGTATTATTAGGCGCAGGAGCATTAATAATGCGTTCAATCAATAAAAGAAAAGAAGAAAAAGTTGAGCAAACAGTTGAATTAGACGATAAGACATATACATTGGAAAAAATGACAGCATTTGTTAAAAAAAGGCTTGATGAAATAACAAAAATAAATTTATATGATATAGGTCTTTCAGAAGAAGAATTAAAAAGAAGAAAGAAAAAGAAATATGAACTAAAAAAAGCCTTAAAAGGTTGTACATATGGAGATGTAAACGATAAGAAATATGTTAAAGAATTAATATATGATTTACTATTAAAAGAATATGGAGTAGAAGAAACAAATATATCAAAAGCAATTAGTTTTGATATACCATCATTATTAACAGATCAGGACAAATTTGATATTTTAATATATATGTATAAAAAAGAGTTTGGATATGAAGCATTAACACAATTAATAAAAAAATACAATTTAGCGGTATTAAAATATTTAGCAGGAGAAGCAAAACCTTGTTATGTTATAACAGGAGAAGAAATTAGTAATATATATGAAAAAGAAGCTTTAGAACTAACATTTGCAGACAAATTAAATGTAGTAGTACAAAGAATATATCAACACTATAAAGGATATTCAAGTATAGATGAAATAAGAGATATGAATATAGATGGTGTTTCAGGAGGTGTTTCTGGACTTCCAGAATCATTCTTAAGCCAAGTTGCACAAACAGATAATGATTACTTAGATCAAGTATTAGAGAATAAAGTACCAAGAGCATGCGATAGTATTTGGATATTTTTCCAAGGTAAATCAATAAGACTTGCATTTTTGACATTTGGAACAGAAAGTGAACTAAAAAGAGTATGTCAAAACATATATAAATACAATAATCCAGGACAGTTATCAGACACCAATGGATACAAAATTAATGAAATGAAAGATGGTTCCAGAGTTGTTGTAGTAAGACCATCATTCTCAGAAACATGGGCATTCTTTGTAAGAAAATTTGATGTTAAAAGAGCAACTCTAGAACAATTAATAACATCACCAGGAAAAGAAAAAGTAATAGATTTATTAAAATATTTAGTAAAAGGAGCAAGAATAATTTCTCTTACTGGAGAGCAAGGTTGTGGTAAAACAACAATGCTTATGGGTATGATTGAAAATATATACGAAACAATGAACATAAGAGTTCAAGAAACTGCATTCGAATTGCACTTAAGAAAAATTTACCCAACAAGAAACATATTAACATTTAGAGAAACAGAAACAATTTCTGGACAAGAAGGATTGGATGTTCAGAAAAAAACTGATGGATCAGTTAATATTATAGGGGAGGTTGCAACAGATCCAGTTGCATCTTGGATGATACAAGCAGCACAAGTTGCATCTAAATTTACATTATTTACCCACCATGCTAAAACATTTCCTAACTTAGTAACAGCTTTAAGAAACTCAATGCTAAGAACAGGTGTATTTAAAGATGAAAAAACAGCTGAAGAGCAAGTTGTACAAGTATTAAATTTCGATATACACTTAATAAAAGACTTTAGAGGAAGAAGATATATAGAAAGAGTTACAGAATGTATACCAGTTGAAGATAAAAACGAATATACATTTGACCACAGAAAAGAAAAAACATTAGAGGGAAAATTTGATAAATTTTTTGATAATGCGACACATTATTTTACAAAAGTTACAGATAGGCAGTTATACAGATATGTAAACATAATTGAATATGTAGATGGTGAATATGTACTTACAAATAAAATATCAGATGAAAATATAAAAGCAATGCGTGAAAATATGGATGAATCAGATGTAGAAGCATTTGATAAATTTATTGAAGAAAATTGGGGACAAGGGATAAAAAGAAGAGTTTAGTTTAAAAATATACAAAAGTAACAAGGAGGTGCTATAGTAAAGTGTCTACTAATATAATAATTTATGGACTTATAGGTGTTGGAGTTATATTCGGAATATTGGTAATAGCATACATAATTTTAATGAAAAGAATGCAAAATTCTGATGTTCAACAAGCTATGGCACTAAAAGCAGGAGATGGAACTAAAAAGTTTTCATTAGATGTATTATATCAAAAACTATATATGATATACATAAAAATACCAGGAATAAAAAGGTATTTAACAAAATTAAGAAGAAGATTAGAAATAATTAATATAGATGATGAATATCTAACTAGAAGACAAGCATCAAAAAGCTTAACAAATGCATTATTAATAATGATACCATTAACAATAGCAATAATAATATTTGCAAAAAATAATACTTTATTAATGGCAATATTATTAATATTTGAAATATTTATGATAGAATCTATTATAGAAGGAATGGCAGACAAAATAGATAATAAATTATTAAAACAACAAATAGATTTTTTTGCAGAAATAAGACATGCATATCACGAAACAAACATGGTTGAAGAAGCAATATATCAAGTTGCACAAGATGATGAACTAGAAGTTTCAAGACAAGCAGATAAAATATATGAAATACTTATATCAGATGATCCAGAAGGAGAATTAGAAAAATATTATGATGTTGCACCAAATAGTTATTTAAAAGAATTTGCGGGTATTTCATATTTAACAAGAGAATTTGGAGATAGAAAAGATGAACATGGAGCATCGTTATATTTAAAAAACTTAAATAACATTACTCAAGAAATGCAAATTGAAATACTAAAAAGAGATAAAATTGATTATGTATTTCAAAGTTTATCAATAATTGCAGCGATACCAATATTGTTAATAGAACCAGTAAAAAATTGGGCAGTATCTCAATTTGGTTTTACAGAAAGTTTCTATAATGGAAAAGGTGGATTAATAGTACAAACAATTTTATTAGTAATTACTTTTATATGTTACTTATTAATAAGAAAAATAAAAGATAATTCATCAACAAATGCTAACTTGAAAAATACAGAAAATCCATGGCAAGCCAAATTATATAAAAATCCATTAATAAAAAGATTTGTTAATTTGTTCATACCAAAACAAGGAACTAAAGAACATAGAAAAGTTAGTAAAATGCTTAAAGATGCAGCGTCAAAGCAAAAAATTGAATGGCTGTATGTAAATAGAATTATTTTATTTATTGTTACATTTATAATATCTTTATTTTTATTTTACGAGTTACATCAAATAAGTATAAAATACATTTATGAACAGCCGACAACTGAATATGATTTAATAGGAAATATATCATCACAAGATGAAAAAAAGGCAATGGAAAAAACTAAAATACATAATTATTTTATAGATATGTTTAAAGGAGACTTAAATGTAACTCAAGAAAAAGTACGTCATGCGATGAAATATTCAGAATATTATCAAGATGCGACAGATGATGAATTAGACGAAGAATCAGATGCAATATTAAAGAAAATAAAAACAGTAAATAGTGAATATATGAAGTGGTTTGAAATATTATTTGCTCTTGCATTTGGTGTAATTGGATATATGGGACCAATATGGATGCTTATGTTCCAAGCAAAAATGAGACAATTAGATATGGAAGACGAAGTAATGCAATTTCAAACGATAATACTAATGCTTATGAAAATAGAAAGAGTAAATGTAGAAATGATATTAGAGTGGCTTGAAAGATATGCAAATATATTTAAAGAACCGATATCAAAATGCGTTAATAACTATGAAAGTGGAGCATGGGAGGCTTTAGAAGAATTAAAAAATGATGTTACATTTCCACAATTAATTCGTATAGTAGAAAGCTTACAAGCAGCTGTTGAAAAAATTCCAATTAGACAAGCATTTGACGAGTTGGATACAGAAAGGGCATATTACCAAGATAAAAGAAAAGAATCAAACGAAAGACTAATTAGTAGAAAAGGAATGATAGGTAAATTTATAGGATTTGCACCAATGGTGTGCTTGTTTGTTGGATATTTAATAGTTCCATTAGTAGCAATAGGATTAATGAGTATGACAAGTGCATTTAATACAATGTCAAAAATGATGAAATAATGTAAAGGAGGTAGACAAAAAATGGAAAATGCATCAAAAGCATTATTAATGGCAGGAGGAATATTATTAGCTGTACTAATTATAGGAATATTTATTTATATGTTTACAAATGCAAGAACTACTGCTGAAACTAGGCATGAAATAGAAACAGTAGAACAAATGACGAAATTCAATAATCAATTTGAATCTTATAATAAAAAATTAATGCGTGGAGTAGAAGTTATTTCAGCATTAAATAAAGCAATAGATAATAATACAAAATATGAAAGAATGGAATTAGGAAATCAATTTGAGGATTATGAAGTAATAGTTAATGTATATTGTTTAGATACTTTAGGACTAAGACAAATACTAAATTATACATCGGATAAAAATAAAGCAGAATATACTAAATTTGAGGAAATTAAAAATAATAATGATGATGAATTTAAAGAACTAAAAAGAAAAATATTTAATTGTACAGGGCTAAAGTTTAATGATATTGGAAGAGTATGCGAGTTAACATATGAGGAAATATTAGTTAGTGAATAGTAATATAACAGAAAGGAAGTAATATTATGGAAAATGCATCAAAAGCCTTATTAATCTCAGCAGAGGTGCTCATTGGTATAATATTAGCTTCACTTATGGTTTTTCTATATGTTACAATGAGTTCTTGGGGAAGAGGAATTGAAGAAAATATAAATATAAAAGAGGTATATGAGTTTAATGCTAAATTTACAGTTTATGATCAAAGAGAAGATTTAACTGCACAAGATGTAGTATCAATTATAAATTTGGCAAAGAATTATAATGAAAAATATGAAGGAATAAATTTTAAGATTGATATACAAAGGAAATCTAGTTTCCCAGGAAATAATTTAGATAGAGACCTATTGAAGATAGATACAAACAAATTTCTTATAAATGGTTCGTTAAAATCTGATAATATTACATCGTATTTATATAGATGTGATATTACTGAATATGAAAATGTTTCTTTAGTAAGTAAAATAGAAATAAGATGTATAAATTATTTTTAAATATAAAGTACAAAAAATGTTGAATAAATACAATAAATGTTGTATAATTAATAAAGGAGTACTATGAAAAAAACATTATTTATAATAATAACAATTATTATTGTAGGTTTAATTTTAGTATGTATGTACATTTCAAACAACAATAAAAAGTTAGAACTTATAAAACAAGTAAATCGAGAATATGAAATATATTCTAATAAAACTGTGATTGGTACAGATGTTACTACGATAATTAACAAAGCAATAGATTCTAACGAAAAAAATGGAATACAAAAAAACGAAAAAGGAATGTATATTGAAAATGATACGAATTCTGTAAAAGTTGAACTTATAATGTTATCTGAGGATGGTCCTAAAACTTTTGGAATGGAATCTATTCAAAAAGCAGGAATAACAGGATTTGTTAAAAACTTTAATTTAATTAACTTTAAATGTTCAAATATTGAATATCATGAAAAAACAAAATATATAAAGAAAATAGTATTTGAACAACTAGAACAATAGTTATTAATATTTAGATGAAAAGTCTAATTAAAATATAAAAAATAAACTAAGGAGGAAAATAAAATGGAGAATGCGTCAAAAGCGTTATTAATAGCAGGTGCCATATTAATTGTTATACTAATCATAGGAATAGGAATGTTAGTATATACATCAACAACTGGAACAATAGATGAAGCTGTACGTCAAATGAGTTCACAAGAAAAGGATATGTTTAATCAACAATTTGAACAATATTCAGGTGATAGAGTTAATGGAGCAAATGTAAAAGCTTTACTTAGAAAAATAAGAGACAATAATACAACAAATGATGGAGTAGAGGCAAAACAAGTAGTATTATCATTTACACCTACAACAGGAGGAACAGCTATTACAGATCCTGTTACTGCAATTCAAAAAGTAAATACAGCAGGTTCATATACAGTTACATGTACAGATGCAAAATCTAATTATGCTGGAGATGGGCTTATAGACACAGTAACAATAACTTATTATACAAAAAGTGGGTCTTAATAAAAGAAAAATATAAAGGATGATGCACTATGGAAAATGCAGTAGATGCTTTAAAAATGGCTTTTGCAGTTTTTATATTTTCATTTGCATTAGTAATTGCATTTATTACAGTAGGGCAAGCAAGAGCAACATCTGATGCAGTACTTGTAATGACAGATAAAACAAATGATTATGAATATATTTCAAATTCCGACAATAATTCGCAAAAAAACGAAAGAATTGTCGGATTTGAAACAATTTTACCAGTAATATATAGATATGCAAAGGAACAATATGCAGTAACAATTGTAGAAAATGATGGAACACCTATTGTTAGATATGATTTATATACAGAGGGATTTATGCAAAATTGGGATACTATTTTAAGAAAACAAGAAACAGCACCTAGGGAACATGCCCAATATTTAGAGATTCAAGACAGGATAAGAAAAGTAGATAACTCTATAAAAAAATATACAGGAAAAGAAAATGCATTATGGAATAATATAAATGATACAAGTTCACCTAACAATATATACCATGGTAGAAGTGTTAACTCAAGTGTAAAAGTAGTTTCACCATGGATAGGTAATCCAAATTTTGATACAATAGAACGTATAAAGGCAGATTTTAATAATAATTCTACCGAATTACGGAAAATACAAAAAAAATGGTATAACATATATTGGAAAGAACCTATATCAATATAAAGATAAATCTTTTAAAGAAGTTTTTCTAGAAGTGCAAACAGACGGAAATACTGTAGTTGTTACAGATGATGAAAATAATACAGAATATTATTTAGATACAATAATTGGAAATAAAAAACTAGAGATAATATATATAATGCAAGATTAGAAGGTATAAAAGTATTACCTTTAGAAAGGATGTGAGATATAATGGGAGACACTTTAATAACAGTAGTTGCAATATTTTTAGCAGCAATTTTGATGTTTGTTTTTCCACTAATGTCTATCGCCGAAAGAAATGATGATATTTCTCAATTAGGTGTACAAACTGCTACTGTGGATTTTGTAGACAATATTAGATCTACAGGAAAGATTACTCAAAGTAATTATTCATCATTTGTACAAACACTTGCTGCTACAGGAAATAGTTATGATATTGAAATGGAAGTTAAAATTTTAGATGAAAATCCAGGAAAAAAATCTGCACAAGTATCTAAAGATAAAATAGGAGAGAATGTATATTATTCAATATACACTACACAAATAGAAGCAGACTTGATAGCATCAGATAAAGCAGATTCAGCAGATGGAAAAACGGAAAATGGTTCTGGAATAAAACGTTTAAAAGAAGGAGATATGGTATCAGTAACAGTAAAAAATACGAACTCTACTATAGCTCAAATATTAAAAAACTTTGTATATAGCATAGCAGGAAACGATACATATCAAATTGCAGCACAGCATGGTGGTGTTGTAATGACAAATGGCGGAAAATAAAAATATGATATACAATAAAAGAGCTTAATCGGTTACATATACATATTAGATATTACCGAATTAAGCTCTTTTATTCTCGAAGAGGTGGTACAAATGAAATTACAAAATATGGCAGTAATTTTTGCAATCATAATAATACCAATAACAATAATGTTATCTGCATATATTGGTATACAAGTAGATACTGCATCATTAAAACATTCATATGATACAGAACTTATGGATGCAACACATGATGCAATTGTTGCATTTGAATTAAATACTGAACGGCAATGATTATTCTGCAAACTCAGATTCTATTAGAAGGGATATAGATGCATCAATGAATACGTTTTTTACTAGTTTAGCTAGTGGATTAGGTATTCCAGGTGCAAATCCAGAAAAGATTATGCCATATATTCCAGCGATTGTAGTTACATTGTATGATGGATATTACATATATTCACCATCAGAAACAATATATTCGGGGTCATTTTTAAACTCAAATGGAGATTTAGAAGAAAGAAGTGAAACTACAGGATATACACATCTTTTAAAGCCATATATTTATTATTCTGCAAAATATGTAAATGGAGATGATTATGCAGTTGTAAATTATTCTTTAGATAGTTATATATCTATATATGGAAAAATTGGTGGAGAAGTTATATCTAATTCAGGCTACTTATATAGTAATAAATTTGACAATGTATATACTTCTGAAACATTAACAGAAGATATTAAATATGAAATAGAAGTAGAAGTTACATTACCTTCAGGCGTAAAACAAAAGCAAAAACAAATTGAAACAAGATATAATTGTCCATATGTATATAGCAATTTATCAAACAAAGATAATAGTGCACAAAAAGTATATAACATTGATGGAATATGGTGCATATTAAATGGGCTTGATAAGGTACCAGTAGATATAAATAATACAGTTGATAATAGTGCTAAAAAATATGTAGAAGAATCAAGAAGATTTACTAATTGGCTTAATTCAAACCAAAGGCTTATAGATCTTATTATACCTGCAAATGCAAGGTATCAAACAATAGACGAAAACCGGAAATTCAGTGGAAAAAATTTATGATGAATTTTCAGATACTACTAATTCAAATAATTATATAAAAATTTTACAAACAGATTCAGAAAATCAAGAATCTCGTTTTAATCAACATAAAAGAAAAATAATGCAAATTTCAATACAAGATAATTTAAATAATGCTATTGCACTATATAACAAAAATTCAGGTGCAATGGGTGTTACTTCATTTTTCTCAATGCCTAAATTAACAGACCAAGATTGGGAAAAAATACTAACCAATGTTAATTTTGTATCATTTATGCAAGGATTACCAGTAGGAACCAAAACATATAACAACTATTCAATAATAACAAGCACTAATAATAAGCAATTTGTTGGATATGACCAAATATATTTTTTATTAGATGATGATAATAATGGTAGCAAAGATTCATATCATACAATATTTTGTGACGAAATTACAAACGAAAATATAAACCAAAAAAGAACAATTGGACACTTGAAGAGCGATTTTGAAAGATTTAAATACTATGATTCGAATGCGCAAGAAACAAAATATTACTATAAAAGGCCAGAGTATGCTTGCTATAAATGTATTGTAAATTATTTTAATGGAACAACTAGTATAGATGATTTAAGTACAGAAAAAAAGAATTTATTTTATACAACACTTGCAAGGCAACGCTATAATTTAGATAAAGTAACAAAAATTTATATGAATTATGATACACCATAATTATTACAAATAATACATGTTTAAAAATAAAAAAAATGTAAAAACTAATTATAAATAAAATTAATGAGGTAAAATTATGAAACTTGTTAAAAAAATATTTATAATTAGTTTTTTATTATTATTGCTTATTTATGTAACAAATATTACACAAATTCCTGAAAAAATTGTACTACTAGATGGGGAAAATTTAGAATTGCCAATAGCATTAGGATTAAAACTATCAAGACCAGAAGAAAGTGAATCAATATTAACATCAACATCAGTACAAAATGAAGTTACAAAAATAAAAAATTCTAAATATCAATTAAAATTATTTGGAAGAATTCCATTAAAAGACATATCTGTAAATGTAATACCTAAAACATATGTAGTACCATTAGGAAATATTGTTGGGTTAAAATTATATACAAATGGAGTTTTAGTAGTAGGAATGTCTGAAATAGAAGGAATAGATAAAATAAAATATAAACCATATGAAAATACAGGAATAGAAGAAGGCGATATGATTGTAAAGCTTAATAATGAAGTTGTAACATGTACAGCAGATTTATTAGAAAAAGTAAGTATATCAAATGGAAATGAAATACAAGTAGATTATGTAAGAGATGGACAAGTAAATAAAACAACAATAAAAGCTATAAAAGCAACAGATCAAAATTATAAATTAGGATTATGGGTAAGAGATGCAGCAGCAGGAGTAGGTACAGCAAGTTTTTATGACCCAGTTACAAAAACATTTGCAGCTTTAGGGCATGGAATATTAGATGTAGATACTGATGAACTATTAAACATTTCTAAAGGGGAATTTATTACAACAAAAATAGTATCAATAACAAAAGGAGAAAAAGGAAATCCAGGAAAAATTCAAGGTTCAATAGATAATCAAATAAATGTAGGAAATGTATATAAAAATACAAATTTTGGAGTATATGGGAAAGTAACTAATATAAGTGCTTTAAATATTGATACAAAAAATGCATTAGAAGTTGCTTCAAGAGATGAAATAAAACAAGGAAGTGCAAAAATATTATGTACATTACAAAATAATCAAATAAAAGAATATGATGTGCAAATTCAAAAAATATATAAAGATAATAATGATAATAACAAAAGTATGTTAATAAAAGTTACAGATAAAGAGTTAAAAGAAAAAACAGGAGGAATAATACAAGGAATGAGTGGAAGTCCAATAATACAAAATGGAAAAATTGTTGGAGCATTAACACACGTATTAGTAAATAATCCTGAGATGGGATATGGCGTGTTTGCAGATTTAATGTTAAAACAAGCACGACAAATATACTAAAAATATTAGTAATAAGTATTTTCTAAAATATAAATATTTCATAGTATAGTATTATTATAATATATAATTGTTTCTACGTTCCTTGCTGTCGAAGCCTCCAATTAAAAACATATTGTATGTCGGCTTCTTCAATCGCACTCGCAACATAAGTTGCTCGTTTAGTCGCTGCTAAGTCACTACGAAACATTAATTATATATTATAATAATACTATACTATGAAATAAATAAAAAGAATAATATATATATAATTACTTCCTAAAAGTTACATTTTTTTTCAAATATACATATAATATATTGAAAAATACTTATAATCATTATATAATAAATTAGTTGTAGAATAAAACTACAATAAAATAACATTAAAATTAAAAAGAAGGAAGCGTGTTATTTTGCCAAACATAGATAATATAAAAAAATATAACCACATACATATGCTAGGAATTGGTGGAGTAAGTATGAGTGGTATAGCAGAAATATTAAACAACTGGGGAATAAAGGTAACTGGTTCAGATTCTACTGATTCTACAATAATACATAAATTAATAGAAAATGGAATAAATGTTACAATTGGACACGATTTAGAAAACTTATCTATATCAGATGCAGTTGTTTATACTGCTGCAATAAGCAAAGATGATATAGAAATTACAGAAGCAAAAAAACTAAATATTCCATTAATAGAAAGAGCAGACTTTTTAGGAGAATTAACAAAATCTTTTTATGAAACAATTGGAGTTTCTGGTACTCATGGAAAGACAACAACAACATCAATGGTAGCAGTATGTTTTTTGAAAGCGAATCTTGATCCAAATATTCAAGTAGGAGGAATATTAGATGAAATAAATGGAAACTATAAAATAGGAAATAGTGAATACTTTATAATTGAAGCATGTGAATATGTAGAAAGTTTTCTAAAATTTAGACCAAAGTCAGAAATAGTTTTAAATATAGATAATGATCACTTAGATTATTTTAAAAATTTTGAAAATATTAATAATGCATTCAAAAAATATGTAAAATTACTTCCAGAAGATGGATTATTAGTGGTAAATGCAGATGATGAAAATGCTAATAAGTTAAATGATTATACAAAAGCAAATTGTATAACATATGGAATAGAAAATGAAAAAGCAAATTTTATTGCAAAAAATATAGAATTTAGCAATGAAGGATTTCCAACATTTGATGTATTCAAAAACGGAGAATTTTATGAAAAAATTTCATTATCAATACCAGGAAAACACAATGTATTAAATGCACTTGCTTGTATAAGTTTATGTGATTATTATAAAATAGATGCTAAATTAATAAAACAAGCATTAGTTGAATTTAAAGGTGCAAAAAGAAGAATGGAATATAAAGGCTCATATAATAACATTTTGGTTTATGATGACTATGCTCATCACCCAACAGAAATAAAAGCAACATGTAATGCACTAATGAATAAAAAATTTAATTCATCATGGGTTGTATTCCAGCCACATACATATAGTAGAATAAAAAACTTATTAGAGGATTTTGCTGAAAGTTTGAGTAATTTTGATAATATAATAATTGTAGATATATATGCAGCAAGAGAAAAAGACACATATGGAGTTTCGGCCAAGGATATAGCAAATAGAATAAATTCATCAAGAAATGGGAATTGTATATATATGAAAGAATTTGAAGAAGTAGTAAAATATATAAGAAAAAATGCAAAACCGAATGATATAGTATTAACATTAGGAGCAGGAGATATAACAAAATTAGGTCCTATGATATTACAAGAAAAATAAAAATTTAAAATTTTTGTAAAATATAGAAGGAAAAAAATTTTTTATGACGAATATTATTCTTGTACATAAGAAAAATGTACTAAAATTTTTAAAACATTGGAAGGCGGTGCGCAAATGCAAATAACAGATGTACGTTTAAGAAAAGTAAATTCAGAAAACAGAATGAAAGCTGTTGCTTCTGTAACATTCGATAATGAATTCGTAATTCATGATATTAAAGTTATCGAAAGTCAAAATGGATTATTTATAGCTATGCCAAGCAGAAAAACTCCAAACGGAGAATTCAAAGATATAGCTCATCCAATTAATGCTGATACTAGAGAAAAAATTCAAGCAGCTATATTAGAAGCTTATGAAGCTCCAGACGCTGAAGAAACTTCAGAATCAGCAGAATAATAAATGTATAAAAAATGGCCTAAAAAAGGTCATTTTTTTGTTAGGTAGGAAACTTATTTTTGACTGTAGGGGGGCAGCATGAGGCAGTCCGTTTTTTAAAGAAATTCTTGAGGGTAAAAAAATATAAAATAGGGCATTGCCTAAGAAGAACGGACGCCCAAAGGGCGCTCCTACATAGTGAAAATCTTTGTAAGAATTTCAACAAATCTTATGTATTTGTATAATATTACTACTTGACAAAAAAAATAAATGTGATATAATAGTCAAAGAAAGACAAAGTCAAACAAATAAAAAAGAGGTATAATATGGGAATATCAGATATAATAGAAAATTTTATAAAAGAACAACTAAGGCAAGAACAATTTATAGAAATACAAAGAAACGAATTAGCAGATAGATTTAATTGTGTGCCATCACAAATAAATTATGTAATACAAACTAGATTCAAACCATCACAAGGATATTACGTAGAAAGTAAGCGTGGAGGAGGAGGGCACATAAAAATAAAAAAAGTAACTCTAAATACAGATGATTATATTATGCATATAATAGCTAATATGGAAAATAGTATAACAGCAAAAGAAGTCGATATTTATATAAGCAACTTTTTAACATATGAAATTATAAATGAAAAAGAAGCGAAACTATTGAAAGTTGCAACAAGCGATAATGTACTTAATGTTCCATATGAAATTAAGGACAAATTAAGAGCAAATATTTTTAAAAATATGATTTTAAATTTAAATTAAAAGGAGGTAGTATATATGAAATGTGATAATTGTGGACAAGATAATGCAAATTTTAAATACACACAAATAATAAATGGAATAAAAAAGGAAATGACATTATGTGAAAAATGTAGTAAAGAAATGGGAATAAACAAAATGGACTTTAACATGCCAATAAGCTTTTCTAGCTTTTTAGATGATTTTTTTACTGAAAATGATACTTTTTTACCATCTTTTATGAACAACAATATATTAAAATGTGATAAATGCCAAATGACATTTGACGAGTTTTTAAATAAAGGAGAATTTGGATGTGAGCATTGTTATGAAGCATTTGCTAGTAAAATTGACCCAATATTAAAAAATATACATGGAGGGAATAGACATATAGGAAAAAAATTAAACATTACAACAAATGATAATATAAAAATTCAAAATGAAGAAGTACATGAAGATGCAGAGTTAAATGAACTAAATAAAAAATTAAAACAAGCAATAAGCGATGAAAATTATGAAGAAGCGGCTATAATTAGAGATAAGATAAAAAAGATAAAAAAAGGAGAGTAAATATATATATGAATTGGTATTTACAAAGTGGAAAAGAATCAGATGTAGTTGTAAGTTCAAGGATTAGAATAGCAAGAAATATTAAAGGATATCCATTTATTCGGAAAAGCAAGTAATGAACAAAAAAAGGAAATAGAAGAAAGAATAAAAGGTATTGCAAATCAAATTGGATATGGATTAAAATACATAGAATTAGATAATATGGATGATATTACAAAAATGAGTTTAGTTGAAAAAAGACTAATAAGTCCAGAGTTTGCAATGGATGAAGAAAAAAGAAAGGCAATTCTAATTAACGAAGAAGAAAATATTTCAATTATGGTTAATGAAGAAGATCACCTAAGAATACAGGTATTTTCTTCAGGACTTGAACTACAAAATTTATTAAATTTATCTATGGAAATAGATGACAAAATTGCAAAAAACTTAAACTATGCATATAGTAAAGAATATGGATTTTTAACAACATGCCCAACAAATGTTGGAACAGGGTTAAGAGCATCTGTATTAGTTCATTTGCCAGCACTAACTTTAACACAAAATATATCAAAAATATTAGAAGCAATAAGTAATTTTGGAATGGAAATAAGAGGAATCTATGGAGAAAAAAGCAAAGCTTCTGGAGATATGTATCAAATTTCTAATAAACAAACATTAAATGCTTCTGAAAAAGATATAATAAATAACTTGAATTTAATTATACAAAAAATTATAGAACAGGAAAGATTAGCAAGGAAAATAATTACAAAAGACAGTATAGAATTAGAAGATAAAGTATATAGATCTTATGGAATACTAACAAATTGTAAAAAAATTTCAACAGAAGAATTATCTAATTTGATTTCAGATGTAAAATTAGGTACAGACTTAGGAATAATAACCAATATGAATGATTTAAAGGTTAATAAAATCTATTTATATACAAAACCTGCGAACCTACAAAAATATACTAAGGAAAAATTAGATGCATACCAAAGAGATATAAAAAGAGCACAAATAATAAAGCAAATTATATGTGAAGAATAAAAAAATACCCCCATAGGGGGGAAACGTTAACCGTTTTTTTGGAAAGAAAGGTGATTTTAAAATGGTATATAAATTTACAAATAGTGCAGAAAAAGCAATAGAATATGCAAATAATTTAGCAATAGAACTAGGGCATAATTATATTGGAACAGAACATATTTTATATGGACTTTCAAAAGAGCAAACAGGTATCGCACAAAAAGTATTATCGAATCAAAATATTACTCCAGAAATTATAAAAACTCAAATAGAAACATTAATTGGAACACAAGACACATTACAAGAAACAGTAGGTTTTACTCCAAGAACAAAAAGAATATTTGAAAATGCATATAAACAAGCAAGAAAACTTGGTTCAGAATATATTGGAACAGAACATATTTTAATTGGAATAATGAGAGAAGGAGATAGTATTGCTATTAGAATAATGCTAGACCTTGGTGTGGATCCACAAAAACTATATAATGAATTAGTAAAAGTTATAAATGAAGATGAAGAAATTAATCCAAATGAACGAAAATCAGAAACAAATAATTTAGGAAGTTTTAACCAAACGCAAAACCTAAATCAATATGGTACAGATTTAACAAAACAAGCAATAGAAGGTAAATTAGATCCAATAATAGGAAGAAAAGAAGAAATAGAAAGAGTTATACAAATTCTTTCTAGAAGAACTAAAAATAACCCATGCTTAATAGGAGAACCAGGTGTAGGAAAAACAGCAGTAGTAGAAGGATTAGCAGAAAGAATAGTATCAGATGATGTCCCAGAAATGCTAAAACAGAAAAGATTGGTAAGTTTAGACATTTCAAGTATGGTAGCAGGAGCGAAATATAGAGGAGATTTTGAAGAAAGAATAAAAAAATGTCTAAGTGAAGTAAAAAAATCAGGAGATATAATTTTATTTATAGATGAAATACACACTATTGTAGGAGCTGGTTCAGCAGAAGGAGCAATAGATGCGGCAAACATTTTAAAACCACTACTAGCAAGAGGAGAAATTCAACTAATTGGAGCAACAACATTAAATGAATATAGAAAGTATATAGAAAAGGATGCAGCATTAGAAAGAAGATTTAGCCCTGTAACAGTAAATGAACCAACACCAGAAGATACAATAAAAATTTTAGAGGGAATTCAAGATAAATATGAAGCACATCATAATATTAAAATAAGTAAACAAGCAATACTTTCAGCAGTAAATTTATCTGTTAGATACATTACAGATAGATTTTTACCAGATAAGGCAATAGACTTAATAGATGAAGCGGCATCAAAAGTAAAAATGAATATATATACTCAGCCAGATAATCTAAAAAAAATAGAAGAAGAAATAGAAAGAACTGTATCAGAAAAAGAAGAGGCAATAAGAACTCAACATTTTGAAAAAGCAGCAAAATTAAGAGATGAAGAACACAATTTAAAAGATAAATTAAAAAAGGAACAAGAAAAATGGAATGAAAAGAACAATAAAAAAGTAGTAGAACTTTCAGAAGAAGATATAGCAACAGTTATATCTTCTTGGACAGGAATACCAGCAAAAAAATTAACACAAGATGAAAACCAAAAGTTAAAAGAATTAGAGTTGAACCTACATAATAGAGTTGTTGGTCAAAATGAGGCAGTACAGGCTGTTGCAAAGGCAATAAAGAGAAGTAGAGTAGGATTAAAAGATCCTAAAAGACCAATTGGTTCGTTTCTATTTTTGGGACCAACTGGAGTTGGAAAAACAGAATTATCTAAAGCTCTCGCAGAATGTCTATTCGGAAGTGAAGATGCAATGATAAGAATAGATATGTCTGAATATATGGAATCTCATTCAACAGCTAAATTAATAGGTTCACCTCCAGGATATGTGGGGTATGACGAGGCAGGACAATTAACAGAAAAAATTAGAAGAAAACCATATAGTGTAGTACTATTTGATGAAATAGAAAAAGCACATCCAGATGTAATGAACATGTTGCTTCAAATATTAGAAGATGGAAGGCTAACAGATGCACAAGGAAGAACTGTAAACTTCAAAAATACAGTAATTATAATGACATCTAATGTAGGAGCAAGATTAATTACAGAAAATAAAACTTTAGGATTTGCAAAAAATGATGAGGATAAAGCAAAGGATGAACAAAGAAAATATGAAGAAACCAAAAAAGAAGTTTTAGCAGAATTAAAGAAACAATTTAGACCAGAATTTATAAATCGTATAGATGAAATTATAGTATTCCATAAATTAAATGATGATGAGATATTACAAATAATAGATATAATGTTAAAAGAAGTAGTAAAAAGAATGGAAGAAAATAAAATCACAATATCAATAGATAAAACAGTAAAAGAATTAATAGCAAAAAAAGGAATAGACAAGGCATATGGTGCACGTCCACTAAGAAGAACAATACAAAATCTAGTAGAAGATAAATTAGCAGAGGAAATCTTAGATGGAAATATAAAAGTTGGTGATAAAGCAAAAATTATTGCAAAAGAAGATGAAATTGTAATAAATAAAGAAAAGTAAAAAGAAAACAGCCGATTGCATGAAACAATCGGCTTAAAGTATATTACAATAAATTTTTACACGGGATTTACATGAACAATGGTCTTATAAATTTTGTCTAATTTTGTAATATCATTTTCTAATAAATCGGCTAAATTATGACTATCAAAAGTAGACATATTTCCATCTAAACAAATAGTAACAACTACCATATATTGGTATCCAACTGGTGTAGAAGAAATATTATCAAGTTTTTTTATATCTGGATAATTATTAATTATATCCATAATTAAACTTTGAGTTTGACTGTCAATAGAAACATCCATTAAAATATTATAACTTTCAATAAAAAGCTTAATTCCTGTGTAAAAAATCCAAATTGAAATTCCAATACCAACAATGCTATCTAACCAGTAAATTTGTATAAAACTAAATAATATTGAAATAAGAGTAGAAGAAGTTATAATACAATCATTTCGATGGTCCTGCATAGTTGCAGAAATTAAAATATTATAATTATTTTTTAAGATAACTTTTGCATGTACATATAAAGATAATTTTACTAAAATAGTAATAATACAAACAACAACTAAAAACCACGAAAAAGTGAATACAGATTGTGAAATTAAATTTATTATTGCATCATAAAGTAATTTTGCAGATAAAAATACCATAGAAAGACTAATAAATAAAGAAAAAATATATTCAGCCTTACCATGTCCAAAATTATGAGAATTGTCTCCAGGTTCACTAGCAATTCTATTTCCAATAAAACTCATAAGTGAAGCGAAGATATCTGTAGCACTATTAGCAGCATCAGCAATCATAGCTTGAGAATTACTTGCAATGCCAACAACGATTTTTATAAAAAACAAGAATAAATTTCCTAATACACCTAATATTGAAACAGTTTTGGCACCATCATATCTATTCATAAATTCATCTCCTTGTGTTTGAAACCAAATTATAACAAAAATATATTCAAAAGAAAATAGAACATACTAAAAAAGCAAAAAAGATTCATAAAACTTTTCTGTTATTTTAGTATGTTTAAAATTATATGTAAGTAGAAAATATAAAATAACTAAATATATATTAGTTATTTACAGATAAAATACTTAATAAATATTTAATAATTTCATTATAATAGGTATTATAATTTGTACTATCAATATAATTTCCATTATCATTTATATTATCTATAAAATTTTCAATAGTTAATCGATTTATTTCATTACTGACACCAATATAATGTATATTGTTATCAATAAAATAAGACTGTAAGTTGCTACTGTTTAAAGAGTCTTCATAAGAATTATTGAAATTTATAGCTACATTTATTTCAATATTATTCCATGTAATTTTTTCTATTAATTCAGATAGGGTAAGTGATTTTCGAGTTCTTATTAAAATATCTTTAAAGTATGTATTAGCTTGAGACCAGCTTAGAAACCCATATGTTCCTGAAGATATAGAAGAGTCAGTTGTTTGTGCAACAAGTTTGTTATCTATATATGCTTCAATTAAATTACCTTTTGCAATCATTTTGTAGTTCTGCCATTTACTTCTTTCCCATCTTAAAGATGGATTTACTGATAGATACGTAATTCCAGAACCATTCAATAAATTATTATTAACAATTTTATTTAAACCATTATAAGCACCATTACCAATTCCACCACCATTATCATGTCTATCTAATAAAAATAAATAAGAGGAAAAATCATTTTCACTATTTTGGTTAAATCTAATCATAGCACCTATTATATCATCATCTCCATTAGTAGTCATTGCATTAAAACTTAATTCTATGTCATCATAATTGCCATCTGGATAATAATATCCAGTAACATAAGAAGAATTTTTGGAGTTTAATATTGTTTTCGAAGAAGAGTTATAACTCCAATTTCCATCTCCAAAAGAATTCCAAGAATAAAAAACTTCTGACATTTGTGTTTGATTACTATCCATATAATTTTGCTCACCAATACTAACATTAACAAAATTTGTTGCTATAAGATTATGATTTAAATCTTTATAAATAGATTCTTGTACATTATTTAAGTCAATATTAAAATCAGTTTTTGTTATTTCAATATGTGAAACAGGGGTTATAAAACTTATATAAGAAACTAAATTTTTAGTATTAATTATTTCAAATGTATAAGTCATATTTTTTTCAACATCATAATCTAAAGCAACACTTTCTTTTCCATTAGCAATAATTTCTAATCCATTTGGAGCAGTAATTTTAAAAATTCCATTAGTATCCTCAAATATTAGTAGTACATCATTATCTTCTTTACTTTCTAACTTTAACCTAGTAGAGCTAGTATCATCATTAATATTTAATTTAGAAGTTCCATTATTTAGCATATTTAGTAATTGATTATTAGGTATTGTTAAAAATAATAAAAAACCTAAAATAATTACAATAATTAATGCAATAATGAGTTTAAATATATAATTAAATTTGATATTTTGTATATGCAAAATTAATACCCCCATTATTATGTTGATGGTAGATAAAAAACCTTTAACTATATTAAATTATAACATAGTAAATACATATTTCAAGTAATTTATAAATACATTTAATCGAAAAAAAATTGACAAAATTTGCATTTTTTTCAATAATGTGGTATACTTAGGTTAAGTTCAAAAGAAAAATGCTTAAAAATTCAAAAGAAGGTGGTTGTAATGGCAACATTAATATACATTTTAGTATTTGTAATATTTGCATTAATAGCATTTTCTGTAATGCAAATTAAATTAGCAGGAATTAAAGTAAAAGACTTTTGGAGCTTTATACAAGCAAACCAATTGTTAGATGAATTATATATATTTGCAAAAAGAAAAAACAAAATTAGCCCACAAGAAGAAGTTATATTCTTAATGGAAGCAGAAAAAGTATTTGATGCATTCGATAAAGTACCAGATATGCTATGGGAAGAAGAATACCAAAAATACAGAGAAGTATTAAATAAATATAAAGACATAAAAATGGTAAGATGGGTTTCAAATTAAAATGTTTAACATAAAAAATTCTATATAAATTAAAAAGGTAGATGTGAGTTTTAAATTTACATCTACTTTTTTGTAGAAAAAGAAAAGTACCAGTAAAGGCAGAGCCTCCACTGATACTTTATATAGAACTATTTAGATTAGATGTTAGATGTGATACGCTCAAAGTCTTCCAGAGAGAAAGCAAACCCGACTTTAATTGCTATTTGCCTATATTTTGCCTGCTCTGCAAGCCTACGGTAAACACAATCTTTTGCAAATTTGCATTCGTTGCAAGCATCTTCTGGCATATCGTTAAGGAACAATATAATTACACTTGCTATGTAGTTTTCTCCCTTACTTGATATTTCTCTAAATTTGTTAATGGGAATTGTCCCAGAAAGAGGGGGTACATTAGAACAAATATTCTTAATGGAGTAAGAATATTCGCTTCCAGAAAAGTTAAAGCTGTACTGTGGAATATATCCAGCTTTATATGGTACATCAGGGCACGAAAGAGGCGGGAAAACCAAATCTAACCGAGTGTGAGCAATGTCTCTATGCCATTGTCCACAATATGGGCAGATGTATTTTCTCACCTTAGAAGATAAAAAGCGTGGGTTCATAGGTATTTCTCCTCTCTATAGTTCTAACATTTTGCAATAAGTAGGTAAAATTTCACCTAATATAATGCTAAATATTACTAATATTATACTATAGATTTACATAAAATACAATACTAAATTATATTACTAAATATTTGATAAAATTAGAAAAATATTATAAAATACTATCATAAATATAAAAATTAGGGAGAATATATGGAAAAAGTTAATTGGACAAATGAACAAATGCAAGCAATTAATGAAAATGGCGCAAATATATTAGTAGCAGCTGCTGCACGGAAGTGGAAAAACCGCAGTTTTAGTAGAAAGAATTATAAATAAAATAATAAATAATAAAATAGATATAGATAAAATATTAGTTGTTACATTTACAAATGCAACAGCATCTGAAATGAAACAAAGAATATTAGATGCAATATATAAAAAATTAGAAGAAAACCCAGAAGATGAACATATAAATAGGCAAACAATGCTTATATCAAAAGCCAAAATATGTACAATTCATTCATTCTGCTTAGATGTAATTAGAAATAACTTTTATGAAATATCTATTTCTCCAAATTTTAGAATAGGAGAAACTGTAGAAATAGAAATATTAAAACAAGAAGTATTAGAAGACTTATTTGAAAGAAAGTATAATCAAAAAGAAGAAGGATTTTTAAAGTTAATACAAACATATACATCATATAGAGATGATGAACAATTAAAAGAATTAATATTAAAAATACATAGATATATTCGGAAGTAGCCCATTTCCAGAAGAGTGGCTAGAAAATGCAGTTGAAGAATTTAATTTAAAAGATAATCTAAATATGGATTTTGCTACCACAAAATGGGGAAAAATTTTAATGAAAGAGTATGAAAATGAACTAGAAGTATGTATTGTAGAATTATTAGGAATAAAAAAACAACTATCAAAATTTCCAGAACTTGAGAAATTTCAAAACACAATAAATGAAGATATAGAAAAATTGCAGAATATAAAACTCAATTTAGATTCATGGGATAAAACATATATAATATCGCAAGAAACTAAATTTGATAAGTGGCCACTAGATAAAAAGGTAACAATTGAACAAAAGGAAATAGCAAAAGAAAAAAGAGATAAAATAAAAAAACGTTTTAATAAAATAAAAGATAAAATACTAATATATGATTCAAAAGAAGCATGTTGTGACATATATAGTATGTATGAAACGTTAAAACTATTAAAAAATATAGTTATAGAATTTAAAAATGAATTTGCACTAAAAAAACAAGAAAAAAATATAATAGATTTTACAGATATTGAACATTTTGCACTACAAATACTGTTAGAACAAGATGAAAATGGAAAGTTTATGCCATCTAAAATAGCAAAAAAATATCAAGAAATATTTGAAGAAATTGCAATAGACGAATATCAAGATTCGAATTTAGTTCAAGAATACATATTAAATTCAATATCAAAAAATAACAATATATTTATGGTAGGAGATGTAAAGCAAAGTATATATAAATTTAGACAAGCAAGACCAGAGTTATTTATAAAAAAATATGAAACTTATAAACTAAAAGAAGAAAAAAAAGAAAATGAAAATTTAAAAATACAGTTATTTAAAAACTTTAGAAGCAGGAGAAACATATTAGATGTAACAAATATGATATTTGAAAGTATAATGACAAAAGAAATTGGAGATATAATTTATAATGAAAGTGAATACTTAAATTTAGGTGCAAATTATATAGAACCAGAAGATGATTGTGATTATGCAGGGAAAACTAAGATTAATATTATTAATCTAGAAGAAAAGGAAGACGAAGATGAAGAACTGCTAGAAGAAAGCGAAAAAGTTGAAGACATAGTGTTAGAAGCAAAATATGTAGCAAATGAAATACAAAAATTAGTAAAATCAAACTTTAAAGTATATGATAAGAATGAAGGATATAGAAATGTAAAATATAAAGATATAGTAGTATTATTAAGGTCAACAAAAAATTTAGCACCACTTTATGAAAAAGAGCTAAACTTATTAAAAATACCAGTATTTTGTGATACAGGAGCAGATTTTTTGGAAACAACAGAAATTCAAACGGTGATGTCAATTCTTAAAATTATAGATAATCCAATGCAGGATATTCCATTAGTAACTATACTACGTTCACCAATGTTTCAATTTAATGATGATGAGTTAGTAACAATAAAATTGAATGGAACCAAAAAAGAAACACAATATTTTTATGAAATACTAGTAAATGCAAAAGAAAATGTAGAAGAAACATTAACTAATAAAATTAATGCTTTTTTAGAGCAAATAGAACAATGGAGAAACAAACAAGAATATTTATCTATAGACGAATTAATTTGGCAAATATATATAGATACAGGATACTATAACTATGTGAGTTTGATGACAAATGGAGCACTAAGACAAGCAAACTTAAAATTATTATTTAATAAAGCAAAAGAATATGAAAAAGTAAGTTTTAAAGGATTATTCAATTTTATTAATTTTATAGATAGATTAAAACAAAGTAGTGGAGATTTAGAATCTGCTAAACTTATAGGAGAAAATGAAGATGTAGTAAGAATTATGAGTATTCATAAAAGTAAAGGATTAGAATTTCCTGTTGTATTTTTAAGTGGTGCAGGAAAACAATTTAATATGCAAGATTTAAATGAAAGTATATTGTTACATCAAGATATAGGAATAGGTCCAAAATATATAGACTATGAAAGAAGAATTCAATACAATACACTTGCAAAGCTATCAATTCAGTATAAAACACAAATAGAAACTTTATCTGAAGAAATGAGAATTCTTTACGTCGCTTTAACAAGAGCAAAGGAAAAACTAATAATAACTGCACTGTCAAAAAATGCAAAAAAAGAATTACAAGAAAAAGAAGAATTGCTAAAAACATATAATACTAAAAAAGTAAGCAAAAGTATAGTTGCAAAATATAAAACTTATAAAGACTGGTTAGAATTAGTATATTTAAATAATAAAGAAAAGGCACAAGAATTAATTGAATTTAATATTATAGAAAAAAATGAAATAAATACCAATAGTAAAGACATAGTAAAAGCAAATGATTTTAATATAGAATCTATCTTTAATAATGAAAAAGTAGATTCAAAAAAGCAAGAAGAAATTAAGAAAATACTAAGCTGGAAATACCCAGGAAATGCTGATACTCAAATTCCAACAAAAACTTCAGTAACCAAATTAAAACAATTAGAAAATGAAAAAAGTGATATTCAAAAAGAAACCGAAAGTATAGAACTTGCATCTCCAAAATTCTTATCTAAAGAAGTAAAAATAACAAATGCCCAAAAAGGAACATTAATACACCTATGTATTCAAAAATTAGATGAAAAACAAGAATATACATATGAAAAAATGCAAAGTTTAGTATCTAAATTAGTACAAGATGAAATAATTACGGAAAATGAAGCAAAAAGTATAGATATAAATAAGCTATTAAACTACACAAAATCAAGTCTGTGGGAAAACTTAAAAAAAGCAAAGCAAATACAAAAAGAACAACCATTTTATCTTAACATTGATGCAAATAAAATCTATAAAGTAGAAACTAACAAGCAAATACTAGTTCAAGGTATAATAGATTTATACTATGTAGATGAAAACAATAAATTAATATTAGTAGATTACAAAACAGATTATGTAAAAGTAGGGGAAGAAAATAAATTAAAAGAAAAATATAATAGGCAATTAGGACTATATAAAGCAGCATTAGAAGAGGCATTAAACACAAAAGTTGATAAAATTTATATTTACTCAGTATATTTAAATAAAAGTATTGAAATTTAGTTTACAAAGTGCATTATTTGTAGTATAATAAATAAAATTTAAGAATTATAAGAGGTGGACTAATAAATGTATAGAATGAAAATATTTGGACAATGTGCATTTGTAGTAATTGCGTTTTTTATATTTTCTAATATTATGATAAATATTGCTATAAAAACTACTTATGATCCTATTGATTCATACATACAAGTTTCTAAAGAACAAAATGGAGTAGAAATTGATGTAAACGAAGCAAAAGCAACATTTGTTAATGGATATGTAGGTGGAAAGATAGTTAATAGTTCAAATAATAATATGTTTAATAAATACTTAAAAATAGATATGTTTTCTAAAAGAGATGTATTACTAGGAACGAAATATGTAAATATAGGATACCTAAAACCAAGTAATGAACAAGATTTTAGAATTGGATTTAAATATACAAATGTAGATTATTGTAGATTAGATGTAGTAGATGATATACCAGAAACTGTTACAGATTCTCAATTTATGAGTGATGACTTAAGAGGAGCAAAACTAATGGCTACAGTAATATTGTTATGTTATATGTAAAAGGTTGCAATAGCAACCTTTTGTTATTAAATAGCAAAAAATATGAATTATTTTTATTTTTTAATATAAAGGAAAAAATATGTTAATAAAACAAATATTACAAGAATCAATAAAAAAATTAAAAGAAAGCAATATAGAACAACCAAGCTTAATAGCAAGAATATTACTTGCAAACTTGTTAAATATTGAAAAAGAAAAACTACTAATAATTGATGAAAATCAGTTAGAAGAAAAAATAAAACAACAATATAATACACAAATTCAAGAAATTATAAATGGAAAACCAATTCAATATATAACTAATTCGCAAGAATTCATGAAACTAAAATTTTATGTAGATGAAAATGTATTAATTCCAAGAGCAGATACAGAAATATTAGTAGAACAAGTAATAAATATATGTAGTAAAACAAATAAAAACTTAAAAATATTAGACTTATGCACAGGAAGTGGAATAATAGCAATATCTATTGCAAAATATGTTAATAATTGTGAATTATATGCAAGCGATATAAGTAAGAATGCATTAGAAATAGCAAAGAAAAATGCAGTATCTAATAATGTAGATAAGAAAATAACTTTTGTGCATTCCAATATGTTTGAAAATTTAAAAGACAATTTTGATATAATTGTATCAAATCCACCATATATAAAAACAAGAATTATAAAAACATTAGACAAGCAGGTTCAAAATGAGCCACATATAGCACTAGATGGAGGAGAAGACGGATTAGAATATTATAAAATAATTGTAAAAAATGCTAGAAATTATTTAAGAATAAATGGCTACCTATGTGTAGAAATAGGATATGACCAAAAAATACAAGTTAAAAATATTATAGAAAAAGAAAATATATTTGATAACATATATACAAAAATAGATTTATATGGAAATGATAGGATTATAATAGCTAAAAGGAGGTAAAATATGTCTTTTTCAGCTGAAATAAAAGAAGAATTAAGTAAAATAGCAAATCTTTCAGATAAAACATGTGTAAAAGCAGAATTGATAGGATATTTAATAAGTAATAATACAAGTATTATAAAAAACAAAATAAAATATACAACAGAAAACGAACACAACATAAATAGATTTAATAAATTACTAACAAACCTAAATATAGACTATAAAATAGAACTACAAGGAAAAACATATGTAATTACATTAAAAAAACAAGAATTAGAAAATTTAACATATGAAGAAAACCTAATAAAAATAAAAGAAGAAATTAATGTAAAAAATAATGATAAAATTTATAAGTCAATTGTTAGAGGAGCTTTTTTAGGAAGTGGATTATTAAACAATCCTAATAAATATCATTTAGAAATATTATTTTCTTGTATAGAGAACTTAATATATATATCAAATATATTAAAGGAATTTGGAATTCAATCAAAAAAGCTAAAAAGAAAAAACTCGTATTCATTATATATAAAAGAAGCAGAAGAAATTTCTAAATTATTAGCATTAATTGGAGCAAATAGAGCTGTTTTAAAATTTGAAGAAATAAGAGTAGTTCGCCAGACGAGAAGCGATATAAATAGACTTATAAATTGTGAAACGGCAAATCTAAACAAAACAATTAATGCATCTGTTGAACAGATTAATGCAATTAAATATATAAAAAAGAAAAGAAAGTTTGAAGAATTACCAGATAATTTAAAAGAAATAGCAAAAATACGAGTGAGTAATCCAGATGCATCTTTAAAAGAGCTAGGTCAAATGTTACAAGAACCATTAGGAAAATCGCGGAGTAAATCACAGACTTGCTAAAATATGCAAAATAGCAGAAGAATTAAGAAAGGTTGAAGAGTAATTGGATAAATTGGGAATATATGTACATATACCATTTTGTGCAAAAAAATGTTATTATTGTGACTTTATATCTTATGATGATGAATGTGAAATTATAGAAGAGTATATACAATCATTAGTAAAAGAGATAAAAATAAAATCAAAAGATTTTGGTAAAAGGCAAATATATACTATATATATAGGAGGGGGAACACCATCATTTTTAGATAGTAAATATATAGTTCAAATAATAAATGCTATAAAAGAAAACTATAAAATAAACATTAAAGCAGAAATTACAATAGAAGTAAATCCAGGAACAGTTACCAAAATCAAGCTACAAGACTATAAAAACTGTGGAGTTAATAGAATTAGTATAGGCCTACAAAGCACAAATAATGAAATATTAAAACAAATTGGAAGAATACATACTTATGAAAATTTTTTAGAAACATATAAATTAACAAGAGAAGTTGGGTTTAATAATATAAATGTAGATTTAATGCTAGCATTACCAAATCAAACAATAGGGCAATTAGAAGAAAGTATACATGAAGTAATAAAGCTACAACCTGAGCATATATCATTATATTCATTAATATTAGAAGAAAATACTAAACTATTTTTGGATTATGAACAAAGAAAATTGAATTTACCAAGTGATGAAGAAGAAAGAGCAATGTATTGGAGAACAAAAAGAATATTAGAAGAAGCGGGTTATAGTCACTATGAAATATCTAATTTTGCTAAGATGGGATATAAATCAATACACAATACTAATTGTTGGGAGCAAAAGAGTTATTTAGGCATTGGGATTGCTGCACATTCTTATATTGAAAATATAAGATATTCTAATATTATAGAAATAAAAGAATATATTAAAAATATAAAAAATGGTAAAATAGAAGAAAACAAAATAATACAAGAGATTCAAAATACATATACAATGCAGAAAGAATTTATAATGCTAGGATTAAGAAAAATAGAAGGAATAAAGATTTCTGATTTTAAAAATAAATTTGTACAAAATCCAATATATATATTTAGAAAAGAATTTGATGAATTAGTAGAAAATGAATTAATTCTAATAGATGAAAATGTAATTAAATTAACCAATAAAGGAATAGATTTTGCAAACATAGTATGGGAAAAGTTTGTATGATTTTTATAATATACATATGACTTATGTTTATATATTATTTATTTTAAATTAATAATACTAAACTTCATAAAACTGTTGCTATTAGCAAAAAAAGTGATATAATATAAAAGTTAGAAACATGTAGGAATTTGCTATATATAGCAGAAAGGACACAACATGAATAGTGAAAAGAGGCTGGAAAAGGAACAACGGTGGCTCAAGTACTTACAGGAGAAACCTGTTAAAGGGATTTTGTATTACGGAGTCCTGAAGGTCGAATCCTGGTATGAAATCGCCAAGAAAGCAAAGAAAAACAGAAACTGGAGAGTTTGTTGCTTGGCGAGTTTCATGTGCTGCTTAGCACCGATTGCGGTGCCCACCTACGCCGTATGGTGGGTACTTAATAAGTTTTAAAAAAGTAAAGAAAGCAATTAGTTAGAAATAACTGGTTGCTTTCTTTATTTTATATAAATTTTCAAAATAAGTTATTTACAAATATGGTACTTTAAAATATAATAACTAAAGATAGGAAAATTTGGAAGAATTGTATATAAAATGTAAAAATAGTGCAAAATAATTTAAAGAAAAATATGGAGGTCTATACAAATGAAAGAAAATGTAAAAAATAATAAAGGAATTACTCTAATTGCCTTAATAATAACTATAATCATATTACTAATCCTTGCAGGTGTAACGTTACATTTCACACTAGGAGAAAATGGAATACTAAGAAACGCTGAGGTAGCAGGAAATAAATATAGTGCAGCAAATGTAAAAGAAACAATAGATAATATATTAGCAGATATGCAAATGGAAGCAATAAAAAATGGAAATAAACTGGATTTAAATACAATTGCCAAAAATTTGACATCAAAAGATAGTAATATAACATTAGGAGAATATAACGAAGGAGATATTGAACTAAAAGGAATATATACAATAAATGGACAAGAATATAATTTTACAATAAATAATAAATTTGAAACAAGTGTATCAGAATCAACAGACAATAAAATAGTGAAAATTGAAAATATAATATGGGAAAATGGAAAACCAAAAGTAGAACTAACAAGTAGCCAAGAAGGAACAATAGAATATAAAGATGAAAACGGAGAGTGGAAACCATATAATGAAAATGTAAACTTAAATAATGGAGATACAATTATAGTAAGAGTAAATATGGGCTCAGGAACTACAAAAGAAGAAATAATAAAATTACAAGATACAATACCACCAACGGAATTTGAAATAGAAATACTTTCTAGTAATATAAAATTTAATGAAGTAACAGTTAATTTAAAGACAATGCCAATAGATAAAGAAACTGGATTAAAAGATTATACTTATGTAGCAGAAGATTCTAAAGGAAAAAAAGAAATAACCAATATTACAGATGTCGCATATACAATAACAGAATTAACAGAAGAAACAAAATATAAAATATATGTATTAGCATATGATAATGCAGGAAATAGTAGAAAAAGCAATGCTTTAGAAATATCAACATTAGGACAACCAATAGATTCTTCATTATTTGGAGCAAATATTAATTATGTTGCAAATGGAATTAGTGAATGGAAATTATTTTATGCAGATAGTAATCAAAATATGTATTTAATAACATCAGATGTATTACCAGTTAGTTCAATACCTATAAATGAGATTGGTGCAACTGTATCAGGAACAGGAGTTTATTGGAAATCAGTTCCTGCTTATTCTAATATTACAGATGAGGTTAGAAATAAATTTATATTTACATGGAATCGAAGTACAACAATGAAAAATATAATATGTGTTTCAAAATTACTTGATACAAATATATGGAATATATTTGCAAATGGTAATTCTGGTAGTACAAATATAGAAGGAAGTTGTGCTATAGGCAGTCCAACATTTAGATTATATGCAGCAAGTTGGAATGAATTATATCCAAACAATAAAATGCTTATAACAGAAAATGCTTATGGAGAGATTGATGATTGGCGTAATTGGCCTAAAGGAGGTTCAGCATTGTTTACTGTTAGTAAAAATTATTGGTTATCTAGTCCAACAAAAGATTCTACAAATTCAACTCAATATCCAAGGGGAATTATTTATTATAATTCATATAGTTCAAACCAACGACTATCTTGTTCTAATTTATACAGTTATCAAAATAATAATAGTCTTAGACCTGTTGTATATATTCCAAATACCTATAAACTTAAGTGGAATAGTGAAATAAATAAATATGACATAGTTCAAAGATAAGAAAACAAAATTTAAATTAGAATATTCTTGTAAAATATAATAAGAGTAAATTGATATAAAAACAATATAATTTTATGAATAAGCTACCATAAAATAAAACAAAAGAAAGAGAGGAAGACATGCAAATAATGGATACTGTAAAAAAGAGTAAGAGTGTAAGAGAATATTATAGGAACGATTGTAATATTTACTTCTTTGAGGGAATTGCTTGGGTGGAACCTAAGAACAACGAACTGCTAAAGGCAGTTTACACAATGAACATGAAAGCAGAAAAAAATAAAATAATAGGTAAAAATTATTCATTATTCACTGCGACAACAAGGTCGCACCGTGGTATTACCCTAATTGCTTTAATAATAACAATAATATTATTACTAATTCTTGCAGGTGTAACAATACACTTCACATTAGGAGAAAACGGAATACTGCGTAATGCAGAAATAGCAGGAAATAAATATAAGGA
>CAOJKP010000007.1 GCA_948438085.1 uncultured Clostridium sp. | reverse complement strand
CATTACACTCTCTTAAATTATTGCTCTCTCTCTCTCTCTCTCTCTCTCTCTTACAATCTCTAGCATTTTAACGTTTTTGTTCATTTGTTTTTCTCCTCTCTATTTTGTCTATTATTCACTATTAATTATTCATTCTTCACTATTCATTAATTTATAAATAATCCCCAGTCACCTTGTTAAAGGAGCTTTCTTGCGAATTCTTCAAAGAACATAAAAATTAATATATGTACATTCTCATTTTATTTTTATTTATTATATATTAACTATTTTTCTTTTTCAACTTTTTTATATTTAATTTTTCTTTTGAATGACTGTCTATTAGTTTTAGTAATTATCTTGTAATTTAAATAAAAACTCATAGGTAACAAACAAATCCACAAAATTTGAAATTTTGTGGATTTGTTTTTCACATTTTATTCTGTTTTGTTAATAACTACTCTTCTTCTATTTCTTCTGGTTTTATTGTTTCTATACTTACTACTTTTCCTCCATCATTTGTTCTCATCAGAGTTACTCCTTGTGTTGAACGTCCTAATACACTTACTTCTTTTACTGCTAATCTTATTATTGTTCCTTTGTCTGTTATTAGCATTACATCTTCATCTTCTGTTGCTATTCTAATTCCAACTATTTTTCCTGTTTTAGGTGTTATTTTATAAGTTATAACTCCTTTTCCACCTCTAGTTTGTACTCTATATTCATCTAGCTCTGTTCTTTTTCCAAAACCATTTTCTGTTATTGCAAGTAAAGTTGCTTTTGAATTTGATATTATAGATTCCATTCCTATTACATAGTCTTCTTTATCAAGTTTCATTCCTATTACACCTTGAGATGTTCTACCCATTGGTCGTACATCTTTTTCGTCAAATGTAATACTCATTCCTTCTCTTGTTACTAATACAACATTATCTTCTCCATCTGTAAGTCTTACATCTATTAATTCATCATTTTCTTTTAATGTTATTCCTTGTAATCCATTTTTTCTTGATGTATTGTATTCTACTAGTGGTGTTTTCTTTATTATTCCACCTTTTGTTGCCATTAATAGATATTTTCCTTCTGCAAAGTTTTGAATTGGAATTACTGCAGATATTTTTTCCCCTGGGTCTAGGCTTAATAGATTAACTATTGCTGTTCCTCTTGCTGTTCTTCCAGCTTCTGGAACTTCATATCCTTTTAATTTATATAATTTTCCTAAATTACTAAAGAATAATATTGTGTCGTGTGTTGATGCTGTAAATATTTGTTTTACAAAGTCTTCTTCTCTTGTTGCAATTCCTGTAATTCCTTTTCCACCTCTTCTTTGACTCTTATATGTATCTATTGGCATTCTTTTTATGTATCCAAAGTGTGTTAGGGCAATTACGGTTTGTTCTTCTTTTATTAGGTCTTCTACTTCAATTTCTCCTTCTGCTGCTACTATTTTTGTCTTTCTTTCGTCACCGAATTTATCTCTTATTTCAATTAGTTCTTCTTTTATTATATCAAACACTAATTTTTCACTACCTAATATTTCTTTTAAGTGTGCAATTAATTCCATTAATTCTTTATATTCTTCTTCTATTTTTTCTCTTTGTAAGCCAGATAAAGTTTTTAATCTCATATCTAGTATTGCTTGTGCTTGTATATCTGTTAATGCAAATCTTTCCATTAATTTTTCTTTTGCATCATCATATGATGAACGTATAATGTTTATAACTTCATCTATATTGTCTATAGCTATACGTAATCCTTCTAATATATGTGCTCTTGCTTCTGCCTTATCTAGTTCAAATTGTGTTCTACGTAGTACAACTTCTTTTCTATGATCTAGATAGTGTTCTATACATTCTTTTAATGTTAATATTTTAGGTTCACCGTTAACTAATGCTAACATTATTGCTCCAAATGTATCTTGCATTTGTGTATTCTTATATAGTTGATTTAATACTACCTGTGCATTGGCATCTCTTTTTAATTCAATTACTATTCTTACTCTTGCATTTCTATCTGATTCATCTCTTAAGTCTGAAATTCCTTCTATTCTTTTGTCTCTTACTAAATGAGAAATATTTTCTATTAGTCTTGCTTTGTTTACTTGATATGGTAATGATGTAACTATTATTCTTTGTTTATTATTACCAATTTCTTCTATTTCAGCTTCTGCTCTAACAATTATTTTTCCTCTACCTGTTGTGTATGTTTGTCTTATTCCTTCTATTCCAAGAATTTGTCCTTCTGTAGGAAAATCTGGTCCTTTTATAATTTGCATTAGGTCTTCATTAGTTACATTATCTTCTTCAATAACTTTGATTGTACCATTTATTACTTCTGTTAAATTATGTGGTGGTACGTTAGTTGCCATCCCAACAGCAATTCCTGAAGATCCATTTATCAATAATTGTGGTAATCGTGCAGGTAATACAGTTGGTTCTTGTAATCTTTCATCATAATTTGGCATAAAGTTCACAGTATTTTTTTCTATATCTGCTAGCATATAGTTTGATATTTTAGCCATTCTCGCTTCAGTATACCTCATAGCTGCTGCTCCATCACCATCAATTGAGCCAAAATTACCATGACCATCAATAAGCATGTATCTTAATGAAAAATCTTGCGCCATTCTAACCATAGCATCATATACTGATGAATCTCCATGTGGATGATATCTTCCTAATACTGATCCTACAGTATTGGCACACTTTCTATATGGTTTATCTGATGTTATTCCATCTTCATGCATTGCATATAAAATTCTTCTATGCACAGGTTTTAAACCATCTCTTACATCTGGTAATGCTCTTTGTACAATAACACTCATAGCATAATCAATATATGATGTTTTCATTTCATTTTCAATGTCTCTTTCTATAATGTTTTCTCCTGGTCTGTCCATGTTTTATAACCTCTTTTCTTTGTTTTAAGTAATAATTTTTGTTATATTTTTTATTATTTTTAATCTAGTGTAATTATACTTTAACCTACGGAAATATGCAAGAAAAAGGTTTAAATTTTTTTATTTTTTATAATATCTGTGCAAGTTGCAATTCTTCATTAGATACATTAAAATTTTGACCATTATTTTTTATTAATAAGTGTAGATTTTCTATCTTTCTTGCTTCTTTTAATGTATTTTCAATTGGTACTAATGACTTTAATTGTTCTTTTAGTTTTTGATATTCTTTTTCCATTCCTTCAACGTTGTGTGTATTATAATACCCATTCCAATTTTTTAAGTATTTATCCACTTTTTCTACTCCTCTTATTTGCTCTGTTAGTGTGTTTTCTATATTTTTTTCTACATTGTTTAATAATATATTTTTTCCACTTTTTATTGTGTATGCTATTGTTTTAGGCATTAATCCATTTGTATATGCTGAATTTACAGCTGAATCTATAACATTAGATATTGTATCTATCATACCTCCAGTCTTTACGGCTGTTTGTATTTGATTTACATTATCAAATTTTCCTGTTATTATTCCTAATGCACTTTTTCCTAAATCGATTGCAGATTCTATCGCTTTATTTATTCCTTCTTTTAGTCCACTTTTAAATAACGTATTTTTTATTTCAATTACCTGATTTTCTATTAAATCTGGTAATATCCATCTTAGTCCTACATCTAAAGCTGAATTTATCGTTTTTCCTAGAGTTGTTTCTAGAAAATTATTTTGCTCTTTTTCTATTTTTATATCTTTTTTTATATTTTCACCTATTGTATTTTCTAATTCTTGCATATTAATTTCCTTTCATTTTTTATTCTACTATTTGTTTTTCAAATTTATCTGATTCTATCTTTGTTAATATGTGATTGTCACCAACAAACATTAATGCTTCTCCTCTTTTTAATGATTTTATTTCTATTTTTTCTTTTTCTGTTATATTGGTATAATCTGCAAGTATTTTTATGTTTTCTTCTTCCAATGAAAAAAATGTTTTTATACTTGAATTATTTAGTATACTTTTTCCATATGTTCCATTTTCTAAACTAAATAAATCAGATATATCTTGTGTTATTGCAACAGCACTTCCTCCATATTTTCTTATTGTTTTAAATATTTTATAAATAAAGCTTGCAACATTTTTATTAGATGTTACTCCAATTAATCTCCATATTTCATCTAAATATATTGCTTTTTTGTTTTTTCTATTTATTTTTATTTTATCCCAAAATAATTCAGTGAATATATACATTCCATATTTTAGATTTTCTTCTCCTAATGCATATACATCTGCAATTATTAATTTATTTTCAATTTCTATATTTGTATAATTATTTAGGAATTTTAAAGAACCTTTTATAAATGGTATTAATTTGGTCTTAAAAATTTTTGTTGTTGAATCTCTTTCTAATATATTATAAAAATCTTCAAGTATTGGCATATCTTTACTTTCTTTAAATATTCTAATAAATTTATCTTTTTTCTTTATTGTTTTATATAATGTTTTATCTTCAAATGTTATTCCTTTATTATTGTAGCATTCTATAATTTTTTCTTCTATTATTGCCTTTTCTTCTTCATCCATTTCACCAAATATTAAATTAAAAAATCCTATTAATTTACTTATTTTGGTTGCAAGATATCCTTTTTCGTTTTCTTCTATACTTTCTTTTCTTATATCAAATATATTTACATATGTATTAGATGTTGGTCCTATTTGCAACAATGTTCCTTTTAATTTTTTACATAGGTTGGTATATTCTCTGTCTGGATCTATTACATATTGTTCTATTCCTAACAGCTTATTTCTAAGTATTAATAGTTTTGTATAAAATGATTTTCCTGCTCCGCTTGTTCCAAATATACACATATTTGCATTTTTGTATTTATTGGTATCATATCTATCAATAAATACTAAAGAATTATTGTATATATTGGTTCCTATATAAATTCCATTTTCATCAAATATTGAAGATGATATGAATGGATATGTTGAAATTATTCCGTTTGTTAAAACATTTCTTTTTGCTGCATTTTTTATATCTACATTATTTTCCATAATCGGTAAATTTGTTTTAAATGTTTGTTCTTGCCTAAAATATGCTCTTTTAGTTTGTAAACCTCTACTTTGAGCTATTCCTTCCACTTTACTTAAATTATATTCCAATTCTTTTTTATCCTTTGCATATACAGTTATATAAGTATATAAAAAATATAGTTCTTCATTTTCAATTTGCATTTGTTTTCTTATGTATTTTGCGTCATTATATGTAAATGCTGCTATATCTATATCTTGCCTATTTTTATTTGCATCTTTTAAATCTACTGATACATTACCTATATGATATGTTAAATCTTTTATTGTTTTGTAAGTGTCTTGTTTTTCATAAAATAAAGATATATTCATATTAATATTAGTGTCTATTAAATTTTTTAATATTAAGTCATCTTGCTCTCTAAAATAATCTACTATTATTATTGAAGAATAATATATACCATCTATTTCTATATATTTGGGATTACTAAGATTTATATAACTAGGGGACATTTTATCTTTATCATCTATGGTTCCTTTATATAAATTTATTTGATTTGTTTCTTCTTTTGAATCTTTAATTATTTTTTTTATTATTTCTTTAATTTTTTCAATTATTTTTATCACCTTCTTTTTGTAAGTATTCATTTGCATTTAAAAATGAATATATAACTTTTTGTATTTCTTCTTTTTCTTCAAATTCAATTACATTGTTTCCGCATCTTGATAGACATTCTTTTATTTTAAAATATTTTTCATTTAATTCTTCTATTGCTCGTTCTTCATAGTTTATATCTTCTTTTTTATTGTTTGTATTGGAATTTTTTATTAGAATATAAAAATTTTTTGACGATGAATTTTTTTCTTGATTTGTTTTTTGAATAAAATTAATATAATTATTAGATATGTGAATTAATTCTGAATTTTTTTCTTTTTTTATTTGTTTTTTTATATTGGAAATATGTTTAGATAAGTCTTCTTTATTGGATTGAATTAAAATTTGAATATTAAAATTACATGTTTTTAGGAAAATTTTATAAGAATTTAAAATTGCCTCTTTTTCTAATTCTGATTTTAAATTATAATTTATTGGAATTATTTTTATTATTTTTACATAATAATTATCTTTTAATTTTATAATTCCTTTTTTTAGAATTTCTTCAAAGGGCAACCAATTTTGAATAGAATAAATTTGTTTTTGGTTCATGGCGTCTCCTTTAGATTTTAAATTTCCTTTATAATAAAACCTTTTTATTAATTTGTCAATATTTTTTTATTTTTTTGTATAATTATTTTTTTTTTGCTTATAATAATTGCATAAGGTTAATATTAGTTGAACAAAGAAATATTAAAGATATTAATTATGTTTTTAATATTTTTAGCAAAAATATATTTTAGTTCTATACGGATTAAAATATGTTGGAGACATGATATTATTATTTGTTTGTAAGCTATATTTTATTTTTCTTTAGTTATATATGGTTAAATAATAGGTAATAGTGTCTAGTTAAGATTATATTTATATTTATAACTGGTTATTATTAGTCCCTAGTTTTTGGATGAATTTGGTTAGTTAAAGTGTTTTTATAGTCGAGCAACTGATGTATATATGTGGTAAATTGCTTATTTATATAGCAATATATATTAGGTGAGTAATTATGTATATATGTTTTAGCTGATATTAATATTAGCTTTATGATTAATGGCGTATAAAGTTATTTATACGCCATTAAATTATATATCTAAATTCTTTACATATTTTGCATTTTGTTCTATAAATTCTCTACGTGGTGCAATTTCATCTCCCATTAATACTGTAAATATTTGATCTGCTTTTATAGCGTCTTCCATTGTTACTTTTACTAAGATTCTTCTTTCTGGATCCATTGTTGTTTCCCATAATTGTTCTGGATCCATTTCTCCTAAACCTTTATATCTCTGAATCGTAATTCCATCTCTTCCAATTTCATTTAACGCTTTATCTCTTTCTTCATCTGAATAACAGTATATATCTTTCATTCCTTTTTTAAATAATTTATATAATGGTGGTTGAGCTAAATATACATTTCCATTTTCTACTAATGGTCTCATATATCTAAAGAAAAATGTTAATAATAATGTTCTAATATGTGCTCCATCAACATCAGCATCTGCCATTATTATTATTTTTCCATATCTTATTTTTGTTATATCAAAATCTGCTCCTATACCTGCTCCTACTGCAAGTATAACAGGTTGTAATTTATCATTGTTATATATTTTATCTGCTCTTGATTTTTCTACATTTAACATTTTTCCCCATAATGGTAATATTGCTTGAAACTTTCTGTCTCTTCCTTGTTTAGCACTTCCTCCAGCAGAATCTCCCTCAACAATATATACTTCACACTCTTCAGGATTTTTACTACTGCAATCTGCAAGCTTTCCTGGCAATGTTGAACTTTCTAAAGCCGTTTTTCTTCTAACTAATTCCCTTGCTTTCCTTGCTGCTTCTCTTGCTCTAGATGCACTCACACATTTCTCAACTATTGCTTTTGCAACAGTTGGATTTTCTTCTAAAAATGTTGATAGTGCATCATTTACCATGCTTTGTACTATACCTGTAACTTCGCTATTTCCTAATTTAGTTTTTGTTTGTCCTTCAAATTGAGGTTCTTTTACTTTAACTGATACAACTGCTGTTATTCCTTCTCTAATATCTTCTCCTTGTAAGTTAGTATCTTTTTCTTTTAATATATTATGGCTTCTTGCATAATCATTAAATACTTTTGTTAACGCTCTTTTAAATCCTTCTAAATGTGTACCTCCCTCTATTGTATTAATGTTATTAACAAATGTATATATATTTTCTGAATATGTTGTTGTATATTGTATTGCAATTTCAACTGGTACTTCTCCATTTTTTTCTATATATATTGGTTGTGGATGAAGTTTTTCTTTATTTTTATTTAGGAATTCAACAAATGAAATAAGTCCTCCTTCAAAACAAAAATCTGATTTTTTAACTTCATCTGCATTTCGTAAGTCCTCTATTGTTATTCTTAATCCTTTTGTTAGAAAAGCCATTTCTCTAAATCTATTTTCTAATACTTCATATTCATATTCTAATGTTTCAAAAATTGTATCATCAGCTAAAAATCTAACCATTGTTCCTGTTTTATCAGAATCTCCAATTCTTGTTAATGGTTTTACTGTTTTTCCTCTTTCAAATGACATTTGATATATTCCACCATCTCTTTGAATTGTAACTTCTGTCCATTGTGATAGTGCATTAACAACAGAAGATCCCACTCCATGAAGACCTCCTGATACTTTATATCCACTATCTCCACCAAATTTTCCTCCTGCATGTAATACTGTGTATACTGTTTCTGCAGCAGAAATTTTTGTTTTAGGATGTATATCTACTGGAATTCCTCTTCCATCGTCTTCTACACTTATTATATTTCCTGGTTCAATTTTTACATGTATATTTTTACAATATCCAGCTAATGATTCATCAACTGCATTATCTACTATTTCATATACTAAATGGTGTAATCCTCTTACAGATACACTTCCAATATACATACCTGGTCTTTTTCTTACGGCTTCAAGACCTTCAAGTACTTGAATTTGATCTGCTCCATATTCATGCTCATATTTTTCCATTTAATTTCCTCCTTAGATTTTCAGTTTTTATTATATTATTTATTTTTTTATTGTCAATATATTTTTTATTTTTTATATATTAATTTTGTTTTTCTATTTGCTATTGTTGTTGAAGAAATATTGGATATATATCCTTTAATTTTTCCATTTTTTTCTATTAACACTAATGTTTTTTTATTTTCATTAATTATTTCAATATCTTTTTTTATATTTTCATAAAATTGTTTAAATATATTATTTTGTTTCAACTTTTCATAATTTAGTATTGCAATAACATCTTCAGATTTTACAATTATATCTTTTCCAATATGTAAATACATATTCTCTCCAATCTATTAAATTATTTTTTCCACTTTTCCTTGATTTATATTGAATGTTTTGCACATTTTGTTATCAATTGTGAATTGTTGGGTGCAAGTTATTAAAACTTGTGTATTATTTATATTTTTTAAAAAATTAATCTGTCTTTTAGAATCTAATTCTGACATAAAATCATCTAATAATAAAATTGGATATTCTCCAATTTCTTCATAAATAATTTGGAGTTCAGATAATTTTAGCGATAGAATTACTGTTCTATTTTGTCCTTGAGAACCGTAAATATTTACTTGTCTTCCATTTATTTTAAATTCTAAATCATCTCTATGTATTCCTTTTGACGTGTATCCTCTATTTATATCTATATCCCATGATTTTTTTAAATTATTTTTATATTGATTTATATTTTCACAATCAGTAATATATTTTATTTCTATTTCTTCTTTATTTTGTGTTATATTTTTATGTATAAAATTTATTTTTTTTCTTATTTTTTCTATAAATTCTTTTCTATAATTATATATATAATTACCATATTCAGATAATTTTTCATCCCATATCTCTAATAATTCTTTATTTTTATTTTCTAGTTTTATTTGTCTTAGATAATTATTTCTTTGTTCTAATGTTTTTGAATACATGTTCATAATATAAATATATTTAGGCCTTAATTGACTAATCATTACATTTAAAAATCTTCTTCTTTTAGCTGGTCCTGCTTTTAATATTTCTATATCATCTGGACTAAACATTACTACATTAAGATTACCTAAAATTTCACTAATCTTTTTTTGTTTAATATTATTTAAATATATATTTTTTTTATCGCTTATCTCTATTTTTATAATGCCATTTCTATCTTCTTTCTGGTATTCAATTTCTACTATAGCATTTTTCTCTGATAATTTTATAAGTTCTTTTTCTTTATTTGCTCTAAAAGATTTTCCTATTGCACATAAGAATACAGCTTCTAATATATTTGTTTTTCCTTGAGCGTTGTCTCCATAAAAGATATTAATTTCTTTATTTAATTCAATTTTTTCTTGTTCATAGTTTCTAAAATTATATAACTTTATATTTTTTATATACATTTAATATTTTCTCCAGATTATTCTTTTAATCTTATTGGTAATATCATATATGTATATTCCTCATTATCTATTGGTCTTATAATACATGGTGATATGCTTGTTCCAAAATCTACATATATTTCTTCATCTTCTATTACCTTTAAGGCATCTAAAAAATATTTTGGATTGAACCCTGCCTCCAAATTTTTTCCTTCTGTTGATACATATAGTTCTTCCTTTGCATCTCCTGTTTGATTTGTACATGATATCGTTACTTTTCCTATATCAATTTGTATTTTTACAGGATATTTTTTTTCTTTCTCTGTTGATGATGAAGAAATTAAGCTTATTCTTTCAAAACAATCTTGTAAATTATTTCTTCCAACTCTTACTCTTGTTTCCCAATTTTCTGGAATTACATTAGAATAATTCAAAAATTCACCATCTAATAATCGTGTAACAATTTTGCATTTATCCATTTCAAATAATGCTTGATTTTTAGAAACTCCTATTGTTATAGGTTCAAACGAATCTAATATAATCTTATTAACTTCATTAAGTGTTTTTCCTGGTATTACAGCATTAAATTGTGTAGTAGGATTATTTAATACTGCACTATTCCATGCTAATCTAAATCCATCAACTGCAACAACATTTAACTTACTACCAATTGTTTGGAATAAACATCCTGTAAATATTGGTCTATTTTCTTCTATACTGACAGCAAAGATTGTCTTTCTTATCATACTTTTTAGAGTATTTTGTTCTATTTGTATAGAATTTTCAATATTTATTTTAGGAAGTTCTGGAAATTCTTCTGGATTCATCGTTGCTAATTTATATAATGAGCCTTCACATTCTATTACTAATAAATTGTTTTCATTTAATGTAATATTGATTTCTGTATCAGGAAGTTTTCTTATAATTTCACTAAACATTATAGCATTAACTACTGTTGTTCCTTGAACTTCTACTTGTGCATCCATTATATATTCAATTCCTATTTCTAAATCATAGGTTGTAAATTTTATTTCATTATCATTTGTTTGTATTAAAATTCCTTCTAATATTGGCATAGTTGTTTTGTTTGCAACTGCTTTTGTTACGGAATTAAGTGCTTTAAGAATTTTATCCTTCTCGCAAATTATTTTCATAGCTTTTCTCCTTTATAATATTATTATATTTTAGTAGTATTAGTAATAGGTATTGTTAATTTAGTGTAAAAACTATTTAAATTGTTGTGTGCGTAAGATTTGTTTTGTGGAAAACATTGTTTAAAATTGTAATATATTTCCACACTCCAAATTTTAAAATGTGAATTTATTAGTTATCAACATTTTATTTACATTTTTTTAACATATGATTGTGGATAATCAATGTATTGATTCCGTAAGAATTAATTACATTGTTTTTACAAACGGAAGTTTTTACAAACATAAATTTTACAAAAATATTACAAATATTACAAAATAAACTAATTTGAATTAAGAATAATGTTTTTAACACTTTCCACAATTAATTTTGTATTTCCATTATCTTTTATTTCTTGTTCAATTTTTTTACAAGCATGCATTACTGTGGTATGATCTCTTTTACCAAAATTTTCGCCTATCTTTGCAAGTTGCATTTGGGCTAAATCTCTGCATAAATACATTGCAATTTGCCTAGGATATACTAAATCATTAGAACGTTTTGAACTTTTTAAATCTTTGGAATCTATATTAAAGTATTTTGCTACAACTTCTTGAATATAATCAACGGACACAATTTTTTCTTTTTGTGATACAATGTCATTTATTGCACGTTCTGCCATCTCCATTGTTAATGGACTATGTGTTAAAGAAGCTTTTGCAATCATTTTATTTAGAACTCCTTCTAGTTCTCTAATATTTGAATCAATCTTTGTTGCTATATTTGATAAAATAATATCATCTATTAAAATATTGTCTTGCTGAGCTTTTTTTCGTAATATTGCTAAACGGGTTTCATAATCTGGATTAGAAATGTCTGCAATAAGCCCCCACTCAAATCTGGATTTTAATCTATCTTCTAATAATTTAATTTCCTTAGGAGGTCTATCACTTGAAAGTATTATTTGTTTTCCACTTTCATGGAGACTATTAAATGTATGGAAAAATTCTTCCTGAATTCTTTCTTTGCCAGCAATAAACTGAATATCATCTATTAGTAGAATGTCAACATTTCGATATTTATTTCTAAATTGTTCATTAGTATTATCTTTAATTGCATTTATTAATTGATTAGTAAATTTTTCACTTGTTACATATAGTACATTAGAATTATGATTATTACTTAGAACTTCATTTCCAATTGCATGCATCAAATGAGTTTTTCCTAATCCAACTCCTCCATATAAAAATAAAGGATTATAAGATGTTGCTGGAGATTCTGCAACAGCTAAAGCTGCAGCATGAGCAAATCGATTATTATTTCCAACAACAAAAGTATCGAATGTATATTTAGGATTTAAAAATGAATTATTGTATCCAGTAAAAGAATTTACTGATGATGTATTTGCTATTTCCAAATCAACATCATTACTTCCTTCTATTACTACTTTTATATCACATTCAGAATTAGTTACAAATCTAAAAGTATTTATAACTAATTCACCATATCGATTTTCAACAGAGTCTTTTTGAAAAGAAGATGTTGCCTTTAAAATATAAGTATTACCTTGTTTGGAATCTATTTCTAGATTTTTAAACCATGTATCATAAGAAATTTTTGTCATTTCATTTTTTAAAAGTTCTTTTGCTTTATTTAGAATTTCATTTAATTCACTTTGCATTGATAATTCAATCCTTCCATTAAATTTATTTATGTAATAAGTAATACTTAAATATTGTTGTTTACAAAAATAAAAAAGACAACTTATCCACATACTTATCCACAAATGTTGATAACTTTGGTGGATATTATATATAAAATATAAGTTTTCTTTTGTATAATTTAAGAAATAGTAGTATTTCATTTACCAACATATAATATCAAATAAAGTAGAAATTAGTCAATATAAATGTGGAAAAAAAACAAAAAATGTGGATAAGTATATATTGTTTTACAAATATTTTAACAAAATAATATGTAAATATTGACAAAGTGCAAAATAAAGAGTTATAATAACTATACTTATTTTTGAGAGTAAGATATTAAAAATTGTCTTACGGATAAAGATATTTAGGAGGTGCAAAATGAAAAGAACTTTTCAACCAAAAAAAAGACAAGAACAAAAAGAACATGGATTTATGAAAAGAATGAAAACTAAAGCCGGTAGAAATATATTAAAAGCAAGACGTACAAAAGGTAGAAAAAAACTAAGTGCTTAGTATATATGAGCCACATGATAAATTGTGGCTCTTTTTACAGTAGGTAGATGTGTGATAAAAATGAAAAAAACTTTAGTAATGAAAAAGAATTATGAATTTAAACGAGTGCTAACAAGAGGAAAATTTTTTTCTGGAAAATATATAGAGGCATTTATTTTAAAAAATAAAAATAATATAAATAAAATTGGTTTTGCTGTGAGTGTAAAAGTAGGAAAAGCTGTTAAAAGAAATAAGATAAAAAGATTATTGAAAGAAAACTATAGGATTCTAGAAGAACAAATTAACACAGGTTTTGATATAATTTTTTTGTGGAAAAAAAAAGCTGATACAAAGGATGCAAAATACAATAACATTAAAAAAGATATGATTACAATTTTGAAGAAATCAGGTATTTTATAAATGAAGTTATTATTTATTTTAATAATAAAATTATATAAAAAAACTATTTCACCATTTTTACATTATCTTGGATATGATTGCAAATTTTATCCAACATGTTCAGAGTATACAATAGAAGCAATACAATCATATGGTGTTATAAAAGGATGTTTTTTAGGAATAAAAAGAATAATAAGATGCAATCCATTCTCAAAAGGTGGATATGATCCATTAAAAAATATAGAGGAGAAGAAATAAATGTTAGCTGGTTTAGCAAGTATTTTTGGGTATTTATTAAATTTTTTATATGAATTAGTAAAAAATTATGGAGTTTCTATTATATTATTTACAATAATTATAAAAATATTAATGTTACCAATATCAATAAAACAACAAAAAACAATGAAAAAGTCTGCAAAAATACAAGAAAAGATGAAAGAAATACAAGATAAATATAAAAATAATCCAGAAAAATTAAATCAAGAAACAATACAGTTATATAAAACAGAAAAAATGAGCCCATTTAGTGGATGTTTAAGTGCGATTGTACAAATAGTATTGATATTAGCCATTTTTTATTTAGTAAGAAGTCCATTAACATATATGAAAAAAGTGGATGCAAATTTAATACAGCAATATACAGATGAAATACAACAATCTGAAAACAAAAATAATGCATATCCTGAAATTGCTATAATAAATCAAAAAAGTGGGGAAGATGAAAAAGTATATATAAATATGAATTTCCTTGGATTAGACCTAAGTAGTGTCCCTTCACAAAAACTTAATGACTGGAAAGTTTATGTTATACCTGTATTATATGTTATAACTTCATTTATTTCAATTAGACTAACTACAAAAATGCAATCTTCATCAAAAAATAAAAAAGAAAATGTTGATAATAAAATAATAGATGAATCTGGCTTAAAGAAAGAAGATGATTCTAAAAATAATGAATTAGATGCAGTAAGCCAAGCAAATAAAAGTATGAGCTATATTACACCTATAATGTCGGTATCGATAGCAGCTGTAGCTCCATTAGGATTAGCTTTATATTGGCTGGTAAGTAATATACTTATGATAATTGAAAGAATAGTATTAAATAAATTTATCAAAGATAAAGAAGAGGGGGAAATATAAAGTGGCGCATATTTTTGAAGGTAAAACAACTAATGAAGCAATAGAAAAAGGATTAAAAGAATTAAATACAACTAAAGATAAAGTGGATATAAAAATCCTTGAAGATGAAGAAAAGAGAAGTTTTTTTAGTATATTAACTCCAAGAATCGTTAAAGTTGAAATGACATTAAAAGAGGAAAAGAAGTTAATTAATAAAGAAAGAAATATAGAAAATTTAGAAAAGATAGATTTTGATAGGGCTACAGAAAATGTTAAAAATTTTCTAAGTAATTTTATTAGTAGTTTACCAGGTGAAAATATTGCATATGATATAAAAATAGAAAATTACTATATAGTTGTAGATATAAATGGTGATGATTTAAATTATTTAATAGGATATAGAGGAGATGTTTTAAATAATTTACAAAGTATTTTAACAGCTATTGCTAGTAAAGGTCTAGAAAATAAGGTTAGAGTTACATTGAATATATGTGGATACAGACAAAAAAGAGAAAAATCATTAGAAGAATTAGCTGAAAAACTAGCACATACTGTAGTTAAAACAAGAAAAAAAATTACATTAGAACCTATGAGTGCATATGAGAGAAAAATAATTCATACAAAATTACAAGATAACCCTAAAGTGGAAACAACAAGTATAGGGGAAGAACCATATAGAAAAGTTGTTATTTCTTTAAAAAATAAATAATAATATAAAAATCGGAAGTCAAAGTTCGGATTTTAATCAATATTTAAATTGATTGTATCTGCATTTTGGCTTCTTTTTAAATTTGAAAGGGGCGAAATCTTATATGAGTACAATTGCGGCAATCTCTACGGCTACAGGAGTTGGCGGGATAAGTATAATTAGAATGAGTGGAAAAGATTGTTTTAAAATTTTAGATAAATTTTTTGTGCCTAAAAATAAAAATAAAGAAGTAAAGGGATATACTATTAAGTATGGTCATATTTACGATAACCAAAAAGTGGTAGATGAAGTTTTGGTATCATATTTTGAAGAACCAAATAGCTATACAAAAGAAAACATGTGTGAAATTAATTCACATGGAGGTACATATATATCAAACAAGATACTAGAAATATGCTTAAAAAATGGAGCTATACTAGCGGAACCTGGAGAATTTACAAAAATTGCGTTTTTAAATGGTAGAATTGATTTATCACAAGCTGAATCAATAATAGATTTAATTAATTCAAAAACAGAAAGGGAAGCAACAACGTCCATAAATCAATTAGAAGGTTTTTTATCAAATAAGATATATAATATAAAGCGTAAATTAATGGATATAATGGTTTTATCAGAAGTTTCTATTGATTATCCAGAATATGATGTGGAAGATGTAACAAATCAAAGGGTTCTTAATATTTTACAAGAAGTAAAAGATGATTTGGGAAAATTATCTAATAGTTTTGAGACAGGAAAAATAATAAAAGAGGGAATAAATATTGCATTAATAGGAAAACCTAATGCAGGAAAATCTTCTTTATTAAATAGAATGTTAAAAGAGGAAAGAGCAATTGTGACTGATATAGAAGGAACAACAAGGGATAGTATACAAGAATATATTGATATAAAGGGAATACCAGTGAAAATAATTGATACAGCAGGAATAAGAGATGCAACAAATGAAATAGAAAAAATAGGAATAGAAAAATCAAAGAAAATAGCTAATCAAGCAGATTTAGTAATGGCAATTTTTGATATTAGTAAACCGCTATTGAAAGACGAAATTGAAATATTAGAATCAATTAAATCGAAAAAATGTATTATTATACTTAATAAAATTGATTTAAAATATAGTGATGAGTTAGAAAATGATATAAAAAAACATATAAATAATAAAGAAATAATTAAAATATCAGCAAAAGAAGATATTGGAATTGAAGAAATATATGAAAAAATATTGGAAATGTTTAAATTAGATGAAATTTCAATAGACAACAGTGAAATGATTACTAACATTCGACACAAAAATGTAATAGACAATGCTCTTGTGATAATCAAAGAAGCTATTTCAACAGTAGAAAATAAAATGCCAATAGATATTATTTCAATTAATATAAAAAATATTATGGAGGAATTAGCAAAAATAACAGGAGAAAATGTGAGTGAAGATATAATAAAGGAAATATTTTCTAAATTTTGTTTAGGTAAATGATATTAGAATCATTAAAATAAAATTTAATCCAATTAAAAAATAAAAAAGACTAATTTTACATGTAAAACATTAAAATGGCTTAAAACAAAAAATAGAGAGAATAAAAAGCAATACATATAATAATATAATACATCAAAGCAAACCATCACAAAAAGACAACATGTAAATGCTAATACTTGAATATAAATGTAACTTAATATGAAAATTATAAAGAAATGGTGCGAACAAAGTTTTTTGTTTCACAAAAAACTATGAAAGGAGTAAAAAAATGAATTATAATGCGGGAGAATATGATATAGCTGTAATTGGAGCAGGACATGCTGGGTGTGAAGCAGCATTAGCATCAGCAAGATTAGGAAAAAAAACATTATTGTTTTCTATAAGTTTAGAGGCAATTGCAAATATGCCTTGTAATCCACATATTGGAGGAACATCTAAAGGACACTTGGTTAGAGAAATTGATGCTTTAGGTGGAGAAATGGGGAAAAATATTGATAAAACATTTACACAAATAAAAATGTTAAATAAATCTAAAGGACCAGCAGTTTATTCATTAAGAGCACAAGCAGATAGAAAAATGTACCATATAGAAATGAAACATACATTAGAAAATCAAAATAACTTATTTATAAAACAAGCTGAAATTATAGACATTGGAGTAGAAAATGGAAGGGTAATAAGTGTAACTACTAATATAGGGGCAGTGTATAACGTAAAAAGTGTTATTCTTGCAACAGGAACATATTTAAAAGGAAAAATACATATTGGAGAAGTATCATTTGAAAGTGGACCAGATGGTGTGTTTCCATCTAATAAACTATCTGATTGCTTAAAGAAAAATGGAATTGAATTATTAAGGTTTAAAACAGGTACACCAGCTAGAATAAATAGAAAATCGATTGATTTTTCAAAAATGGAAATACAAAATGGTGATGATGAAATTGAAATGTTTTCATTTGATGATGAAATTATTAACAAACAACAAATACCATGTTATTTAACGTACACCAATGAAAAAACACATGAAATTATAAAAAGTAATTTACATAGATCACCATTATATGCAGGTAAAATAGAAGGTACAGGACCAAGATATTGTCCATCAATCGAAGATAAAGTTGTAAGATTTGCAGACAAAGAGAGACATCAAATATTTGTTGAACCAATAGGAGATAAAACTGAAGAAATGTATATTCAAGGTATGAGTTCATCATTACCAGAAGATATTCAAATATTAATGTATAGAACAATACCAGGACTTGAACATGCAGAATTTACAAGACCAGCATATGCAATAGAATATGATTGCATAGAACCATCTCAATTAAAAGTTTCATTAGAATGCAAAAAAATAGATGGAATGTTTTTTGCTGGACAAATAAATGGTACATCAGGATATGAAGAAGCAGCTGCTCAGGGTATAATAGCTGGAATTAATGCTGCAAGAAAATTGGATAATAAGGAACCTATAGTTTTGGGAAGAGATGAAGCATATATAGGGGTACTGATTGATGATATAGTAACTAAGAGTACAAATGAACCATACAGAATGATGACCTCTAGAGCTGAGTATAGATTATTATTAAGACAAGATAATGCAGATTTAAGATTAACAGATATAGGGCATGATGTAGGATTAATATCTAATGATAGATATGAAAAATTTAATAAAAAAAGAGAAAATATTTATAAAGAGATAGAAAGAATAAAGAAAAAAACCATAAAACCAACGGATGAAGTAAATTGCTTTTTGGAAGAAAACAATTCATCTAAAATAGATATGGGAATTAAATTATCAGATTTATTAAAAAGGACAGAATTATCATATGATATTTTGGAAAAGATAGATAAAGATAGACCTAATTTAAATAAGCAAGAGAAAGACGAGGTACAAATACAAATAAAATATGAAGGATATATTAATTTGCAAGAAACTCAAGTTGAGAAAGCAAAAAAGTTGGAGAAAAAATCATTAAATGATGATATATGTTATGCTAAAATTAATGGATTAAGCTTGGAAGCAAGACAAAAATTAGATAAATACAAACCAATATCAGTAGGACAGGCGTCTAGAATATCTGGTGTATCTCCTGCAGATATATCTGTTTTATTAATATATATAGAACAGCAAAGAAGGATGAATCAAAGAGAGGAGTCTTAATATGGATGAGAATGAATTTAAGAAAAAATTAACAACTATAGCAAGTAAAATGAATATTGAAATAAATGAAAAAAAAATAGATGAATTTTATTCATTCATGAATTTACTAATAGAATGGAATAAAAAAGTTAATTTAACAGCTATAACAAATCCAAAAGATATAATAATAAAGCATTTTATAGATTCATTAACTATAAATAAGTACATTAATAATTGTGCAAATATTATAGATGTAGGAACTGGTGCAGGATTTCCAGGAATACCTTTAAGGATAGTAAATGAAAATTTAGAAGTTGTATTAGTAGATGCATTAAATAAGAGAATAAACTTTTTAAAAGAAGTAATAGAGAAGAATAATTTTAACAATGTGAAATTAATTCATGCAAGGGCAGAGGATATTGGAAAAGATAATCAATATAGAGAACAATTTGACATTGCAGTATCTAGAGCAGTAGCTAATATGAATGTGTTATCCGAATACTTACTTCCTTTAGTAAAAATAAATGGAATTTGTATATTTATGAAGGGAAGTAATATAGAAGAAATTGATAATAGCAAAAAAGCAATAGATGTTCTAGGAGGAAAAATTGTAAAATTAGATGAAATAGTTATTCCAGATACTGATATAACAAGAAATATAATAATAGTAAAAAAAATTAAGAATACACCTAATAGATACCCTAGAAAATCAGGAATACCAATAAAATCACCAATCATATAATAAAAAATTTTTATAAAAAGTTTAAAAAATACATTGACATATTATTAATATTTCTATATTATTATTAGTAGAAATACTAAGTGACATAGGAGGAATTAACGTGGGAAAAATAATATCTGTTGCAAATCAAAAAGGTGGAGTTGGAAAGACTACAACCGCAATAACTTTAAGCTCTATGCTAGCCAAAAAAAATAAAAAGGTATTACTAATAGATGCTGATCCACAAGGTAATGCAACAAGTGGAGTTGGAGCCCAAAAAGAAGTTGAACAATCAGTATATGAACTTTTAGTTAATGATACTTTAGCAGAAGATGCGATATATGAAACAAAAATCAAGAATCTAAAAATATGTCCATCAAATATAAATTTAGCAGGAGCTGAAGTTGAACTTGTTTCAATGATTTCAAGAGAACAAAGACTTAAAGAAAAATTAGAAGTAATAGAAAATCAATACGATTATATAATAATTGATTGTCCACCATCATTAGGATTAATTACATTAAACGCATTTACAGCCTCAAATAGTGTGTTAATTCCTGTACAATGTGAATATTATGCTTTAGAAGGATTAGGACAACTTATAAATACAATCAATTTAGTAAAAAAACATTTAAATAAAGATTTAGAAATAGAAGGAGCACTTTTAACAATGTATGATATAAGAACAAATTTGTCTAATCAAGTTGTTAAGGAAGTAAAAAAATATTTTGAAGATAGAGTCTACAAAACGGTTATACCAAGAAATGTTAGATTAAGTGAAGCACCAAGTTATGGAATGCCTATTACTGAGTATGATATAAAATCAAAAGGTGCAAAAAGTTATGATAAATTTGTAAAAGAGTTTTTAAAAAATAACGAAATTGCCATAAAAGCAAAACATATGAAGTAGGAGGAATGAAAATGACAAAAAAAACAGGTTTAGGAAAAGGCTTAGATGCACTATTTTCTAGTAATTTAGATATACAAAGTGAAGAGATAAAAGAAAATGAAGTAATTGAGAAATTAAAAATAATAGATATAGAACCTAATAAAAATCAACCAAGAAAACATTTTGATGAAGAATCACTAGATGAACTAGCTGATTCAATAAAAAGATATGGTGTGATACAACCAATAATAGTTGTAAAAAAAGATAATTATTATGAAATTGTAGCTGGAGAAAGAAGATGGAGAGCAGCAAAAAAAGCAGGATTAACACATATTCCTGCTATAATAAGACAATTTGATGAAAGGCAAAATAAAGAAATTGCCTTAATAGAAAATGTTCAAAGGGAAGATTTAAATGCATTTGAAAAGGCGGTAGGAATAAAACAACTAATGGAAGATTATGGTTTGACACAACAAGAAGTTTCAGAAGTACTTGGAAAAAGTAGAAGTAGTATAGCTAACACTGTAAGAATATTAAATTTAGACGAAAGAGTTATTGAATTAGTAAAGCTGGGAAAGCTTACGGAAGGACACTGTAGAGCATTATTAGCAATAGACGATAAAGATAAACAATATGATATGGCTATAAGAATACTAGAAAGAGGAAGCAGTGTTCATGAAACTGAAAAAAGAGTTCAGACTAAGAAAAAGTTGAAGGAAAAAGATAATAAATATGAATATATATATAGAGATATAGAAGATACATTTCAAAGTTTTTTTGGAACAAAAGTTAAATTAGATGCAGGAAAAAGAAAGGGAAAGATTGTTATTGAATATACATCTAATGATGATTTAGAAAGAATATTAGAGCTTATAAAAAAATAATTATAGAGGAGAAATAGATGAATCAGATTATAGAATTTATAAAAACAGATAACTTTTTAATTGCTATGGCATGTGGAATGATATTATTAATATTAATGTATATTACAAATGTAATTATATTAATAAATACTAAAAAGAATTATAAAAAGTTTATGAAAAAAATAGGAAATGGAGATAATATACAAGAAACTATTGAAAAATACATGAACAAGATAAGTGAAGTAGAATCCGAAAATATAAAAATTAGAAGTTACTGTGAACAATTAGATAATACTTTAATGAAATGTATACAAAAAGTGGGAATGGTAAGATATAGTGCATTTAAAGATACAGGAAGTGATTTAAGCTTTGCATTAGCATTATTAGATGAAAAAAATAATGGAATAATATTAAATGGAATATATTCTAGAGAAATGTCTAACATATATGCAAAGCCTATAGAAAATGGAAATTCACAATATACATTATCTGAAGAAGAAAAAGAGGCAATACAAAAAGCTATAACTATTAAATAAATAGTAAATATCAATATTGTCAATAGAATTTTCTCGTTTTAAATAATTTCTATTGACAATATTATTAAAAATATGTTAATATATATACTGTTATTGTTTATCAATAATACACGGAGAGGTGGTCGAGTTGGTTTATGGCACCAGTCTTGAAAATTGGCGTAGGTGAATAGCCTACCGTGGGTTCGAATCCCACCCTCTCCGCCATTTTTTATGGAGGCGTACCCAAGTGGTTGAAGGGGACTGTTTGCTAAACAGTTAGGGTTCGTAAGGGCCGCGGAGGTTCAAATCCTCTCGCTTCCGCCAAAAATATATTTTTAAAATAATAGAGATTAATTAAATTTAAAGTACATCACAAATATTAGATAAAAATCTAATACATTGAGGTGTATTTTTTATAAGTAAAATATTAAAATTATGTAATTATAAAGTATAACAAAATATGAAGCTATTTGAACGAAAAACGATATTTTGCATGAACGAATTTGCAATTTTATGTAAATTATGATATTATAATTATTGATAGAAACTCTAAATAAAGCAACGAGTAGGGAATGATACTTCCTACGGTAAAAAGAAAGGAAAAGAATATGGAATTTTTTGGAATGATGACAATGGTAATGACAGAAGAGCATATTTCTGAATTGAAGGCGGTTCAGAAGAGTATAGAAGATATTCTGAGCAAATTACCATTAATTTATCAGGGAGAGTCTGTGGAGTTAGTACTTCCCATAAAAGAGAATGCATCAATTAACCAGGGACTGGATGCAATTAAGTTGGGATATCCTCAGGCTAAAATTGAAAGTTATTTTCAGGAGGGTTTGTCATCAATAAAAAGACAGATTTCAGAACTTAGATCCATGGCTCCAAGACTGGCAGCTGAGACAGCTATGTGCTTTGAAAACGCTAAGACATTTGAGACGGAGGATGGGACTGTTTGTTTTACGATTCCAACACCGCCATGTCTGAGCGAATTTTTCTAAAATTATCTAGAATGCGACTAAAGCAAACATCATTCGCTTCCCAATTGGGAGGCGTTTGGTGTTTTATATATTCCTAAATAAATAAAATAATTTCTTAATTGAATGTTATTCAAAAAGCCTATTGAAATTTAATATTATAATGGATATACATGTAAATATAAATATAATCTACAAAACATTTATTTAAATGTGTACAAAGCTACGGAAATAAGGAAAATATAAAAAGCATTATATAGAAAAAAACAAAAGTATGTACAATGTATGTATATATAATTAAGGATAATAATATTATGGAATAGTAAGTATATAAAATAGAAGAATAAAGTAAAATGATAATATGTTTATAAAAAAACAATAATATATAATAGTATAAAAAAGTTAAAAATATAAGTATAAATTTAAAATGTTAAATAATAATAAAAACAAATAATCAAATAGACAAAATAAAAATATATTTAAAAATTTATTTAATATTATATTTAAAACTAATTATAATAAATAAAAACTAAATATTTTTTATAATTAAAATATGCCTAAAAACTTGTATAATGCTAATAACAGCAAAAATTGATGAAAAAATAAGAATAATTAAAAAAATAATAATGTTACAAAAAAAAGTATATGTACAAAAAGACAAAAAATATAATTTATATGTCGTAAATTTTATTATTATAAATAGAAAAAGAATAAGAACAAAGATATTTAAAAATAGCATATAGATTAAATACAAAATTAAAACTATAAAAATAAGATGTTTATTTAAAAATATATTTTTATTGTCTTAAAATTTGAACGCATGAAAATCAATTTTAAGGCAATAAAAAAATTTGTTAGTATAAATTTATATATATAATAATTAGTAAAATAATAAAAGAGTGATTAATGAAAAGGAAAAAACAATATGATAAAAAATACTGAAATACATAAATGAGTAATTAAATAAGAGTTTTTATGTTTTAAAAAGTGGATAAATTAAACAAAAGTTAATGCATTTTTGTATTTTTAAGTTATCTTTATAATAATATTTATTTAATTAAGTAAAATTATTTGGATAATTAAAAAGGATGAGAAATTATAGTATTATAGAAAAAATACAGCAAGACTAACACTTCTATAAAATAATATAAAGATGAAAGTATACAATAATAATATATATTTTACATGATGGAATAATATAATATAATATAGTATATTATTAATAATTTTTAATGTATAATTTAAAATAATACATATGTAATAATTAAATCTATTATGTAAAAATAGTAATTGAAAATAGAAAGAAAAATAAGCTTTAATTATGTACTAATAAATATAATAATAAATTAAATAATAAATTAAATAATTATTTAATTTATTATTATAAGATAAATATTTAATAATTATATTATAAAATATTACTAAATATAAAATAATTATAATAAGTATATTAAAAATAAATAATAATATATACTAAAAATATAATAAAGATAGAAAAATTGAGAGATTCTAATACAAAGACTCAAAAGTATTAATAAATGATAAAAATACCAGTAAATAATAAATTTCTAATTATTAAAAATAATTTTATTAAATTTTTATAATGTAAAACAAAAAAATAATTAATATATATAACTATTACAAAAAAATTAATTAAATAAAAACATTTTTATATAATAAAAATATAAGTAAAATAAAAAATCATTTAATTAAAATTAAAAATAGTATAAATAAGTTAATTTTTAAGTATAAAAGTAAATTAATAGTTTATATCAACATAAATAAAAATTATCTTAAAAATTTAATAGATAAATAATATTCAAATATAATCAAAATAAAGATAAATTTATTAACAACATAATTTAAAAATAAATATAATAATTTACAAAGATGAATGAATCATAAATAAAAATTTTGATGTAATTTTATTGGTTAATAAATTAAAAGTAAAAAATCTAATAATAAAAATTTAGTTAATAAGTAAAAATGGATATCATATAATAAATTTTTGATATTTAATAATTGAAAAGAAAAATAACATATAGGATAAAAAAATAAAATCTATATTTTTTTATAAAGCAATTTAATTATAATATTTTCGATAATTAGAGTTAAAAATAAAAATATAAATAAAAATAATATTATATAAATATTTATTTAAAAGTAATTTTTTATAATATTAAATAAGGTTGAAGAGAAGGGGCTAATAATATTAAGTAAATTAATAAATAAAAATATTTATCAATATAAAAAATAAAGTAATAATATAAATTAAAGATTTTGATATTTTTAAAATTAATTATAGATATAGATTTGTAGAATAAATAATTATAAAAAATATACATTAAATTAATGAAAATAAAAATATACTAAATAATAGATTAATTAATATATAAAAAGTGGAAAATTAATGCAAATAATATATAAAAAATTATTTGTTAAAATTATATTAAAAAATAAAGATGTAATACTAAAAGAAAATATAAAATATTAAAGCATTTTCATCAAATATAAATTTTATAAAATAGAAAATTATATTAATAAAATTAGTTTTTTAGATTATATAAAAGAAGTAAATTTAATAAAAAGTAAATAAAAAATATAGTTTATTAATAAATATGAAATTAAAAATTATAATGTAATATAAAAAAAATTAGTTAAAATTATAAATATAGTAAAATACAAAAATAAAGTAATATAATTAACAAAAATTTATAGTAATAAAAATACAATAAATTTTTCGATTAGATAAAAATAATGAAAGCATAATGTATAAGTAAAAGGAAAAGATGTAGGTTAAAAGGATGCATGAAATATTAAAAGATAAATCTTAATATTTGAAAAAATATTGATATATAATTAAAGAATTTTAAGTAAAAGATAAATGACTTTAAAAATAAATTAATTAAAAACTAAGCATTAAATTAATTAATATTTGTAATAAAAATATTAATTAATAACGATAATAAAAATTATTATACTAAATAGAACTATAAGGAATATAAAATAAATATATAATTTAAAATATTAAATATTAATTTAAATATAAAAAAATAATTATTTAATGAGCTAAAATAAGCAAAATTAAAATTATAATCGCAAGGTAATTGTTAAATATAAATATATAAAAATTAAGTAATGTATTAAAAATAATATTTATAAAAAAAATATAAATTAAAAATAGAATGATATTTCAAAATTTAATAAAAATAATATAATCGTAAAATAAAAAATTGAATAATATAACAAAATGCAAATACTAAAAAATCTATGAAATAAAAATAAGAGTATAATAAAAATTATTTTTGAAACAATTATACTAGACTTTTAAGCATAACTAATTATTTATTAATATTTTATTTAAAATTATAAATAAAATATTAATAAAAAAAATATAAAAAAAAACATAAACTAGAAATTAATTAATTAAAATATTTAAAATTATAAAATAATATTAAAGTTTATATACATTAAATTTTAAAAAATGTAATCTAAGCAAAAATTAATATAATATTAATTTTAAATATAAAATTTATGTATATAGTATGGAAAGAAGTTTTTTATGTTTAAATGTAAAATATTAAAGTATATATTATAAAATAAATTAATAAAAAATAAATGTTTAATATTAAAATTTTTATACAACAGCAATTAATAAAATAAATAAAGAGGTTCTTTTTAATAGTTTTAAAAACAATAATTATTAATTATAATAAAATAAATCTTTATAAAAACAAATTAAGCAATATTTATTTAGCTTGTTTAATTTATTATAAAATATTATTAAAAAATATTTTAAGGCAATAGTTACATGAAAATCAAATTAAAAAAATATATATATTTAATAAAATAAAATTATAAATTTTATTAATACTGGTATTATCATTATAAATTAAAATACTAGAATAAATTTTAAAATGTTTTAGTATAAATAAATAAACTATATACCCAAAAATATATAAAAATAATACTTTTTATATATTATATTTACAAATGAAAATTCATAATAATGTAAAATATAAATAATGATGCTAAATAATAATTATTATTAAATATTTTTATAGTTATTATTTTAAATATAAAATTTAGAATTAATGTTTTAAAAAATAAATTGTTTTTTATTTTATCAATAAAAATTTTATATTAAAGGTTTATAAATTAAATTGAAAATATATTAATGAATTAAAATAGAAATAAAAATAATTTATTAAAATTTGTATTAAAAAATAATTATATCTCAAATTCAGCATATAAATTTTTTAAAAATTTATTTATTAATATATAAGAAATTACTGATAATATATTATAAATTTTAATATAAATATAAAAGTAGAAAGTAAATTTTACATTTAAAAATATTTTAGAAAAATAAATATAATAATTTAAATAGGATATAAAAAACTTATAAAAATACATAAATGTTATAATTTGTTGGTAAGAGTTTTAGTAATGATGAAAAATAAAAATAGATTATAAATATTAGTATTTTATTAACTAAAAAATAAATTATTAAGAGTGAAAGTTTAATGATAAGTAATTATCTAAAATTAAAATAATATTTAATTTTAATTGAAAAATAGAACCAGTAACTATAATGAGAAAAAATAAGAATTTATAAAGGATAAATATTAATATATATATAAGTAATTATAATAAATACTAATTTAAAATAGTAATTAAAATAAGTGTAAGTATAAATAAAAATAGAATTATTATTAGATATTAAAATATTTAATAATAATTGAAAACAATAAAGATATAAAAAAGTAAGTAATTAATTAAAACAAGTAATTACATAATAAAAGTATACAATTAGATTTTAAAAATATATTTTTGAAACAATTTAATTAAATCATATTAAAAAGTAAAAATATAAAATTAAAAAATAAGTTTTACGATAATTGTTTTTTTAGTAAATAAGAAAGTACATAAAAGAAATTAAAATATTTGAATATTAAAATACAATCAAGTATAAAATATTATTGAATAATATGTAAAATAAAAATTAAATAATAAAGAAATATAATATAAATATTTTAAGTAAAAAGAAAATTAATGATATTATTAAGGTATTATATTTTGTTCTGAAAATATAATAAAAAATATGTATAAAATTAAAATATAAAAGTAATATTATTTAAATAAAAAATTATAAAATATTTTAGGGTAAATTTAACGAAAAATAATTAATAAATTGAAAATTAATAAAATAAAAACCAAATAAAAATTTGGAAAAAAGTATTATTTATTAAATAAAACAAATATATTTCATTGTAAATTATTTAGTGGTAAAAATTTATAGAATATTAATAATATCATATAATAAAAGTTAATATTAAAAATATATAAATTGTTATTAAATAAAATAATAATAAAAAATAAATTGAGTAATATGATAAAAAATAGATAATTGTTATTAAAATAAAAAAGGAACTGCTTAACTAGAATAAAAAACTTAGATTTAAACAAGTAATTCATAAAAATAACTTATGAAATATTATTAGAAATACAAATGATTCATGATTGATAAAACTTAATTTGAATTTATGTTTATTTAAATAAACAATATAAAAAATATTTAAATAATAATTATTTATACTGTTATATTATTTAAGAAATTTAAAAATATGTAAAAATAATAAATTATAATTTTGACAAATGAAAAATTATATAACCTTAAATTATTTAAAATAAATAAAAAACTAAACAACAATAATATAAAATGTTAGAATATATATATATTCTAAATTAATAATGTACTAAAAATATTTTAGTATATTATTATAGTAAATTAAATTTATAAATAACCTAATTATTGTAATTTATTAATAAGTGCTTTATTAATAAAAAAATAAAAATAAATTGTAAATATAAGAAGTGTATTTATATAATATTAATTATTATCAAATAAAATAAATTTATTAATTAAAAAATAAAATATTAATGACAAAAACTTCAAGGATAATTGATTATCTAAAATTAAAATGAGATTTAATTATAAATGAAAAATACAATGAAAAATAGTAACTTATAAAGAGGAAATATTAATAAAAAATATTATAAACATATATTAATTATAGTAAATAATAATTTAAAATAAAAATTAAAATAAGTGTAAGTATAAATAAAAATAGAACTGCTATTATCATTAGATATTAAAATATTAATAATAATTGGAAACAATAAAAATATAAGAAAGTAATTAATTAAAACAAGTAATTATATAATAAGTATATAATAAAAGTATATTTTTAAAATAATTTAATTAAATCATATTAAAAAAGTAAAAATATAAAATTAAAAAATAAGTTTTGCGATAATTTTTTTAAAAGTAAATAGAAAAGTACATAAAAGAAATTAAAATATTTGTATATTAAAATACAATCAAGTATAAAATATCATTGAATAATATGTAAAATAAAAATTAAATAATAAAGAAATATAATATAAATATTTTAAGTAAAGAAAAAATAATGATACTATTAAGATATTATATTCTGTTCTAAAAAATGTAATAAAAATATCTATAAAATTAAAATATAAAATTTATATAAAGTATAATTATAAAAACAATATTATTTAAAAAAAATTATAAAATATTTTAGCATAAATTTAATAAAAAATAATTTATAAATTGAAGATTAATAAAAAGAAAATTAAGTAAAAATTTGGGAAAAAGTATTATTTATTAAATAAAACAAATACATTTTATTCTAGAATAATTTAGTGGTAAAAGCTTAGAGAATATTAAATATATCAGATAATAAAAGCTAATAAAATATAAATTATATATTATTATAAGCAATATATAATATAAATAGTTACTAAATAAAATAATAATAAAAAAATTAAGATAAATAGGATAAATAATAGATAATTATTATTAAAATAAAATTTTAACTGTTTAACTAGAATAAATAAAAATATAAATAAAAAATTAAATTTTAAATGTGTAATTCATAAAAATAGCTTAATGAAATATTATTAGAAATATAAATGATTTATGATTGATAAAAGATAATTTGAATGCATGTTTATTTAAAATAAACAATATAAAAAATATTTAAATAATAATTATTTATATTTTTATATTATTTAAGATATTTAAAAATATGTAAAAATAATAAATTATAATTTTGACAAATGAAAAAGTATATAACCTTAAATTATTTTAAATAAAATGAATTAAATTTTAATAGTTATAAATTTATTAAAAATATTTATTAAAACAATAAATATTTAAGTTATTGGTGAGGAAATTAATAATATTAAGTTAAAAAAACTAAAAATAAATATTTTATTATTTGTTATTAAGATGGATATATATAATTATAAATTTATATTAAAATATTAATAACAAAGTATTATAAATTTAATATAAATTATTTAAAATAAATAAAAAACTAAACAATAATAATAATTAATAATAATATAAAATGTTAGAATATATATATATATATTCTAAATTAATAATATACTAAAAATATTTTAGTATATTATTATAGTAAATTAAATTTATAAATAACCTAATTATTGTAATTAATTAATAAGTGCTTTATTAATTAAAAAATAAAATATTAATGACAGAAACTTCAATGATAATTAATTATCTAAAATTAAAACGAAATTTAATTTTAAATGAAAAATAGAATCAGTAATGTAATGAAAAAAATAGTAACTTATAAAGAATAAATATTAATAAAAAATATTTTAAATATATATTAATTATAATAAATATATATTTAAAATAATAATTAAAATCAGTGTAAGTATAAATAAAAATAGAACTACTATTATCAGTAGATATTAAAATATTAATAATAATTGGAAACAATAAAAATATAAGAAAATAATAATTAAAACAAGTAATTATATAATAAATATATAATAAAAGTATATTTTTAAAACAATTTAATTAAATCATATTAAAAAGTAAAAATATAAAATTAAAAAATAAGTTTTACGATAATTGTTTTTTTAGTAAATAAGAAAGTACATAAAAGAAATTAAAATATTTGAATATTAAAATACAATCAAGTATAAAATATTATTGAATAATATGTAAAATAAAAATTAAATAATAAAGAAATATAATATAAATATTTTAAGTAAAGAGAAAATTAATGATATTATTAAGATATTGTAATCTGTTTTAAAAAAGTAATAAAGAATATGTATAAAATTAAAATGTAAAATTTATATAAAATATAAATATAAAAGTAATATTATTTAAATAAAAAATTATAAAATATTTTAGGATAAATTTAACGAAAAATAATTAATCAATTAAAGATTAATAAAATAATAACTAAGTGAAAATTGCGGAAAAAGTATTATTTATTAAATAAAACAAATATATCTTATTGTAGAATAAGTTAGTGGTAAAAGTCTAGATAATAGTAATAATATCAGATAATAAAAGCTAATAAAAAATATATATAAATAGTTACTAAATAAAATAATAATAAAAAAGAAATTAAGATAAATATGATAAATAATAGGGAATTATTATTAAAATAAAAATGAAACTGCTTAACTAAAATAAATAAAAATAACAAATAACAAATAATTTAGAGCGAATAAACAATAATAAAAAATCAAATTTTAAATGAATAATTAATAAAAATAACTTAAGGAAGTATTATCAAAAATGCAAATGATTTATTATTGATAAAATTTAATTTGAATTCATGTTCATTTAAAATAAACAATATAAAAAATATTTAAATAATAATTTTTTATATTGTTATATTATTTAAGATATTTAACAATATGTAAAAATAATAACCTATAATTTTAACAAATTAAAAAGTATATAACATTAAATCATCTTAAACGAAATGAATTAAATTTTAATAGTTATAAATTTATTAAAAATATTTATTAAAACAATAAATATTTAATTTATTAATGAGAAAATTAATAACAATAAATTTAAGAAAAATTAAAAATAAATATTTTATTGTATATTATCAAGAAAGATATATATAATTATAGATTTTAATTAAAATATTAATAACAAAGTATTATAAATTTAATAAAAATTATTATAAATAAAAAATAATTTATTTTGGGGTATAATATAAAGATGTATAAAAAAATAGACATTATATAAACTATTACTTAAAATTATGATATGATAGTAAAAATAAACCATAAATAATGTTTAATAGATTTGATTAAAATAAGTAAAAACTGCAAAACCTTACAGCTATAACAAATTAGAACATTAAATAAGTGGTTGAAATTTATTAAATTAAATAGAAATGCATAAAAAAACACACTAAAATGTAATTATGTAAATTATTTTATAAAATTTTTTTAAAATTGAAAAATTTAGACGCATGAGAATCAATTTTAAGACGATTTAATTAAAAAGTCAATAATATATATATATTAAAAAATGATTAATACAAATTATTTGGAGATATTAAATGTTAAAATCCTTTTTCTTATTCAATAAAAAAGCTTTGCTAACATTCCACAGAAAATTGCTTTGCAATTTTCGCGGACGAATAAAAAGTTTGGACTTTAAAATGTTTTAAATAGTGATAAATGATGAAGATAATACTTAAATGCATTAAGTAGAAACTATAATAAAAATAAATATATATCTTTTATATTAATTATGAAAAAGTAATTAATATAAAAGATATTTTTAAGAACATAAAAAAGTATAAATGTTGTATCTACTTAATATAACAAAATATAATATAATAAATATTATATCTAATAAGTTTATAATTGTAAAAAAATATCATAAAAATTTAAATAGAAAATAAGTTTTATATATAAATTTATATAGTATCAGAATTTTTTAAAGATGATAAAACTTATTTACATAATATTTTTAAAGTGAAGATAAGTATAATTTTTGAGTGGAAATAAATTTAAAATTAATAAATATAAATTAATAAAAGAGTTTATATATAAAAATAGAAAATATTGAGCCAATTTGTATTTGAATAAAATTTATAATTAGATAATCTGTGAGTACAATGATAATAAAGTATAATATTACTAAAAGATATAAAACAAAAAAGTTAAATACACATTTTTTAGTTTATAAAAAGCATCAATAGAAAAGCATAATGTTAAAATATATTTTTAAGATAGAACTTTATTTTATAAAATATATAATTTCTATTTTGCTATATAATTATTTTTAATAAAATCTTTATTAATGATGATTTAATAATAAAAGATGTAAAAATGAATGATATTTTAAAAAATAGAAACTTTATTAAAAATGATTATATAAAGAATTTAAAAAATATAAAATTTTTAAGAAGAGAGGCGGGTAATTATAAATTAAATACATAAAGGTAATGAATGTTTATAAAAATAAATAATTGAATACAAAAAAGAATTTATTATAAAAATATATATTTTTCGATAAAGAAATAATTTGTACAGTAGGTTTATTATATAATATTATTAATAAATATATAATATATATAAGAAATAATAATTAAAATAAAAAAAGTTAACAATTAAAATAGAAAATATTCAAAAAATCAGGACCTTACAGGCATAAGGAATTAAACTAATGATTAAATAATAAAAATAGAATAGATATTAAAAGTCAAATTATAAATGTATAATTTATTTTAACTAAAAAATTATTTTATGTTTTAAAAATATAAAAATTAAAAAGATGAGACTATAAAAAACAATTTATAAATATTTATGTTTATAATTATAATAATTAATTTGTTAAAATAGAAAATGATATTTTATTTTTAAAATATTAAATAAAATAATTTTTGCTAAAAAAATACTAGACATTTTAATTAATGTATTATCACTTTTATATTCTTTAAGTTTAAAATGATGTAAATGCAAAAATATATAAATATAACATAAATTGATATTATAATATTATTTATAAAACAAGAAAATAATTTTATAATGTAGTTTAATAAATTAAAAAAAAATACATATTATAAAATTATTTTTAAATTTATGAATAATATTTATTTTAAAAAATTTAATAATGTTTTTATTAAGAGTATTTATAAATCTATTTTTTTAATGGAGATTTTATATGTGGTTTAATATTAAATGTAATAAAGTATTAAAATGTAAATAATATATTAATGTGATAATTTATTCTATAATTATATAGTATGAATCGAAATATTTTTAATTAATTATATAAAATAATAATTGTAAAATAAAAACTTAATAACTAATTAGAAGTTATTAAGTTTTTATTTATATTATTTTCTTTAGCCGTTGATATATTAATTTTTTTTTCAAGATTTATATTATCTTTTGCTACAGTCATTAATAATTTTATTCTATTAGTTTGATTAGTTTGGCTTGCACCTGGGTCATAATCAACAGGTGAAATATTAGCATCAGGATATTTGGCTCTTATTGTCTTGATAACTCCCTTTCCAACAACATGATTTGGAAGACATGCAAATGGTTGAACACATATTATATTTGAAATACCGTTTTCAATATATTCAATCATTTCAGCAGTTAGGAACCACCCTTCACCAGTTTGATTTCCGATTGATAATACATCTTTTACTTTTTCTTCTAAATCCCATATATTGCAGGGTAGAAGATAATTCTTTTTTGATTGTTTTAGTGAAATTATTATATCTTTTTCAAAAATATCAATTAAGTTAATTGCCATTTTAAATATTTTAGCCTTAGTTTTGTCTGTTTTTAAAAGAGAATTGAAAGTAATTTTATGTGTAGCTATGAATTTTATAAATCCCATAAAGTCTGGAAGGATAACTTCAGCACCTTCTTTTTCTAACAAATCTGCAACATAGTTATTTCCGTAAGGATGATACTTAATTAAAACTTCTCCAACAATACCTACTTTTGGTTTTTTTATGGTAGTGTCCAATTCTATTTTTTCGAAATCTTCTACAATTTCATAAATGCTTTGTTTAAATTTTTTATAAGAAGATTTTTGAACTAAATTTTTACATTTATCCATCCATTTATTATATAATTCTTGAGTTTCTCCTTCATGTATCTCATAAGCTCTATTTTTAGTAAGCATTTTTTGTAATAAATCTCCATATATGACAGATTTTATTAATCCTTCGACAAGAGGAATAGATAGTTTAAAACCAGAATTTTTTTCCATACCTACAACGTTAAATGATATTACAGGAACCTGACTAAAGCCAGCATCTTTTAAAGCTTTTCTAATAAATCCTATATAATTTGTTGCTCGACAACCACCACCCGTTTGAGACATTATAAGAGCTGTTTTATTTACATCAAATTCACCTGATTCAAGAGCTTCTATCATTTGACCAGTTGTTAATATAGAAGGATAACAAGCATCATTGTTTACATATTTAAGTCCAGTTTCAACTGTTTTTTGAGTACAATTTTTTAGTAATTTTACATTGTATCCGCAAGCTTTTACGGCCGATTCTATTAATTCAAAATGAATTGGTGCCATTTGTGGGATTAAAATAGTATAATCTTTTTTCATATTTTTAGTAAATGGAATTTTATTAACTTCATAATTACCACAGCTATTTGAATTAGAAATTTTTCCTAAACGTTTTTCCATACTTGCAAGGAGTGAACGTATACGAATTCTTACTGCTCCTAAATTATTAACTTCATCTATTTTTATTAATGTATACATTTTTCCATAACTAGATAAAATTTCTTCAACTTGGTCTGTAGTAACAGCATCAACTCCACATCCAAATGAATTTAATTGAATAAGTTCTAAATTATTATGATGTCCAACATATTCAGCTGTTGCGTAAAGTCTTGCATGAAACATCCACTGATCAACAACTCTTATAGGACGTTTAACTTCAGATAAATTTGATACACTGTCTTCAGTTAATACACATAATCCAAGACTTGTAATTAAGGTGTCAATCCCATGATTTATTTCAGGGTCTATATGATAAGGTCTTCCCGCAAGAACAATGCCTTTTAAATTATTTTTTTCAATATATTCTACAGTTTCTTTACCCTTATTGTGAATTTCTTTTCTAACATTTTGATATTCAGTTTCTGCCTTGTGAGCAGCATCTAATAGTTCTTTCTTTGTAAAGTGATATTCTTTAAATTCTTCTAACTCTAATATTCTATTAGCTAGATTTTTGGCATCAAAAGGTAGGAATGGATTTAAAAATTTTATATTATTATTATTCAATTCTTCAACATTATTTTTTAATACTTCTGAATATGAAATAACTATAGGGCAATTATAATGATTATCTGCTTTTTCATATTCTTTTCTAGAATATGGCATGCATGGGTAAAATATCGTTTTTATTCCCGCATTTATCAAACTAATAATATGTCCATGAGTTAATTTTGCAGGATAACATACTGATTCAGATGGCATTGATTCCATTCCTTTTTCATATGTTTTTCTATTACTGTTTTCTGATAATATAACTCTGAAACCAAGATTTGTAAGAAAAGTAAACCAAAAAGGATAGTCTTCATACATATTTAAAACCCTTGGTATACCAATAATTCCTCGAGGTGCATCATTTAATTCAAGAGGAGTATAATTGAAGATACGTTGATATTTATATTGAACAAGATTTGGTAAACTTGAGTTTTTGGTTACCATTCCAGCTCCACGTTCACAACGATTACCAGAAATATGTTTTTTTCCATTATTAAATTTATTAATTGTTAATAAGCAATGATTTTCACATCCATTACAACGTGTGTGAGTAATTTGAATATCTAAAGAATCCAAATCATTTAAATTAGATATAGTTGATTTATATTCCATATCTAAATTAGATTCGTATTGTTCCTTAGCAAGTAAAGCAACTCCATATGCACCCATAAGGCCAGAGATATCAGGACGTACTACGTTTTCACCAACAATTAATTCAAAAGCACGAAGAACAGCATCATTGTAAAAAGTTCCTCCTTGTACCACTATTGAGTCACCTAGAGTCTTTGTATCCCTAACCTTCATGACTTTTTGAATAGCATTTTTAATTACAGAATATGATAATCCAGCAGAAATATCTCCAACTTGATATCCTTCTTTTTGAGCTTGTTTTATTTTTGAATTCATAAAAACAGTACATCTGGAACCTAAATCAACAGGTGTTCTGGAATTTATAGCTTCATTAACAAATTCGTTTATAGTTAAATTTAGACTTTTAGCAAATGTTTCTATAAAGGAACCACATCCAGAAGAACATGCTTCATTAAGCATAATATTATCTATAACACCATTTTTTATTTTAATATATTTCATATCTTGTCCGCCAATGTCAACAATACTTGTTACATTAGGCAAAAATTTTTTGGCGGCAGTGTAATGGGCAATAGTTTCAATTTCATTTAAATCAATATTAAGAGCCGTTTGGATAAGCTTTTCACCATATCCAGTAACTCCGCTATAACGAATTACAGCAGTATCAGGAATAACCGAATATAACTCTTTAAGCATATTAATAACACTCTTTAGAGGATTGCCTTCATTGTTTCCATATATAGAATATAACAAAGCTCCATCTTTATCAATTAATACTACTTTTGTTGTTGTAGAACCAGCATCAATACCTATAAAACAATCTCCACTATAAGTACTCAATTCAGCTCTTTTTACTTTATTGGAGTTGTGCCTTTTTTTAAACTCATCATATTCAGCATTTATTGTGAATAATGGTTTTAAAGGAATAGTAGTATTATCTTGAGATGATTTTAAAACTTCAATTTTACTTTTTAATTTTTCAACTAAAATTGGATATGTATTTACGGAATCAAGAGCGGCTCCTTTTGCAACCAATAAATGAGCTTCATTTGGAATAATTGTAGTTTCAGGTGTTAACTTTAAAGTATCAATAAATCTATTCCTTAATTCTGAAAGGTAATTTAATGGACCACCCAAAAATGCAACTTTACCACGAATAGGTCGTCCGACAAGCAAGACCACTTATTGTTTGATTAACAACGGCTTGGAAAATAGAGGCTGCAATATCTTCTTTTGCGGCACCTTCATTTAATAAAGGTTGTACGTCTGTTTTAGCAAAAACACCACATCTAGAAGCAATGGGATATATTGTAGAATAATTTTTGGCAAGTTCATTTAAACCATCTGTATCTGTATTTAATAAAGAGGCCATTTGATCAATAAAAGCTCCTGTACCACCAGCACAAGTACCATTCATACGTTGTTCTATTGATTTATCAAAATAAATAATTTTTGCATCTTCACCACCAAGCTCAATAACAACATCAGTTTGAGGAATATACTTTTCTACAGCTCTTTTACAAGCAACAACTTCTTGAATAAATGGTAAATCTAAAAAAGTTGCAGTACTCATAGCACCTGAACCAGTCAAAGCAATAGTGAATGTATTATTCATGTATTTTTCGGTAATTTCTGTTAAAACATCGCAAACAGTTTTTTTTGTATCTGAAAAATGTCGTCTATAAGACATTTCAATTATATCCAATTTATTATCAAGTACAACAACTTTAACAGTAGTTGAACCAACGTCTAAACCAATGTGAAGTAAATCTGTCATAAAAACCTCCTAATTATCTATAGTTTCAAACAACATTTTATACAAAAAATGTAAATTTGTCAAACTAATAAGACTGAAAAAAACGATATCCGTAGCAATTTTTTGAATTAAATTTATAAGCTTGTTCTAAAATTAACTTGTCTTTAATATTATTAATTATAAAATAATAGCTTGTTTAAAAAAATGATATACAAGCAAACATATTATGAAAGGAATGAAGAATATGAATAAAAAAGGTATAATTTTAATTGTATTAATAGTAATTTTAATAGGAGGTGCTATATATTTATATATTGTTAATAAAGAACCACAAAATCAACCAATTGAAGAATATACACCTGTAGAAGAAATTACAACTCAACAAATAAGGCAAACAACTTTAAATTTATATTACAATAGTAAAGAAAAAAATGAATTAGCCGTTGAAGAAAGATTAATAGATGTTAAAGAACTTGCAAAAAATCCACAAATGATATTAATGGAATTGCTAATACAAGGACCAAAAAGTGAGGAGTTAGAAAAGTTAATACCAGAAGGAACAAAGATAAATAAAATAGAAATAAAAAATGCTGTAGCATTAGTAGATTTATCAAAAGAATTTATAGAAAATCATAAAAATGGAGTCGAGGAAGAAAGTAAAACAATCTATTCAATAGTAAATACATTAACACAACTAAATGAAATTGAATCAGTGAAAATATTAATAGATGGAAATGAAAATCAAGGATTCACAGATAATTTAATTAATTTTAATAATGAATTTGTACCAAAAGAATAATTATCTAAAAATATTGTAAATTTTAACAGCCTTGATAAACTTTGAAAAGTTACATAAAAAATTTTCTACTTCATAAAGAGAACATATAGCGTTCTCTTTTTTTTGAATAAAATTATTCAAATTGTTTAATTTATTACAATTATTGTTGTATTTATTATTCATTTTAATCATCCTTTGCAAATATACAAATTTTAATATATAATATGATATATTAAAAAAATTGTTACGAGGAAGAAATGGAGAATTTATTAAGAGAAAATGAAAGAATAGATGATTTAGAATTCAAAGGATTAAAAATAATACAAAATGAACAAGGATTTTGCTTTGGAATAGATAGCATATTGCTTTCTGATTTTGCTAAAGAAGTAAAAAATGACTCAACTGTAGTTGATTTAGGAACAGGAACAGGAATATTACCACTATTACTATGCAAAAAAACGCAACTAAAAAAAATAATTGGAATAGAAGTACAAAAAGAAGTATATGAAATGGCCCAAAGAAGTGTAAAATTAAATAACTTAGAAGACAAAATTGAATTAATTAATGATAACATAAAGTCATTAATAACAATTCTAGGAATAAATACAATAGATGTTGTTGTAACAAATCCACCATATAAAAAAATTAACACTGGATTAACTAATGAAAATAAAAAGAAATTAATTTCAAGACATGAAATAGAAGCAAATCTAGAAGACTTTATAAAAATATCTTCTAAAATATTAAAAGATAACGGAGTAATATATATGGTACATAGACCAGATAGACTAGTAGATATAATTGAATTAATGAGAAAATACAAATTAGAACCCAAAGTTCTTAAAATGGTTGTACCAAAATTAAATAAAAGGCCCAATATGATATTAATAAAGGGGATAAAAAATGCGAAGCCATTTTTAACTATAGAAGAAAATTTATGCATATATAATGAGAATGGAACATATACAAAAGAAATATTAAAAATATATAATAGGGAGGTATAAATGCAAGGAACATTATATATAGTAGCAACACCAATTGGTAATTTAGAGGACATAACACTAAGGGCTATAAGAATATTAAAGGAAGTAGATTATATTGCAGCAGAAGACACAAGACATACCATAAAACTATTAAATCATTTAGAAATATCAAAGCCGCTAATAAGCTATCATAGACATAATGAAGAGGTAAAAAAAGAAGATTTAATAAGTAAATTAATAAAAGGAAAAAATATTGCATTAGTATCTGATGCAGGAACTCCTGTAATATCTGATCCAGGAGAGGAGATTGTAAAAGATGCAATAAAAAATAATATAAAAATAGTTCCAGTTCCAGGTGCATGTGCATTAATAAATGCATTAATTATATCAGGGATAGATGCAAAAGAATTTAGCTTTTATGGGTTTTTACCATTAAATAAAAAAAATAGGCAAGAAAAGATAGATGATATACAAAAGGAAACAAAAACAAGCATTATATATGAAGCACCACATAAACTAATATCTACATTAGAAGATTTAGATAAAAATATAGGAAAGAGAAAAGTTACAGTAGTAAAAGAATTAACAAAAATACACGAATCATATATAACAGGAACTCCAAAAGAATTAATTGAAAAAATAAGAGAACCTAAAGGAGAATATGTAATTATAATAGAAAAAAATATAATAAATCAACAACAAGAACAAGTAAATGTATTAAATTCATTAAATATGCAAGAACACTATAATTATTATGAAAAAAAAGGAATGGATAAAAAACAAATAATAAAACAAATTGCAAAAGATAGAGAAGTTTCAAAAAATGAAATATACAAATATTTTATATAAAACAAAAATATAGACTTTAATATTTAAAAGTCTATATTTTTTATTCAACAGAATCCTGAGATAATTTTGTGATTTTATCAGCACATTTAGTACAAATTAATTTGTCATTATAAGAAATTAACTTTTTAGTAGTACCACAAAAAACACAATTAGGTTCATATTTTCTTAATATAATTGAAGTGCCATCAACAAAAATTTCAATAGGATCTTTTTCTGATATATTAAATTTATTACGTAATTCGATTGGAATAACAACTCTACCAAGTTCATCGACTCTTCTTATAATACCAGTTGATTTCATTATAATTCCTCCTTACATATATTTTTTGTACAAAATTCGACAATATATAAACATAATATCATAAAAACAACTAAAAAGTCAATTAAAAAATTTAAAATATTAATAATAAAAATGAAGAATGAAAGGTTATTATTTTATAATTGTGGAATAGAATTATATATAAATAAGGAAAGTGATAAATATGTTAAATATTATATGGCCAATATTTATAATAGTATCAATAGTATATGCTATATTTACAGGAAAAACACAAATTATAAACAAGTCTATATTTGATTCTGCTCGGAAGTGCAGTTGAATTATGTATAACTTTATTATCAACAATGAGTTTATGGTGTGGAATTATGAAGATAGTACAAAATACATCATTAATAAACAAATTAACAAATTTATTAAAACCAATAACAAGAAAATTATTTCCAGAAATTAAAGAAAATAGTGTTATTCATGGTCAAATATCTATGAATATAATTGCAAACATATTAGGGCTAGGAAATGCAGCAACTCCAATAGGAATAAAAGCCATGAAAAGTATGCAAGAAGAGAATAAGTCTAAAGATACTCTAACAGATAGTATGGCAATGTTTATTATAATAAACACTGCATCAATACAAATTATACCCACAACAGTAATAGCAATAAGAAATTCGCTAAATTCAAATAACAGTACAATTATAATATTACCTGTGTGGATAGCAACAATTTCAGCTTTAATAGCAGGAATTATAGCTGCAAAAATATTAAAAAAGAGATTTTAAATATAAATTGAAAAAGAATAGTAGATATTTATAATGTATGATTAAAGATAATTCTTTTCAAATCAATATGTACTTTATGAAAGGAACAAATTATATATGAATATAATTAATTATGTATCATCACTAGCAATACCAATGGTAATATTATTAGTAGTAATATATGGAGTAAAACAAAAAAATAAGGTATATGATAGCTTTGTAGAAGGGGTAAAAGAAGGTATAAATATAGTAATAAATATTTTTCCTACTTTAGTAGGATTATTTATAGCAATAGGATTACTAAGAACATCAGGAATAATAGAATTAGTATCCAAAATATTACAACCAATACTAAATTTGGTGAAAATACCTATGGAAATAATGCCATTAGCGTTATTAAGACCAATATCAGGAAGTGCATCAATGGCAATAGCAACAGATATAATGAAAACGTATGGGGTTGATAGTTTAATAGGAATAATAGCATCGACCATAATGGGTTCGACAGAAACAACATTGTATACAATAGCAATATATACAAGTGCTGTTGGAATAAAAAAAATAAGATATGTACTTATAGCTGCATTAACAGCAGATATAGTTGGAATGATTGTGTCGACTGTAATATGTAATATTATGATATAAAATATATATTTTTGTTGACAGACAAAAAATAATGAAGTATAATCTAAAAAACAAAAGAAAAATAATTTATATTTCTAAAATTTATTTCTAAAAATTTTAAATCTAATTAAAATCCAAAAATAAAAATTTAATAGTGAAATTGTCTAATGTTTTTAATAATTTAATTATATATTATTAAAGCTAGAAGATTGGTAATGTTTTTAATTTTGTAGGGGATACATTATATTTTTATTAAAAGTAGCCCAATAAATTATAAATAAAGTTCAAAAATCCCTTATTAGAACCAATTGTCCCCTACAATCCCCCATATATAGATTTAACAATTGAATTAGTTTATTTAAATTAGTATAGAGGAGAGATACAAATGAGTATAGAGAATGAAAAAACACTTGAAGTATATAATAAAAAAGCAAAAACATATATAGAAACAGGTATTAAACACGATAATCTAAATCCTCAAAAAGCAAAATTCAAACGTGAGCAGTTAGAAAAATTCATTAAAACTAATATTGGAATATTGCCAAAAGGAGCGAACGTTTTTGAAATTGGTTCAGCTGATGGTACAAATGCAGAATACATTAAAAAATTAGGATATGAGATAACAGCAAGTGACATAGCAGAAGATTTTGTTAATTCAATAAAATCTAAAGAGATAAACACAATTCAATTTAATGTATTAAAAGATGAATTTAACAAAAAGTATTCTGCTATTTTTTGTTGGAGAGTCTTTGTTCATTTTACTGAGAATGATATATTAAAAGTTTTAAAAAAAGTATATGATGCACTAGAAAAAGATGGAATATTTATTTTTAATGTAATAAATCGTGAAACTAGAGAAGTTGATGAAGAATGGGTTGACTTTCCTAATGAGTATCATATGGGAGCAAAACGTTACTATAAGTATTTTAAAGAAAAAGATTTAAATGAAATTATTACTAAAGTAGGATATAAGATTTATAATTTTCATAAAGAAGGTGGAGAAAATAATAACAAATGGTTGGTATATGTTCTAAAAAAATAGTAGTATAATTTAAAAGATATAATAAATTTTAATTAAAAATAGTAAAATATATATTAGCTATATAAAATAGATTGTAATGATATGAGATGATAATGGAGGAATTCTACATGATATATGTAATAAGGCATGGTCAAACAGATTGGAATTTAAAAGGAAAAACATTTCTGCATTTGCGAACATAGATAATTTGTCACAAAAAATACTTATAACAAATGATTATATAGACTATTCAACAAGTATAGTAAAATATATCAAATTAAAAGATTTTTTATTAATGGAGTCTTTAGATTAGTAGTTTAAATGATATGAACTAACAAATAGTAAATTATAGAGGAGTTAAGGTAACAATGATTAAAGAATGGTTGAAAAAATTATTAACAATACTAAAGGGAGATATATTATTACAAAGATTAATATTTGTAATAATATTATCTGTAATTACAGTTATATTAGTCAGAATTTTTGGAATAGAATAAATTAAATGAAAATAATTAAAGTAACAAATTAGATTGGAGAAAATAAAAATGAAAGTAATGAGTAAAGCAAACAAAAACATCTCAAAATACAGAAATGTAAATTGAGATGTTTTCTAATTGTATTCTTGTATGGGTTCAAATAAAAATGTTTTGGTGAGCCAGGAGGGATTCGAACCCCCGACCCCAGGCTTAGAAGGCCTGTGCTCTATCCAACTGAGCTACTGACCCATAAATAACAATAACTATATTAGCATAAAATTTAATATGTGTCAATAAAAGAGTGGTAATTTTTAACAAAATGTTGTAAAATGTTAATATATATTAGCAAAAGGAGGGCAAAAGTGGAAAAACATAAAATTGATTTTCATAAAATAATATGGTACTTTACTATTTTTAGTGTAATTGGTTTAATGATAGAAACAATATTTTGTTATATAACAACTGGTGTACTAGAATCTAGAAAAGGATTATTAATAGGACCATTTTGCCCAGTATATGGAGTAGGGGCAGCATTATTAATAGTGTTATTAAATAACTATAAAAAAGAATATTTAAAGCTATTTATTATAGGAGCGATAGTAGGAAATGTAATAGAGTATATGTTAAGTTATATATTAGAAGCATATTATGGTACGAGATTTTGGGATTATTCTTTCATAGACTGGAATTTGAATGGAAGAGTATGCATAAAATATTCAATATTTTGGGGGATTTTAGCTGTTGTATTAATAAGATGGATACAACCTAAAGTAGATAATGTAATAAAAAAAATTAACGAAAAAGTTGACAAATATATAACAATATTCTTTATTGTAAATTCAATACTAACAGTATTTGCAATAACAAATTATCAAAATAGAATAGAAGCAATGTTCTATAATGAAGAAAAAAATAATGTTAATGATACAGCACAAAAAATGTTCCCAAATGAAATGATGATAAAAATATTTCCAAATTTGAGATATGTAGATAATGAGGGAAAAGAATATTATATAAAAGAATTAGTTAATTATTTTAATAAATAGCATAGTAAAATAATTACTATACTATTTATTGAAAATATCTATTCTATTTTTTAAAAAATTTATAATATCAAAAAAAGAAGAATTATTAATTAAAACAATGTCAAAAGAAGAAGTATAAACATCTAGATTTTTTTCTACGTTTTGTTCAAGAAAACCAAAAGATAGACAACTATTTAAGTATTTTTGTGGAAGCATATATATATCCTCAATTAAATCTCCAAATAACATAGAATATTTTTTTGTATATAAAACATCAATTAATTCTTGAGGTAATGAATTCATATTTTTATTTAAAGAATGAATTATAGAATCTTCAAATTTTATCATCTTATTATCTTTAAACTTAATAAAATTACTAATAATATAAATATTATCAAATAAGCAATTATTTAAACTCATAAATTCTGTAATAACATTTCCAATACCAGCAGAAATAATAATTATAGGAATATTATAATCATGTAATATTTTAATAAATTCTTTAAATCCTAGTCGAAATTCCATACTACTATTTTTAACACAATTCATAAGAATATCGTGTGTTAGATTATATTTATAAAATAAATCCATATTTTTATAATACCATTCATTCATGTAATATGATTTTGTATTAAAATCAATAGAATAATCAATTTCATAAGGATAATAATGTTCTAATAATTTTCGTGATTCAATTTTAAAATTAGGATTAATAAAGTCAGTATTTTCCAATACAGCCCAAGACCCGAAACTTCTACTAGTTGTTATTGTTCTGTCAAAATCCATAAGAATATAAAAATTATCTTTTGTAAAGTTAAAGTTCTTTGTTTTAAAACTATTATTTTCAAAAATCATAATAAAACTCCATTTATGGTAATTGAATTTTAGAATTATTTTTCTTTTTTCTATATAAAGTAGCTATATTTCCAACAATTTGAACTAAATCAGAATTAGTATCACTAGCAATAGATTGAGCTAAAGAATAATTATCATCAGGTGCAGTTTCTAATATCTTAAATTTAATCAATTCCCTTGCTTCTAATGCATCATTAATTTGTTTAATTAAATTATCGTTTAATCCATTTTTCCCAACTTGAAATATAGGACTAATTTTGTTCGCTAAAGCACGTAGGTATGCACGTTGTTTACTTGTCATAAAACCTCCTAAAATTAAAATAAAGTAATATGGATATATTTTAATACAAAAAAACAATAAAATCAACTTAAAATAGTGCTATTATAACAAAATACTTAAAAAACCTAAAATACCAAATAAAAAAAATAAAGATGCAGAAATCATATCGATAGAAGAAGCTGAAATTTTACTATTAATATATTTTCCAAAAACTATAGCAATAAAATCACTAGCAACCATGCCTAAAATCGCTCCTAATATTAAGGAAAATTTATATAAAGAGTAATCAATTCCTAATCCTATTGAAGCTAAAAACGTTTTATCTCCAAGTTCTCCTATAGCAATAGTCAAAGCTATTATGAAAATATAACAAAAACTAAAATTAACATATTTTTTTATCATTTTATTTTCATTAGTATTATCATTTTTTTTATTTTTATTTAACAAAATAAAAAAACCAAATAAAATAAAAGTAATATAAGTTAACAACTTTAGAATGACATGAAAAAAAGGGTTATTAAAAGATCCAAGAGCACTACCAAATATAATTGCGACTCCATGACTAAAGAAAGATCCAAGAGCAACTCCCAATAAAATAATAGAAGTTTTTACTTTAGAAGAAAATGATAAAACTAATAATTGGGTTTTATCCCCCAGTTCTGATATAAAAATAAAAGAAAAAGCAATAAGAAACGGATATATATAATTCATAGAAACCTCCACCAAAACAATTTATACTATGGTAATAATTATGAAAAAAAAAAATAAATATGCTAATTCCCTAAGAAATGTGAATTTTTTGTAAATTATTAAAATAAATATAAATCACTATTGCAACAAAAAATAATAAATGGTAATATCATAACAGATTATAAGGATAGGAGGAATAAAGTTGATTGAAGTTAAAAATGTAACTAAGAAGTATGGAAACTTTACAGCCGTAGATAATGTCAACTTTCAAATTGAAGAGGGAGAAATTGTTGGACTATTAGGACCAAATGGAGCAGGAAAAAGCACAACAATGAATATGATAACAGGATTTATTGAACCAACAGAAGGAGAAATATTAGTAGATAATTGTAATATACAAAAGAAATCAAAAAAAGCAAAAAAACAAATAGGATATATGCCAGAAGGAGTACCATTATATAATGATTTAACTGTAATAGAATTTATACAATATATGGCAGGTCTAAAAGGTGTTCCTAAAAAAGAAAGAAAACAAGAATTAGAAAGAGTTATACGTGAAACTAATCTATATGAAGTACAAAATAAACTAATAAAAAATATATCAAGGGGATATAAACAACGTGTAAGTATGGCAGGAGCACTAGTAGGGAATCCCAAAGTATTAATATTAGATGAACCAACAGTTGGTTTAGATCCAAAACAAATAACAGAAATAAGAAATTTAATAAAATCATTAGGAAAGAAACACACAATAATACTAAGTTCACATATATTATCAGAAGTTAGCCAAATATGTGAAAAAGTAATAATAATAGATAAAGGTAAAATAGTTGCAATAGATACACCAAGAAAACTAGAAGAAAAAACTATAAAAAACAACATAATAAATGTAACAGTAGAAGACAAAGAAAACAAAATAGATGAAGCGTTAAAACAAATTGAAAATATTTCAGAATATAAATTAATAAAAGATAATGAAGATGGAACAAAAGAATATTCTATTATAGCAAAAGATGAGACAGATATAAGAAAATTAATATTTGAAAAATTTGCCAAAAATGGAATAACAATATTTGAACTTAAAAAATTAGAAGCAACACTTGAAGACGCATTTATGAAATTAATACAAAATGAAAAAGGAGGAGAAGAATAATGTGGGCAATAATGAAAAAAGAAATTAAAACATATTTTTTATCTCCAATTGGGTATATATTTATAGGAGTATTTTTATTAGCACTTAGTATATCATTTAATTTAGAATTACAATATTCAAACGGAATAATAAATTTTCAACAAATATATATATACATTTTTACTTATTTACCAACAATATTAATTTTTGCATTTTTAATACCAATATTAACAATGAGAACATTTGCAGAAGAAAGAAAAAATGGAACCGAACAATTATTATTAACTTCTCCAGTTAGTATAACTAAAATTGTATTTGCAAAATTCTTATCAGCATTATTTGTTGTAATAATAGCAATAGCATTCACACTAATGTATATGGCAATAGTATGTTGCTTTGGAAGTCCAGATGTGAATTCAGTATTGGTAACATTAATTGGATTTATATTATTAAATATGGCATATATAGCATTTGGTATATTTGCATCAAGTTTAACAGAAAATCAAATAATAGCAGCAATAATAACAATAGCAGCTTTTATATTAACATGGGTACTACCTGAATTTATAAGTAGCGGTTCAAATTTTTCTCTATTAAATATGTTTTATAAATTCACAACAGGGCAAATCGATATTGCATATACAATAACATTTATAATGTTTACAGTGCTATGTTTAATATTAACAATTACTGTAATGCAGAGAAGAAAAAGTGCAAGATAGGAGGATTAAAGTTGAAAAATATTATAGAAAAAATAAAAAAGAATTGGCTAATAAAAAGAACAACTACAATTTTATTTATGTTAATATTAGTTGCAATATTTATAGGACTTACTTTATTTTTAAATAACCTAAAATTAAATCCTATAGATTTTACAGCAGAAAAGTTATATAGTTTAACTAGTACAAGTAAAGAACAAATAAAAACAGTAAATCAAGATGTAAATATATACTTTGTAGGATATTCATCTAGTGATGCTAGAATTGATTTAGCAAATCAATATCATAATGAAAATAAAAAAATAAATATAGAAGTAGTAGATGCGACATCAAGACCAGATTTAGTATCAAAATATGGAATAGAAACAGGTTCAACAGGAGTAATAGTTGAAAGCGGAGAAAAAAATAAGATACTAACATCAAATGATTTTTATACATATGACAATACAACTTATGAGCAAATAGATATAACAGAAGAAAAATTAACAAATGCAATATTAACAGTAATAGCACAAAAAATACCAAAAGTATATTTCTTAGAAGGATATTCAGAATTTTCTGTAAATAAAAATATGACATGCTTATCAATGTATTTAGCTAATGAAGTAACCGAATTTGATACATTAAATTTAATATCAGCAGGAGAAATTCCACAAGACTGTGATACACTTGTTATTTTTTCTCCAAATAAAGATTTTGATGATATAGCAACTCAAAGCATCTCAAATTACATTAATAAAGGCGGAAATATATTATGGTTCAATACAGCCATAACACAAACACAAAACTTTGAAAATGTAAATAAAATATTAGCATTATATGGAGTAAAACCATTTGAAACAGGCTTTATAAAAGAAACATCTGCATCAAAAATGATGACAGGAGCATCAAGTATAATTATTCCAGATGTAAACAATTCAAAAATAACAAAAAATATACCAGAGATACTAGTAGTAAATGCAACTAAAATTAATTTAGTAGAAGATGAAGAATTAGAAAAATTAAATATAAATAAAACAGATTTAATACAAGCAAGTTCTACATCATATTATAGAACAAATTTCAATTTAAATACAGAAAATAAACAAGAAAATGAAGAACAAGGACCATTTACAATAGGAGCGATTCTAGAAAAAACAATTGCTAATGAACAAAACCAAGTAAAGTCTAATATGATAATATACAGTGAAAATTTATTCATATCAGATTACTCATTAACATCAACATCAAATTATCCTGTAATAATGTATTCAGGAAATAAAGATTTAGTAATGGATACAATAGCTTATTTAGTTGATAGAGAAGTGGATATAGCAATAAGAAAGGATACAAACACAATTAACTATACTGCAACAGTAGAACAAAATTCACTAATACAAACCATTATATTTGGAGTACCAGTAGCAATAATTATAATAGGAATAATAGTATGGCAAATAAGAAGAAGAAAAAATGGAGAGCCTAAAATAAAAAAAAGAAAAATGATAGAAGAAAAATCTTCAAGTGATGAAAAAAAATAAAAGAATATATATAAAAGCACGTCATAAAATGTTATGAGGTGCTTTTATGGTAGAAACACTAAAAATTTTGTTCGTAATAATAGGAACTATAATAGGTGCAGGGTTTGCATCTGGAAAAGAGATATATTTATTTTTTGCAAAATATGGGGTAAATGGAATAATAGGGATAATATTATCCTCCATATTAATAGGATTAATAATTTATAAAGTATTAAAGATATCAATAAAACATAATATAAATACATATGAACAATTAGTAAAAAAAATATATAAAAAAGATAAAGTAAAAGAAATATTAAAAATAATAATAAACATATTTTTATTAATATCATTTTATGTAATGATAGCAGGTTTTGCAGCTTTCTTTTCACAAGAATTAGGAATAAACAATATATTAGCAACATGTGTGATATGTATATTATGCTATATAACATTTTTAGGAAATATAAAAACAATTGTAAAAGTTAACTCACTATTAATGCCAATAATAATTATATTTATAATTTATTTAATAATTAATAATATAGATGGATTTAATAACATAGAATTTACGAACAAAGAAATAGTAAAAGCAATAATTAAATCAATACTATTTACAAGCTATAATAGTATAATACTTATACCAATATTATTATCATTAAAAACTTATATAAAGAGTATAAAACAAATTAAAAATATATCAATTTTAACGAGTATTATAATATTTATTGTATCTATAAGTATATATGGATTATTATTAAAAATAGATATTAATATACCACAAATAGAACTACCAATAGTATATATTGCAGGAAAAATGGGAGTAATACATAAATATATTTATGGGCTAATAATTTTAGGAGCTATATATACATCTGCAATATCAGCAGGATATGGTATACTAGAAAATTATGCTAAAAACAAAAAAATATATAAATTAATTGCACTAATAATGTGTAGTAGTGCACTAATAGTATCACAAATAGGATTTTCACAATTAGTTGATTTGTTATATCCAATATTAGGAGTATTAGGATTTTTACAAATATTTAAAATAATATTAAAATAAGCAATATATATTGAAAAAAAGATATAAAACTGATATAAATATATGTAGTAAGAAATGAGAAATTATAAAAAATTGAGATTCATATTTTAGTATAAAACTTTTAAAAAATATATATGTACTAAGGAAGGAATTATAGAAGAATGAAAAAAGAGTTCATGGCAAACCAAACAAAGCGAAGAATTAAAATAATAGCAATAATATTAATTATAACAGCAATAATAGTAACACTAGCTTTTTATATTGGAAATGAAGAATTTAGAGTCTTTTTTGACAGATATATTTTAAGAAAAGAAATATCTCAAGATACATTAGTTAGTATAGAATTAAAAGACGAAGAAAAACCATCCATATATGCATATTATAAATATATAACCTTATTAAACAAAAATAAATTAGAAACATATTCATCATCAGGCAAAAAGGAATACGAACATGATATAGCAGTAAATAATCCAATATATTCATCCAACAATAGATTTTTAACCATAGCAGAAAAAGGTGGACATTCTTTATACTTAATATCAGAAGCGAATATACTATGGCAACAAGAAATAGAAGGAAATATACAAAAAATTAATGTAAACAAAAATGGATACGTCACAGTAACAATAACAGGAAGCAGTTATAGAACAGTTATAACGACATATAGTCCAGCTGGAAAAGAATTATTTAAAACATATTTATCATCCACTTATTCATTAGATACAGATATATCAAACGACAATAAATATCTAGCAATAGCAGAAATAAATACACAAGGAACATTAATACAATCAAGTATAAAAATAATATCAATTGAAAAAGCTCAAACAGACCCATTAAATTCAGTAATAGCAATACATAATGCAGAAGCTAATAAGTTGTTAAAAAATATAAAATATCAAGATAAAAATAAACTAGTATGTACATATGATAGTTCAATAGACATTTACTATGAAGGGAAGAATGAAGAAGTAATATCATATGATAAAACAAAAGCTACAATGGCAAGTATCGAATTAAATAATTTCGCAGTATATGGACTAGAAACATCTGTAGGATTATTTTCAAATACACAAATAGTAATAAAAGACATTCAAACAGTAAAAGAAAACATATATACTATAAAAAATACAGTAAAAGAAATATTAGCAAAAGACAATAATATAGTACTAAATATTGGAAGTGAAGTGCAGTTTATAAATACTAGTGGGTGGTTAGTAAAAAAATATATTTCACAACAAGAAGTTAAGGACATTGTATTAGCAGATAAAATAGCAGGAATAGTATACAAAGATAAAATAGAAATAGTAAATCTATAAAATATATGGAGGTTAAAATGATTATAGATATAATTATTGTAGTTTTAATTATATTAAGTACATTCTTAGGATATAAAAAAGGACTAGTTGGAGTAGCATTTAAAATTTTATCATTTATATTAGCATTATTAATAACACTAATATTATTTAAACCAGTATCAAATTATATTATAAATAATACACAAATAGATGAAACAATACAATCAGTAATAATGGAAAAACTATTAGGAAGTAAAATAAATAACGATGGAAAAATTGAAAAAGAAGATGCACAAATTCCAGAAGTGATGGTTGACTACATAAATAAATCCATAGATGATACTATAAATCAAACAAAAGAAGATTTAACAACACAAATGGCAGCTAATTTAACACAAAGTTCAATAAATATAATAACAATGGTTGTTCTATTTATAGTAACAAGATTAATTCTATTTATTATAAGTTTAGTATTAGGCGCAATTGCAGAATTACCAATAATAAAACAAGTTGACGAAATAGGAGGAACAATATATGGAATATTAAGAGCAATAGTATTAATATATGGAATATTTGCAGTTTTAACATTTATACTACCAATGATTCAAAACAACAATATAATTAATATTATAGAAAATTCTATAATAGCAAAATTCATGTACAATAATAATATAATATTAAAAATATTCTTTAAAAGTTAAAAATATATAAATTTAATATAGTGATGATTAAATACGAGGAAGCATATATGCATACTTTCTCGTATTCTTATTTATTTGCTTGCTGATTTGTATTGCCATAATACAAACCTACATACAAAATTATCCAAATTTGTAGATAAATGTTGATATTTAGTAGTAACTTTGTTATACTATTATGTATAATAATATTTATGGGGTGAAAAGAGTGTATAACCAAGAAGGTAATATAGATAGAAACACAAATATAAAACGTAGTAAAAAAATAGATAAAAAAGTAGAGAAAAAAATAAAGAAAAAAGAGAAAAAGGAAAGAAGAAAAAGAAGTGTAGGATGGAGAATATTTAAGTTATTATTAGCACTTATAATTATTGCATTGATTATATTTGCAGGAATATTTACATACAAAGTTATAAAAAATGGAGGAGGGCTACAAGGAATACTAGCAACATCATTAGGGCATGATGAATTTACTTTAAAAGATTTAGATGAAATACGAGTATTGGTAATAGGAGTTAGTGGATATGAAAAAGATTATAAATTAGCAGATACAATAATGCTATGTTCATATAATCCTAAAGCTCAACAAGCATCAATACTTTCAATACCAAGAGATACATATGTTGGAAAAAATAAAGAAAAAGCATCAGCAAGCTATAAAATAAACTCAGTATATAGAAATGGTGAAAACATTGATGGAATGGTAAAAAGTATAGAAAATATTGTAGGATTGGAAATCAATAATTATTTGGTAATAGATACAGAAGTATTAGTAGAATTAGTAGATGCAATAGGAGGAGTTTATTATGAAGTACCAATAGATATGTGGTATGATGATGATTCTCAAAACTTACATATACACCTAGATGCAGGATATCAAAAATTAACAGGAAAACAAGCAGAAGGACTTGTTAGATTTAGACATAATAATGATGGAACATCATATCCAATAGAATATGGAGATAATGATTTAGGAAGAATGAAAACACAAAGAGAATTTATAACTCAAGTATTAAAGCAAACACTAAAACCAGAAAATATCTTGAAAATAAACGATATACTAAAAATTGCAATGAATAATGTAAACACAAATTTAACATTTGATTTAGTAAAAGATTATATACCATATAGTGTAAACTTTAATACAGAAAACCTAAAAACAAATACACTACCAGGAGTACCAGAATTAGTTAATAATGTGTACATCTATACAGTAAATAAAACAAAAACAAAAAAGGTAGTAGAAGAATTATTTGAAAATAAAGAATTAGTAGATAATGAAACTAATACAATTTTAACAAATACAACCAATACTACTAATACAACAAAAAGTACATCAACAAAGAAAAAAAGCAGTAAATAACAATTAACACCTCGCAATATGCGGGGTGTTAGTTAAAACTTAAAATGATATAATAAACTAAAATTGTTATTTTATAACTATTATAAATAGTTATAAATAATTAGAAAGGCAGATAAAAATATGAATTTAATAGCAAAAAAATTTGATGAATTAACAACTAATGAATTATATGAGATACTAAAAGCAAGAGCAGAAATATTTATTATGGAACAAAACATTCACTATCAAGATATGGATAATATAGATTATGAAAGTTTGCATTGTTTTTTTGTAGAAGATAATAAAGTAGTAGCTTATTTACGAGCATTTTATCAAAATGAAAATAAAAATGTTGTTAAAATTGGAAGAGTTTTAACTTTAAAACACGGAAAAGGAATAGGCAAAGATTTAATGGAACAAAGTATAAAAGCAATAAAAAGTAAAATGGGATGTAAAAAATATGTATGAATGCTCAAAAACATGCAGTAGGCTTTTATGAAAAATTTGGATTTATTACTACATCTGATGAATTTTTAGAAGAAGGAGTTGTCCATCAAGTTATGGAATTAAATTTATAATTAAAATAAAACTAGAAGAATAATAGAAATAAGTAATAAATTTTGATAAAATAGGAAATATTAAATAATATAAAGGAGAACAAAAATGGAATTATTAGAAAATATCATTAAATACTTAGAGGATAAAAAGGCTATAAACATAAAAACTATTGATATAAAAGCTAAAACAACAATAGCAGACTACTTTATAATAGCAAGTGGTACATCAAGTACACACATAAAAGCTTTAGCAGATAATATTGAAGAAGAATTAAAAAAACAAAATATTTATCCCAATAAGATAGAAGGATACAATAGTGCAGCATGGATATTAATGGATTACCAAGATGTAATAGTACACATATTTACTGAGGAACAAAGACAAAATTATAATTTAGAAGACTTATGGGAAAAAGCTCAAAAACAAGAATAAAAATAATTATTCACAGCGTTAAATTTAAAGTATTTTTCAAAGCATTTTCTAAAATGTTTACTAAAAGGAATATATTTATAGCTATATTCCTTTTAGTGTAATTTTAATAACTACAATCGAAATTTATAAGGTGAAACATAAGTAGACTTTGATTTTTTATGTGTACCAGATTTATTTTTTTTCTTTCTTTTATGTCTAGAACCTCCAAAAACCTTGCATAAAATATATAATCCAACTACTATAAGAGCAATCTTAAAAATAATAGAAAATATAGAATTTGAATCTATATCTTGACCTGCAATTAAATTTGTAGTATATTTAATATTATCAACAGTATAAGTTACTTTTCCTATAACACTTCCTTTTGTTATAGGAGCTGAAATTTTTTCATCAATCTCCACTTCAGGAGAAAAATCCCAACTATTTAATGAATTATTTACTAAAACACTAATTTCATTTTCATAAAGAATATTCAAACTATTACTTTCCTTAGTAGCATTTTTTGGATTAACGACCTTAAAAACAGAATTTTTTACACATAGAACTTTATTGCTAAAATTATTAAATCCATATTCAAATAAATTAATAGCATCTGCAAATTTATTAGTATCTATATTATTATCACTTCCAGAACCTAAAATTACAGCTACCAATTCTAAATTATCTTTTTTAGCACTTGCAACTAAGCAATTTTTAGCAGCATCAGTATATCCAGTTTTAATTCCAGTAGCAAATGAATAAAATTGTGAATTTTTAGAATTTATTAATCTATTAGTATTAATAAAAACTCTATCTTCTTTATCATATTTGTTAGTAATGGGTAATGTATACCTTAAAGTTCCAACAATTTTTCTAAATTCCGCATTCTTCATAGCATATTGAGAAATTAAAAACAAATCATATGCGGTAGAATAATGATTTTCATTATGTACTCCATTAGCATTAATAAAATTAGTATTTAAACATCCAATTTCCTTTGCCTTAGTATTCATCATAGAAGCAAAACTTTCGGTAGAACCAGCAATATGTTCAGCAATTACATTTGCAGCATCATTAGCAGAAGGAATAAGAAGAACATATAAAAGCTGTTCCATAGTAAGAATTTCATCAACTTGTAAATTAGCATTTGTATATGTTAAAGGAACAGAAGAAACAGCGTTTTGACTAACAGTAGCAGTATCTGAAAGTTTAGAGTTTTCTAAAGCCAAAATTGCAGTCATAATTTTGGTTGTACTTGCAGGGTACATTTTTTCGTAAGCATTCTGTTCGAAAATAATTTTACCACTGGACAAATCAGCTAAAATTGCAGCATTAGCATTAGTGTTTACAGGGGTAGATGCATAATTAACATAGGGAAAAATACAAAAGAAAAACACAAGTAAAATTAATATATATATAAATTTTTTCTTAAAATTCATTAATAATCACAATCCTTAAAAAGTTAAATTTTTAAATACAAACAATAATAATATATGAATTATTTAAAATATATTAATATATTACATTAAAAAGTACAAAATTTCAACAAAAAACAACATATTTAAAATAAAAATAGGAGGATAATATGAAAAATAATTTATCAAAAAAAGAAATATTAATATTAGGAATAATTATAATAACGATAATAGGAGTAATTGGATATTACATATACACAATAACAGTACAAAATGATTATGAACAAATACAAACAACTCCTCAACAAGAAGAAGTTGCAAAACCACAAGAAAAAGAAAAAATAATAATACATATTGCAGGAGAAGTAAATAATCCAGGAATTGTAAAAATAGAAGAAGGAGCTAGAATAGCAGACATAATAGAAGCATCAGGAGGAATAACTCGGAGATGCAAATATACAAAACGTAAACTTAGCATATATTGTAGAAGATGGTCAAAAAATAACAATACCTAAAATTAATAAAGATGAAGAAGAATATATTAGTGATGAAGCAGGAACACAGATAATACAAAATGATAATAATAAAACAAGCAAAATAAACATAAATAAAGCTACTAGTGAAGAATTATCAACATTGCCAGGAATAGGTGAAAGCACAGCAATAAAAATAATAAATTTTAGACAAGAAAATGGCAAATTTAATACAATAGAAGATATAAAAAATGTTCAAGGAATAGGAGATGCAAAATTTGAAAGTTTAAAAGACTTAATAAGTGTAAAATAAATGTTTAAAAACAAAAATTTAGGAAAAAATTTATATATATAATATCATAAAAAAGGAATGAGTATATGTATAAAAAAAGCCAAACCAAAAGAGTAGTAGGAACATTAACTATATGGATATTTATAGTTTTAACTGGATTTTACTTATTTAATTTATACATAAATATAGATATAAAAGAAGAAAAAAACACTTATAATACAATAAGAACAACTCAAGATACTTCTGAATTAAAACAAGAAAACAGACAAATAAGTGAAATAATAGAAGAGGTATCAACTACTGTAGTAGGTATATCAAAATTAAAAAATAATGGAACATCTATTTTTTTAGAAAATAGTGCAGAAAAATTAGGATTAGGAACAGGAATAATTGTTTCAGAAGATGGATATATACTAACTAATTGGCATGTAGCAGGAGATAAATATTCACAATGTTATATAACATTAGAAAGCGGAGAAGAATATACAGGAAATGTTTTATGGGCTAATCAAGACATTGACTTAGCGATTTTAAAAATTAATACTAAAGGACTTCAGTATGCAAAGCTAGGAAATTCTAATCAAGTAAAAGTAGGAGAAAATGTATATGCAATAGGAAATCCCATAGGGCATGACTTTTTAAGAACAGTTACAAAGGGAATAATAAGTGCAGTAAACAGAACAATAAAAATTGAAGAAGAAGAAAACATAAGTTATATGGAAGACTTAATACAAACAGATGCAGGAATAAACCCTGGAAATAGTGGTGGACCTTTAATTAATGTAGATGGAGAGGTAATTGGTATAAATTCAGTAAAAATAGCATCTGCAGAAGGAATTGGATTTGCTATACCAATAAATATAGTAAAACCAATTATAGAAAAATTTATTAATACAGGAAAATTTGAAGAAGCATCAATTGGAATATTTGCATATGATAAAGAAGCGGTAAAATATTTAGATTCTAATCTAAAATTAAATAGTGGAATATATGTAGTTGAAGTAATAAAAAATTCATCAGCAGAAAAATCAGGAATAAAAGAAAAAGATATAATATTAAAAATAGATGAAAACGAAATAAATACAATGGGACAATTAAGGCAATATATATATATGAAGAATCCAAAAGATAAAATTAGCTTACTAATACAAAGAAATGGAATACAATCTGTGGTAGATATAACATTAGAAAAAAGATAAGGCTTTAATTTGCAAATTAAAGCCTTATCTAATAAAATTTAATATTTAATTTAAACCATATAAATTACCATCTATTAAAAGTTTAGCTCTTTTAGCTGTCTTTTCATCAGAATTTAGAGCATCTTGTAAAAAATTTGGATGACTCAATAGAAAATCTTTCATTGTACCATCAGAATCTTCGATATATTTTTCAATCATTTTAAATTGAGATTCATTTATAATTCCTTTATTTAAAGCAAGTTCAAATAATGAAGTATCAATATTAGCAATAGCAAAAGATTTAATACCTAAATCTTCTAGACGCTTTTTACCACCTTGCATTCTATCAACTAAAACTAAACTCCAAACAAGTTCGCCACTTAAATCTTGTATTGCAGGAATCCATGAACGAATATAACTAGTGCCAAAGTTCATTAAATCTGCAATATGTAGAATTTTTTTACCACCAAGATTGTTTGCAACTTTGGTTTCTGAAAAATCGAAGTTACTACTTACAGCACTTAAATCCTTAAAAAGAGTTAAATGAGGTTTTTTTAGAATATAAGCTACTATAAAAGAGAATAACCAATCACGTCTTTCGCCACCTGCAATATAATCAATTTCTGTAACATCAATATTAGACTTAATAAAATCGATAGTTTCATTAATAATATCATTATAAATACGATTGTTATTATATTGATTTATTACTTTTTCAAACACCGCTTTAGGAAGTTCAACTTTTTTATCTAACATACTATCAATAAATTTTAATAATTCATTAGCATCATTTTCATTTCCATAAACAAAATGAGTATTTACATAGTATGGTCCAATTCGTCCGAGAAGTATACCAAAAAGGTTTATCATCAGGACATACTCTAATAGCATTTGTTTCAAATAAATAAGACATTAAATTACTCATACATATACATTCCTTTCTTAAGGTAATAATGTAAGCACATTTACATTAAACCATGTAAAATATAAACTTTAATAAAATTTACATTCTATATAATAAAACAAAAAACGAATAATGTCAATTTAAAGTATGTGAAAAAAATATGTACAAATAATGAATGCGTAGCATTTCCCTAAAAACGAAATAATAAAAATTTACTATGTAATGAGTTTGCAATAATAATCCACAAAAGTTTTCCACCTATGTGGAAAACTTTTGTGGATTATATGTGTATTGTAATAATTAAATACAAGATACAATTCAGAAACACTTGAAAAATAAGTAAAGAAAAAGTTTATAATAAAAATGTAAAATTAGGTTGTAATAATTCACAAAAAAATATTACAAAAGGTACAAAACTTGTAAAACAAGGAAAATTAAAATATGCGTAGAAAACTAGCTACGTAGTAATAAATACCAATTTTTATATAAACGAGTAGTTATATTCCAAAAGCTAATTTTTTTAACATTATTTTTAGCAACAATATCAACACTACCAACATTTTCACCATTAATACTATAACTAATGTTACCAACAATTTGCCCTTCATAAATAGGGGCAGAAATATTATTGTTTATATTAATACTTTGTTCAAGACTTTTTTCTTGCCCTTTTTTAATTACAGCACCACAAGAATCATTTAAAATAGCATCAACATTTTTTTCAACTCCTTTATTAACATTGATACTATCAACAATGTCGCCACTCTTACCAAATTCAAAATAAGAAAAATTATTAAAACCGTAATCCAATAACTTACTAGCCTCATCAAAGCGAATTTTAGGAGTAGGAGCCTTCATAACAACAGCAATTAGTGAAAGATTATTTCTAGTAGCACTTGCAGAAAGATTATAAAGAGCAAGAGAAGTTGAACCAGTTTTTAAACCAGTTGCACCCATATAATTTCTAATAAGTTTATTAGTATTATTAAGTTGAGATTTACCATCACGTAAAGTATCCATCCAAATAGTAGTATATTCAGTTATTTTGTGGTGTTTAACTAGTAATTCTTTTGACATTAAACTAATATCATAACACGATGTAAGATGGCCATCTTCATCAAGCCCATGGCAGTTTTTAAAAGTTGTGTCATTCATTCCCAATTCTTTAGCCCTTATATTCATACGATTAACAAAATTTTCTTCTGACCCTTCTAAATATTCTGCCATAGCAACAGTGCAATCATTAGCTGAAGCAACACAAATTGCCTTTAACATATCATTAACACTAAGATTTTCTCTTACGTCTAACCAAATTTGAGAACCACCCATAGAACTAGCATTTTCACTACAAGGTATTTTAGTATCTAGTGATATTTTTCCGTTCATCAAGAGCTTCCATAATAAGAAGAATAGTCATAATTTTAGTAACACTAGCAGGACGTAATCGTTCATGAATATTATATTCATATAATATTTTCCCAGTATTTTGTTCAATTAAAATACTAGCACCAGACTGCAAATTTAAATTATTAGAATTATTATCATCAGCAGAAGTGTATAACAATTCATCATCATTAGACCATACATAAGAATCCGCAAAACAACAAGTTGAAAAAGTAAAAGACATAATTATAAGCGTAATAATGACTCTAAATATATATTTACTATTAAAATGCATATAATACCTCCTAAATATAGATAATTAATAATATGCGCATTATATAAAAATAGAAGTATAAAATATTGCAAAATCTTACGGAAAATGATAAAATAAGAAAAATCAAAAAGGAGGAATAAAATTGATACTATTATTGAAAAATGGAAAAGTAATTGATTATGAATCAAAACTGAATGAAAACATGGACGTTTTAATTAAAGATGGAAAAATCCAAAAAGTAGAGAAAGAAATTAATGAAAGTGCAGACAAAGTAATTGACTGTACCAATTTATCTATTATACCAGGAATGATAGATATGCATTGTCATCTTAGAGAACCAGGATTTGAATATAAAGAAACAATAGAAACAGGAAGCAAGAGTGCTGTTAAAGGAGGGTTTACTACTATTTGTCCTATGCCAAATACAAAACCTACCCCAGATAGCACTATTGTTTTGGAAAAAATTATAAATGAAGCCAAGAGAGTAAATTTATGTAATGTATATCCATATGCAAGTGTAACAAAAGGTGAAAAAGGAGAAGAATTAGTAAACTTTGAAGAATTAAAAAAAGCTGGGGCAATAGCATTTTCAGATGATGGAATGCCAGTAGTAAATTCAAGAATAATGAGACAAGGAATGATAAATGCAGATAAAATTGGTAGTTTTGTATCATCACACTGTGAAGAAAAATCAGTATCAGCAGGAGCAATAAATGCAGGGAAAATTGCAGAACAACTAGGAGTAGAAGGAGTATTACCAGAAGCGGAAGAAATAATGGCAGCAAGAGAAATTGTAATTTCAGAAACAAACAATATTAGAGCACATATATGCCATATAAGTACAAAGACATCTGTAAACATGATAAGAGATGCAAAAAAACGTGGAGTAAAAGTAACATGTGAAACATGTCCACATTATTATAGCTTTACAGTAGAAGAAGTGTTAAAATCAGGAACAAATGCAAAAATGAATCCTCCATTAAGAGAAGAAAAAGATAAAGAAGCAATAATTAAAGGATTAAAAGATGGAACAATAGATGCAATAATAACAGATCATGCACCACATTCACAAGAAGAAAAAGAAAAAGACCTTGCATCAGCACCAAATGGAATAATAGGATTTGAAACAGCACTTGCAGCAACAATAACAAACCTAATAAATAAAAATTATATAGACTATTTAGATATGGTTAGACTAACATCATATAATCCAGCAAAACTACTAGGGCTAAACACAAAAGGTAGAATAAAAGAAGGATTTGATGCAGATATAACAATATTTAATCCTAACGAAACTTATACATACCAAAAAGAAGATATAGTATCAAAATCTAAAAATTCACCATTTATAGGAAAAACTTTAACAGGAAAAGTAATGTATACCATAGTAAATGGACAAGTAGTATATCAAATGTAAGGAGAACAAAATGAATGCAATAGATAATTTAATAGATAAAATAAAACAAATGAATAACCCAACAGTAATAGGAATTGATCCAAAATACGATATGGTACCAAATTGTATAAAAGAAAAATATGACCAAACATTAGAAGGAATGGCAAAAGCATGTACAGAATTTAATCTAAGATTAATAGATGCAGTATACGATATTATACCAGCAGTAAAATTGCAACTTGCATATTTTGAAAAATTAGGGGTTGCAGGAATTGAAAGCTTTAAAAAAACCTGTGAATATGCAAAACAAAAAGGTATGATAGTAATGTCAGACGCAAAAAGAGGAGATATAGGTTCAACATGTGCAGCATATTCAGCACCATATATAGGACGAGTAGAAATAAATGGAAAAGAAGAAAAAATTTATGATACAGACTTCATTACTCTAAATCCATATATGGGAACAGATAGTATACAACCATTTATAGAAGACTGTAAAAAATATGGTAAAGGTGCATTTGTAATAACAAAAACATCAAATAAATCTTCAGGAGAATTACAAGATTTAAAGCTAGAAAATGGAAAAACAGTATATGAAGAAGTTGCAACATTAGTAGAAAAATGGGGAGAAGATTTAAGAGGAAAATATGGATATAGTAGTATATCTTCAGTAGTGGGAGCAACATATCCAGAGCAGCTAAAAAAATTAAGAAAACTAGCACCACATACATTCTTTTTAATACCAGGATATGGAGTGCAAGGTGGAAAAGCACAAGATATTGCATTAGGATTTGATGAAAACAAAATAGGAGGAATAGTAAACGCAACAAGAAGTTTAATGGGAGCATACAAATCAGAACAATGGAAAGAACAATTTAAAGAAGAAGAATTTGAAAAAGCAACAAGAGCAGAGGCAATTAGAATGAGAGATGAATTAAATGAAGCGATAGGATTATAAGAAATTAGATAAAATAATGACATTAAGAAAGGAAATAGTAAAATGAAAATAAATTGTAAATCAGAAATTGTAAAAATTGAACAATTAAAACAAGACTTATATAAATTCAGTATAAAAGCACAAGAAATTGTAAATCAAGCAAAACCTGGAAACTTCATTGAAGTAAAAGTACAAGACTCTATAGAACCACTACTTAGAAGACCAATAAGTATATTTAATATGTATGAAGAAACAGGAGTACTAGAATTTATATTTCAAGTAAAAGGAAAAGGAACAGAAATTTTAGCCAAGAGAAAAGAAGGAGAATATTTAGATATAATAGGACCTTTAGGATATGGAACATTTGATATAGAAGGACACAATAAAGTTGCAATAATAGGTGGAGGAATAGGAACATTCCCATTATATGAACTAGCTAAGCAATTAAAAAATAAAACAAATACACAAGTTAATACATATATAGGATTTAGAAATAAAGATTATGTTGTACTAGAAAAAGAATTTGAAAATGTATCTGATAAATTAACTATAACAACAGATGATGGAAGCTATAAAATAAAAGGATTTGCAATAGAAGAATTGAAGAAAGATATAATGGAAAATAAAGTAGATATGATTTATGCATGTGGACCATTACCAATGTTAAAAGCTATTCAAGCATATTCAATAGAACAAGGAATACCATGTCAGATATCATTAGAACAAAAAATGGCATGTGGAGTAGGAGCATGTTTGGGATGTGCAGTAAAAACTGCAAGTAGCCCTAAAGAAAATCCTGAATATTTGCATGTATGTAAAGCAGGACCAGTATTTTATGCAAAAGATGTAGAAATATAGGAGGGAATATGCCAGGATTTGTAATACATTTAGCAGTAGCAAATGAATATATAAGAAAACATCAAAACGAGATAAAACAAAAAGAAGACTTTTTAAAAGGAGTAATAGCTCCAGACTTTACTACAGACAAATCAAAAACACATTATGCAAAAGATAGTATAAATACAAATTTAAAATTATATCTTGAATCAAACATAGTAAATACAGATTACGAAAAGGGGTTCTTTTTACACTTAATAACAGACTGTATATTTTATCAAAAATATTTTAAAAATTTAACAACATCACTTTATAATGATTATGATGTACTAAATAAAACAATAATTGAAAAGTATAATGTAAAAGTACTAAAAGAAATTGAGCCATATGCTAAATATAAACAAGGAGAACCACAAATACTAAAAGAAGACAAAATTTATAAATTTATAGAAGAAGTTTCAAACCTAAAACTAGAAGAAGTAAAATTGAAGGTTGAAAATAATGAATCAATTATATAAAAATTGTAAGAAAGGAATAAAAAAATGAATACAAGTGTAAATTTAGCAGGAATAAAAATGAAAAATCCAGTAACAGTTGCATCAGGGACATTTGGATATGGAAGAGAATTTGCGGAATTAATAGACCTAAACAAATTAGGTGCAATTATAACAAAAGGAACATCACTAAAACCTTGGCCAGGAAATAAGCCACCAAGAGTATATGAAACAACAGCAGGAATGCTTAATTCGATTGGATTACAAAATCCAGGTGTAGAGTACTTTGCTAAATATGATTTACCATATTTAAGACAATTTGATACAAAAATAATAGTAAATGCATGTGGGCATACTGTTGAAGAGTATGTAGACGTTGCAAAAGTATTAAATACTTTAGATATAGATGGAGTAGAACTAAACTTATCATGCCCAAATGTAAAATCAGGTTGTATGGCATTTGGAACTACATATGAAGGAGTAAAACAAGTTACAAGTGAAGTAAGAAAAGTATTAGACAAGCCATTAATAGTAAAATTAACTCCAAATGTAACAAGTATTCAAGAACCAGCAAAAGGAGCAGAAGATGCAGGAGCAGACGGAGTATCATTAATAAATACCTTATTAGGTATGAGTATAGATATAAACACAAGAAAACCACATCTTGCAAATAATATGGGAGGTCTATCAGGACCAGCTGTAAAACCTGTAGGAGTAAGAATGGTATACCAAGTATCACAAACAGTAAAAATTCCAATATTAGGTTTAGGCGGAATAGTAACAGGTGAAGACGCAATAGAATATATGATTGCAGGAGCAACAGCAGTATCAATAGGAACAGGAAACTTTGTATCTCCAGATGTATCAATAAAAGCAATAGAAAGAATAGAAGAATATATGAAGAAAAATAATATAGAAGATATAAACCAAATAGTAGGAACTGTTCAGATGAATTAACTATTAAAAACATAGAACTATTAAAAACATAGTTCTATGTTTTTAACAATGGGAGAATAAGTAATGAGAAGAGAACAAGTAATTAATTACATAAAAGAAAATTACAATGTTTGTGCAGAATATTTATGGGAAGATACACCAGATGCAGCAATTTTTAGACACGAAAATAATAGAAAATGGTTTGCACTAATAATGGGCGTAAAAGGGCAAGAATTCTTAAATGTAAAAACAAAACCAGACTATTCAGAATTATTACGAAAATCTTATGAATATATAATTCCAGCATATCATATGAATAAGGAACACTGGAACACTATAATAATAAGCAAAAATGTAGATGAATCATTAGTATATGAGCTAATAGACCAAAGCTATGAAATAACAATGAAAAAGAAAAAATAGAACTGGGGGAAGGAATAAATATGCAAGAAATAATAGAAAAAATAGATGAATTTAATAAGGAAAGAGACTGGGACCAATTTCATTCACCAGAAAATTTAGCTAAATCAATAGTAATAGAAGCGGGAGAACTATTAGAATGTTTTCAATGGGATAGTGAAAATTACAATAAAGAAGAAGTATGTGAAGAATTAGCAGATGTATTTACATACTGCATTCAAATGGCAATGAAACTAGATGTAGACCCTAAAGAAATAATACTAAAAAAATTAGAAAAAACAAAGAAAAAATATCCAGTAGAAAAAGCAAAAGGAACAAGTATAAAATATAATAAGTTATAAAAATCAATAAAATCCTTGCAATTAAAACAGATGTTTATTAAAATAATAAGTGTAATTTTTAAAATAAATTTTAGAAAAAAGTTGATCTTTTTATCAAAATCTTTTATAATAAGATTGATAAAAGATTTTTACAAAATAAATGAAAAATTATATAATGCACAAAGAAGAAGGAATTATAAAATGGAAAAAACAGTTTGTGAATTGTTTGCAGGAGTTGGAGGTTTCAGAATTGGATTAGAAAAATCTGATGCTAGTTGGAATACAGTTTGGGCTAATCAATGGGAACCTGGGAAAAAAACTCAACATGCATTTGATTGTTATGTATCACACTTTGGAAGAAAAGAAAATTATATAAATGAAGATATTGCAAATATAGATAAATCTACTATACCAAATCATAATTTATTAGTTGGAGGATTTCCTTGCCAAGACTATTCAGTTGCTAGAACAGGAGCTAAAGGAATGGAAGGAAAAAAAGGTGTACTTTGGTGGCAAATAAAAGATATATTAGAAAAAAAACAACCCAAATTTGTGCTTTTAGAAAATGTGGATAGATTATTAAAATCTCCATCAGACCAAAGAGGTAGAGATTTTGGAATAATGCTAGCTTGTTTTAATAACTTGGGCTATAGTGTTGAATGGAGAGTAATAAATGCAGCAGAATATGGATTTGCACAAAGAAGAAGAAGAATATTTATATTTGCATGTAAAAATGACACAAATTATTATAGAAATATAGAAAATATAGAGTTAGAAAATATAATACATCAAAATCGGTTTTTTTATAAAACAATTTGATATAGAAAACAATACAACAGGTAAAATGTATAATTTTGAATATGAAGATATCTATGATGTTTCAGAACACTTCAAAATGGATTTTAAGAATTCTGGAGTGATGAGAAATGGTATTATATATACAGAAGAAATAAATCCAATACAAGTAAACCCAACTACGTTAAATCAGATTATTCAAAAAGATGAAGTCGATGAAAAATATTTATTAGTTGATAAAGAAAATCTAAAAAAATGGACTATCTTAAAAGGTGCTAAAGATATTATAAGAAAACAAGGTACACCACATGAATATCACTTTAGAGAAGGAGCAATAGCATTTCCAGATTCTTTAGAGAAACCAGCTAGAACAATGTTAACAAGTGAAGGAAGTTTAAATAGAAGTACACATGTTATACAAGACCCTAAAAATAAATGTTACAGATTATTAACACCTATAGAAACAGAAAGAATAAATGGATTTCCAGACAATTGGACAAATACAGGTATGCCACAAAACTTTAGATATTTTTGTATGGGCAACGCATTAGTTGTAGGACTTATTGAAAAAATGGGATTAATATTAAATGAAATTTTTAAAGAAGAAGGTAATTAAAGACCTTCTTCTTTAAAAATATATTAATTTATATCATTTTCAATTTGTTTTTTTATATATTCTTTATTAAACCAAAAGCATTGTTTCTTGTATAAATTACCATCTGGAGTAGGACAATTAAATATACATTTAGAATCGTGAGGTCGTACATGTAATATAGGACTTTCTGTTGATTTTGGTAAATTATCATATTTATTGTTTTTAATTCTATGAACAGTATCTTCCCAAACTCTTTTTATTTCATTATTTAAATCATTTTGTGGTACATTCCAAAACATTGCTTTTTTAAATATCAAAGAATCATCATCTAAATACTGATATACCATAAACAAATATCTTGTAGCAGAAAATGTTTCGTACAACTCTGAATTTTCCCAGGTTTCATTAACAATTTCAGTATACTTAAAAGCTGGAAAAGACATATGCTCTTTTGGCATGCCATTTTTATTTAATCTTATAGCTTTAATTTTTATATTAGCTTTTTCAAATTCTTCTATTTTCTCATTTACAACATTCAACATGCCCTTTGCAAGTAAATAGGTAAAAGATTTATTTGATATTTGATATGGAATATTAAATTTATTTTTTAAAAACTCTATACTTTGATTGTAATAAGGTGTTAATTTATTAATAATGTACTGTTCTAAAGACTGTTCCTTTAAAACACTAGAATCCTTAATAACAGGTTCAAAATTAGTAGTATTCTTAACAATATAATTGTTAAGAATATAAGACATATAAGAACTCTTCAAGCAAAAAGCTCTTTGCATAGCCTTTTGGCTATTAAATGGTTGATTCCTTAAGGAATTCTTGTTAGCACTCTTGGTACAAGCAGCTAAATAATTTGTATCACTTTCAGAAATTTCCGTAGCCCTGCCAGTTTTAATCTTATCAATAATTATTTTATAATCATTTTTAATAATTTCTAAATCTTCTTTTGGAAATTGAAACAAATCAATATAATTTATTACATAATCTAATCTTTCCTTGTTAGGCTCATGCAAATAATAAACTAAAAGCATTAATGCACATTTTTTATAAACATGACTTTTCAGAAAATCAGTTTCCTTATAATCTTTCATATAATTAATCATCGCAAGGACAAGTCTTTCTTTTGCCCTTAAATTGCCATTAGTCTTTACAGTATATGGTGTAACCTTTAATTCAACACCAGCCTCATTAAAATCAGCTTCAGATTTACTATTAATATCATAAAAGAAAAAATGTTTTTCAATTAATTGCCCCAAAGACCCCTTTGAATTAGGTTTTTTATAATTTTCAAATAATGGCAATCTATTTTCACTAGTGGTAATATTAGGGTGATTTAACAAAACATCTCTAAAGGTTTTTCACTTTAATCCAAGTGCATACTGGAAAATAGACTCTTTTGAATTTTTCATATAAGGTAAATTACTCATATAACAATCTCCTTTAAAAGCATTATACAAAATAATTGGAGTTTACTCAATAAATTTGTAATAAAAAGCGATAAAACTTAGAACAATCGACAAAGCATATAATAACAAATTCTCATAACCCGAAGGTCGTAAGTTCGAGTCTTACCCCCGCAACCAAAAATTTTAT
>CAOJKP010000006.1 GCA_948438085.1 uncultured Clostridium sp. | reverse complement strand
GATTGTAAGAGAGAGAGAGAGAGAGAGAGAGAGAGAGCAATAATTTAAGAGAGTGTAATGGTGAACAAGAAAAATTATTCAATATTCATCATTCATTATTCACTGCGACCATCAGGTCGCACTGTACTGGCATTACCTTAATCGCTCTAATAATCACCATAATCCTATTACTAATCCTTGCAGGAGTAACTCTACATTTCACACTAGGAGAAAATGGAATACTAAAAAATGCTGAGGTAGCAGGAGAGAAATATGAAGAAGCCAATGCAAAAGAAGAACTTACACTAGAATTAGCTTCTATACAAACTAAAACATATAAAGAAACAGGAAAAAAAGCTAATTTAGAAGATGTAAAAAATTTTAATAAATAAAAATAAATATGATGTAACATTAGAAGAAGGAAATATGTCAGCTACAATAGAAGATATAGAAAAAGGATATACATTTATAGTAGATGAAAACTTGAACCTACAAGATGTAGAAAAAATAACAAATCAAGATACAAGTATCGTAATAGAAACAAGTTCAATAAATAAAAGTGACTATACAACAGCAACAATAAAAGCAAAAATAACAGTAGGAGAAGAAATTACATCAATAAAAGTAAGAGAAGAAGAAATAGAAATACCAGAAAAAGTGGAAGAAAACGGAAAACTAGTATATGAAATAGAAAAGCAAGTAGAAAAAATGGGAACTATAAAATAAAAGCAGAAACTACGAGTGGAAAAGCAAATTACAAAATCCAAAAAGTAAGTGACCTATCAGAAGATATGGAAATAAGAACAGCAGAAGAATTAGCATGGTTTAGAGATAGAGTGAACAAAGGAGCAACATACAAAGAAAGAACAATAAATCTTATGAATGATATAGATTTAAGAAGTGTATGTAATAGTGAAAAACCATGGGACTCTATAGGAGGATATAATTATAATAAAGAAGAAAAATACAATAAATTTTCAGGAACATTTAAAGGAAACAATAAAACAATAGATTATTTATATATAGAAAATCAAGAAGACTTATCACAAGGGTTGTTTGGCTATACAGATGATGCAACAATAATGGGAGTAATAATAGGAGAACATAGTAGTATAAATGCAAAGGAAATAGTAGGAGGAATAGTTGGATATGCATATAATACAACAATACTTAATTGTGGAAATAATGGAGGTATATCAGGATCAGAAGATTGTATAGGAGGAATAATAGGAGCATTAGAGGTAGGAAATATTATAGGATGCTATAATAAAGGAAAAATTATAGGAGCAGCTAACGTAGGGGGAATATGTGGAGACACAATGGTAGAAATAACTAAAAATAAAAATGGAAAATGTGTAATTCAGTATTCATATAATGCGGGAACGATAGAGTTAAAAGAAGTTAATAGCTCAGCTAGTGTAGGAGGAATTGTAGGGTATCTAGAAGGATATTCAACAGTAAAAAATTGTTATAATAAAGGAAATATTATAGGAAATACTGGAATATATATTGGAGGATGTGTAGGACATAGTAGAGCGAAAAGCTATACCAGTATAATAGAAAATAAATTTACAACAGAAGAAAATGCAGCAGCACAAATAAATTATACTTGCAATATAGGAGCAGTGAGTTCAAATGGAATAAATGGCGTAGGAGGAATATGTGGCATGAATAATCAATATTGTATAGTTAAAAATAACTACATATTAAATAACTTAGAAATAAAAAAAGATACAACAAGAGCAACAAAAGATGTAGGAGAAACAAATGACTATTTAGGAAAGTACGTAGGAAGAGCATATATTAATACAAAAACATATATAGACGCAAATGGAGAAATAACTAATATAGCAAAAATCGAAAATGAAACAGGAGATATAACAAATACAGTATATTATATAGTAAATGAAATGAGTAGTAACAATAGTGAATATTGGGATAAAGGTAATCCAACTGAGCCTAAATTAAAATGGGAGTTATAAAATAAAAATAAACATCACTTTAAAGTGATGTTTATTTTTTAAACCTTATATCCTCACCAAAAAATCTACAAATATTATAGTGACCAACAAACCTTGAAAAAATCCTATCATCATAAGTATCTTTTAAGTTTTGTAAACTTAAATTAGTTGAAATAATAGTTTTAGTTATATGATTATTTTGATTTAATATACGAGTATTTATTATATTAAATAACTCTGTAAATTTCATACTATTTATACATTCTGTACCTAAATCATCAATAACTAATAAATCAACATCTAAAATATTATCATAAACATTTTTAGAAATATTAGCTTTGCCAAAACGGTAATCCATAATAGTATCAAGCATTACTGGTGCTGTTTGATATAATACTGTTTTTCCATTTTTTATTAATTCATTAGCAATACAATTAGATAAAAATGTTTTTCCTAATCCAGTATTTCCAGTAAATAATAAGTTCTTTTCTAAAGGATTATTAAAATTTTTAATGAAGTTCATACATATTTTTTTTATATTTATTATATTATCTTGTGGTGATAAATTAGAATTATATAATTCTTCATTAACGGTATTAGAGTATAAAGAAATATTAAAACAATCAAAATTATTATTTTTTAAATCATGTATATTAGATTTATTATATTCTATATCAAAAAGTTTTTGCTTTATACAATTACATAATGCTGAATTAATTCCATTTTGGATATATCCTGTATCATTACATAATAAACATTCATATTTAGGTCTAAAGAAGCTCTCATCTATATTTAAACTATTTAAAATAACATTTTTTTCTTTATTTAAATTTGCTATTTTAGTTTCTAAATTTTCTAAATAATTTGAAGAATTATTTGAAAGTAGAATTGATTTTGCTATTTGAATAGCATATAAATTCAGCTGTTTTTCTATTTCTTCTAACTTAGGATTATGTTTATATAATTCTTTTTTTCTATTATCTAAATCTAACTCAGCATATATTCTTTTTTGCTCATATTCTTTTAATAAACTTTTTAATATAGATTCATTCATATAAGCATCCTCCATTGTAAAATAATTTAATTAGCTACATCTTTTGGTATTTTTTGAGTATTAGCATAAAGAGAATCTAAATTTATAGAATCTTTTCTTTGTTCATAATTACTAAAACTTTTTTTCTCAAGAGCTTTAATACTTTTATCTTTATTTTTCATTTGAATAAGAAAAGCTTGTACATCCGTAGCAGATTTTAAGTTTCTATCATTCCAATCTGTTAAAATTTTATTTATATAATCAAAACTTGGATTAGATTTGGAAGTAGTTTTCTTTAATGCTAATTCAATAACATCTAGTGGAAATTCATAATCGACAACCCATTTTTCTATATAAGAATCTTCATATTGAGTAAGCATACGGTTTAATCCCAACTTTTTAGAAATTGATTTTTTAAAAGTATTTAATTTTTCACGTTTTTGATAATATAAATCCAAATCTGAAAAATTTTTTATATTATTAACATGCCAAGCATCTGCAACAGTTTGTATATATGGTCTGTTCATAGCAGAACGTTCAAAGCAATATCTAAATAAAGCAATCATTACTTGCTCATCAAAATTATATTTTTTAAACCATAAATCAATATCATTATACCATGATGGAGACATGATGCCTTGAAAGAAGGAATTATTTATTGTATCTATAGCTTTTGCTCTTGATTGATTCTCCAAATTTTTTTGTAAATCTTCTTTAGAAGAAGAAAGCTTTGGTTTATATAATTTATGTAATTCAATTTCTTGTAAGTTATTTAATATATATCCAGTATTTTTCTTTGTAATTATTTCCAAATCTTCCCAATATTTTAAGGCATCTTGTATTGTTTTTAAAGGTAATGCTAATTTTTTAGATAAATCATTTAATTTTATATCCTTATTATATTTTGATAAAAAAAGAATATATAAATAAACTTTAATAAAGTCTCCATTAGCTTGAGATAAGTATTCTGTAAAAAACACATCAGATATATTGGTTGAAGAAAATAACATTGATATATCATTTTGTTCTAATTTCATAACTGATTCCCCTTAACATTTTATACAAATCATATGTTTATATTATATCGAATTATATCATTTTGAGGCATTTATTACAAGATAAAATATAATATTGGTATATAAAATATTAAAGAAAAAATATAATTAATTAGTTTGCTAGGTTCAGTAGAGTATAATAAAATATTTATTTTAGGATTTATTATATAAATAAATTTTAGGGTTTTTAATAAAATGTAAAATATATATTGCAACATATAAAATATTTTCATGATTAAATCCAACAATACTAAAGATTGCAAGAGGTAAATAAAAGATAACAAACAAAAAGATTTTTATATCAATGTTCTTAAAAATAATATTAAATAAACTGAATAAAAATAATGCCCATATTATATTAACAATAACTGTAGAATAATCTAAGAATCCTAATAATTTATTATTAAAATTATAATTTTTTGGAAAAATAAATTTCATTTTAACCACCTTTCATCAAATTTTTTATACCATTAATTCCATTTGATAAATCAACACTAATTCCACCAAATAAGCTACGTACATAAGAATTTGCTTTTGCTAAACTAAATATACTACCACATATTAATAATTTTGGTAAAAGTCCACTTGAATTTATGTTTAATGAAAAAGTAAGAACTAAAATTAAAGAAATTAAAATTTGAACTAATACAAGAGAAATAAAAGCTTTAAACCATGCCTTAAAGAAAGATGAAGTAGAATGAGTACATAAGCTTAGGAAAGCAAACGGTGAAAGTAAGATAAAAACTTTAACCATAACATATCTAATAGAGTAAGTAAAAGCGAGATTTAAAAAACCAATAGAAGAGAAACTTTTTAAAATACCATCAATTGAAAAAACATTTATAGAATTGTTTTCTACATAAATAGCAGAATTTAATAAATGAACTAAAGAAGAAAAATTTATTTCAGTGTGAAATAGTTCTTCTCCTAACGTTCTAATAGCAAGGGAAATCTGAGAATTAAAAAAAAGTATCTTTTCACAAATAAATAAAGAGGCATTCATAAGTAAACCAAAGAAAATAAGCTTAAATATAAAAGATATAGGACTTTCAGATTGTGTTACTCCAAGATGAGATAAAATTAATCTTATACAAAAAAATAATAAAAAACCAATTAGCAGTGAATTAGAGATTAATAAGATTCCATTTGAAACAGAAGTACCAAATAATGTTTTAAAATAAGAAGTTGTAATTATATCCTCATCTATAAAAGCAATATAATCTAAAATAGAATATAAATTATTATCTATAGAAGAAAATATAGAACTAAATATATTATTAATGGTATCTATAATTAATTGAGTAATATCTATTGCATTATTCAAATTCATCACATCCTATTATCCAATTAAACTTTCTATTGCAGATAGAATTAAATCAATCGCTAAAATAAACGCATAAGAAAATAATGAACTTTTTATAAGTTTTTTTCCAGTTCTTAATCGTTCTTCATCTCCAAAGCTAAATTTTTTCATAAAGACTCCTGTGCCAACAGCAATAGCAGCAGCTGGAGTTGCTAGTTTCATAAGCCATTTTTCTATCTGTTCAAAAGCTTTTTGCATAGTATTAATAATTTTGGGAGTTGCACATAGGGAAACATCATTAAAGCAGAAAATAAAAATTATTGATAATAATATAATAGAAATAATGAAGAAAAATTTTTTGTTAGGTTTTATTATAATAAAATGATTCACGTGGTATCATCCTTTCTTTTTAAAATATGGTGTTAAGTTGAGTTTTATAGGTTGAGAAGTTTCGCCATTAGAAATAAAGGCAAGACAAGAAAAAGTTTTCAATTTTTGGGTAAAAAAATTAGAGTCATAAATATAATCATATTGAGTATACTTATTTATGCTTTCTGAAATATTAGAATCTTTAGAATTTAAAGAATTAGAAAAATAGCTAAAATGTGTTTCTTTGGCATTTTCGGAAATCGTTTTTGAAATTTTAATTTTATCTTCTTTACCAAGTTGCTTTTGAATATCTTCAATAGTAAAAATATCATCTGTTCGAAACCAAATTTTGTTTATTAAATTTTGAATAATAACTTTTAGACAATATTGGTTATTTAAGGTATTCATAAAGGAAGAATAACTTTGTGTTGCTACAATATTTATACATTTAGCTTCACGAGATTGAGCAAAGAAATCTGCATCAGTAGAAGTAATATATTCATGAAATTCATCACTAATAAAAGCAACTGGACGAATATTATTATAATTTAAATATGAAAGCCTAGACATTACTTCTGTTTGAAAATCAAGTTTCATATAAGCTGCAATAATTTTAGATAAATTTTTATATTGTGCAATATTAATATTCAGTACAATGATTTGACCTTTAGATATCAAATTTTTAAAACCTTTAAAATTAATATTTTCTTTACTGGGAGAAAAAGTATTTAAAACATCATAGTCAGAGACAAAAACATTAGTAATACGGGTAATTTCAGATTTAATAATTGAAAGAGTACGAGAATCCAAATTGTTATATTCTTTATCAAAAAATTCAATGGAAGAAAGTGCATCATAACAAGACTTATTGGAGAATCTACCACTACGAAATAAATTTCTGATAATAGTTAATTTTTCATAGTAATATTCTGGTATTGTAATTAATTTATGAATTTCTAAAAATGTTACATATCCATTATTGTAAAGCCTACAAAATTTAATTGCTTCAGTTAATACTTGTTCAACCTTATCTAACCAATATGAATCAGAATTATTTTGAGAAAATAAGGTTAGGATTGTTTTCAATCTATTAGCAATAACATAAGGACTTAAATTTGGTTTATCAAGAGGATTATACTTAAATTTTCCACCAATTTCTAATATATTTAAATCTGATAATCTATTGTATTTTTTACAATATTGTCTAACTATTTTATGGTAATTTCCTTTAACATCTAATATAAGCATACCAATCTTTTGACTGTTAATATTACATTTATAATTAATAAGCTGCTCTGTAAAGGGATATAGACAAGATGAGGTTTTTCCACTTCCAATAGTTCCAGTTACAAGAATATTCTGATATAAACCTTTTTCACCGAATATAAATTTCTTCGCTTTGTTCAGATAATCCAACATATAGAGCCAAACTATTATTAGGATTATCGAAAGTTAAATAAACGTTTTTATCTTTATTAAAACATGGAAATTTTATAATGAAATTGAAAATTTTATTAAATAAAATCGTACAAGAGCATATGTAAAAAATAATAAATAATATTTTTATAATGTTCCAAGCATCTGGATATTTAATGCATATGTCATATGGTTTTAAAGAATATGGAATAATTATACTATTAGAAAAATATATAGGAAAAAAAATAAGACAACCAATTATTATAAATAATAAACTAAAACAGACTACAAAAATAAACCTAAAAATTTTTTTGTTAGTCAAAACTAATGAACCTCCTTACTTAAAAGATTTGTTTTTAATATTTAATTTTGCTCCTTGTAAATTATGAAAAATTTTAATATCGAAAAAAAGATAAATTGAATAAAAAGTAAAGAAAAAATTAATAATGAAAGTGATAAAGAAAAGGTTAATAAGAAATTCTATAAGTCATCACCACCTAACAACACTGATATATTACAATAAAAAAAATAATTTGTCTATACTTTTTTAAAATTTTATGATAAAATTTTATTATTGAGTGATTCTTTAATATGAATTATAGAAAGAATTGACCTAAAAATAAGGAGGTAGTTATGAAAATAGAAAAAACAACAAAAATAGGAGAATTATTAGAAAATGCTCCAGAAAAAGCAGAAATTTTATTAAATGCAGGTATGCATTGTTTAGGATGCCCAGCATCACAAGAAGAAACAATAGAAGAAGCTTGTATGGTGCATGGAATAGATGTAGAAAAAATAATAGAACAATTAAACGCATAAATAATAAATGGACGAATTGTTTCGTCCATTTATTATTTATATTGATAAAATATTAATAATATGACCAAAATTTAATGTAAAAGCGAAAAAATAATGAAAAAATTAAAAAAATGATTGACAGAAATGAAAAAATGTTGTAACATATATAGGTACTTTGTGAAAAGTACTAATAAGGGCCATTAGCTCAGGTGGTAGAGCACTTGACTTTTAATCAAGTTGTCCGCAGTTCGAGTCTGCGATGGCTCACCAAAGAATACTTTTAAAAGTATTCTTTATATAAGGCCCCGTGGTCAAGCGGTTAAGACATCGCCCTTTCACGGCGGAGACATGGGTTCGATTCCCGTCGGGGTCACCAAAATGCCACTTTAGCTCAGCTGGCCAGAGCACCGCACTTGTAATGCGGGGGTCCCCAGTTCGAATCTGGGAAGTGGCTCCATTAAAGGTTAGTAGTCTTGAAAAATCTTGATTACTGACTTTTTTTATTGAATAGAGAACCATATGAAACTTTTTATTTATATAAATCAATTAAGAACTTTTAGCGTATTATTAATAGAAAAATGGGAGATGGTTACGATAATAGAAGAAGTAAGAAAACAGGTATATCAATTATTAGGTAAAAATAATGATGGTCACGGAATGGAGCATATTGATAGAGTATTTAATTTAGCATTAAATTTTGCACAGAAAGAGGAAGCTAATAAAGAAATTGTTAGTTTAATATCATTACTACATAATGTAGATGATTATAAATTATTTGGAATTGAAAATTCTAATAATTTAACAAATAGCAGAAAAATTTTAAAACAATGCTCTATAGAAGAAGAGACTATTAATAAAGTTCTAGATGCAATCTCAACTATTGGATATAGTAAAAGACTAAAAGGTATTAAACCAATAACACTTGAGGCAAAGGTAGTATCAGATGCTGATATGTGTGATGCACTTGGTGCTACAGGAGTAATTCGTAGTTATCGATATAATTTAGCACATGGTAATTCATTTTTTGATAGGAATATTTATCCTGTATTAAATATGAATGTAACTGATTATATGTCAAGAAAAGATGGGACAGTTGTTACACATATGTTTGAGAAATTGCTTAGACTAAAAGATTTAATGTTAACGAATTCTGGTAAACAAGAAGCAATATCAAGGCACAGCATAATGATTGAATTTCTTTATCACTTTTTTAAAGAAGAAAATGTTCCAGAGTGGACTGAGTATTTAGATAATTATATAAATACTCAATAATTAGGAAAAATATGGTTTAATGTTGTTGAAAAAAGGGAGAAAATTATGAATACAGTAATAGTCACAGGTGGAGCAAAAGGGATAGGTTCTTCAATTGTAAGAAGTTTGGCTAAAAATGGTTATAATGTAGTAATAAATTATAAAACATCACAAGACGAAGCAGATAGATTAAAAAAAGAATTAATAAATGAAAATTACAATGTAGAAATATTTAAAGCAGATGTTTCTAATAGAAAAGAAGTACAAAAATTAATTGAATTTACAAATAAAAAATATGGAGATATAGATATTTTAATAAATAATGCTGGAATTTCACAAATTAAAATGTTTACAGATATAACAGATTACGATTGGAGTAATATGCTAAATAATAATCTTAATTCAGTATTTATAATGACACAAGAAGTATTAAAGGATATGCTAAAAAATAAAAGAGGATGTATAATAAATATATCATCAATAGATGGATTAACAGGAGCTGCATTAGAGGTTCATTATTCTGCATCTAAGGCTGCAATAGATGGGTTAACAAAAGCATTAGCGAAAGAACTAGCATTATCAAATATAAGAGTAAATTCAATAGCACCAGGTGCTATTGATACCAGTATGAATAAGAATATATCTAAAGAAGATATGGAAGTTGTAAGAAGTGAAATACCAATGAATAAAATAGGAAAACCAGAAGATATAGCAAAATGCGTAAAGTGGTTAGTAGAAGATGAGTATACAACAGGACAGATAATTTCAATAAATGGTGGTTGGTATATATAAAAAATAAAAGAAATGAGTATTCATTTCTTTTATTTTTTATTATTCACTAATTTTTCTCTTATAATTTCCAGAAAGTATTTTAGGAATAACTGTTATTATTTTATAAACAGCTAACCTTATTTTTTTACTCCAAATATAAGACTTTCTTAATCTTTTATGAGTAACTAAAGAAAATTCATCATTATTAGTTTCAACTAAAGCAACAACATTCTTTTCAATAGGAAATATATAATTATTTCCATCGTTATTATCCCATTCATTATTTCCATTATTGAAACAGAAATTGAATGTTTCAGCATCTGTTAATTGGATTTCTGCTTGAAAGCCAAGTTCTGTTTTTTCCATTTTCATATCATTTAGGCTATTCCAATCTAAACCAAAACCATAATGAATATTTACTTCTTCAGAATCAGTTTGAAATAATTTTCCAGTATATGAAATTTTAACTATAGTATTTTCAATTAATTTATCGGTATTAAAAAATATATTCTTAGTTAATTCCATTAAAATCTCTCCTCTTTATCTTTTGTATAACCTATTATAATATTAAAAAAAATATTATTCAAGTATTTTTTACAATTATTTATCTATTTTGATAAAATTTTTCCAATAATATAAAATTCATCATCATCAGCTATAGGAATTTCAGTAGAATCTTTGCCTTCAGCCCTTAAAAATATTTTACCTTTTCGTGCAAAAAATTTTCTAATAACAATATCTCCATTTAAGGAAAAAAGACCAAAATCTTTGCTATTTAAAGGAGTATTAAATTCTACAAAAACATAAGAACCAGCCATAAATTTTGGTTCCATTGAGTTATCTTTAACTTTTAAAGCAATAGCAGAACTTGGAAAATTAGGAGGGCAATCAATAAAACCTCCTACACTATCAACAGCTAATAATTTATTATAAGAAATATGTTCAACTGCTCCATAAGAAGTTTGGTCTTCATTAAGAGATTTATCGTATGTATACATTAATTGTTGATAAGGTATATTAAGAGCTTTGCATATACTTTTTAATGCCTTATGGCTAGGATTTCTTTCTCCTTTTTCAATATGTGTTAAATGCCCAATATTAATTTCAGTTAAATTTGCAAGTTCAGTTTTCGTCATTCCTTTTTCTTTTCTAGCTTTTGCAATCATATCACCAATCATAATTTCTACCTCTTTCTATAATTTATTATATTTTAACTAAAAGGTCAAAATACTATAAAACAATATGAATATAAAAAAATAATAGATAATATTAGATTTTTATATCGTTTTTTGTATTATATATAAAAATACATTTTTTGTCTAGTAGTAAATGAAAATAAAATTAAAAATAATAGTTATATAATTTGGAATATAGTGAAAACTATCGAATAATACATGAATTACAATTACAAATAAAATAGCATAAAAGTATTGACTTGTCAAATTGATTATGATAATATAATTGACAAATAGTAAATATACGAAGGAGGAAATATGTATAATAATAGAATAAAGTATTATAGAAAGCAACAAAAGATGAGTCTAGTAGATATGGCTAATAAGGTTGGAATTACTCCAGGGTATTTGTGTCATTTAGAAAAAGGAACAAGAAATAATCCATCAATTGAAGTAATGGATAAAATATGTAAAGTGTTAAATCAGAATGTAATGGATGTTTTTTTTCAAAATAAATAATGAAAGCCTATTTAAATATAGTAGATTGACAAAATATAATTCAGATAATACAATTAAGATAATAATTTTTACTATAAGATAATAAATTATAATAGGTGATATTGTGAGAAATAAAAGAAATAGAAGAATTACTAACAATAAAAAACTGACAAAGATGCGAATAAATAAAAAAATAGTAATTACATTAACAAGTATAGGAATACTAATTATATTTTCAATAATATTTGCATTGTTAAATTCATTAACAACAAAAATGATAAATAGAGTAACAATAGAATTAGTTAATGTATCAGGATTAGAACTAGGAGAAGCATATCAGAAGGTTAATGAAGAAATAGAAAAAAGAGTTACAAATAACATAGTTATAAAATATTTAGACTATGAAACAACTCTTAGTCTAAAACAATTAGAAGTATCTATAAATACACAAAAATTAGTAGATGAGGCATACAAAGTAGGAAGAAATTCAAATATAATTTCAAGTAATTATGAAATAATATTTACACAACTTTTTGGAAAAAATATTAATAATCAAATAACATATAATGAAAATGAATTAGACAAATTAATTGATGATATAAGCGTAAAAATTCCAGGAATAATGCAAGAATCAAGCTATTACATAGAAGAAGACAGACTAATAATATCATCAGGAAAAGAAGGAATACAAGTAAAAAAAGATAAATTAAAAAGCGATATAATTCAATCAATAGAAAATCAAATTCATAACAATATACAAAATGAAATACAAATAGATGTAATAAATGTATCACCTAAAAAAATAGATATTGAGTCAATATATAAAGAAATTTTTAAAGAAGCACAAAATGCATATATAGAAATAGAAACTAAAAAAGTTATTCCAGAACAAGAAGGAATAGATTTTTCTATATCAAAACAAGATGCAATAAAAATGTTAGAAGAAAAAAAAGAAGAATATGTAATACCTTTAAAAATTACTAAACCCAATATAACATTAGCAGATTTAGGTGACAAAGTTTTTATAGATGAATTGGGAAAATATAATACAAGGTATAGTATAGCAAATGAAAATAGGAATACGAATATAGAACTTGCATCTAAGAAAATAGATGGATATATATTAAAACCAGGAGAAATATTTTCATATAATAAAGTAGTTGGTGAAAGAACAATTAAAGCAGGATATAAAGAAGCGGCAGTATATGTAAATGGAGAAGTAGTAGATGGTATAGGAGGAGGAATATGTCAAGTTTCTTCAACTTTATACAATGCAGTTATATATGCTAATTTAGAAATAGTATCAAGAAAGAATCATTATTTTTTAACATCATACGTAGGAGCCAGTAGAGATGCAACTGTTTCATATGGAACAATAGACTTTAAGTTTAAAAACAACAGAAATTATCCAATAAAAATAGAATGCAAAGCTAAAAATGGAATTTCTGAGGTAAGAATATTAGGAACGAAAGAAGAAACAGAATATGAAGTGGTAATACAAAATGAAATAACTCAAATTTTACCATATACAACAAAAATCATTAATACAGGTGACTTAAAAAGTGGAACTCAAAAAATAATAAGAAATGGAACAAATGGATACAAAAGTGAGGCATATAAAATATTAAAATTAAATGGGAAAATAATATCAAAAGAATTATTATCAAAGGATTCTTATAATCCAATGCAAGAAATAATACAAGAAGGACGCTGAAAATTGCGTCCTTTGCTATTGACAAATTAGATTAAATCGTTTTATAATAACTAAAGTAATGATATGGGTGACTAGCTCAGTTGGTAGAGCAGCTGACTCTTAATCAGAAGGTCGAGGGTTCGACCCCCTCGTTGCCCACCAAAACATTATATAAATGTAATAAAAAATAAAAGTATCCCAAATTAATATTAGTGTATTTTGAGATGCTTTTATTTTTTTCAAATTGTTACTGTGGTAGAGATATATGGAATTCAATATATTCATTATCATTTTTTACACTAATGGTTCCATTATGGAGTTCTATTATTTGTTTAGTAATTGCAAGGCCTAAACCTGTACCACCCGTAGAACTATTCCTTGAATCATCAGCACGATAAAATTTCTCAAAAAGTTTGTCAAGTTTATATTCTGGGATTTTGTCACCTTTGTTTTTAAATATAATTTTTATATCTTTATTCGTTTTTTGTATCAATATTTCTATTTTGGAATTAGAATAACTATAACTAATAGCATTTTTAATAAGATTTCCAAATGCTCGAGCCAATTTATCACCATCACCCATAAATAAAACAGAATTTGGTTTTGAAATTGTAAAATCTAAATTTTTTTCTTTCATCATTGGGTAACACTCATCTAAAAGTTGTTCAAGTAAAAAAGATAAATCTAATTTATTTTTAGTAATAGGCATATCTTGTAGATTATATCTTGTAATTTCAAAAAATTGGTTTGTTAATTCTTCTAATCTATAAGATTTATTTAAGGCTATAGTTATATATTTTTTTTGTAAATCTTCAGGTAACTTAGGTGAATCAGATAGTAAATTCAAATAGCCAATAACAGATGTAAGAGGTGTTTTTAAATCATGTGCCATATACATTATTAAATCATTTTTCTTGTTTTGAGCATCTAACGCTTCGTTTCTGCTCTTAATTATATTAATTCTAATATTATTTAATTTATTTTCAATTATTGCTAAATTAGAATCCAATTTTACTTCCAAATCTGGGTTCTTAATAATAAGATTTACAGCATTAGTTATAGAAATTAAACTATTTAATGTGTTTTTAATAACAAAAAAACTTACAATTAATTCTAATATTAAACAAACTATTAATATAATTGCTGTTTTTGAGTTAACCAAAAATAAATAAAAAGAATTATTAGAAGTACTTAAAAATTCTGCTAAATCATTGTTAAAAATATTATCAACTAATAATAAAACTAATAAAATAGAAATAATTGTAAATACTAATATTTTAATAATGGAATACAAAGCTATTTGTGTTTTTATACGATTAAATTCTTTTAACTCATTCAATTTTATATCCAACTCCCCATACAGTTTTTATATATTTTGGTTTTTTAGTATCTTCATGCAATTTTTCACGAATTCTTCGGATATGAACCATTACAGTATTATTACTATCTAAATACTTTTCCTTCCATACATTTTCAAATAAATCCTCAGAACTAACAACATTTCCTCTGTTATTAGCAAGATATAATAAAATATCAAATTCTAATGGAGTAAAATCAATTTCATTGTTTTCTAAAATACATACATGTTTTTCTTTATAAATTTCAAGTCCATCTATTTCAATAATATTTTCATTATTTTTATTATTATAATTTGTATATCTTCGTAAAGCTGATTTAATTCTTGCCATTAATTCTAAAGGGTTAAAAGGTTTAGTTATGTAATCATCTGCCCCAAGAGCAAGCCCATTAATTTTATCTTGACTTTCAATTTTAGCGGTAAGCATGATAATAGGAAAAGTTAACCCCTTATCTCTAATATACTTACAAAGTTCAAAACCATTAATATCTTTTATCATAACATCAAGTACTGCTAAATCTATTTTCTGGGAATTTATGCATTTAATAGCATCATTAGAATCATAAAATTTATATACAACATATTTCTCATTAGTTAAATAAACTTCTATTAAATCAGCAATCTCTTTTTCATCATCTAATATTAAAATATTCATATAATCATCCTTTTTTTTATTATAACACATCAATATTCAACTGTTCTATAAATGTAAGAAAAAATTAAGTTTTTATTAAGAAATTCTTAAAAAACAAATAAAAAAATTTTTTTATAATTATAGAAAAATGGATAAAAATTGAAAGAAATTTGTAAATTAGAAAGGAATGTTAAAAATAATGAAAAAAGATAATAAAAAAAGAAGTTTAAAAAAGATAGTATTAATAATTATTATAATAGCATGTATTATATATTTTAATAATAATCCAATAAACATAAACAAAAGAGTAGAAAAGATTTTTTCAGTAGAAGAAAAATCAGATGCTTTATATAGTATAATTAAACAAGATTATAACAGTAAATATAAAGGAATAGGACAAGAAAGAATAAATAATAAAGACGGATATTTTACAACATTTACAACTACTGAAAAAAATAAAAAAATATATAAAGAGTATAAACAAAATGGAACAGCATCATGGAGTAATAGTAAGTATTGGGATGGGGTAATGGAAGATAATGGTTGTTCTATAACTGCAATGGCAATTATACTAAGTGGATATAATAAAAACTATACACCAGAAGATTTAAGAAAAAAGTATTATCCAAAGTTAGATGGAAATAATATTTCAAAAGAATTGACTGATACATTTAAGATAAAAAATACAGATTTTTTATATAGTGGAAAGTATTTAAGTAATGATTACATAAAAAATCACCTATTAACCAATAGACCAATTCTTATATGTGTTTGGAATAAACCAAATGAAAATAGATGGACTACAGCATCACATTATATAGTTTTACTAGCAACAGATGGAGAAAATATGGTATATGTATCAAATCCAAACGGATTAGATAATACATATAAAAGTTCTGGATGGTATGAAATAGACGAAATTACTCCATATATAGCAAAAATATTATTTATAGAAGAAGATAAATAAAACTTAAAAAATTGACAACAATACATAAAAATAGTATTATATTAAATGAAAATAAATACTATAAAACAGAATAATCCACTTTTTTGGAGGTGAAAATAATGGTAAAAGTATATAATTCAGATGTAGAAACAAATGAACTAAAAATTTCCAAAGATTTTAAAAAGGGTAGTTGGATAAATATGGTTAATCCAACTGATGATGAAATTAAAAAGGTATGTAAAGAAGTAAAAATAGAAGAGGAATTTATACGATATTCATTAGACTATGAAGAAAAAGCTAGAATAGACTCCGAAGAAGGAGAAGTAACATTATTTATTGTGGATGTTCCGATAATAGAAAAAGATAAAAAAAGTGAAATATACACAACAATGCCACTAGGGATGATTGTTGTAAGGGATGATTTTTTTATAACAGTATCATTAAAAAAAAGTATTGTAATAGATGCATTTGAAAAAAAGAGAATAAAGGCATTTTCCTCATATAAAAAAAGTAGATTCATATTTCAAATAATGTTAACAAATGCAACATATTATTTAAGTTATTTAAAACAGATAAATAAAGAAACTCAAATTGCAGAATCGACATTGCAAAATTCTATGAAAAATAAAGAACTATTAAAATTATTAGATTTAGAAAAAAGTCTTGTTTATTTTACAACATCATTAAAATCAAATGAAATTGTAATGGAGAAAACACTAAGAGGAAAAATTATAAAGTTATATGATGAAGATGAAGATATTCTTGAGGATGCAATAGTTGAAAATAAACAGGCAATGGAAATGAGCACGATATATAGTGATATTTTGAATGGTACCATGGATGCGTATGCATCTATAATTTCTAATAATCTAAATGGAGTAATGAAATTATTAACATCAATTACAATAATTTTAGCAATACCAACTTTAATTTCTAGTTTATGGGGAATGAATGTACCAGTACCATTACAAGACCATCCATATGGATTTATAATACTATTACTAATATGTTTAGTAGTAACGATTATAACTATTCTAATTTTGAAAAAAAGAGATTTATTAAATTAAATGAATAATAAAAAAAAAATTAAATATACTAATATCAAACATAAAAAGGAGTGAAAAAAATGAAGATTATAGATAAAATAGCGTTGGTATTAGTAATAATTGGAGCTATAAACTGGGGATTAATAGGATTATTTAATTTTAATTTAGTAGAAACAATATTTGAAGATATGACAATTATTTCAAGAATTATATATACTTTAGTAGGTATTTCAGGATTATGGGCAATAAAACTATTATTTGATAATGAATAAAAAATTAAATAAGGGTAAATAGATAATACATCCTAAATGTTAGATAAAATTCTAATATTTAGGATGTATTATCTATTTAAAATATAAATTTGTATTGAATATATATTCAATGCAAATTCTACATATATTAACTTAAATAATGTTGAAAAAATAAGTGAAATACTATATAATATATAAATCGAAAAAAAGCATAATAAGGAGGAAATATGTTAGTAACAAATGGTGTAACTGTAAGATTTGGAAAAAGAGTATTATTTGAAGATGTAAATATAAGATTTGGAAAAGGAAATTGTTATGGAATAATAGGAGCAAATGGAGCAGGAAAATCTACTTTTTTAAAAGTGCTATCAGGTGAGATAGAGCCTAGTAAGGGAGAAGTAAGTATTGATAAAACAGAAAGAATATCAGTACTAAAGCAAGACCATTTTGCATATGAAGAAGAAAAAATAATTGATACTGTAATAATGGGAAATGCGGAATTATATAAAATAATGAAAGAAAAAGAAGAATTATATTCTAAACCAGATTTTTCAGAAGAAGATGGAATGAAAGCTGCAAAATTGGAAGAAAAATTTGCAGAATTAGATGGGTGGAATGCAGAATCAGATGCAGCTCAATTACTAAATGAACTAGGCATTGAATCGCAAAATCATTATAGTTATATGAAAGAAATTGAAGCAAAAGATAAAGTTAAAGTTTTATTAGCACAAAGTTTATTTGGAAATCCAGATATATTATTGTTAGATGAACCAACCAATGACTTAGACCTAAAAGCAATAGATTGGTTACAAGAGTTTTTAATCAACTTTGAAAATACAGTAATTGTTGTATCTCATGATAGATATTTTTTAAATAAAGTATGTACACACATTGCAGACGTAGATTTCGGAAAGATAACGATATATCCAGGAAACTATGATTTCTGGTATGAATCAAGTCAGCTTGCACTAAAACAAGCCAAAGAGGCAAATAAGAAAAAAGAAGAAAAAATAAAAGAATTACAAGATTTTATTGCAAGATTTAGTGCAAACGCATCAAAATCAAAGCAGGCAACTTCAAGAAAAAAATCATTAGAGAAAATAGAATTAGAGGAAATAAAACCATCAAATAGAAAATATCCATATGTAGACTTTAAGGAAGATAGAGAACCAGGAAAAGAGATATTGCAAGTTAAGAATATATCCAAAACAATTGATGGAAAAAAATTATTAAATAATATATCATTTACAGTCAAACAAGGAGATAAAATTGCATTTTTGGCAGATAATGAAAACGCTAAAACAGTATTATTTCAAATAATATCGGGAGAAATCGAACCAGATGAAGGTGAATTAATTTGGGGAACAACAATAACAAATACGTATTTTCCTAAAGATAATAATTATTTATTTAATAAAGACTTAACATTAGTAGAATGGCTAAGACAATATTCAAAAGATCCAGACGAAACATACATAAGAGGATTTTTAGGACGAATGTTATTCTCAGGAGAAGAATCACTAAAAAAGGTAAATGTATTATCAGGTGGAGAAAAAGTTAGATGTGTATTATCTAAAATGATGTTATCAGGAGCAAATTTTTTAATACTAGATGAACCAACTAATCACTTAGATATGGAATCAATTACATCTGTAAACGAAGGAATGAAGAAATTTAAAGGAAATATTTTATTTACATCACATGATCATCAATTAACACAAACTGTAGCCAATAGAATAATAGATATAAAGCAAGACAAATTAGTAGATAGAGAAGTAACATACAATGAATATTTAGAAATTGAGTAGAATAGAAGGGACATGATTAAAACTCTTTGACCTTTTCAATAACAAAACAATAAAGCGATAGAATTTTTCTATCGCTTTATTGTAATATAAATATGATGCATTCCCTAAGAAAAATAAAAAAAGACAAGGATTATTTAACAAAATTGTAATATAAATATAAAAAAATAAAATGACAATAGAAAAACTATATAGCCGTAACCAATAACTTATAAAAAAGTGTAATATTATATAATATGTAATATTACTATGATTGACTATTGAAAAATATTTGTAATATATTTAAGGTATAATAAAAATACAAAAGCGGAGGAAGTAAGATGTTATTTGGTAAAAGATTTATAACGGCAATTTCAAATATGAAAATTTTCATCATATTAATAATAGTGGGGTGCTTGTGTGCAACATATTTTTATGACACATATTATAAAACGCCAATGTATAGTTCTTCTGCTATAATAGTATTAGCACAAGATGAAAATAGTAATAAAGAGCAAACAAATATTACACAAAATGATATATTACTTAATAAAAATCTATTATCAACATATGTTGGAATAGCAAAGACAGAGAAAACACTAGATAAAGTAATAAAAAATGCTAATTTAAAAATAACAAGTAATGAATTAGAAAAACTAATTAAAGTAGAAGCAACTAATAATACACAAGTTATAAAGATAAGTGTAATTAATGAAGATAATCAATTAGCAGCTAATATTACAAATGAACTAGTAAATGTATTTACCCAAGAAATTAAATCAATTTATAATATGAATAATATACATATAATGGATTATGCAGAAGTAAGCAATGAACCATATAACATGAATATTGCAAAAGATTGCGGAATAGCCATATTTATTGGAATAATATTATCTTCAATTTTAGTTTTTATAAATTATATATTTGATAACACAATAAAATGCGAAAAAGATGTAGAAAATTATACAAATTTACATGTAATATCAGGAATACCACATTTAAATAAAATAAAAGGTGATGAATTAATAGTATCAAATCAATATAAATCTACAGTTGGAGAAGCATTTAAAACATGTAGAGCAAATATGATGTTTAATAAAGGAGAAAAGAAGTCAGAAGCAATACTAATTACGAGTTCATCATCAGGCGAAGGAAAAAGTTTTATATCTTCTAATTTAGCATTAACAATAGCCAAATCAAATAATAAAGTACTTTTAATAGATGCAGATATGAGAAAAGGAAGAATAGATAAAATATTTAAATTAAGCAAAAAGAATGGATTATCAGAATGTTTAATAGATTTAAAAAAATATGGGTATAATGCTAATATAAATCAATACATAGAACAAACAAGATTTAAAAATTTACATGTAATGACTTCTGGAACCAAGATATTAAATGAATCAGAATTATTATCTTTAAATATAATGAAAGACTTTATAGAAACATTAAAAACAAGATATGATGTAATAATTATTGATGGGACACCATGTTCGTTAGTTTCAGATAGTATAGTTATTTCAAAATTAGTAGATAAAACAATCTTAGTAGCAGCATATAATAGTACAAAAATAAATAATTTTCAAAAATTGAAAAAATCTATTGAAATAGGTGGAGGAACAATTGATGGTGTTATAATTAATAAACAAGAATTAAGTAAAAAAGAATATAAAAGTAGATACTATAACAAAACAACAACAAATAATCAAATAAATATATCATTAGACAATGAAGAAACAGAAAAAGTACAATATGATAAATCATTAGACGTATCTTTATATGTAGAAAAATATATTGCTCCACAGCCAACTATAGAAGAGCAAATAATAGAACAAATGGAAAACAAGAATACTCAAGAAAAACAAGAAGAATTATCAAAAAGAATTGATGAAATAGAAATATTAAATTACAATTTGGCAACTTCAATACAAGAAAGTAAAATAAATGGAAAAGAAGATTTAGAATATTTAAGAAATAAAATTAATCATGTAAAAGAAGATATACAAGAAAACAAAATTGATTTAATAAATATAAGAGAAAATATACAAGAAAATAAACATGAAATAACGAATGTAAGAGAAGATATACAGGAAAATACATATAAAATAGCAAATGTAAGAGGAGACATAGAAGAACAAAAGGATGAAATAACAAATGTAAAAGAAAACATAGAAGAACATGAAAATGAAATAATAAATGTAAAAGAAAACATAAAAGAACAAAAAGATGAAATAATAAATGTAAAAGAAAACATAGAAGAACATGAAAATGAAATATTAAATATAAAAGAAAATGTTGAAGAACAAGCAAGCCAAATAACAAACCAAAAAGAAAATCTAGAAGAATACAATACACAGCTTGAGAATATAAAAGAAAATATGAATCAACAAAATGAAAATACCAGCAATTTAATTAATGAGCATGAGATGAATATAGAAGCATTAAAATTAGAATTTAAAATGATGAGAAAATATTATGAAGAAAGATTAAGTAGGCAAGAACAATATTTAAATACACTAGAAAATAAAATAAGACAATTTGAAGGAAAAAATCCTATAAAAGAAAATGTAAATAATCATGTAGAAAAAGAAGCTAAGATTATAAGGTTTGAAGATCACATTAATATCGTACAGCAAGAAAAAAATAATTCTAAAATAGCTGTAAATGAAAAAATAGTAGAAATGCCAAAAGAAGTAAATCAACCAGTTAAAAAAATAAACAAAGAAACAGATATAAAAGTTACAGCTAATAAAGAAATAACTCCAAAAGAAATTATTAGAAAAGAATTAGAAAATAAAGCCAAAGAAGCAAAAGTCCAAGAACTACAAAATAGAATACTAGAAAATAAAATTAAAGAAAGAAAAATGAAAGAAAACATGAAAGGTTTATTCTCATTTAAAAAGCAAAAAGAACAAAATATTTTGCAAGAACAAGAATTATTACAAGATAATGAGCCAATATCACAAATATTAGCAATGGGATAAAATTAAAACTAAATAAGGTGGTAATAATAGTGGAAAAAAGCAGATTAAGAAGAACACTATCAAGTATTAAAATTTATATATTATTAATATTATTGTTTTGTATAACTTCAAGTTTCTTTTATAGTTATTATTATAAAACTCCAATGTATATTGCAACAAGTAAAATAATATTAGAAACAAAATCAAATACAATTTTAAGTATATATGCAAGACAAATAAAAAACGAAGAGATGTTAAATCAAATAATAGAAAACTATAATTTAGAAATATCAACTGAAAAAATGTTAGATTCAATATCAACTAGTATTGATAGTAATACAAAATCTATAGAAATTAGTGTAAAAGATGAAAACAACTCTAGAGCAACTATAATAGCAAATGAAATAATAAATAAATTAAAAGAAAAATATAAAGAATCATTTACAGATAATAGCAATACAATACAAAGAGCAGAGGTACCAAAAGAGCCATATAACATTAATCATAAAAAAGATATGGGATATCCAATAGCATTTGGAGTATGTATTTGTATTTGTTTAGTAATAATAACATATATAAAAAATGTAATTTATGATATTTATATGTATTTTAAAAATAGAAAAAACAGAAAAGAAATAGACGATAATAATTCATCCAACATAGTATATGACAATTTGCAAAGAATGAGAAATGTATATGATAATAAACAAGAAAAAGAAGAAGACGATGATGAAGATGAATTTGAAGAAGACGATGATGATAAGTATTATTATAAATCTAATAAAAACATTGTAGAAGAAATTTCAAATACACAAAAAAGTATATCAAAACTAACACAGCAAAATATGAATAATATTAGATATTTAGATAGTAATAGAAACAATAATAAATCTCAAATTATTTTAAAAAAATAATTAAAATTAAATTTAAAACAAATCTAGCATTGCTAGGTTTGTTTTGATATAATATAAAAATACTAAATGAAAGGAAAATATATGGAAAAAATAATAGAATTAATAGCAAAAGAATTAAATATAAAATATGAGCAGGTAAAAAATACAATACTTTTAATTGATGAAGGAAACACAATACCATTTATTGCACGATATAGAAAAGAAGCAACCAAAGGATTATCAGATGAAATATTAAGAGAATTAGGAGATAGACTTACATATCTAAGAAATCTAGAAAATAGAAAACAAGAAATAATAAAAAACATTGAAGAACAAGGAAAGTTAACTGATGAAATTATACAAAGTCTTGAACAATCAACAAAACTCGCTGAAATAGAAGATATATATAGACCGTATAAACAAAAGAAAAGAACTAGAGCAACTATTGCAAAAGAAAAAGGGCTTGAAAATTTATCAAATATCATTTTAGAACAAAATGAGAAAATAGACATTGAAGAAGAAGCAAAAAAATATATATCAAAAGAAAAAAATGTATTGACAATTGAAGATGCTTTGCAAGGTGCAAAAGATATAATTGCAGAAATAATTTCAGATGAACCCAAATATAGAAAAAAAATTAAGAATATGTGTTATAAAGAAGCAATAATTTCTACAACTGCAGTAAACAAAGAAGAAAAAACAAACTATGAAATGTATTATGAATTTAACGAAAGTATAAATAAAATACCAAGTCATAGAATACTTGCAATAAATAGAGGTGAAAAAGAAAACAAAATAAAAGTTAAAATAGAAAAACCAGAAGAAAAAATATTATTATATATTGAAAAAGATATAATAATATCAGAAAAATACAAAGATATATTAAAAAATATAATACAAGATAGTTGGAACAGGCTAATAGAACCATCAATTGAAAGAGAAATAAGAAGTGATTTAACACAAGTTGCAGAAGAACAAGCAATAAAAGTATTTGGAAAAAATGCAAAACAACTATTATTAGGTGCACCATTAAAAAATCTTACAGTAATAGGTTTTGATCCAGCATATAGAACAGGGTGTAAAATTGCAGTAATAGACGAAACAGGAAAAGTATTAGAAACTACAACAATATATCCAACAGAGCCCCAAAATGATATTGAAGGGGCTACAAAAAAAATGCTAGAACTAATAGAAAATTATAATGTAAACATGATTGCAATAGGAAATGGAACAGCATCAAGAGAATCAGAAATGTTTGTTGCAGATGTTATAAAAAAATGTAATAAACAAGTACATTATGCCATTGTATCAGAAGCAGGAGCCAGTGTATATTCTGCATCAAAACTGGCAACAGAAGAATATCCAGATATAAATGTTTCATTAAGAGGAGCAATATCAATTGCAAGACGATTACAAGATCCACTTGCAGAACTAGTAAAAATAGAACCAAAAGCAATAGGAGTAGGACAATATCAACATGATGTAAACCAAAAAAGATTAGAAGAAAGTTTAACAGGAGTGGTAGAAGATGCTGTAAACTCAGTTGGAGTAGATATAAATACAGCAACACCATCACTATTATCATATGTCTCAGGGTTAAATAAAACCATAAGTAAAAATATTGTAAAATATAGAGATACAAATGGAAAAATAAAAGAAAGAAAAGAACTATTAAAAGTAGAAAAACTAGGGAAAGTGGCATTTGAACAATGTGCAGGATTTATAAGAATTTATGATGGAAAAAATGCATTAGAATCTACAGCCGTTCATCCAGAAAGTTATGATGTTGCAATAAAATTATTAGAATTTACGGGTCATAGTGTAGAAGACATAAGAAATTCAGAAACACTAGAACAAATAAAGAAAAATCTATTAAACATAGATGTTAAGAAAATGGCTATTGAATTAGGAATAGGAGAAATAACATTACAAGATATTATTAAAGAAATAATAAAACCAGGTAGAGACCCACGTGAAGAAATGCCTAAGCCAGTTTTAAGAACAGATGTATTAAAAATAGAAGATTTAAAAGAAGGCATGGTATTAACAGGAACAGTAAGAAATGTAATAGATTTTGGAGCATTTGTTGATATAGGTGTAAAACATGATGGACTAGTACATATATCACAAATGAGTGAAAAATATATTAAAAATCCATCAGAAATAGTAGCTGTTGGAGATATTGTAAAAGTTAAAGTAATTGAAATAGACCTTGAAAGGCAAAAAGTAAAGTTAAGTATGAAAATATAGAAAATAAAACAATAAAAAGTTGATAAATCTTTATCAACTTTTTATTGTTTATTATAGGAAAAATTTACATTACTTATAATATAAATATTATTCTTCTGTTTTAACTGGTTCACTTTCTGCTGTAGTAGTTGCTGTAGAAGATTTTCCAGATAAATTTTCATAAAAACAAATTACTGCAAATGTCATATATGGCATTAACCAAAAATATCCAATTCCTAAAGTAAATACTGCAAGTATAGACCATCCAATAAATGTAATGTAAAGCCATACATAACTCCATCTGTTTCCTGCCATTAATCTTTCGCTTTCCTCTACAATTTCTTTTCCTGTCATATTTGGGTTATCAAATAATATATTGTAAACTAAAACATAATATAAACCTTTAATTACAGCATAAATTATAGCAGCAAAATATAAAAGTAATCCAACTATTGCAAGTCCAGAAAATCCAACAGAAGCACTAGAAATTGTACCCGTAGAATATGCATCCATCATGCTAGAAGAAATTGATGCTCCCATTCCGAATGCTAAAATTATAACAGAAATTACAACAAGAATTACTGGAACAATCATTTTTAAAATAACATTTCCAAATACACCCCAAACCTTACCGAATGATTGAAATCCTAATGTGAAAAAGTCTACATATCCAACTTCTTCTCCTCTTTTAAATTTCATAAAAACTGCTATTAAACCAAACGAAATAGGTAAAGTAATTACAAGGCTTACCAAAGAACCAATAACTGGTATAAAGCCAAGAACCAAAGAAATTATGTAAGAGATTATACCATATACAAGCGTTATTAAAGCAGCCTTTCCCCATTTTCCTTTTAATGCTTCACGAGCATTAGCTTTAATCTCTGATGTTGTCATAAAAATCCTCCTTTTATTAATATATAATACTACTAAATATTACACTATATTACAAAAAATGTCAATTAAAAAATGTAGTATATATTAAAATATATGCTACATTTTTTAATTTATAAATATTTATTTTGAATTTCAATAATATCATTATAACTATTTTTTAAAATATCTAAAAATATATTTGCAATATCAGGGTCAAATTGAGTACCACTGCATTTTTGAATTTCGCTAATAACCACATCTATAGGAAGAGCATCTCTATAGGTTCTTTTTGAAGTCATGGCATCAAATGTATCTGCAATTGCTGTAATTCTTGCAAGATATGGAATATTTTCACCACTTAATTTGCTAGGATATCCTGTTCCATCATATCTTTCGTGATGATGTTTAACAATCGGAATTAAATCCTGAAAAATAGTAGCATTTGAAAGAATATGAACACCAATGAGTGGGTGATTTTTAATTTCGGAATATTCATCTTGTGTAAGTTTAGAATCCTTAAGTAAAATGCTATCAGGAACTCCAATTTTCCCAACATCATGGAATAATCCGCCTAATTGCAATGTTTTTAAATCTTTATCAGGTAATCCAAGTTTCTTACCAATAAGAACTGAAAATTCTGCAACTCTATCAGAATGACCTCTTGTATAAACATCTTTTGCTTCAACTGTATGTCTTAGGACTTCTATACTTTCTAAATATGCTTTCTCTAACTTATCATTAGCATCTTTTAATTCATTGTTAATTTCTTTAATCAAATTCATTTGTGAAATAGCTTTTATACCAGATTCTATTAATAATAACAATTGATCAAATTTATCACTTTTTTCACAGTATCCTTGAATATCTAATCTACGGATAGTTTCAAGAGGAGGAGCCAAATCCTTATGTCCTGTAAGTAATAAAATATATAATTCCTTATTAAATTTTCTAATTTCTTCAACAACTTTATCACCATGAATTGGAGTCATAATAAAGTCAAGTAGCATTAAGTCAAAATGTTCAGTTTTAACTTTTTCAATTGCCTCCACAGGGTCAGTAACACCTGTAAATTCATATCCAGAGCGTTTTAAAAAAATAGAAAGGGAATCTATAATTCCAATTTCATCATCAACAACAATAATTTTATATCCATTTGAAGGTTGACTAACAGAGCCTTTTCTCATAAAAAATTTCATTCCTTTCTGGAATAAATTTGTGTAAAAGAAAATAAATTTTCATTCACACCAACATCCTTTAAATTATAATTGATTATATTAAGAAAAAGGAAAAAAAGCAATAAAAAACGCAAAAAAAGTAGAAAAGAGGAAATTTAAAAAGATTAATTAAAGTTTGCTATCATAAAGTATATATATATAATATTCATTATTATCTCGGCTCAATACGTATATTAAGAAAGTCTAATGAAATTTTCCGAGCCTCTTCCACGTCTATTCCTCACTCATTAAATTCGTTTGGGCGCGTCCACTCCTCCTCAAATTTCATAGGACTTTCTTAATATACTCCAATCGCATTCGATACTTCATAATGAATATTATATATATATACTTTATGATAAATATATGATAAAAAAATAGCATAAATTAAAAAAATCTATGTAACTTTCTTTTTTTTATAAAACTGTAAAAAGCATTAACTTCACCTAATGTAAACCCATTTTTACTAACAATAAAAGCATGGTCTTTATTAATATATAAATAAAAGCTATGTTCATCTTGGAAAATTTTATATAATTTATAATATTTAATTCTAGATAATCCACCAGTATTTGAAATTTCAAAATACTTATCAAAAAAATAATAAGTATTTTTTAACTGTTTTTGAATCTTATCACTTTTTACTTCTTTTTCAACAATAAAATAAGGATGAAAAACTCTCCAAAAAATAAAAGCAATAAAAATCAAAACAAAAATTATGCTCATATCAATATTACCGTTTAAAAACTGTAAAACCATGCAAAAAATAATAAGAAAGGAGATAAAGCAAGTATAAAGATTATATTTTAAATTATATTTTCTATTATGAAATTCTAAAAACAAGGAATAAATCTCATGAGTATAAACTGTTGTATTTTCAAATATTTTTTCCATAGAACCTCCACAAAAGTAATCTTTAAATAGTATACTATAAATTTGTTTATAAAACAAATAATATTTTTAAATTCTAATCAAATTAGCGTGAAGGATGTAAGTATAAAAATATTTTAGAACATAAGGAGCCATGCGTGGGTGACCGATGAGAACTGTTAAAATACGTAAGTATTTTTTACAGTTCCATTGGGGAATGGCGACTGCCGAGAATAAAATATTTTTATACTTATATCCTGGTAGCAGTAAGTATAATATATTATAAAATAAACAATAAAATTCAATTATACTATTCCATTTTATAGAAAATTAATGTATACTTTTAATGTAAAAACATACAAAGGAGAAAAACATGAAAAAGGTACTTTTAAAAATACTAAAAAAATATAAATTCACGATATTATTGCAAATATTATTTATATTCTTAAATATGTATTTACTAACATATCCACCAAAAATAATAGGAAATATAGTAGATTTATTATATGATATAGAAACTAACAAATCGCAAATAATCCAAAATACAATATATTTAATAATAGTTGCAATATTACTACTTGGAGCAAGAATGCCATGGAGATGGCTTGCTGGGTATAACCCAAGAAGTATAGAAAGAGACTTAAAAGATAAACTATTTGAACAATTTATGAAAATAAAAATGACAAATATACAAAACATAAAAAATGGTGAATTAATGTCCTATTTTGTAAAAGATATATCAGAAATAAGAACATTTTCATATAGAATTGTTTCATATGGAGCAAGAATTATAGCAACATCAATAATAGTAACATATTCTATGATGTCAGGTGTAAATATTAAGCTTACAGTAGCAACTTTATGCCCAATAATAATAACAGTATTTATAATTATAAAAATAAAAAAATATGTAGAGAAAAATTTTAAGAAATCACAAAAATATTTTACAGAATTATCTGAATATGTGCAAGAAAGTACAGATGCAATTAGAACAACAAAAGCATATACAGGAGAAACAAATCAATTAAAAGAATTTATTAGAAAAAACAGATTATTAAAACAAAGTAACAATGCAGTTGATGTACATTCTACTTTACTTTCTACATGTATAAATATATGTTTTGGATTATGCTATGGCATATCATTACTATATGGTTCAAATTTAGTATTACAAGGACAAATCACAACAGGAGATTTTGTTGCATTTAATGGATATATTGGATTATTTGTTGGTCCAGTACAATGGATGCCTGGATTAATATCACATTATAAAAGAGCACAAATTTCATATAATAGATTGGATAATGTATTCAATCTTGAGAAAGAAAAAATATTAATAAATAGTAAAGATAATGAAGAACAAAAAATAGAAGGAAATATTGAAATAAAGGACTTAACATTTAACTATCCAGATAATTTAGAATCAGTATTACAAAACATAAATATAAGTATAAAAAAAGGCGAAACACTAGGTATAATAGGAACAATAGGAAGTGGAAAAACAACATTAATGAATTTGCTATTAAGGTTATATCCTGTACAAAAAGGAAAAATATTTATAGATGAAAAAGACATAAACGATATACCATTACAAACATTAAGAAATAATATATGTTATATAACACAAGATAATTTCCTTTTTTCAAATACTTTAAAAGAAAACATAAAATTATTTAAAGAAGGATACGAAGACGAACAAATAAAGCAAAGTACTAAAAATGCTATGATATATGATGATATAGAAAAAATGCAAAATGGTATAGAAACAGTTATAGGAGAAAGAGGTACAGATTTATCAGGAGGTCAAAAGCAAAGAGTAGTAATATCAAGAGCATTTTTAAATAAAAGTAATATATTGATTTTCGATGATACATTTTCAGCATTAGATAATAGAACAGAGCAGCTAGTATTAAATAACGTAAAGGAATTAGCAAAAGATAAATCATGCATAATAATTACTAATAGAATATCAGATATAAAAGACGCAGATAAAATTATAGTTTTAGACTCAGGAAATATTATACAATCTGGAACACATGAAGAATTATTAAATCAAGATGGAAAATATTATGAATTTTATAAACAGCAATCTACTAAAAGCCAAATATGTTAAATAAGGAGAAACAAATGAAAAGTAAAACATTACATAGAGTTGCACTAATGGCAAAACCACATAAAAAAACAATCATAATAGTAACTATATTATCATTAATTATAACTGCAATAGAAATAATAAAACCATACATTATAAAAGTTGTAATTGATGAATATTTAGGAAAAGGAATATATGAAAAAGGTATATTTACAATTGGAGTTATTGGTACAATATACATTGCAATAGTAATTATAGGAAATATAATAGATTTTATTACAAGCACAACAACTAATATGATGGGAGAAGAAATAATATATACATTAAGAAATAGATTATTTAAATATACTCAAAATGCTAATATACCATTTCATGATAAAACTCCCGCAGGGAAATTATTTGTTAGAATCACAAACGATGTAGAAGATATATCTACATTATTTAAAGATGTATTAACTACATTTTTTAAAGATTTAGTATTAATAATTGCCCTAGTAGCAGTAATGATTTATTTTAGTGTAACATTAAGCTTATTTACATTCATAGTAATACCATTTATAATATTAACCTCTATAGTATTAACAAAAATATTAAATAAAATATATGATAAATCAAAAATAATAAAAACAAATTTAAATACATTTTTAGCAGAATCAATATATGGTTCAAAATTAATAAAAATATTCAATATTCAACACGAAAAACAAAAAGAATGTAAAAAATACACAAGTGATTATTGTAAATCAAGACTTCCAGGAGGAATTATAGAAGGGTTTTTACCAGGATTTATGACCATAATGGAAAATGTATCTGTTGCAATTATAGTATGGGCATGTGTAAATCACTGGGCAGGTATAAATTTAGAAGTAGGATTAATATATGTATTTATTACATATATTAAACAATTATTTGAACCAATTACAAGAACAATAGATAATTTAGAAACAGTACAAGAAGCATTTGTTTCTATAAATAAAATATACGATATCTTAGATAAAAAAGAATACATAGAAGATTTGGAATCAGGTATAAAATTAAAAGATGTAAAAGGAAAAATAGAATTTAAAAATGTATGGTTTTCATATGATAATAATAAATGGATACTAAAAAATGTAAGCTTTGTAGTGGAACCAGGACAAAGTATAGCTCTAGTTGGAAAAACTGGGTGTGGAAAAACAACAATAACAAATTTAATAAATCGATTTTATGAAATTCAACAAGGAGAAATATTATTAGATGGTGTTAATATAAAAGATATAAATAAAAGAAGTTTAAGAAAGCATATAGGAATAATACTACAAGATCCATTCATTTTTGCAAGAACAATACAAGAAAATATAAAACTAAATAATCATATATCAGAGGACCAAATAATAGAGGCCATAAAGTTAGCATCTGCACAAGACTTTGTTAACTCATTACCAAACAACATAAACGAAATAGCAAAAGAAAGAGGAGCATCATATTCAGAAGGGCAAAAACAACTTCTTGCATTTGCACGTATATTTGCACATAATCCATCAATATTTATATTAGATGAAGCAACAGCTAATATTGATACAAATACAGAATTATTAATTCAAAAATCGATAGATATAATTTCAGCTAAAAAAACCTCAATATTTATTGCACACAGACTATCTACAATAGTGAATGTTGATAAAATAATTGTCCTAAACGAAGGTGAGATAGTAGAAATGGGAAATCATTCTGAACTATTAAAAACAGGAGGGTATTATAGTAAACTATATAATTCATATTATACAAGTTTGCGGATAATGGTAATTGATAGTTATTATTTTGCTAGAACTTATTATATAGTTTAATTATTAGCAATAGTATTTTATAAAAAATATTGATTTATAAATATATAAGTTATATAATGTCATAGGAAATAAATAGAATGGTTTAGAATAGGAGAGTTTTATGGGAAGATTCGATAAAGAATTTAATTTTAACGACGATATTGAACTAATAAATTTAACACATAAAATGAATACAGGAAACTTTATAGACTACACTGAAGACGAATATAAACTAAATGAAAAAGAGGAAAACATAAAACAAAAAGAGGAAAAATTTAATCTATAAAAAATGCAAGTTATACTTGCATTTTTTTATTGAATAGGAAAAATCGAAGATTTTCCCTATTCAATAAAAAGCTTCGCTAACATTCCACAGAAATTAATAATAAGTAATGCAATATAAAGGAATAATAATATATATTTTTTATTTTACGTGCTTTAACCCTTCCCCACCATGGCTGTAGAAAGCAAGCTTTAACAGCCATAGGCGGTCCCCACAAAGGGCGCACTCCAAAACAAAATATATATTATTATTCCTTTTTGTCAAGAATATTGTAGAACTTAAATTAATAATTTTGATATAATATTCGAAAATTTAAATTATGTGTATGGGCGTGCAATGCACGCCCAAATAGTAAAAATATTATACTGGTATAATAATTTCAAAAGTAGTACCAACATTTTGCTTAGAATCAAAACTAATATTACCATTAAAATTACCACGAATGGTAGAATAAGACATAAATAAACCAAGACCAGTTCCATTTTTCCCTTTAGTAGTAATCATTTCTTTAAACAATTTATCTTGAACTTCCTTAGGCATTCCGCAACCATAATCTTTTATTTGAATAACAATATTATTATCATTTTTATCAACAATTAAATCTATATTCTTATCAGGAGTTCCATTATAACTTTGAATTGCATTTGAAATCATGTTATTTATAACTTGTACAAGAATATTTACATTTCCTTTGATAATAAGAGAAGAATCAATCTTAATATCTGTATTTAAATTAACTAAAGCAGATTTTAATTCATGTTTCATTAAAATATTAACTCTTTTTATTAATTCCTCAACTGTAAAATCGGTTTTAGTGTCACCTGCCGAAAGAGTAACAGCTTGACCTTTAACAGCAGTAATAACATCAGACATATATGAAGTATGTGTTTTTATTTTTTCAATCCATTCACTCATATCATTTGCGATATCATGGTGGTCAGCTGAATTAACTTGTGGGTCATCTATAGAAGAATCATATTCTTTTACTAAATCTGTTAATCCTTCAGCAGCACCACTAATAGACATAATTGGAGTTTTTAAGTTGTGAGCAATACCACCAATTAATTGTCCTAAAGAAGCAAGACGTTCTCTCTCCATAAGTAATTCTTGGTTAGACTTAATTATTTCCATATCTTTAACATGTTGAGTTTCATCCTTTAATAAAACAAGAGTTGCCAAAAATTTACCTTTAGAATTTATACTATTAACTTCAACATTAAAAGATTTATCAATCTTAGAAAATTTTATTTTAAATCTATAGGTATCTGTTGATTTTTTTACAGACTCTAAAGTATCTAAAAACTCATTTAAATCAATATCAAAATCTTTTATATAATTAAATAAATCAATTATATTTTTATTTCTAACTTCACTACTTGAAAGCTTAAAAGAATTAAGAAAAGTCTGGTTAAAATCTGTTATTATATTATCTGAATTTAATACTAAATAAGAATCAGACATCCTATCAACAATTCTTTGTAAAGCAATTGGAGCAACAGTTAAAAATTTAAACTTAAAAATAGCAATAGCATAAATTGATAAGGCAATAGAAAAAGTAATAGGAGTTAAATATACAGTAGCATTTAAAATTCCTAAATAAGATAATACATTAGTAGCAGTAGGAACTAAAGTTCCTAGCACTAAAAGTAATGATTGCCTTGAGAAAAATCCTGCATTTCTAATACTATAATAGAACAAAATTAATACTCCAATTAATATACAAGTATAAGAAAATATTGAATGTATCATAAAATATGGACCATATGTTGTTTCAGATAAATTAATAGAATAATGTTCATAAAATAAATGTGTACTGCTATCTGTAAACATTAAAACTGTTGATAAAATTGGTATTACAAATAATAATAAATAATACCATTTAAAACTTAAATTTGTTTGAGCAAAAGTAAGTCCCCAAAATAAAATAAGTATAGGCAAAAAACATGCTCCAAAGGATGCAAATCCCTCGAATAAAGTTAAAGGTAAGCCACTGTTTTGAAATAATATTTGAAAAGTTAAACTTAAACTCCAAACAAATGTACAAACAGTTAAAAGCAATGTTATTACCTTTATTTGTTTTGTACTACCATTATACTTTCTAACAATAAAAAATATAGATAAACTTATAATCATAGAAAGCATTAAAAGAATTAAATATTGAATATTTTGCATAATTACTCCTTTCTCTAATCCAAATAATTAATTAATTTAAGATAATCTAAATATTTTCTTAGATAATCATAATCTATTTTGTTCCAATGAAATTTAGTTTTATTAAATAAATTGTTAGAAATTTCTGAAGAAATTTTTATATTTGAAGAATAATTCAATTTCTTCTCAGTATCAAAATCATTAATAAATCCAGATAAAATTTGTGACTTGTTTTCATCTTTTAACATTTTGTTTATAAAGTTAGAAAAATCTTTAGTTGAAACAACATCAACATTAATACCATAACTATATAACATACTAACAAAATCTTTAATATAAACATGATTATTATTATAAACATGATAAATATAACAATCTGAAAAGTAATTGTTTAAAATATTTATAATACAATTGGCACATTCATCAACAGGTGTAAATTCTAAGTAAGTATCTAAAAGATAATCAGGTATTTTCTTAAGTTTGATTAGTCCTTTAAGTCTATTAGCAAATGCATTATTATTAGGGTTAATTTGAAATTTACCATCTGAATATCTACTTGTAATGTTACCCAATCTTAATATTTGAGCATGTAAATTATTGTTAATAATATTTTCCAAAATTATTTTTTCTGCTTCGAATTTTGATTTAGTATATACATTATCTAAAGACTGTTTAATATATAAATTTTTTTCACTAAAATATAAATCTTGTAAATTATAATTATATTTACTAATGGTACCATCAAGCATAGTATTTCCAGAAACACTTAATGATGAAATATGTATTAATCTTTTTTTATATCTTAAACAGAATTTAATTATACCATTTAAAGAATCAATATTAATATTATTAAACTTATTAATATCGCCAAAATGCTTTACATTAGCAGCAGAGTTAATTATTACATCTACATTTTTAGATAGATTTATATAATCCTTTTTACTTAAACCAAAATTATTTTCTAAAATATCTCCTTCAATGATAAAAATTCTTTTATTTAAATATTTATCTAGACTATCATTAAAATAAAAGTGTAAGACTTTTATAAATCTTTGAATAGCAGATTCTCCATCTTTTGGACGGACAATACAATAAATGTTTCCAGAATTATTTTTAATATAACTATTTAAAATATGCATTCCAACATAGCCATTTCCACCTAAAAGTAAAACATTAGAATTGTTACATTTAGTCAAATTATTTGCAGTATATGCATTATTTAATAATTCATTAATTCTATCATAATCATAATTAGATAAATTAAAATCCTGATTTTGAGAAGTTGTTATTCTAGATAATTTTCTAATAGTTTTATATTTAAAAACATCTGCATAAGAAATATTTATATCATGTGATAATAATTCTATTTTAAACTTAATTGCTAAAAGAGAATCAGCTCCAAGTTCAAATAAATCATCATCAATACCAACAGAAGTATTTAGTAACTTTTCCCAAATATCACAATAAAGTTTTTGAATATCATTAGTAGGTGCAACGTGAATTGTATCTGCTTGACTAACAAATGAAGAAATATTGTTAGTTAATGATAATCTATCAATTTTACCATTATTATTAATAGGAAAACTATCAACTTTTACAATTTTTCTAGGAATCATATAAGTTGGTAAATTATTTGATAATATTTGTTTTATAAAAGAAGAGCTTATATCTATGCTTGATGTATATAAACCAATCAAATAAGAATGATTTACACATAATACAACAGAATTTTCTATTCCAGAAATACTATTCATCTGCTGTTCTATTTCAGATACTTCTATACGTAATCCATGAAGCTTTACTTGAAAATCACTTCTACCAATATAAGTTACTTCTCCATTAGAATTAAATTTACCTAAATCTCCAGATTTATAAATAAATCCTTGTCCAAATGGATTTTTAACAAACGATTTTTGAGTTGCAGATTCATTATTGATATACCCATCTGATACACCAATTCCACCAATGCAAATCTCTCCTATAACACCAATAGGACATAAATTCATATCTTTATCACAAATATAAATTTGAACATTTGCGATAGGACTACCTATATTAATCGAGTTTTTGGATACCAATTTATTAGAACAACAAGCTGTAATTTCTGTTGGTCCATATCCATTATATATTTTAGCATTAGTATATTTTTTTAATTTTGAATATAATTGCGAATTAAAAACTTCACCGCCCAATTGAAAAGCTTTAACATCTTTCAAGCAATTATCTCTAATATTGTCAGATAAAAGCAAATCTATACGAGTAGGAGTTGTAATAAAAAAATCTACATTATATTTTATTATTAATTTACTAATACAAACAGGGTCTTTTTGTTCATCATTATTAGATAGAATAACTGTATTGCCAAAATATAAAGCACTATATATTTCTACACTAAACATATCAAATGAAACTGTTGCAATAGATAAAATATTTTTAAATTTAGAAATATTCATATCTTTATCAAAAGCATTTAGTAAATTAGAAAAACTTTTATTTTTTAGTAATACACCTTTAGGGTTTCCTGTTGAGCCAGAAGTATATATAACACATAAGTTTTCATAATCAATTTTTTCTAAATTATTTTTATTATATAAATTTAAATTAATATTATCAATAATAAGACAATTATTAAAGTCTTTATTATATAAGTTAGATGTAGTTATTATAAATTTAGAAGCAGAATTTTCATACATATAATTAATTCTATGAATAGGCAAATTTAAATCAATAAGTACATAACATGCCCCAATTTTTTGGCAAGCAAGCATCATACAAATTAAATCAAAACCACGTTCCAACATAATACAAATTGTATCATTTAAGCCAATCCCTTGACTTAGTAAATAATTAGCATATTTATTTGCTTTTTCATTTAAAGCCTTATAAGTAATTTTTTTATTAGAAAAGATAATTGCAATATCATCAGGGTTTCTAGTTGCAATATTTTCAAAATTATAAATAATATTATTTAAGCTAATTTCAGTTTTAGTATTATTAAATACATTTAATATAGTATTTTTTTCCTCTAAAGAGATAATATCTAAATCCTGAATAGTTTTATCCAAACTAATAGTAAATAAATTTAGAATATTTAAATAATTATCAAACATTGAATTAATAAAATCTAAACTAAATAAATCACAACAATATTCAATATTTAAACAATTTCTATTTGGTATGATTTCTAATGTTAACTTAAATTTAGAAGTATTACTATTTGAAGTAATTAAATTATCTAAATTTAGATTACTATCATACATATTTTGATAAACAAACATAACATCAAATAAATTACTATTATTTAATTTTTTAGAAAGCAAATCATATGGATAAGGTTGATACTCCAAAGCATCTAAAACAAGTTCTTTTATATGTAAAATAAAATCTTTTAAATTTGTATAAGAACATATTTTATCTGCCAAAACAACATTATTTACAAACATACCAATAATCGAATCTGCATCATTAAAATTTCTATTGGCTATAGGTGTACCAATAGTAATATTTTCTTGCATAGTATATTTATAAAGTAAAATATAAAATGCAGATAAAAATACCATATAATCTGAAACACCTAATTTATTTGCAATTAAATTTATATTATTAAACAAATCTTTGCCAATATTTTTACAAATAGTATTACCAACAAAAGTATTATTTGAACAATTACCAATATAAGGTAAATTTAATTGTGTTATATCAAAATCATTAAATTTAGAAATCCAATAATTCTCGATATCTTTAATCTCATTGCTTTTTAAATAATCATTCTCCCAAAAAGAATAATCAATATAACTTAATTTCGGTTTTTTTACATTTTTTTCATTATATAATTTATAAAAATCATTTACTAAAATGTTTAAAGAAGTACCATCCATAATAATATGATGAGAATCAATTACAATTAATGTTTTAGAATCATTTAAATAATACACTCCAACTCTTAATAAAGGTGCATTTTCAAAATTAAATGGTTTAGAAAAATTATTAATTATTGCATTAATATTTTTTTCATCATCATTAAAAACATCAATATCAAAATCTACTTCATCTAAAATTATTTGATAGCAATTTCCATTAAAAATTTTAAAACAAGTTCTAAAAGCATCTTGATTTTTAATAATAGTCTTAAAAGAATATTTAATTTTTTCTATATCCATAATTTCATCAAATAAAAGACCACCACACATATTATATAAAATAGAATTTTCGTTCATAGAACATGCATAATAGATACGCTTTTGAGCACTAGAAATTGGATAATAATCCATTGTAGGTGCTTTATTAATTTTTTCTAAAACATTATGATTAGAATTATCAACAATATGAGCCAAATCTGTTAATACAGGATGAGAAAAAACTTGAGAAATGTTAATATCTACATTAAATTTTTCTAAAATAATAGCACACAATTTAATTGCAATAAGAGAATCTCCGCCAATATCAAAAAAATTGTAATTTGCACCAATTTTTGAAACATTGAATAACTTCTTCCAAATATCACAAAGTAATTTTTCAGTTTCAGAAGAAGGTTCAATAAATTCAGTAATTAAATCTACCAAATCTACTTTTGCAAGCTTTGTTCTATCAATTTTTCCATTATTATTTAAAGGCATATCATCTAAATACACAATTCTAGAAGGAATCATATAATTAGGTAATTTTTTAGATAAATAACTTTGTAATTTAGATTCACTTATAGCATTATCACCAGTAAAATAGGCTATAATATGTTTTTTAAATTTATCTTCTTGAACAACACAAATTGATGATTTTACACCAGGATAATTACATATACAATTATCAATTTCGCTAAGTTCAATTCTAAAGCCATTAATTTTAGTTAAAAAATCACGTCTACCAACAAAATGTATCAAACCAGAATAATCAAAATATCCAATATCATGAGTTAAATACAACTTACTAGAATTGTTTAAAAAACCACCAACAAAATTTTGTGAAGTTGCTAAATCGTTATGCCAGTAGCCATTACCTACTAAAGTTCCTTCAATACAAATTTCTCCAATACAAAAAGGAGGACATAAATGTTTATTTTTATCTAAAATATAAACATTAGCATTGGAAATAGGAACCCCTATAGGAACATTAATATCACCTGTATAAGTATTATCTAGAGTATATGTAGTAGCAACATGAGTTTCTGCAGGACCATAATGATTATGTATTTTTACTCCTAAATCTAAAAATTTACGAATTCCAGGAGTTATAACCAAGGCTTCACCAGCTGTAATTATGTTTTTTAAAACATGAGATAATTTAGAAACAATATCTATATTTTCGCTTATTATTCTAAGATAAGCAGGAGGAATAAATAAAGTATCTATACTATTATCAATTATATAAGGAATTAATTTATTAATATTTTTTCTATAATCATCAGTAATTAGTACCAAACACGAACCACTAAAAAAACAAGAAAAAATCTCTTGATAACTTACATCAAAACTCATAGTCGCAAATTGTAAAACATTATTAGATGCATTACCAAAAATTTGTGTTTTATAAATAGTATAAAACATTAAATTCATAATATTTTTATGAGATATGGTAACACCTTTAGGTTTTCCAGTAGAGCCAGATGTAAAAATAATATACAAATTGTTTTCCAAATTATAATTAAATTTAAAATCAATATTACTAGAAAAAATTTTATAATTTTTTTCTAGTATTAAAATTATATTAATTTTTGAATTATTTATTTTATCAATATAAGTCTCATCAGTAACTAAAATAGTATTAATTTCTGAACTATTAATCATATAATTAATTCTGTCTATAGGATATAGAGGGTCAATTGGAACATAGGTACAATTGATTTTTATAATTGCAAGAATACCAATAATAGAATCAATATCTCTAGAAGTTAAAATTCCAATATTAGAATTTTGTTTAATATTATTACTAAGTAAACAATTAGACATTTTATTTACTCTTTTTATTAGGTCCTTATATGTAATAGAAATTTCATTAAATTTAATAGCAATATTATTAGGATATTTTTTTGCAATATCTTCAATTATTTCTATAATATTATTTTTAAAATTAAAATTTTCATAATTATTATTTATTTTGTTTAAAATAAAATCTTTTTCTTCATCTGTAGAAATTTCAATATCAGAAATATTTATATTATCAATACTTAATACTTGATTAATAATTTTCAAAATACGTAAATGCATTTTATTAATATCAATATCATTATATTTAGATAATTTATAATCATAAGCAACATTTATTTCATGAGTATCATTTAAATCAAATAAATGGATATTTATATCATCTGCACAGTTTCCATTAAAATACCACTCAGTTTCATAATCTATACCTTGATTAGTATAAGCTTTTGTAACTTGATAAGAAATTAATGTATTATATAAACTTGGCATACTAGGATTAAGTTTTCTTAAATCATCTAAAATATATTGATAAGAATATTTTTGATGTCTTAAAGTAGATATTGTATTTTTGGCAATATTAGAAGAAAATTGACAAAAGTTCAAATTATCTTCTAAATTTATTCTAATAGGTATAGTATTAATAAACATTCCCATAGTATTCTTACTAGTGATATTCGTTCTATTTAAAATAGGAGTGCCAATAACAAAATCATAAATGCCACTAGACTTAGCAATATAAATAGAATAAATAGCCATAAAAAAATTAAAAATAGAAATATGGTTTAATTTACAAAATTCATTTATTTTATTCATATATTCCTTATCAAAAGAAAAAGATAATCTTTTAGAAACACAAGATAAACCATTATCAATAGTAGTCTTTGAAGAAGGAATAATAGCCTGTTCAGGAATATTACTAAATACCGAATTCCAATAATTCTTACTTTTTTCAAAAGAAGAACTATTTATATATTCTTTTTCAGACTTTATAAAATCAATATAAGAAGGAAATGAATCAATTTCGCAATTAGGATTTTCTAAAAGGCGTTTGTAAATACTAACTATTTCATTTGCAACAAGACCTAAAGTCCATGAATCAGCAAACAAATGATGCATATTAAAAACAACACCACCAGTTTTATTAGGAAGTCTAAAAATAATACATTCAAAAAATTCAGAATTATCTATATCAAAAACATGCATATTAGAAGATTCCACTAAATTAGGTAATTCAGATAAATCTTTTAAATCTACAATTTTAGCATTGTATGGAGCACGTTTAGAATAATATTGTTTATAAATTCCATTCTTTACAGTTAACTTAAAATTAAAAATATCATTTACTTGAACAAGTATGCGAATAGTTTCTTTAAAAAGGTCAAAATCAATTTCTTCCTTTATATATTCTGTTGCACAAATATTATTAACATTACTTCCCTTATAATACTTCTCAGTATTTAGAATTGCCATTTGACAAGATGTTAAGTCATATAATTCATTTTCCATATTTAAAAGTAAATCCTTTCATAAAGAATATTTGATAAAAAATTCTTTTATTTGTAAATTTAATCAAATTATATACTGAAATAAAAAAAAAATAAATGTTTTGGCAAAAAGTGTAATCTAAATGTAATATAAACTAAATAAAATTAATAGTTCATAATTAGTTCATTTTTATTTGCTATAATACGAAAAGTTTGAAAGATGAAAGGAGAAAATATGCAAAAATTTGGAGAACTAATTTGTAAAAACAAAAGAAAAATATTGTTAATCATGTTAATTCTTCTAATTCCATCAATTATAGGAATGAAAGCAACAAGAATAAATTATGATATTTTAGTCTATCTACCAGAAGACATAGAAACAGTAGAGGGGCAAAATATATTATCCGAAGAATTTAATATGGGTGCATTTTCAATGATATTAGTAGAAGATATGCAAACCAAAGACATACTTAAGTTAGAAGAAAAAATAAAGAAAGTAGATAATGTACAAAAAGTAGTAAGTATGGCAGATGTATTAGGAACAAGTATTCCAACCGAAATGTTGCCAGAAGAAATACAACAAAAAGTATATAAGGATAATACAACTATAATATTAGTTACATACAAAGAAGCGATATCATCAGATACTACAATGCAAACAGTAGAACAACTAAGAAAAATAACAGATGAACACTGTAAAATAAGTGGAATGACAGCAACGTTGTTAGACACAAGAGAATTGTCAAATTCAGAAATAGCAATATATGTTGTAATTGCAGTAATACTTTGTTTAATAGTTTTGGAAATTGTATTAGATTCATATATAGCACCAATAATACTATTATTAAATATAGGTATCGCAATTTTATACAATATGGGAACAAATATATTTTTAGGAGAAATATCATACATTACAAAAGCAATAAGTGCAGTTTTACAACTAGGAGTAACAATGGATTTCGCAATATTCTTATATCATAGTTATCAACACGAATTGGAAAATGTAGCTGATGCTAATAAAGCTATGAGTATAGCAATATCTAAAACATTTTCATCAGTATTTGGAAGCTCATTAACAACAATAGCAGGATTTTTAGCTTTATGTAGTATGAATTTAACTCTTGGAAAAGATATAGGTTTAGTCATGGCAAAAGGAGTGTTATTTGGAGTAATCAGTGTTGTAACAATATTACCAAGTATGATATTACAATTTAATGGATTAATTCAAAAAACTAAACACAAAGAAATATTACCAAAATTCAATAAAATAAAGGAATTTAATGTTAAACATTATGTAGTAATAGTAATTATTTTTGTCATAATATTGCCAATAGCATTTTGGGGATATAAAAATACAAATGTATATTATAAATTAGATAGCTCATTACCAGATACATTAGAAAGTATTTCAGCCAATAATGCTTTAAAAGATAAATTTGGTTTGGTATCACAAGAAATGATACTAATAAACAAAGATATATCAAATGATAATATAAATAAGATGACAAATGAAATAGAACAATTAGAAGGAATTGACTTTGTATTAAGTTATTCAAAACTATCACAACTTGGAATACCAGAACAAATGATACCACAAGAAATAATGCAAACATTTAAAAGCGATAATTATCAAATGATATTGGTAAATTCTAAATATGAAATAGCAACAAATGAGTTAAACTCTCAAATTGAAAAAGTAAATGAAATAGTAAAAAGATATGATAAAGAAGCAATAGTAGTAGGAGAAGGGCCACTAATGAAAGATTTAGTACAAATAAGTGACCATGACTTTAATAGTGTAAACACAGTTTCAATACTAATAATATTTATAATAATGGCAATTGTATTAAAATCAATTTCACTACCAGTTATATTAATATGTGTAATAGAAGTTGCAATATTTATAAATATGGGAATACCATATTATACTAATTTAGAAATACCATTTATTGCATCAATAGTAATTGGTACAATACAATTAGGTGCAACAATAGATTATGCGATATTAATAACAACAAAATATATTGAAAACAGAAAACAAAATATGGAAAGAAAAGAAGCGGCAAAAAATGCACTAGGAACATCAATCAATTCGATTATAGTAAGTGGGTTATGTTTCTTTGGAGCAACATTTGGAGTAGGAGCATATTCAAAAATAGAAATGATAGGATCTTTATGTACATTAATGTCAAGAGGAGCACTAATAAGTGTTGTAACAGTACTTATGGCATTACCAGCATTTTTAATATTATTTGATAAAATAATATTAAAAACAACTATAGGAATAAAAAATAAATAATAAGGAGAGAAAATATGAATTATAAAACTTTATCAAAAATAATATCTGGAAGTTTATTATGTACAATGACTTTATATACAATACCAGTAATGGCATATACAAAAGATGAAACAATATACTCAAAACACGATATTGAAGGAAATAACTATCAAACAATAGTTAGTACACATTTAAAAAATACACAAAATGAAGAAGTAATAAAAGATATATCGGACCTATTAAATATAAAAAATACTAATGGAGAAGAAACATATGAACAAACAGGAGAAAACATAATATGGAAAGCAAATAAAAATGATATATATTATCAAGGAGAATCAGAAAAACAATTACCAATTGAATGTGAAATAACATATGAATTAAATGGAAAAGAAATATCAGCAGATGAAATAGCAGGAAAAAGTGGAAATGTAAAAATAACAATAAATTATAAAAACAAAGATGAGCACACAGTAAATATTAACGGAAAAAATGAAAAAATATATACACCATTTGTAATTATTGCAGGAACAATAATAGAAAATGAAAATAATAAAAACATTACAATAACAAAAGGAAAAGTAATTGATGATGGAACAAAAACAATCTTAGTAGGAATTGCACTACCAGGATTACAAGAAAGTTTAAAAATATCTGAAAAACAAATGGAAATACCAAATTCTATAGAAATATCTATGGAAACAACGAAATTTGAAATGGGTAGTATAATGAATTTTGTAACACCTAAACTATTACAATCAGACGAAACAAACATAAAAGAGCAATTAAAAGGAATAACAGATAAAATTGAAATATTAGAAACATCAGCAAATCAGTTAGAAGAAGGAGCAACCAAACTACAAGAAGGGACAAATGAATATAGTGAAAAAATGAATCAATTTGAAACGGCAATGGAACAAATAACAAATGGAATGAATAATGCAGCTTCTCAATATTCAAAAATAAATGAAGGAATAAAAACATTAAATGCAAGCAGTACAGAGTTAAATGAAGGTGCAAAACAAATAACAGAAGGAATCGACTTAGTTGGACAAAATATAAAACTAATAAATGAAAAACTACAAGTTGCACAATCAGGAGCGACAAAAATAAAATTAGGGCAAAATGAACTTGTAAATGGTATTGATAAAATATTAAATCAGTTAGAATTAGTAACAGGACAAAATAATACTAACCAAATTGAACAACTAAAACAATTAATTCAAAAAAATAAAGAAGCAATAAACAATTTACAAGAAACAAACAAATTGTTAAATGAAGATGAATCAAACGAAGTAATACAATCGCAAATAAATGCAAATAATGAAATGATATCATTATTACAAGCAAACAATGTGGCACAAAATAGTATATTAGAAGCGCTTATAGCAACAGATTCATCATCAATAGAAGCTTTAAAATTAGCACTACAACAAATAAAAACAGGATTAACATCACTAAATGAAGGAACAGTATCATTAGAAACAGGGTTAACATCATTAACAACAGGAACAACAACATTAAACCAAAAAACACAAGAACTTTTAGTAGGAGCAAATACCCTATATCAAGGCACTAATACATTACGGAAAAGCAACAAATACACTAAAATCAGGTTCAAATCAAATACAACTTGGATTAAATGTATTAGATAATAGTGGAAACCAATTATTAAAAGCAAACAATCAACTAACACAAGGTGCAATTACAATAAACGAAGGTGCAATAAAATTATCTACAGGTATGAGTACATTTAATAATGAAGGCATAAAGAAAATAAGCAGTTATGTTAATGGAAATCTTATAGAAAGATTAGATAAAACATTACAGCTTTCAGAACAATATAATAATTTCACCAAATTAGAAAATGGTGCAAAAGCAGAAGCAAAATTTGTTATGATAATAGATGCAATAAAAGAACATAAAGAGCAAGAAACAAACAAAGAAAAAGCAATAATTGAAGAAAAAGAACAATAAAAGTGCAGGATGCATGGAGAGTTTAAAACTTTCCATGCATTTTTAAAAATTTATACATATTCGTTTTCAAGAAAAAATTCTAATTTATTATTATAAAAATATGCTATAATAAAGAAAATTCATAAATAGTTCATAAAAAATGTATATAATAAATAACAAATAAAAGAGGTGAATAAATGTTTAATATATTAATAGTAGAAGATGATAAAAATTTAAGAAAACTAGTAGTAACTTATTTAAATAAAAATGGATATAATATATTTGAAGCAGTGGATGGACAACAAGCATTAGATATATTAGATAAAGAATATGTAGATTTAATAATAAGTGATATTATGATGCCTAAAATAGATGGATTTGAATTAATAAAAGAATTAAGACAAGCAAGTTATGAAATTCCAATTTTAATATTAACAGCTAAAAGTGATATAGACGATAAAAAAGAAGGCTTTTTGCTTGGAGCAGATGACTATATGGTAAAACCAGTGGATATAGAAGAAATGCTATTAAGAATACAAGTATTACTAAGAAGAAGTAAAAAAGCAAGTGATAAAAAAATAAAAATAGGAGAATTAATTCTAAACTATAATCAGTTAAGTGTAACTAAAAACAAAAAGGAATATATTTTGGCACAAAAAGAGTTTTATTTATTATATAAACTTTTAAGCACACCAAATACTATTTTTACAAGACAAGAATTAATAGAAGAAGTTTGGGGGCTAGAAAGCGAATCAGACTATAGAACAGTAGATGTACACATAAAAAGAATAAGAGAGAAATTAGTAGATTTAGATGAATTCGAAATTATTTCAATTAGAGGAATAGGGTATAAAGCAATAATAAATGTAAGGAATGATAACAATGTATGAAAAAATATTTGGAAAAAAGAAATCCATAAAAAGAAGCTTAATAATAAATTTTATACTAGCAATAATAATAATTCTATTAATATCAATAATAGGATTTTATATATTTGTAAATAAAGAAACACTAGAAACGCTAATAGAAATAAAATTAGAAAGTAAAGAGCAAATACAAGGCTTATTAGATATCACAAGAAGAAGTTTATTTATACTAATAATGAATACAATACTAATATGTGCAGTATTAATGCAAATAATAAGTAAGAAAATGCTACAACCCATATTAAAAATGGTAGAAGCAACCGATAAAGTATCTAAAGGAGATTTTTGTGTAAGACTAGAAACAAAAAGAGAAGATGAAATTGGAGATTTAACAAAATCCTTTAATAAAATGGTAGAAGAATTAAGCAAAGTAGAATTAATACAAAAAGACTTTATAAATAACGTATCACATGAAATAAAAACACCAATAAGTTCTATAAAAGGATTTGCGAAATTATTAGAAGAAGACAATTTATCAAAAAAAGAAAAAATAGAATACATAGAAATTATAGAAGAGGAATCAGATAGGCTTCTTAATATATCTACAAATATATTAAAACTAACAAAACTACAAAATCAGGATAAAATAATAAAGAAGGAAAAAATAAATATAACAGAACAAATAAGAAAAGTAATAGCTTTATTAGAAACAAAATGGAATAAAAAAGAATTAAAGTTCAATATAAGTGCACAAGAAATTTATTATTATGGAGATGAAGAATTAACATTTCAAATATGGACCAATTTAATAGACAATGCAATAAAATTTACCAACAAAAATGGTTATATTGACATTGATGTAAAACAAAATTATAATGAAGTAGAAATAAAAATAAAAGACAATGGGATAGGAATGAAAGAAGAAGAAAAAGAAAAAATATTTAAAAGATTTTATCAAATAGACAAATCACATTCGCAAGAAGGGAGCGGACTAGGATTATCAATAGTTAAAAGAATTATAGACTTGTCGAAAGGAAGTATACAAATAGAAAGTACAGTAGGAATAGGAACAACATTTATAATAAAATTACCAATACAAAATGAAAATAATAATAAAATAATAATAAAATAAAGAATTAAGTTCAAAAATATATTATGAAAAGAGGTATAATATGGAATACTTAGAAAAAGTAATTAAAAAAAGAGGATTGGAAACACTAATTTCATCAATAATTTTTGCAATATTAGGAATCATACTAATTATAAATCCAGAAGGAGCAATAAAAGTTGTATCATACATACTTGGAGGAATATTTGTTTTAACAGGCTTATTTAAAATAATAAGCTATTTTGGGTCAAAAGGAAAATATGATATGTTTAATTATGATATAGCGTTTGGAACTATATTAATAATTCTTGGAATAGTAATAATAATATATTGTATGGAAATAAGTTCAATAATCAGAATATTAATAGGGTTATGGATAATATATAGTAGTATACTAAGATTAAATTTATCATTTAAATTAAAAACAATAGAATCAAATACGTGGATATCAAGTTTAGTAATAGCAATTATAATGATGGTATGTGGATTATATATAATATTTATAACAAATGCAATACTAATGACAATAGGAATCGCAATATTAATTTATGCAATATCAGACATAATAGAAAGTATATTATTTATGATGAATACAAGTAAATTGATTTAGGGGAGAAAGTATGTTTACACAAATAATAATTTTAATCACATTAATTATGATAAATGCATTTTTTGCAGCAAGTGAAATTGCCTTTATATCACTAAATGACGCAAAAATAGAAAAACAGGCAAAAGAAGGAAATAAAAAAGCAAAAATAATAGAAAAAATGTTACAAACACCAAGTAAATTTTTAGCAACAATACAAATAGGTATAACACTTGCAGGTTTTCTATCAAGTGCATTTGCATCAGATACATTTGCAGAAATGTTAGCACCAATAATGAACGAAATATTTCCAGCAATAAATGTGGAAATATGGGAAGCAATAGCAATAGTAATAGTAACAATAATATTATCATTTTTTACTCTTGTATTTGGAGAATTGGTACCAAAAAGATTAGCAATGAAAAACTATGAAAAAATTGCATTTGGAACAATTAGAATAATAAGAGTATTATCAATAATAACAGCACCATTTGTAAAATTTTTAACAGTAGTTACAAATGCAATATCAAAGATATTTGGAGTAAATGAAAATGACGAAGAAGTAGTAACAGAAGAAGAAATAAAAATGATGGTAGATCAAGGAGAAGAAAAAGGAACTATACAAGAAGAAGAAAAAGAACTAATAAATAATGTATTCGAATTTAATGATATAACAGTATCAGAAATAATGAAACATAGAAAAGATATATTTGCAGTAGATATAAATATTACAAAAGAAGAACTAATAAAAGAATTATCAAAAGAAGAATATAGATACAGTAGAGTACCAGTATATGATGAAACAATAGATGAAATAAAAGGTATTTTATACATGAAAGATTTACTAAAAAATATAAACAAAAAAGAATTCAAAATAAAAAATATTGTAAAAGAAGGATACTTTGTATCACAAAATAGACTTATAAACGAAGTATTTAAAGAATTACAAAAAAATAAATTGCAGATGGCAATTGTAGTAGACGAATATGGAGGAACAGCAGGACTTTTAACAATGGAAGATATAGTAGAAGAATTAGTAGGAGATATTTATGACGAGTACGATAAAGTAGAAGAAGAGTATGAAAAACTAGATGAAAACACATATATACTAGCTGGAAACATGCCAATATATGATGTAAATAAAATATTAAACGCAAATATACCAGAAGGAGATTATGATACAATATCAGGATTTTTACAAAAAGAGTTAGGAAGGATACCAAAAGAAGACGAAAATCCAATAATAGAAACAAAAGAAGTAACATTTAAAATAGAAGAATATGAAGATAAAAGAATATTAAAAATAAAAGCATGTAGAAATAACATAGAAACAATAGAACATGAAGAAGATTAAAGTGGTACATTTATATGTGCCACTTTAATACGTAAAAATGCATATAAATAAGGAAATGTTAACTTTAGTTGACAAATTTCAAATCAAAATTGGTAGTATGCACTTTAAAAACAATGTATAATTAAAAACATAGAAAGGAAGGGTGTTTAAATTGAACATAGGAGAAAAATTATATGAACTAAGAAAAGAAAAAAACTTGTCACAAGAAGAAGTTGCAGATAAATTAAATGTAACAAGACAAACCATATCAAAATGGGAGACAAATCAAACAACTCCAGACTTTGATAAAATAATACCAATATGTGAATTATATGAAATATCTTCAAATGAACTATTAACAGGAAAAAAAGAAGAAAAAATATCACAAGAAGCTGAGGAAAAGAAAGAAAAAAAAGAACCAACAAGAGAAGAAATTAGAAAGAAAAATGCACAAGTAGTATCAACAGCAGTATTTATTTATATTATAGCAGTAGCATTTATAATGGTAGCAATTCCAGTATTAAGAATGAATCCAATTGTTGCAACAGCAATATTTTTATGTATAATAGCATATGCAACAGCAAAAATTATAAAAAATTATATGTCGAATCCTAAAATTGAAAAGTCAGAAGAAGAGAAAAAAGAAGAACGAATTATAAAACAAATAAATGGAATTGTAGGAACAATTTGCACAATAATATACTTTATAATAAGTTTTGCAACAATGGCATGGTATATTACATGGGTAATATTTATAATAGATGGACTAATATGTGAAGTAGTAAAATTATTTTTTATGTTAAATGCAAATGAAAAAAATATATAGTTTAAAGAGGAGGAAATAAAATGAAAAGTAAAGGATTAATAATATTTATAATAATTATAATAGTAATTATTATACTAGGATTGATTGCATTATTATGTTTTTGTTTAGGTAATGGAAATAAACTTCAATTTGGTAATATAGTAAAAAGTAAAAACAAAATATTTGAGCAAGAATATGAGGCAAATTTGATAAGAAACATACAAGTATCATCAAATGCAGGAGACATAGAAATAAGAAAAAGTGAGAATGATAAAATAAAAGTTATTGCATATGGAGAGAATCCAAATAAATTAAACATAGAATCAAGTTCAGATAAATTACAAGTAGAATATAAAAATAATGGGCATATTTTTTGGGGATTTAATAAATATAAAAGCGAAATAATACTATATATACCATCATATTATGAAAATGATATAAATGTAGATATAGATTATGGAAATTTAGCTGTAGAAGATTTAGAAAATGCGAGTATAAATGTAAAAGAAGACTGTGGAAATATTAAATTAGGTAAAATAAAAAATGCATATGTAAAAAATGATTGTGGAAACGTAGAAGTAAAAAGTATAACAAATAAAGTAGATATAAGAACAGATTGTGGAAATATTGAAATACAAGAAATCGATATAAAAGAAAATTCAAAATTAAAATGTGATTTAGGAAACATAGCAATAGGTTCAACAAACGACATATTTATAGATGCAACAGTTGATCTTGGAAAAACAAATATAAACAAAAATAATAGACAATCGCAAATAATACTAAAAGTTGATGTAGATTGTGGAAATATAGATGTAAATAATTAATTTAAGTAAAAATGCCATTTTATTAATGGTGTTTTTGTTTAATATAAATTGCGTATTCTATGCCAGCATATATATAAATTCATTATGGTTTATCGAATGCGATTGGAGTATATTTAGAAAGTCTTATGAAATTTGAGGAGGAGTGGACGCGCCCGAACGAATTTAATGAGTGAGGAAAAGACGTGGAAGAGGCTCGGAAAATTTTATTAGACTTTCTTAATGTATGTATTGAGCCGAGATAATAATGAATTTATATATATGCTGGTATAGAATACACATATATATAAACTAAAATAATAGTATATTTAATTATGAACTAAATAAGAATTGCATAAATAAAAAATATAGTGTAAAATAGAATAAATAAAAATATGGGGAAAAATGTAAATGAATATACTTTTATGTGGAAATAACAAAGTTTTTGATGGAGCATTAACACAACTTATATCAATAACTAATAAAACAAATAAGGATATAAACTGTTACATATTCACAATGAACTTACAAAGAATAAAAGAAGAATATGAATCAATAACAGATGAACAAATTGAAATATTAAATGAAGTAGTAAAAACAAAAAATGCAAATAACAATGTAAAAAAAATTGATGTTACAGATTTATATGAGCAAGAATTTGGACATTGCAAAAATGAAAATGCATATTGTACACCATATACACTATTAAGATTATTAGTAGATTTAGTTGAAGAAATGCCAAACAAAATATTATATTTAGATATAGACATGATGGCAAATAAAGATATATATGAACTATATAATATAGATATAACAAATTATGAATATGCTGCTGTAAAAGAAAAATATGGAAGCTGGTTTATAAGACCCGATTATATAAATGCTGGAATGTTATTGCTAAACATGGATAAAATAAAACAAACAAAACTATTAGAAAAAGCAAGAAAATTAATAAAAACAAAAAAGATGTTATTTGCCGATCAAGATGCAATATTTAGGTCAACAAGCACTAAATTATTATTACCAAGAAAATTCAATGAACAATCGAAGTTTAATAGAAGTGATACAGTAATTTGCCATTTTTGTAAACGCTTATTACTAAAACCATATCCACACACAGAAAACTATAAACAATGGAATATAGAAGAAATACATAAATACTTAAAATGCTATACATTTGATGAAGATTTACAAGAGTACTTGAAATGGAAAGAAATATATAATAAAAAGGAGTTAAAAAATGGAAAATAAATTAAAAGTAATACCAATATTTTTTGCTATTGATGATAAATATACACCATTTATAGCAGTAGCATTAAAATCATTAATAGAAAATGCAAGTAAAGAATATAATTATCAAATAAAAATATTACATACAAATGTACAAAAAAAACATATGGAACAAATTAAAAAGTTTGAAAACGCAAATGTAAATATAGAATTTGTAGATTTAGGTTATTACATAGAAAAAGTAAAAGATAAATTATATACTCGTGATTATTACACAAATACAACATATTTTAGGTTATTTTTACCAGAACTATATCCACAATATAACAAGGTTTTATATTTAGATAGTGACATAATAGTATTAGGAGATATATCAGAACTATATAATACAGATATGGGTACAAATCTAGTAGCAGCAGCACCAGATGATATAATTCAATACAATAAAGTATTTCAAGATTATGCAGAATTAGTAGTAGGAGTTGCAAAATATCAACATTATTTTAATGCAGGAGTATTACTAATGAACCTAGATGAATTAAGAAAATTTAATTTTCAAGAAAAATTTTTATATCTACTAGAAAAAGTAAAATTTTCAGTAGCACAAGATCAAGACTACTTGAACAGATTATGTAAAGGACGAGTAACATTAGTTAGTCATGATTGGGATGTAATGCCATGTGTAAATGACGAAACAAAGCCAGAAGATATAAAATTAATACATTACAATTTTGCATATAAGCCATGGCACTTTGAAGATATTAAATATAACGAATATTTCTTGAAATATGCTAAAGAAACAGAGTTTTACGAAGAAATAGTAAAAATTAGAGAGAGTTATACAGAAGAACAGAAATTTCGAGATAGAGAGGCAGAAAAGGGATTAGAAGAACTTGCTATAAGAGAAAATTCATGTGTAGGCGATGATAGAGAAAATAGGAGAATGTAATGAAAGGAAAAAAAGAACAAGCCATAGAAAAGTCTCAAGACAGAATAGAGATTTTAAAAAAGATAGATAAATTAGAAAAAGAAGGATGCTTTGACATAGATGCAGAAAATGACCCAGAAACTATAGTGTTAACACCAGAAAATATAGACTATCTAAAAGAAAAAAAATATAGCAAAATAAAAAATAGAATTGCAAATAAAATAGGTGAAAAATTTTTAAGTGAAATAATAAAAGATAGCAAATTAATAATAAAAAATGTAAATGGAATTGAAAACTTAGAAAAAGTAAAAACAGGAGCAATAATTACATGCAACCATTTTAATCCATTTGATTCATTTTCAATAGAGAAAGTATTTAGAAAAACACAAAACTCTAAAACAAAAAAAATGTATAAAGTAATAAGAGAAGGAAATTATACAAATTTTTCAGGGTTTTATGGATTTTTATTTAGAAATTGTGATACATTGCCATTAAGTTCGAATAAAAGAACAATGGTAGAATTCATAAAAGCAGTAGATACAATTTTAACAAGAGGAGATTTTATATTAATATATCCAGAACAAAGCCTATGGTGGAACTATAGAAAACCAAAACCACTAAAAATAGGAGCATTTAACTTAGCAACAAGAAATAATGTGCCAATAATTCCAATATTTATTACAATGGAAGATAGCGATATTATAGGAGAAGACGGATTCCCAATACAAGAATATACAATAAACATAGAAAAGCCAATCTATCCAGATGAGACCAAGACTCAAAGAGAAAACAAAGAAATAATGAAAGAAAAAAATTATGAAGTTTGGAAAAAAATATATGAAGACTTTTATAAAATTCCGCTAGAGTATACTACTGAAGAACAAAAAGTGAGAGTTAAAGATGAAATATAAAGAAGTTATATATTACGAAGATGAGTTAAATGATGAGTTTTCAAAAACCAAAATAATACCAAGGCAAATTAATGAAAACTATAAATATATTCACAAAAATATATTATGGAATTGTTTAGCATATTTAATTCAAAATATACTATCAGTTCCAATAAAAGTTATATATGCAAAAACAAAATTTAAGATAAAATATATTGGAAAAGAAAAATTAAAACCATATAAAAAAATAGGCTATTTTATATATGGAAATCATACACAAAGCTTTGCAGATACATTCATAATTAGTAACATTGTATATCCAAAAAGAAACTATATAATAGTAAACCCTGAAAATGTATCAATGAAGTTTGTAGGAAATTTTATACAAATGTTTGGAGCAATACCAATACCAAGCAATATAAAAGCTATGAAAAATTTTATATCAGCAATAGAAAAAAGAATTAAAAAAGGATACTCTATAACAATATTTCCAGAAGCGCATATATGGCCATATTACACTAAAATAAGACCATTTAAATCAGTATCATTTAAATATCCAGTAGAATTAGATACACCAGTATTTTGTGTAACAAACACATATCAAAGTTATGGAAAAAACAATAATAAAATACAAATAGTATCATATATAGATGGACCATTTATTGCAGATAAAGCACTACCAATAAAAGAACAAAAAGAAGACTTAAGAAATAGAGTATATAAATGTATGGCAGAAAGAAGTAAAAATAGCAATATAGAATATATAAAATATGTAAAAAAAGATAATAATATTTAAATATGGAGAGATTATGGAAACAATACAAGAAAAGTTTAGTAATATTGAAAAAGAAAACAAACAAATGGTTACTAATATGATTATGAGATTAATAGTAGAGCAAACAAACTTTATTGATGCACAGCAAGACTATTTTAAGAAAGTTCTTAAATTAAAGAGTAAAATTCCAGTAATTGCAACAACATTTAATAACAAGTTAAATCAGATATCACATATATTTATGGAAAGAGGAATATCACTATATGCAACAATAAACAAAAAAACAAATGAAGTTCAAGACTCAATAATAGGACAAGCAATATTAGTAGATTTGCTAAATTATACAACAGATGGAGACGAAAAACTAAAACAGATAAATCAAATACAGGAAGATATTACACAAGATAATGTAGAACATATACATTCTTCTTTAACACGAGCAAACAGGTTAAAAAGCATAGCAGTAGTAATTAAATCAATAATTACTCATACAAATCCAGTAGAATTTAAAATGAAAAAAGAACATAAAAGAAAAATGAAAAGTATATATGAAGAATATATGGAATTGAATGAGCAAATATGGAAATATGAATTAAAAGACCATCTAGAACAAGCAGTAATACAATATATATCCAAAAGTAATGTACCTAATATTTTAGAACTATTAGAAATAATAAAACAAGAATTAACGCAATTGGGATATGAAAATATAATGCCTAAAATAGGAGAAGCCGTAAGTAAGCAATACGAGAAAGAAAAGTCGGGTCAAATAAAACCTATATTAGAAAGATTAAAAGTAGATATACAAAACCCTATAGTAAATGTGAAAGAAATGCATGAACAATCGGAAAGTCCAAAAATGAATTATAAAAATGAAGTAAGATAAAAAAATGAATTAACATTTGTTAATTCATTTTTTATCTTATAAGAAAAGTATAAAAATCAATAAATGATTTTCTATACTCATACAGTACCAAAGTTATCAGAAAATAAATACATTCTATAGATTTTTAAATTTTTGCAAGTTAAATTGTGAACATAAGTATCTTAAATTTTATAAAATGGTGAAATAGTACGGAAAATAAAGAATAATAGAAATTTTTAAAACAAAAATCCGAATGTTTAACTGCAAAAACATAGATAAATCAATAAAAAATAAAAAATTTTAAAAGTAAAAACTATTATGTTAATAAAATGTAAAAAAAAAGATAAAAATGAAAAAAATAGAATAAACTATGCAGTTCCCTAAAAAGTTACTTCTGGAAAATTGTAATAATAGAAAATACTTACATTGTTAATAAGAAAAAAGATTATTATAATTATATTAAATATATTAAAGAAGGAAATTCTAAGGAGAAGATAAAAATGCAACAAAAGAAAATATTATTAAAATTAATATTAATAACAATTGGCATAATTTGTATTGTACATACTACAGTACTAGCAGTAACAGCCAATATAAATTATGAGAAAAATGGAGGATTTTTTACATATCAACCAGACATGCAATATACACAAGGAAATATATTCAATTTACCTAGTAATATATTCAAAGCAGGCTATCAATTTGAAGGGTGGTATGAAAATGCAGACCTTAGCGGTGATGCTATAACACAAATTCCAGTAACAGCAACTGGAGATAAAACATTCTGGGCAAAATGGAATCAAAATCCAAAATCTGCAGCATATAAAGATGTTACAGGTGGTACGTATCACACATTCGCTATATCAACAGATGGAATGCTTGTTGGTTGGGGATTAAATAATAATGGGCAAATAGGATGTAGTTCTTCTTTAGATGATGTAGGTCTAACTGTTGTAAAAGAAGGTACAAAGTTTACTGAAATATCAGCAGGAGGTTTCTTTAGTTTAGTTTTAGCAGAAGATGGAAGCCTATGGGCAATGGGGGCAAATGGAGTTGGCCAATTAGGAAATGGAGACACAAACAACACATCAGCACCTATAATGATAACAAACAGTGCAAATACAAAATTTAAAAAAATATCTGCAGGTATGGCACATAGCTTAGCAATAGATGAAAATGGAGCATTATGGGCATGGGGATTAAATAATAATGGACAATTAGGTGATGGTACAACTAATAATAGTTTAACACCAATAAAAATAATGAATGGAACAAGTTTTAAAGAGGTATCAGCAGGAGGAAATTATAGTTTAGCAATATCAGAAGATGGAACACTATATGCATGGGGAGCAAATGAAAAAGGACAATTAGGAACAGGAAATACAACTTCTTTACAAACACCAACAATAGCATCAAATATAAAATTTAGAAAAGTGGAAACTTCATTAGGAGAAGGACATGCATTAGCAATATCTCAAGATGATAAATTATATGTATGGGGAGTAAATACATATGGACAATTAGGAACAGGAAACACAACTTCTTTACAAACACCAACAATCATAATGAGTGAAAATACATTCAAAGAGATTTCAGTAGGATATGATACATCATTTGCAATAACTGAAGATGGAAAATTATATGCATGGGGAGCAAATGGAAATGGAGAATTAGGAGACGGAACTATAACGTTAAAATCAACTCCAACTCTAATAAAAGAAAAAATGATTAAAATTGCAGCTACATGGAATCATGTTGTTGGAATAGATGAATCTGGAACAGTATATGCATGGGGAGCAAATGAAAATAAAGAATTAGGAGATGGAACAACAATTACAAGAACAACACCAATTCCAATAACATATAAGCAAGGAAAATTTAGGGTAGAACATTATAAACAAAAAGATTCATTAGATGGATATAACTTAGTAGAAGAAGATGTTGAGGAATATGTTGGAGTTATAGGAACACAAATTAGTGCTATACCAAAGCGGATATGATAGATATATGCTAAATACAAAAGTAAGTGGAACAAACCAAAAAGGTGAAATAACTGAAAATGGTATTCTAACACTTAAGTTATACTATGATAAAATATTAGAACATAACTTTAATATTAATTTAAAAAATCAAGACAAAGAAGATGGAGTAGGAATTGAAAATACAAAATACGATATTAACATAAAATATAGTAGTGGAGAGACAAAAGAATATAAAGATCAAACAACAAATGCACAAGGAAACTTAGTAATACCAAATATACCAGGAAAAAGTAATATGACCATATATATTAAACAAACAAGTATAACACAAGGATATGAAAAAGATACAAAAAAGAATTACGTTGGAATAAGAGTAAATGCCAATGAAAATGGAATAGAAATATATGGAAATAAATCAGAAGAAATTATAGCAAATGTTGAAGAAGACACTTTATACTTAATACATCAAAATACATATTTAAATAATCAAAATATATTAAGAATAAATGTAAAAGATAAAAAAGATAATGATATTAAAATACCAAATGTAAAATTTGAAGTATTAGCTCCAAATGGAACACTTTCACAAATTGAAAGTGATGAAGATGGAATTGCAAAAATTGATAATCTTGTTGCACCAGGAATAGGAGATTTTCTATATGAAATAGAACAAATAGATGATGTGTATGGATATGAAAAAATAAATAAAATACATTTAAATATTACATTTGATGAATCAGGAACAATTTCAGGAGCATCAATTATCTCAGGAGATGTACAAGTAAATATAAAAGAAGAAATCGAAAGAACATATAAAAATAAAATTGCTGATATAGATATGCAACTACAAAGAAGCGGAACAAATGGACCTTTTGGAGATTATACAATTAAAATAATAGAAAAAGATGTAGATACAGGTGACTTCATAGAAGGTGTAAGATATAAAATAATCCAAAAAGCTACAGCTCAACAAATTTCACGTATAACAACCATTAATAAAACAACTTCAACATCTGGAGAAATAGTATCAGAAGCAATGTCAGGTGAAAAATTATTATTAAGATTAAAACGTTCAAAAGTACCAGATGGGTACAAATTTGATAGAAGTGAATTTAAAGTAGAATTCCAAACAAATGCAGAAGGAAAATATGAATTAGTAGAGCCTAATGAAAATGTAATAATAAACGATGAAGAAAAAGTAATTATAATAAATAGAACAAACTATTTAAAAAATTCACAATCAAATTTAGCAGGAAAAAGAGTAAATAATACCTTGTATATAACAAAAGTAGATGAAAGCTTAAGGCCACTTAAAGATGTAGTAATGGAATTAAGAGAAAATAGCACAGGAACAAAATGGAAATTAAAAACAGATGAGAATGGTCTTGCTAAACTAACAGATGGAGATATAATAAATAGCTTAGGTTCAGTATTTCCACAACATTTAACTGAGTCAGAAGGAAAGTTAACATTCTGGATTACAGAAGAAAGTGTACCAGTAGGATACGAAAGAATAGATGAAGATATAGGATTTGAAGCATATTATGAATATACACCAGAAGGTGTATTAGAAATTAGCTATATGAATGTATTAGATGGATTAAGCTATTATCATATAGTAGACCAAGAATACGATCAATATGAAGAAGAGGACTATACACAAGTAGATATCAGGCTAAAAGTTATAAATCGATATGGAAGAGATGTAGATACTACAAAATTTAAAACAATCGAAATTGAAAAAGTAGATTTAGAAGACAATCGTATAAAACTTGCAGGTGCAACATTTAAAATAAGAGTAAGCTATCCAGAAGTAGGAGGAATGACAACAGATAGTACAACAAACAAAAATGGAATACTTAATTTTAATAAATTATATTTTCCAGAAGGAAAATCAATAGTACAAATAATAGAAACCTCAGCACCTTTAGGATATGCATCAGATAAAACACCAGTAATAATAGAAGTAGAAAACAAAGCTGGACAAATAAATGTAACATCAGAAGATCCATCTGTAAAAATAGATGAAACTGGAAAAATAACTTTAAAAGTTGAAAATGTAAAAAAAGAAAAAGTAGTGCCATATAACATTGTAATAGAAAAAAGGGACTCTGAAACAGATGAACTAATAGAATATTCAACAGGATTTAATGTTACAGTATCACAATCAGATGTTAAAAATAATTATTCAAGAACAACTTCAGATGGTACTACATCAGTATCTAACTTAAATGGTAGAGGAACAATAAAAATTGAAGTTGAAGAAACAAGAGCACCAATTGGATACAAAAAGCAAAGCGGAAAACAAACAATAACTATAAACAAACAAAATCTAATGAGTTCAATTTCACTATTATCTAGTACATCAAATGTAAGAATGTATGAAAATACAATATATGTAACAATGTACAATGAAAAAGACTATGCAGAAAGTACATGGAAAGAGACACCAATATTAGAAATTAAAAAAGTTGATAACCAAAATCGTGACTTAGGACTTAAAAAAGCAAGATTTAAGATTACTATGCCAAACGGTACAAGAATAGTTGAAACATTAACAAGAGGAAACACTGCACTTTACCTTTCAGGGGCAGTATCAGGAAGATATATTATAGAAGAAATAAACGCACCTTCAGGATATGAAAAAGCAAAAAAAATAGCATTAGATATAACATTTGACAATTATAACAACATTAAAACATGTGAAATAGTACAAGGGTTAGGAGACGAGTATCAAACATCAGTTATACAAAAAAATGCAAGTGGAAAAAGAATATTTTTAAAGATAGGAGACTCAAGAACAAAAACCTCAATAACAGGAGGAGACACATATTCATTACACATAGATAAAGTTAGTTCAAAAAATTACAATACAAAATTAGACGGAGCAAAATTTGATATTAGCATTACTCAACAAAATGGTACAGATTATCACTTAACAAGAACAACAGACTTTAGTCGAGGAATATATGTATCAGGCTTATATGGAACAGGAAAAATAATAGTAACATTAAGAGAAACAAAATCTCCATCAGGATATGAATTTAATGGACAAACAAGGAAAATAGTATTTACAAGAGATGAACAAACAAAAAGGTTAACATTAGTAGATAGCGAACTAGTAAATATTAGTAGAAGCGATATATCATTTAATACCTATGGAAACATGATAACAATAAGAGTAAAAAATAAACCATTAAGTTATACTCCAATAATAGGAGTAGACGAACCAAACAATCCAGGAGACTATAATCCAGGTGAATACAATCCAGGTGAATACAATCCAGGAGACTATAATCCATCAGATCCAAACTATGGAAAACCATACAATAGTATAATAATAGAAAATGAATACATACGAGATCATAGTGTAAAAATAAAAGGAACAACATTTGAAATATATAGATTAGGTTCATATATATCAAAAGGAACAACTGATATATATGGTTTAACAAGAATATCACTAGGAAATACTGAGTACTATACTACAGAAGAATACCTAATAAAAAATGTATATATGCAAGATAAAAGTTACATAAAAAATAAAGATGTAATTTTAAGTATAACATATAATTCAAATGGTAAAATGCAACATGCAGAAATTATCTCAGGACGATGTGATGATGAAGGAAGAATTGCAGCACAAATAGACCCAGATTTTGACTATGTTGGAGAAAATGTAATAAAAGTAGATATAAGATGTGATAAAAAAACATATACAAGTGCGACAGGAATTGGAGGAGGTGGGACATCTGGTGAAAGTCAATGGGAAAGCGGAACTACTGGAGGGGGAACAATAAATCCAACACCAAGCCCAAAACCAGAAGGTAATATTCCAAGTCCAATACGACCAATACCAGGAGAAGCTGAACCAGATTTTGGAATTCTATTAGAAAAAGTACATCTATTTAATGAAAAAATAAAGGTAAAAGATGCACAATATGTAATATATATTTATAATGAAGAAACAAAAGAATCGACATCAAAAATTGCAAAAACAAATAGTAAAGGACAAATACTATTTGGAGGACTATTAGGATATGGAAACTTTACAATAACAATAGTAGAAACATTAGAACCAGCAGAATATTTATTAGATGAAAATAGGCATACAATAAGAATTAATAGAGATGAAACATCGCAACTAATAACATTATTAGATAATAACTATAATCAAAATTTAACTGCAAAAGTAGACAATATAAATAAAATAGTAAATGTAAAAATAAAAGAAACTCCAAGTTCGATGGGAATTGCAATACAAAAACAAGACTATGATGACGATTTAATAACACTAAAAAATGCAAAATTTGAAATTACAGATGTAGCAACTTCAGAAAAATATGAGTTAATAACTGGCGAAGAAGGAATAGACTATATAAACTTACCACTAAAACCAGATGGAACATATACATTTAGAATAAATGAAATAGAAGCACCAGGAGGATATAGAATAACAAGTGGGCCAATAAACCTAAAAGTTAGATATCTAAATGGAATAATTGCAGAAGCATATATTGATGGAGAAAATGAGTATGCAGATGTAACAAGACAAGATGCAGAATATATAGAATTAAGTGTATTAAATCAAAAGAATGAAGAAGGACTAAAGTACGACATAGAATTAATAAAAGCAGATGCATATTATTCAAGCATAACATTTAAAGATGCAAAAATAAAACTAAAAGTAGATAATGAAAGTGGACAAAGTGGAGTAGTAAAAACTAGCCTAACAGATGAAGATGGAAAAATATATTTAAATAATATTTATGGAAATGGTAAAGCAACCATAAAAATAACAGAAATAGAACCACCACCAGGAAGAAGATTTGATATAAAACCAAAGCAAGTAGTATTAAATATAAATAAAGAAAATAGCTGGATAAAATTAGATAATTGTACAAGTAATGTTGATACATACATAGATAACGATACTAAAAAAGTAAAAATTAGAATAAGAAACTATCCAGATGGAACATTCATTATGGGAGCAAACAAGGTAGATGCTAATGACCATAATATAATTCTAACAGGAGCAAAATACAGTGTTAAAATAGAAGGCGGAAACGATTTATACGAATTGAAAGATTATAAAGAAGGTCTAATGGCATTACAAGATATTCCAATGCCAAATATGAGTGGAGAATATACATATACAATAACAGAATTAGAAGCACCATTCGGATATGCATTAGATACAACTCCAATAATATTAAAAATAGAAGTATCATTAATAAATGGAATAAAAGTAATAACAAATGCATACATACAAAGCGGAAATGCTGAAGTAGAAAAATATGGAGATGAATATGTTCATTTATTACTATATGACAATTTAGATACAACAAGTATAAATCCAGATTTAGATAAGGGGTATTCAATAAACGTAATAAAAATAGATAATCTAAACCATGAATATAAAGTACCAAATACACTAATAAATGTACATGTTGAAGCAGAAAGTGGAGAAAACTATTATAAGGAAATAAGAACAGATGAATTAGGAAAAATTAATTTAAATAATATAAGAGGAACAGGAAGAATACAAATAACATTAGCAGAAATTGACTCAGCTTCAAAATATATAAAAGATGAACAAATAAAGAAAATTACATTTACAAGAGATAAAGATACAGGAAAAATTACAATTGAAAAAGTGGAAGGAAATGGAATAATTTCCAATGTAAATGAAAACAACATAGAGCTACTATTTGAAAATGAGTTAAACGGAGAAATTGCAAAATCAATCACAGTAAAGAAAATATGGAATGATGAAGAAAATAAATCTAAAAGACCAACATCTATAAAACTTCAAATTAAAAATGAAGCTGGGGAAGTAGTTGCAAGTAAAATTGTTGATAAAACATATGAAAATCCAGAAAACTCAAATGAATGGATATATGTATTTAGTGCATTAGATAAATTGGATAAAGATAACAATATAATAAACTATAAAATTTCAGAAGCAGAAGTAAATGAAGAAGATTTAAAATTCTATGCAGCAAATTATGATGAAGAAACAAAAACCATAACAAATACATTTAGAGTACCAGAAGAAATGGTAAACGAAAGAATAAACATTACAGGGCATAAAGTATGGGTAGATACAGAGTTGCAAAAAGTACATAGACCAAAAAACATAAAAGTACAATTAAAAAGAGGAACAGAAGTAATAAAAGAAGAAATAATAACAACCGAAGATAATAAAGACATAATATTTACAAATGTAAAAAAATACGATGAAAACGGAGACGAAATAGTATATACAATTTCTGAAACAGAAGTAAATACAAATGACTTAAAATTCTATGTTGGAAGTTACGATGAAGAAACAAAAACAATAACAAACACATTTAGCCTACCAAGTGACATAGCAGAAGAAAAAACAAATATTACAGGACATAAAGTATGGGTAGATACAGAGTTGCAAAAAGGAAAGCGACCAACAAGTATAGAATTACAGCTAAAAAAAGGAAATGAAATAATAAAAGAAGAAATAATAACAACTGAAAGTGACAAAGATATAACATTTACAGATGTAAAAAAATATGACGAAAACGGAAACGAAATAGTATATACAATTTCTGAAACAGAAGTAAATACAAATGACTTAAAATTCTATGTTGGAAGTTACGATGAAGAAACAAAAACAATAACAAACACATTTAGAGTACCAAGTGACATGGCAGGAGAAAAAATAAGTATTACAGGACATAAAGTATGGGTAGATACAGAATTGCAAAAAACAAAAAGACCAGTAAATATAAAAATACAAGTAAAAAATGGAAATGAAGTAATAAAAGAAGAAATAATAACAACCGAAGGAAATAAAGACATAATATTTACAGATATACCAAAATATGATGAAAATGGAGAAGAAATAGTATACACAATTTCTGAAACAGAAGTAAATACAAATGATTTAAGATTCTATGTTGGAAGCTACGATGAAGAAACAAAAACAATAACAAACACATTTAGAGTACCAAGTGATATGGCAGAAGAAAAAATAAGCATTACAGGACATAAAGTATGGGTAGATACAGAGTTACAAAAAGTACATAGACCACAAAATATAAAAATACAACTAAAAAAAGGAGCAGAAATATTAAAAGAAGCAACAATAACAACTGAAAGCAATAAAGATATAACATTTACAGATGCAAAAAAATACGATGAAAATGGAAACGAAATAGTATACACAATTTCTGAAACAGAAGTAAATGCAAATGATTTAAGATTCTATGTAGCAAGTTATGATGAAGAAACGAAAACTATAACAAATACATTTAAAGTACCAGAAGAAATGTTAAAAGTAACAATACAAAAAGTAATAAAAGGAACAACCACTGGATTAGAAGGAGCAAAAATAACATTAATAGATGAGGAAAACAAAGAATATACAGCAACAACAAATAAAGAAGGATATGTAACATTTGTAGGAGTTCAAGTAGGAAAAACATATAAATATAAAGAAACTAGTGCACCATTAGGATACGATATAAACCAAACAGAATACAGCTTTAGAATGGAAGAAGATGGAACAATAGTAGATGTTATAGGAAATAGAATAATAGAAGACGAAAGAATAAAAGTAAGTATAGATATTACAAAATACGAAAAAGATTCTACTATACCACTTTTAGGAGCAGAGATAGGAATATATAGAGAAGATGGACAACTTGTAGAAATAAATGGAAAAAAACTAAAAGGAATAACAAATAAACGAGGAAAAGTTACACTTATAGGATTAGAGCCAGGAACATATTATTACAAAGAAATAAAAGCACCTATCGGATATTTACTAAACGAAAATAGTTATAAATTTATAGTAAAAGAAGACGGAAGTATTGAATTTGAAAATGATACAAAAGGTATTCTATATAATGAAAAACATTTAATAGATGTACAAATAAAAAAAGTAGTAAAAGGAACAAACATAGGAATACCAGGAGCAAAGATAACCCTAATAGATGAAGAAAACAAAGAATATACAGCAACAACAAATCAAGAAGGATATGTAACATTTGTAGGAGTACAAGTAGGAAAAACGTATAAATATAAAGAAACTAGTGCTCCATTAGGATATACATTAAATGAAAATGAATATAGTTTTAGGGTAGAAGAAAATGAAATAATAGTAGACATAACAGGAAATAGAATAATAGAAAACGAAAGAATAAAAGTAAATGTAACCATTATAAAATATGAAAAAGGTTCGACTACACCACTTGCAGGAGCAGAAATAGGAATATATGGAGAAAATGGACAACTTATACAAATAAATGGAGTAGGACAAAAAGGAATAACAAATGAACAAGGAAACATTACATTTATAGGATTAGAGCCAGGAACATATTATTATAAAGAAATAACTTCACCTACAGGATATTTACTAAATGAAAATACTTATAAATTTATAGTAAAAGAAGATGGAAATATCGAATTTGAAAATGACACAAAAGGAATATTATATAATGAAAAACATTTAATAGATGTAACAATCAAAAAGGTAATAAAAGGAACCAATATAGGAATAGCAGGAGCTGGTATAACTTTAATAGACGAAGCAAACAATGAATATAAAGCAATAACAAATTCCGAAGGAAATGTAACATTTGTAGGAGTACAAGTAGGAAAAACATATAAGTATAAAGAAACAAAAGCACCATTAGGATACATTTTAAATGAAAAAGAATACAGCTTCAGAGTAGAAGCAAATGAAATAATAGTTGATATTGTAGGAAATAGAACAATAGAAAACGAAAGAATAAAAGTAAATGTATCTATTATAAAATATGAAGAAGGCTCAACTACACCACTTGCAGGAGCAGAAATAGGACTATATGATAATAATGGAAACGTACTTGCAATAAATGGAAAAGAGCAAAAAGGAATAACAAATGAACAAGGAAACATTACATTTATAGGATTAGAGCCAGGAACATATTATTATAAAGAAATAACTTCACCTACAGGATATTTACTAAATGAAAATACTTATAAATTTATAGTAAAAGAAGATGGAAATATCGAATTTGAAAATGACACAAAAGGAATATTATATAATGAAAAACATTTAGTAGATGTAACCATTAAAAAAGTCCTAAAAGGAACAAATATAGGAATAGCAGGAGCAGAGATAACATTAATAGACGACCAACAAAAAGAATATAAAGCAATAACAAACAAAGATGGATTAGTCACATTTGTAGGATTGCAATTAGAAAAGACATACAAATATAAAGAAACTACAGCTCCATTAGGTTATAACCTAAACGAAAACGAATATAGCTTTAAAGTAGAAGAAGATGGAAGGATAGTAGACATAACAGGAAATAGAATAATAGAAAACGAAAGAATAAAAGTAGCTATATCTATTGTAAAATACGAAGAGGGAACTACTACAAAACTTGCAGGAGCCGAAATAGGAATATACTATAATAAGGGAAATTTAGTTATATTAAATGGAAAAGAACTAAAAGGAATAACTTCATCAGATGGAAGAATTACATTTGATGGTTTAGAGCCAGGAACATACTATTATAAAGAAATAACTCCACCTACAGGATATGAATTAGATAAAAATAATTACAAATTTATAATAAAAGAAGATGGAACAATCGAATTTGAAAATGACACAAAAGGTATTTTGTATAATAAAAAACACACAATAAACGTAGAAATTAGAAAAGTTATAAAAGGAACAAATATAGGAATACCAGGAGCTGAAATAACATTAATAGATGAGGAAAACAAGGAATACAAAGCAACAACAAACCAAAATGGATATGTAACATTTGTAGGATTACAAGTAGGAAAAACATATAAGTATAAAGAAACAAAAGCACCAGTTGGATATAAACTAAATACTGCAAAATATAGCTTTACAGTTAAAGAAGACGAAACAATAATAGATATAGAAGGAAACAGAATAATAGAAAACGAAAAAATAACTGGAAGCGTAGAAATTGTAAAATACAAATATGGCACAGTAGTTGCATTGCAAGGAGCCGAAATAGGAATATACGATAGTAAAGGAAAAATACTTGTAATAGATGGAAAAGAGCAAAAAGCTATAACCAATAAGCAAGGAAAAGTAATATTTAGTAAAATAGAACCAGGAACATATTATTATAAGGAAATAACTCCACCAATAGGATACAAGCTAAATAATAATAGTTATAAATTTGTAATAAACAATCTAGGAGAAGTTATATTCGAAGACGCAACAAATGGAATAATATATAATGATTTACACTTAATAGAAGTACCAATAAGAAAAATAGATGGAATAACAAAAATAGGAATCCCAGGCGTAGAAATAACATTAGTAGACGAACAAGGAAATAAACAAACTGCAATAACAAACAAAGAAGGATATGTAACATTTGGAGGATTGCAAGCAGGAAAAACATATACATATAAGGAAACAAAAGCAGTAGTTGGATATGAAATAAATTCTAATAATTATAAATTTATTATAAATGCAGATGGAACCATAACAGATATAGAAGGAAACAGAATAATAATAAACTACCCTAAAGATGAAGAAATACTAATTCCAATATGGAAAATAGACGCACTAACAAAACAAGGACTTAGTGGAGTAGAAATAACATTAACAGATGAACAAGGAAACAAACAAACTGCAATAACAAACAAAGAAGGATATGTAATATTTGCTAATCTAAAAAAAGGAATGAAATATACATACCAAGAAACAAAAACGCTAAAAGGATACAAAATCGATGAAAGCAAATACAGCTTTAAAATCGAAATAGATGGAACTCTAACAGATATAAAAGGAAAAAGGGTAATAGAAAACTATCCAATAGCATCTATAAGGATAAGAAAAATAGATGCCATAACAAAGCTAGGAGTATTAGAAGCGGTAATAGGACTATTCGATGAAGAAGGGAATCCATTACTTGATGAAAAAGGAAAGCATATAACTAAAACAACAGATTCAGATGGATATGTAACATTTAAAGACCTACCAATAGGAAAAATATACTATTATAAAGAAATGGTATCACCAGTTGGGTATATACTAAATAATAATACATATAGTTTCAAAATAGATACAAGCGGAACCATAATAGATATAGATGGAACAAGAATAATAGAAAACTATCCAATAGTAGGAGAAATAGAAATATTTAAAACTGAAGCAGGAACTTCAAAATACTTAGCAAATACAAAAATAGCAATCTATAATTATGAAAGCTATATTAAAGGAGAAGAGTTTATAGAAGAGCTTACAACAAACACAGATGGAAAAGTACATTTCAGAAACTTGCCAATTGGAAAATATATATGTAAAGAAACTAGTGCACCAATGGGGTATAATTTAGATTCTAAACCATTAATATTCGAAATAAACAAAGAAGGAAAAGTAGTAATATTATCTGGAAATACAATTTTTGAAAATACACTTATACCAAATGAACCCAATATACCAAATGATGAACCACAAACACCAAATAACAAGCCAGATGTTCCAAGTAATACAGAACCAATACCAGACTTTGTACCAGACAATAAAATTCCACAAACAGGTCAAAAAGCAGTAGGACTAGCAAGTGTAATATTAATATTAACATTAGCAGCATCTGGAGTAGAAACAGTAATTCTATATAAAAGATACAATAAAGCAAAAGAATATGAAAAAATGAAACAAAAAATAAGAAAAATGTAGCATAATTGCTACATTTTTTCTTGTTTTTTAAATGGCATATAAAAGAAAAATTAATCTATAATTATGCCAAACTCAAATAAACATTTGTAGGGGCGCCCTTTGGGCGTCTGCACCCCAAAGAATTAACCCTAGCAATAAAATCAAACATTTTGCTATAATTAAATAAAAAAATGTAAGGGCGTGCATTGCACGTCCACGCTTCGAAGAAATGCTTAAAAGCCCATTTAACAAGGGGCTGTCGGCGAAAGCCGACTGGGGGTTCTTAACTATTAACTAACAACCATCATATCGTACTAAAATTCGATCCCAGGAAGCAAATATATAGAATTAGTTACTTTTAAAAAATATATGGTAAAAATGTTATATATAACTATACATATAACATTCATTAATAAATGGGTAAAATTACTAAAAAAGAAAAATAAATCTATTGACAACCATTATTCATAAATATAAAATAAATATAGAAAACAAAATAATATAAAAATTTTAAGAACTTAGAATAAATAAGCTATTTAATGGAGGAACACAAATGAAAGAAATCTTAAAAGATAAAAAAATAAGATATATTCTGCCTGCAATATTAGCTATAATTGTAATAGTAATAATAACTACAATTATACTAAATAATTCAAGGAGCAAAAAAATAGGTTCAAAACAAGAAGAGCCAAAAGCAATAGTAGAAGTATCAACAGATGTAGTAGAAACATTAGGGCAAAAAGAAAATGGAAAATCTTACGGAAATGTAAGTTTAAATTTTGTAAGCGAAAAACCAATAGAGAAAATATGGATAGAAAATATAGATGGAACAGTAACTGAGGAAAATATAGGAAGTACAAGTTATACAAAAGAATTGGAATTAGAATATCAAAAAACATATGTTATATCAACAATAACTGACGATGGAAAAGTAACTCAATCAAGAGTAAAAGTAGATGTGTATCCAATTACATATAATGCAAATAATGGTACAGGAAATACAACGCAAGATGTTAAAATATTAGGAAAAGATATTGGAATAAAAACAAATGAATTTACAGCACCAACAGGATATTCTTTTGTAGGATGGTCAACAAGAAAAAATGGTATAACTGTAGACTATGCATCAGCTACAACATATTCAAATGATGCAGAACTAAATTTATATGCAGTATGGGCATGTAGTGGAAATACAATGACATGCAAAAGTGCATATACAACAACCTGTAATGGTAAAAAAGATTATAGAGGAACATATTGCTATACAAGAAATCGTTGGGTAGGTTCAAGTGGTTGTAGTGGTGGGGTATTAGTACACAATCACAAAAGTGCTTGTACGAAATGTGGACCACACAATAACTGTGGAGTTAATTACAAACATTCGCCATGTGAACACGAGAGGACTTCTTCTCATACAGTATATCATCCTTGTAGTCACGGAAAAAACGGTGAACATGGATATTGTTCACACAGACAATATTCAACACATTATTTTGCGGAATAGAGATATAAAAATTAATAAATATTACCAAAAGAATCTATTTAATGTTTAAAATAGATTCTTTTGGTAAAAGAAGAAAATTAATATTAAACTACGAATAACACAAGAAAATACCCAAACAAAAAATAAAAAATTGCTAAAATCAAATTAACATGTGTAGGAGCTGCCTTAGGCAGTTCGCCCTACAGAGGAATACCCGAACAAAAATTATTCAATATTCACCATTCATTCTTCACTGCGACCGACAGGTCGCACATGGGCATCACCTTAATCGCCCTAATAATAACAATTTTGTTCTCTTATGACGAAAAATAAAATGTAGTAATAGCAAA
>CAOJKP010000005.1 GCA_948438085.1 uncultured Clostridium sp. | reverse complement strand
ATATGGGAACAAGATAACAATGTAAATGGAGGATATCCATATTTAAAAGAAAATAAACCATAATAGTTAAAAAGAAAAAGATAATTGTACAATTATTTGTGCGATTATCTTTTTTGCACTTTATAAAATTATATGTTATTATATAAGTCATAAATAAAATTAAGGGGTATATATGAAAAATATAATAGGTATAATAGTTGCGTATGTGTATGTATTTGCAATAATACTTTCAGCAAAATTAGTAGAAAAAAAAGGAGCAGAAGTTAGTAGAAAGTACATTCACATAATGCTTGCAAATATTTGGATAATAATAATGATTTTTTTTGATAATGTATATTTATTATCAATAGTTCCATTTTCATTTGTAATATTAAATTATATATCATATAAAAAGAATCTAATAAAAGTAATGGAAAGAGATACAAATTCTAAAGATGGATTTGGAACGGTATATTATGCTCTTTCAATATTAATTATTTGTATAATATCTTATGGAATTTTAAAGAAACCTATTATAGGATTACCAGGAATATTTATTATGGGATATGGAGATGGATTTGCAGCTCTTATTGGAAAATCGGTAAAAAGTAAATCATACAAAGTAGGAGATTCTAGCAAAACATTAGCAGGTTCCGCAACAATGCTTATAATATCATTTATAATATTTGCAATATTCTTTTATGGAATTAATTTATGGTGGATTAAAGCACTTATAGCAAGTATTTTAATTACAATTATAGAAGCAATATCAATAAAAGGATTAGATAATATAACAGTGCCAATTATTTCAACATTAATAGTTATATTAACAGTATAATCTTATAGGAGATAGAATGGAAAATATATTAGACAAAATCAATAATTCAGAAGATGTAAAAAAATTAAATTTAGAACAAAAAAAACAATTAGCAAATGAAATTAGAGATTATATAATAGATGTAGTTTCAAAAAATGGAGGACATCTTGCTTCAAATTTAGGAACTGTTGAATTAACGATTGCTCTTCATAGTGTATTCGATTTACCAAAGGACGAAATAGTATGGGATGTAGGACACCAAACATATACACATAAAATACTTACAGGAAGAAAAGAAAAATTTACATCATTAAGAAAAAAAGATGGAATAGCAGGTTTTCCTAAAACCTCAGAGTCTATTTATGATACATTTAATACGGGACACAGCAGCACATCTATTTCAGCAGCATTAGGAATAGCAAAATCAAAAAAAATAAAAAACGAAAATTCAAGTGTAATTGCAGTAATTGGAGATGGAGCTTTAACAGGAGGAATAGCATTAGAAGCCTTAAATGATGCGGGTAATAGTAATGCAAAATTAATAGTTATATTAAATGATAATGAAATGAGTATATCAAGAAATGTTGGGGGAATATCAACGTTTTTAGGAAAACTTAGAACAAAAAAACTTTATACTAAATCGAATAATAAATTAAAACAGATTGTAAGAAAGATTCCATATGTAGGAGAAAAAATAATACAATTTGTTAGAAAAATTAAATATAGTATAAAGCACTTATTTATAAACAATATGTTCTTTGAAGATATAGGCTTTAAGTATTTTGGACCAATAAATGGACACGATATTGAGAAATTAGAAGGAATATTAAAAATAGCAAAAAAGGTTGAAGGACCAGTTCTTATACATATAGTAACTAAAAAAGGAAAAGGATATAAGCCAGCAGAAGAAAATCCTTCTAAATTTCATGGAATTTCTCCATTTAATATACAAACAGGAGAAACTTTAAGTAAATCTGGTAAAAGCTATTCTTCTGTATTTGGAAAAAAGATAGTTGAGTTAGCAAAAGATAAAAATATTGTAGCTGTCACAGCTGCAATGAAAGATGGAACTGGACTCACAGAATTTGCAAAAGAATATCCAGATAGATTTTTTGATGTAGGAATAGCAGAACAACATGCAGTATGTTTTGCAGCAGGACTTGCAACTAAAGGCATAATACCAGTGGTACCTATATATTCATCATTTTATCAAAGAGCATATGATCAAATTATACATGATGTGTGTATGCAAAATTTGGGTGTAGTAATGTGCTCAGATAGAGCAGGAATCGTAGGACCAGATGGAGAAACTCATCAAGGAATATTGGATTTATCATTTACTAATATAATACCAAATTTAACTGTAATGTCCCCAAAAGACTTTTTAGAATTAGAACAAATGCTAGAATTTGCAGTAGATTTAAAATCACCTGTATTTATAAGATATCCGAGAGGAAAAGAAGAAATAAGTTATGAATTAAAAAATCCAATTGAATTGGGAAAAGCTGAAATATTGGAAACTGGCGAAGATTTAACAATAATTGCAATAGGAAAGATGGTAGCAAGAGCAACAAAAATAGCAGACATATTAAAAAATGAAAATACTTCAGTAGAAGTTATAAATGCAAGATTTTTAAAACCAATAGACGAAAAAACTATTATAGAATCTATTAAAAAAACAAAAAATGTAATAACTATAGAAGATAATATTATAAATGGTGGATTAGGAAGTGTTGTAAAAAATTTAATTATAGACAGTAGCTTAAACAATATAAAAATTAAAGCATTTGGATATCCAGATGAATATATTAAACATGGAAGTGTTGATGAAATAGAAAAAGAATATGGTTTAGATATAAATTCAATAGTTTCATATATTAAGGAGAAAAATGAACAAACAAGATATTCTAAAATTTTATAAAACAGAAGAAGATAAATTATTAGTTGCCAAAACATTAGATAAATTAACAATTGCAACAACAAAAAATAAGATAACAAATACCGACTTTTTAGATTTAAGGCAGATAAGTATATTAGAAAAATTATTCAAACAATTACATAATGAAAATCATATATGCTTTGGAGGCTATAAAAATGCAGAAAGAAAATTAGTAATATTTTTTTCAGATAAATTTGAAAGTAATATAATACAAAAAAACTATAATCAAATTATGAGTATTATACAAATAATACTTCCAAATGAACTAAAAAATAAATATACACATAAAGACTATTTAAGTGGGTTGATGAAAATAGGAATTAAAAGAGAAAAAATAGGAGATATAGTAGTATATGAAAATGGAGCAGATATTATAATATTAAACGAAATATCTAAATATGTAATAACTAATCTTAAAGAATTAACACGTTTTAGTAAATCTAATATAGAATTAAAACAAATAGAAAACATACATGAGGTACAAATAAAAAAAGAGGAAATTAATATAACAGTTTCTTCTTTAAGATTAGATAATATAGTATCAGAATTAGCAAGAACATCTAGAACAAAAGTAGAAGAAATTATATCATCAGGGCGAATATTTTTGAATTTTGAGAATGAATATAAATGTACAAAATTAATAAAACAAGGAGATATCATTACTATAAGAGGGAAAGGAAGATTTGAAATAAATAGTATTATTGGGAATACAAAAAAAGGAAAAATAATAATAAAAGTATTACATCTAATATAAAAAACTAATATTAAAATCTATATATTATTTTACTAATCACATAAATTTAACATAAATAATCACATAAATTTGCCAAAATGCTTGCAAACTGGAAAAATTATGATATAATATAAAAGCTATTTAAAAAGAAAGGATGAAGAACATGAGTATTAAAATAGAAAATACTGAAAATAAAAATGAATTAAAATTAGAAATGACAATTGAAGCAGCAAAATTTGATGAAGCAATTAAAAAAGTATTTGCAAAAAGCGCAAAATACTTTAATATACCAGGATTTAGAAAAGGTAAAGCACCAATGAATATAGTAGAAAGATACTATGGAGATGAAATATTTTATGAAGATGCATTTAACGAAGTAGTACCAGCTGAATTCGAAAAAGAACTAAAAGAAAATAATATAGTAGCTGTAAGTCGCCCAGATATAGATGTAACACAAATTGGAAAAGGAAAAGACTTAATATTTACAGCAGTAGTACAAACAAAGCCAGAAGTTAAATTAGGAAAATATAAAGGTATAGAACTTAAAAAAATAGAGTATACTGTATCTGAAGAAGACATTAATCATGAATTAGGACATATGCAAGAAAAGAATGCAAGACTTGTAACAATAGAAGATAGACCCGTAGAAGATGGAGATGTTACTGTAATAGATTTTGAAGGATTTGTTGATGGAGTTGCATTTGAAGGTGGAAAAGCCCAAAACCATGAATTAACAATCGGAAGTAAGACATTTATACCAGGGTTTGAAGACCAAATTATAGGTATGAAAATTGATGAAGAAAAAGATATAAATGTAAAATTCCCAGAAGAATATTTTTCAGAAGAGCTAAAAGGAAAAAATGCAACATTTAAAGTAAAATTACATGAAATAAAGAAAAAAGAATTGCCTAAATTAGATGATGAATTTGCAAAAGATTCAAGCGAATTTGAAACATTAAAAGAATTAAAAGAAAGCATAAAAGCAAAATTAGAAGAAGAAAATAAACAAAAAGCAAAATATGAAACAGAAGACGCTGCTATAAAAGAAGTAGCTGATAAGGTTGAAGTTGATATTCCATCAGGAATGGTTGAAACAGAAATAGATAACATGACAAAAGAGGTAGAACAAAGATTAAGTTATCAAGGAATGCAATTACAAAATTATTTACAAATGATAGGAAAAACAGAAGAAGAATTTAGAAAAGGTTATGAAGATGAAGCAAAAGTTTCTATAAAAAATAGATTAGTTTTAGAAGCGATTATTAAAGAAGAAAATATACAAGTAGATGATGCTACTATAGAAGAAAAATTAAAATCAATGGCTGAAATGTATGGAAGAAAAATAGAAGATTTAAAACAAAACAAGGAACTTATAAATTATGTTGAAGCATCAATAAAAAATGAAAAAGCAGTAGATTTTATAGTAGAAAACGCTAAAATAAAATAGTAAAAAATGGAGGTTGGAGTAAAAAATGAACTAAAATTTAAAAATCCAATCTCTTTTTTATATAAAATTGTTGCAATCATTTATTTTTATTATATAATAATATAGAAATATTTTTAAGCAATAAAAATTAAGGAGGAAAGAAAATGTTTGAAAAGGATAGTTTAGTACCATATGTAATTGAACAAACAAATAAAGGAGAAAAATCATATGATATATTCTCAAGATTATTAAAAGATAGAATTATATTTTTAGGAGAAGATGTTAACCCTACAACAGCAAGTTTAGTAATAGCACAATTGTTATTTTTAGAATCAGAAGATCCAGATAAAGAAATAAGCTTATACATAAATTCGCCAGGAGGTTCAATAACAGATGGAATGGGAATAGTAGATACAATGAATTATATTAAGTGCCCAGTAACAACAATATGTATAGGAATGGCAGCAAGTATGGGAGCTGTACTATTAGCATCAGGAGAAAAAGGAAAAAGATTTGCAACACCAAATGCTGAAATATTAATACATCAACCATTAATTGGTGGAAATGGAATTTCAGGTCAAGCAACAGAAATAAAAATACATGCAGATCATATGATAAGAACAAGACAAAAATTAAACAAATTATTAAGTGAAAGAACAGGTCAAAGTCTTGAAACAATCGAAAAAGATACAGAAAGAGATAATTATATGACAGCTGAAGAAGCTTTAAAATATGGATTAATAGATGGAATTATGGATAAAAGAATGTAACAAAAGAAATTCATGTAATATGAAAGTAAATAGGAGTGGATATAATGGCTAAAAACCCCAATAATGTAAAATGTTCTTTTTGCGGAAAAACGCAGGACTCTGTAAAAAGAATAGTCGCAGGACCAGGCGTATATATATGTGATGAATGTATTGCATTATGTAAAAATATAATAGAGGAAGAGTATTTAGAAGATGAAGATGTTGAATATTCATTAGAAGATCAAAAAGAATTACCAAAACCAGAAGAAATAAAGGAAACTTTAGATGAATATGTTATAGGTCAAGAGGAAGCTAAAAAAACATTATCAGTAGCAGTATACAATCATTATAAAAGAATTAGAAATGAAGAAGAAATAAAAGATGTAGAAATACAAAAAAGTAATGTATTATTATTAGGACCTACAGGATGCGGAAAAACATTACTTGCTCAAACTCTTGCTAGAATATTAAATGTACCATTTGCTATTGCAGATGCAACAACACTTACAGAGGCAGGATATGTTGGAGAAGATGTTGAAAACATTTTATTAAAATTAATTCAAGCAGCAGACTACGATATAAAACTTGCTGAAAAGGGAATTATATATATAGATGAGATAGATAAAATTTCAAGAAAATCTGAAAATCCATCAATAACAAGAGATGTTAGTGGAGAAGGTGTTCAACAAGCTTTATTAAAGATAGTAGAAGGAACAGTTGCTTCTGTACCACCACAAGGAGGAAGAAAACATCCACATCAAGAATTCTTACAAATAAATACTTCAAACATATTATTCATTTGTGGAGGAGCATTTGAAGGATTAGATAAGATAATAAATGATAGAATTGGTAAAAAAACAATAGGATTTGGTGCAAAAATTGAAAGTAAAGCAGAAATAGATAAATCTGCGATATATGGAGATTTATTACCACAAGATTTGTTAAAATTTGGGCTAATACCAGAATTTGTTGGAAGATTACCAATAATTGCAACATTAAAAGAATTAGACAGAAATAGCTTAATAAAAATAGTAACAGAACCTAAAAATGCATTAATAAAACAATATAAAAAATTAATAGAATTAGATCAAGTAGAATTAGAATTTGAAGAAGAAGCATTAAATGCAATAGTAGATAAGGCATTAGAAAGAAATACAGGAGCAAGAGGATTACGATCAATAATAGAAGAAATAATGAGAGACATTATGTTTGATATTCCTTCAAATCCTAAAATAGAAAAGTGTATAATAACAAAAGAAACAGTAGTAAATAAGGCAGAGCCAAAATTAATAATTAATGAAGATAAAAAAGAAATAAAACGAACATCCAAAAAACAAAAAGAAATGCCAAAAAGAACAGAAGAAACAGCATAAAATAAAAGGAACGCAAAACTAACTGCGTTCCTTTTGTTCTTTGTTCTGTTTGTCAATAATGGCTAAGTAAGTATCCAAAATATTAAGATATTTATTTTCCATATATCCTTCAGAAACAAAAATGAAATTGGGTTTTGATGTTATTATTTTCCGAGAAACACTCGGATATGGTTCGTTGCGCATAGTGCCACCTCCAACTTTCTGATAAATTAATTATAACACAAAAATTAATTTATGTAAAATTATGACAATGTTACTATGAAAATTGTAAATCATTTAATAAGAGTTTATAACAATACATTAAAACAAAATCCAAAAAAGTATTGAAATTTGATTAAAAAAGTGTTAATATAATATACAAATATAAAAAACAAAAAAAAGGACAACACATTTAAAGTAAAAGTTGTAGAGAGCTAGTGCCAAGGTGAAAGACTAGTAACATAATAATTTAATTGTTATCACCTTTTTGTTATTTATCTGAAATTTAGTAAGATAAATCGATTAACTTACGTTATAAAGTTTAATTAAGAGAGAAATTTTTTCTAAGATAGGTGGTACCGCGGAAAAGCTAAAAGTCCATTTCGTCCTATATATAAGACGAATGGACTTTTTTGTTTTAGAAAGGAATGAAGAATATGTGTGAAGAAAAAAAAGACTATGGTAAAACTCTAAATTTACCAAAAACAGACTTCCCAATGAGAGGAAACTTGCCAGAAAATGAACCCAAAATACAGGAAAAGGTATTTGAAAATGATTTATACGAAAAAATACTAAAGAAAAACGAAGGACATGAAAGCTTTGTATTACATGATGGACCTCCTTATGCAAATGGAGAAATACATATAGGTCATGCATTAAATAAAATATTAAAAGACACTATAGTTAGATATAAAAGCTTAAAAGGATATTATAGCCCATATGTACCTGGATTTGATACACATGGAATGCCTACAGAAAAAAAAGCAATAGAAAAATTAGGAATTAATAGAGATCAGATACCTGTAAATGATTTTAGAGATACATGTAAAAAATTCACAATGGACTATAAAGATAAGCAAATAGAAGGATTTAAACGTTTAGGAGTCTTAGGAGATTGGAAAAATCCATATATAACATATCAACCTGAAATGGAAGCAAAACAAATAGGTGTATTTGCTGATATGTATAAAAAAGGATATATATATAAAGGCTTAAAACCTGTTTATTGGTGTACAGACTGTGAAACAGCACTTGCAGAAGCAGAAATAGAATATAAAGATATAAGTTCACATACAGCATATGTTAAGTTTCCTGTAGAAGATTCAAAAGGATTATTTGAAAAACAAAATACTTATTTTGTAATATGGACAACAACACCATGGACACTACCAGGAAATATGGGAATAACAATTGGACCAGATTTTGATTATGCATTAGTAAATACTGGAAAAGAAAAATATATTATGGCAAAAGACTTAGTAGATAAAGTAATGTCTATAGCACAAATAGAAGACTACAAAATTGAAAAAGTATTTCAAGCAAAGCAACTAGAAGGAGTGTTATGTAATCACCCATTTTTACCAAGAACATCTAGAGTTGTACTTGGTAGTGATGACACAATTTTAGTAGAACTAGATACAGGTACTGGTGCAGTACACACAGCTCCTGGATATGGTAAAGAAGATTATTTATGTGGATTAAAAAATGGGTTAGAAATAGTAGTTACAGTTGATGCCAAGGGACATCAAACAGCTGAAGCAGGGCCATTTGCAGGAATGTATTATGCAAAATCTGATAAAGAAATAATAAATTGGTTAGATGAACATGGATACTTATTAGTTCAAAAAGATGTTGTACACTCATATCCACATTGTTGGAGATGCAAAAAACCAGTAATATTCAGAGCAACAAGCCAATGGTTTGCATCTGTAGATGGATTTAGAAAAGAAACTCTTGAAGCTGTAAAAACTGTAAAATGGTATCCAGCATGGGGAGAAGAAAGAATTACAAAAATGATAGAAGACAGAAACGATTGGTGTATTTCAAGACAACGTACATGGGGAGTACCAATACCAATATTCTATTGCAAAAACTGTGAAAAGGAATATGTTACAGAAGAAAGTTTAAAGAAAGTTCAAGAAATAGTAAGAAAACAAGGAACAAATGCATGGTATGAACTACCAGAAAAAGAATTGATGCCATATAATGCAAAATGTGATTGTGGTTGTACAGAATTCAAAAAAGAAACAGATATAATGGATGTATGGTTTGATTCAGGTTCAACACATGAATCTGTTATAGCCGAGCGAGGATTACCAGAAGCAAATTTATATTTAGAAGGTAGTGATCAATATAGAGGTTGGTTCCAATCATCATTATTAACATCAGTTGCCACAAAAGGTAAAGCACCATATAAAGAAGTATTAACACATGGATATACAGTAGATGGACAGGGAAGAAAAATGTCTAAAAGTCTTGGAAATGGAATAGATCCAAAAGAAGTAATAAATGAATCTGGAGCAGATGTATTAAGACTATGGGTAGTATCTTCTGATTATAAATCTGATGTAAGTGTTTCTAAAAATATAATAAAACAAGTAACAGAGGTTTATAGAAAAATAAGAAATACAGCAAGATATATTCTAGGAAATATTTATGAATATGATGTTGAAAATCCAGTTAGATATGCAGATTTGGAAGAAATAGATAAATGGGCATTAATAAAACTAAATAAATTAATAAAAGATTGTGATAAAGCATACAATAATTACGATTTCCATGATGCATATCATGCAATAAACAATTTCTGTGTAACAGAGATGAGTAATTTTTATTTAGATATAATAAAAGATAGATTATATACATATAAGAAAAATTCAACTAAAAGAAGAGCTGCACAAACAGTTATGTATGAAATACTATCAGCACTTGTTAGAATACTTGCACCAATGACATCATTTACAGCAGAAGAAATATGGGAATATATGCCACATAAAAAAGGTGAAGATGTACAAAGTGTAATGTTAAGCGAATATCCAAAAGAAAATCCAAATTATGAAAATCCAGAATTAGAAGAAAAATGGAATAAAATAATAAAATTAAAAGAAGAAGTTGCAAAACAATTAGAATTAGCAAGAGCAGATAAAACAATAGGACACTCATTAAATGCGAAAGTAATATTATATGCATCAGAAGAAAAATATAACAAATTAAAAGAAATGGAAGAACTATTAACAACAGTATTTATAGTATCAAAAGTAGAAGTAATACAAAAAGAAGTTGAAAATGGTGAAATAGAAATAAAAGTTGAAGTAGCACCAGGACAAAAATGTGAAAGATGTTGGATGTACTCTGAAACAGTTGGAGAGGATAAAGAACATCCTGAAATATGCCATAGATGTAGCGAAAATTTAGAATAAAATTATTAAAAAATAAAAATTCTAGTAAATACTAGAATTTTTATTTTTTATATGTTAAAATAACACATATATTGGGGTATCGCCAAGCGGTAAGGCATCGGATTCTGATTCCGACATTCCTGTGTTCGAATCACAGTACCCCAGCCATTACACTATAAATTATATTCAATTTTATAAATTAATAATTTTTTTTATAATATCTATGATTAAGCTATATGCATCATATATTTGACCATAAAAAAATATTCTTTGTTTGATATTTTCTTCCAGTTGAAGTTGATTAAATACTTCATCAAATTATTTATCATGCTCTAATAATTTATTTTCTACACTTGATAGTCTTTCAAAAACTTGTCCATTAATCATTAAGAATTTTCGCATTTCGATAAACGCTTTCATAATGTTTACACTAACACTTACTGCTATATTACTTTTTGGCAAGGCAGATAACATTGCTATACCTTGTTCAGTAAATACATAAGGCAAATATTTTCTATGTTGTCCTCTTCCATTTTCGTTTAAGGTGATAAATTGGCACCTTAAAGATTCAAACTCATTTTCGTTCAATTGAAAACAAAACTCTTCTGGAAATCGTTCTATATTTCTTTTTACTACACGATTTACATATTTTGTCTCACAATGATATATATTTGCCACATCACTATCAATAAGGACTTGTTTACCTCTTATTGTATATATTAATTTCTTTACATCTTCGATAGCAAATTCATTTTGAATTACTAATTGATTTTTTTCCATAATATCACGTCCTTTTCTTATTACTTACACCTTAAAACATTTGTTTTTGCATTGTCAAGACTTTTACAATTTATACTATTAAATAAATATATTGATGCTCTATTTTGTTCTAGTTTGGAAAACTTTTCTATTAGATAAAAAATGTCCTCCTTCCTAAAAGAGAACATTTTTTATTAAGTTCAATTCATATTTTTTATGAAAAAACTTATGAGACAATTTAAAGTCAGCAAGTTGCTATAAAATAGAACCCAAAATTTTATATTAAGAATCATGTTTAATTAATTCTTCTACAATTTGGATAGCATTTGATGCAGCACCTTTTCTTATATTATCAGCTACTACCCATAAATTTAATCCACTTGTAACACTATAATCTCTACGAATTCTTCCAACATATACGTCATCATGTCCTGTTGCAATTGTTGCTAAAGGATAAATATTATTATTTACATTATCTAGTACAATAATATTAGGAGCATTCTTTAATTTTTCAAAAACATCTTCAATTTCAAAATCATTTTCAAATTCTATGTTTATACTCTCACTATGGCAATTTAAAACAGGAACTCTTACAGTTGTAGCTGTTATTTTTAAATCTGGTTTATTTAGTATTTTTCTTGTTTCATTAATCATTTTTTCTTCTTCTTTTGTATATCCATTTTCTAAAAAAACATCAATATGAGGCAAACAATTATTAAATATAGGATATGGGAATTTTTTACAAGGTAATCCATTCATAGTGTTTTTATAATCATCAATACCTTTCTTACCTGCACCAGAAACGGCCTGATAAGTAGAATAAACAATTCTTTTAATTGTATAATTATCATCTAAAACTTTTAAAGGAACAACAGCTTGAATTGTTGAACAATTTGGATTTGCAATAATTCCATTATTATCAAATGCATCACTTAAATTTACTTCAGGAACAACTAATGGAACGTCTTTATCCATTCTAAAAGCACTACTATTATCAACTACTATACATCCATGTTCTGCAGCAATAGGCGAATATTTTTTGGAAGTTTCACCACCAGCAGAAAAAATAGCAAAATCAAAGCCTTCATCAAATGAATGTTCATTTAATTCTCTAACAATATAATCCTGTCCCATAAAATTAAGTTTAGTTCCAGCAGAACGGCTAGAAGCAAAAAAAACATATTCTAAAACAGGTAATTTTTTTTCTTCTAAAACTTGTAGTGCAGTTCTACCAACTAATCCAGTAGCTCCAACTACTGCCAATTTGTATTTTTTATTATTCATATAAACACCTTCTTGTAAGGAAAAAATAAAAATATAATAATATTTTTTATTATGTATGTTCTTATTATATGATAAAAATTATAAAAATGAAATAATTGTTGACTAAAAATATCATAAGATATAAAATAATAAAGAATTTGTACCTTAGGAAAGGAATGAGATTAAGTATGAAAGTAACATTTAAGGATAAAGTATATGAAGTAGAAAAAAATACTAAAATAAAAGATTTATTAAAAGACGAAATAGAAAATTCGAAAGATTTAGTAATAGCTATAAAGTGCAATAATGAGTTAAAAAATCTGAATTACGAAGTAGAAAAAGACTGTAATATAGAATTAGTAGATTTAAATTCTAAAGATGGAATGATGATATATATAAGAGGTTTAATGTTTATTATGTCAAAGGCATTTCATGAATTATATCCAGATGCATTAATAACAATTAATTATCAATTATCAAACTCTATGTTTTGCGAATTAGATAATTATAGTGTGACTGAAGAGATGATTGGGAACATAAGAAAAAGAATGCAAGAAATAATAAATAAAGATTTAGAAATAAAAGAAGTAAACATGAGTTTAGAAGAAGCAAGAGAATTTTATGAAAAAGAACACACTTTAAAAGGAAAGTTTCAAATAGATACAGAGCATGAGTATGGTGCATATTTGTATTATTGTGAAGAATTTTACAACTATTTTTTTGGAACTATGCCAATATCAACAGGATATACAAAAGTATTTGATGTTTTAAAATATAGAGATGGATTTATCGTTAGGTATCCAAATTGGAAAACTCCAACTAAGCTAACACCATTTATCGAAAACAAAAAACTATTAACAACATTAGCTGACTATGACGATATATACAAATTTGTAGGAATAAATACTATATATAAATTAAATAAAGAAGTAGAAAAAAATAATGCCAGTGAAGCAATATTATTATCTGAAAGTTTACATGATAAAAAGATGGTAGAAATTGCAAATAATATTATGAAAAAAGATGGAGTAAAAATAGTATTAATAGCAGGACCATCTTCATCAGGAAAAACAACTTTTGCAAGAAAACTTGGAACACAATTAAGATTAAATGGTCTAAAACCAGTTACAATTTCAGTGGATAATTACTTTGTTGAAAGACCTGAAACGCCAAAAGATGAATTTGGAAATTATGATTTTGAATGTATAGAAGCATTAGACTTAGATTTATTTAATGAACATTTAGTAAAACTATTAAATGGGGAAGAAATAAAAGTACCCACATTTGATTTTAATGTTGGTACAAAAGTATATACAGGAAAAACTATGAAATTAGAAGATGATGAAATACTTGTTATAGAAGGAATTCACTGCTTAAATGATAGACTTACAAGTTCTATTGCCAATTCTCAAAAATACAAAATATATATTAGTGCATTAACAATATTAAACTTAGACTACTATAATAGAATATCCACTACAGATACAAGACTAATAAGAAGAATAGTAAGAGATAATCAATTTAGAGGATATGATGCAAAACATACAATACAAATGTGGTATTCAGTAAATAGAGGAGAAGAAAGATTTATTTTCCCATTTCAAGAACAAGCAGATAGTATGTTTAACTCCTCTTTAATATATGAACTAGGTGTACTTAAACAATATGCAATACCACTTTTAGATGAAATAAAAAATACAGATAAAGAATATTCAGAAGCAATGAGACTAAAACAATTATTATCATTCTTTAAAACAATAGAAGTAACAGATGATATACCAAAAACATCATTAATAAGAGAATTTATTGGAGGAAGCATATTTGAAGAATAATAAAGAGCTACAAACAAGTAAGTTTACACAAATAGATGAAGAATTTATATGTGATAACTGTGGGAAAAAGGTTACTAAATTAGGATATACTAGTAGAAATCATTGCCCATATTGCTTACATTCGAAGCACTTAGATATAAATCCAGGAGATAGACAAGAAAATTGCCATGGAGATTTAGAACCTGTATCTTTAGAAATAGATGCTAAAAAAGGATATGTTATTATACATAGATGTAAAAAATGTGGAGCAATAAGAAAAAATAAAGCAGCAATTGATGACAATATGGAATTAATAATAAAGTTAAGCACAAAGCAAATATAAAATGTGAAAAAAACAAAAAGAAAAGAGGACAAATGTGGAAATAACAGGACAACTAAATGAAATTATATATCAAAATGAAATTAATGGTTATACAATTGCAACATTTGATACAGACGAAGAAGAAATAACAATTGTAGGTTATTTGCCATTTATTTGTGCAGGAGATAGTCTAAAAATATCAGGAAAATTTGTTACACATATAGAATATGGAGAACAATTTAAAATTGATTACTTTGAAAAAATAATGCCAAAAAGTTTATCTGCATTAGAAAAATATTTGGCAAATGGAACCATAAAGGGAATAGGACCTTCAACAGCTAAAAAAATAATAAGCACATTTGGTGAAGACACAATAAATGTATTTAAATTTGAGCCACAAAAACTAGCACAAATTAAAGGAATAACAAAAACAAAAGCAGAGGAAATGGCTGAGAGCTTCAATGAAAATTGGGAATTGTGGCAAATAGTCGGTTTCTTAGAAAAATTTGGAATAAGTGCATCAAATGCAAAAAAGGTATATAAACTATTAGGAGTAAATGCAATTTCTGAAATAGAGAATAATCCATATATATTAGTAGATATTGCAAGAGGAGTAGATTTTAAACAAATAGATAAAATGGCAGTTGATATAGGAATTGCAAAAGACAATATAAAAAGAGTAAGAAGTGGAATAAAATATAGTTTAATACGAGTAAGTTACAATGGTCATACTTGTGTTTTAAGAGAAAATTTGGTAAATTTTGTACACGAATTGCTTGATGTAGAAAATGATATAATCGAAGATAATATTATAGACTTAAAAGTACTAGGAGAAATTGTTGTAGAAGAAAGACAAGAAGGAGAAAAATGGGTGTATTTAACACCATTTTATAAAGCGGAAACAAATATTGCAACAAGATTACTAAGTTTGCAAGAATCTGAAAATGTAAAACAGATAAAAAACATAGAAAAAGAGATAAGAAATATTGAAAAGAATTCAGATATAGAATTATCTGAAAAACAAATAGAAGCTATAAGACTTGTTAATGAAAATAATGTATCTATTATTACAGGAGGTCCAGGAACAGGAAAAACAACAATAATAAAAGGAATAATAGAATTATTTGAATCACAAGGTAAAAAAGTAAGCCTATGTGCACCAACAGGAAGAGCAGCAAAAAGAATGACAGAAACTACAAAAAAAGAAGCAAAAACATTACATAGATTATTAGAGATAGGTAAAATTGAAGAAGAAGGTAAAATTGAAAGTGTAGACTATGATGTTGTACCTATAGATGCAGATGTAATAATAATAGATGAAGTTTCAATGGTTGACATTTTTTTAATGAATTATTTATTAAAAGGAATATATAAAGGAACAAAATTAATTTTAGTAGGAGATTCAGACCAGCTTCCATCTGTTGGGCCAGGAAGTATTTTAGAAGATATTATTGAGTCTAAAACAATACCTACCATACACTTAGATAAAATATTTAGGCAAGCAGCTAAGAGTAAAATAGTAGTTAATGCACATAGAGTTAATCAAGAAGAAACATTTATTACGAAAAAAGAAGCTGACGCTAATAACGTAAATGAAGATTTCTTTTATATAAAACATTCAAATCAAGAAGAAATGATAAAAGAAATAATATCACTATGCAAAGGTAGACTAAAATCATTTGGAGATTATGATTTTTTTAAAAATATACAAGTACTATCACCAACTAAAAAAGGAATGCTAGGAACCAAAGAATTAAATAAGTATTTACAAGAACAACTAAATCCGCAAAGTGAATATAAAGAAGAAAAGCAAATTCTAGGTGTCATTTTTAGGCAAGGAGATAGAGTAATGCAGATAAAAAATAACTATGATATATTTTGGGAAAGAAATATACCAGAGTATGAAAATGGCACAGGAGTATTTAATGGTGAACTAGGAACAGTAGAAAAAATAGATAATGGAGAAAAACAAATAAAAATTAAATTTGATGATGATAGGTTTGCATGGTATGCATTTTCTGAATTAGAACAGATTGAGCATGCATATGCAATAACAATACATAAAGCACAAGGAAGTGAATTTGATGTAGTAATTATGCCAATTGCACCATCTTCACCAATGCTACTTACAAAAAATTTATTATATACAGGAATTACAAGAGCTAAAAAATTGCTTATTATAATAAGCAATGACAAAATCATAAATTTTATGATTCAAAATGTAGATACTAAAAAGAGAAATACAGGTTTATCTTATAAACTAGTAAATATTGAATGATTTTTTTTTCTTAAGTCTTATAATTCGTATAAGATTTTATTTCAAAAACAATTAAATAGAAAGGAGAGTAAGGTTATTTTCAAAAGAAAAATAACCTTACAAAAGTAATGAAAATTTTACAAAATATTATAGAACTAATTTATCCTAATGTATGTGGATTTTGTGGGAAAATAAATAAAGATAGCATATGCTCTAAATGTATGTATAATATTAAAAAAATGATGAATGTACGAATTGAATATGTAAAAAAGAGAAAGCATATTTACTTATTTAAGTATGAAGATATAATTAGACAAAAGCTAATTGAATATAAATTTGCTGATAAATCATATATAAATGAAAGCTTTGTAAAAATTATATTAAAAAATAAAAAAGTTAATGAAATCTTAAAAAGTTATGATATAATAATTCCAGTTCCAATAAGTAAAAAAAGAAATTTTGAAAGAGGATATAATCAAAGTGAACTAATAGCTAAAAATATATCAAAATTTATTGAAAATATAGAATGTAAAACAAATATATTGGTAAAAATAAAGGATAATGAAAAACAAAGTACTCTAACAAAAACAAAAAGAATCCGAAATGTAAAAGGAGTATATAAAGTAAAAGAAAATAAAGATATAATAAATAAAAATATAATATTATTTGATGATATATATACTACAGGCAGTACAGCTAATGAATGTTGTAAAATTCTAGAGTTTGCAGGAGCAAAGAATGTGGATATTTTAACAATAGCAAAAGATTAAAATTTTAAATGGCACATCATTGTGCTTTAGGAAAGGAACACTGATTATAAATGGAAGATTTAGTTGAAAGTATATTAGATTATGTTAGAGCTGATTATACAGATTATGCAATAATGATAAATGGTGAATGGGGAAGCGGAAAAACATACTTTTGGAATAATAAGATAAAAAATAAAATAGAGTCAATGATGTTAAATGGAAGACAATATACAACAATTTATATGTCATTATATGGAATATCTAATCTAGAAGAAATAAGCAAAAAAATATTTATAGAAACTACTCAATTAATGGATAAAAATTTAAAAAAATATATGGAATCTAATAATCAAACAACAATACCAGAATACGCAAAAACAGGTTTGGACATGGCAAATTTCTTTGGAGTAACACAAAATGGAGACAAAGTAGATTATAAAGAGTTTTTCTCAACAGATGATAAAGTATTATGTTTTGATGACTTAGAAAGAGCAAATGTAGATGTTATAGATATTTTAGGGTATATTAATAATTTCGTTGAACATGACCATATAAAAACAATAATTATATGTAATGAAAAAGAATTATCTACTAAACTTAAAAGTTCTAATCTAGAAATGAAAACCTTTATAGCAACTTATATTTTAGATAAACAAGGAGGACTTGAAACATCAACAGACAAGCCAATTGTAGAAAAAATAAGAGATAAAATAGAATATGTATTTGATAAAGCAAATGATTATGAAAGAATAAAAGAAAAGTTAATTGGAGAAACATTTGAATATGTACCTGAATTTAATTATATTATAAATGGACTATTAATGCGTTATGAAAATAATCCAGAACTACTTAGATTTTTAAGAGAAAATACAGGATTGATTGTATCGACTTTTAATAAAAGTGGTACAAGAAATTTGAGAATATTAAAACATGCACTAAATGATTTTAAGAAAGTATTTGAGATGGTAAGTAAAAATTATCATAATACTAATACTAGAGTACTACAAACAATGCTTATATTTACAATAGCAGTATCTTTTGAGATAAAAGCTGGAAAAATAACAAAAGATAAATTTGTAAATATAAAAGATAATGAAGAATACAAATTAATATTAGTATCATCAAGGGTACTGCTTATGGATAATCGTCAATTTTATATCAAAGAATTTGATAGTAACTATTATTATAATTTTAAAGCTGAATACAGGTTCTTTAAATTTATAGAAATGTATGTTAGAACGAGAATATTTGATATGAAAGTATTTAAAGAAAACATGGATGTAATTATAAATACAGTAGATAGGGCAAACCTACCAGGATATAAAAGATTACTTACTGAAGAATACTGGAAAATAAATGATGAAGATTTTGATAAAATAATAGATGAAGTAGTATTAGATGTAAAAGATGGAAATGTTTCATTAATTAATATTGTAAAATTGTTTACATATTTTGATTATTTTGCAAGAAAAGGACTTATAAGATATGATATAAAAACAATAAAAACAATATTTTTTAATGGAATGAATATAGCTTCTTTAAAATCTGGATATTGTGATAATGTTGAAGAAGAATTATCTAAAGTAACAATAGGAGAAGTTACACCAGATATAGAAGAAGTGTTAGAACATTTTAATAAATTGAATGTACAATTAAAAGATAAAATGTATGCTGAAAAAGCAGAGGAAATATTTAAATGCATTCCACTTAGAATGGAAGAGTTTTATGAAAAATTCGATAGAGAGTGTATGGATATTCCTATATTTAAATATTATGATACATTTCAGACGTTTCAAAGAATATCATGTGCAAGTAATGATGATATAGTTACAATAAAGGAAAAATTGGTAAATAGGGCAAAACTATATAGAAAAGAAATAGAGCCAGAAATGAATAATATAGTACAATTAAAAAGTTTAATTGAAGAGTATACAAGAAATAAAGAGATAACAATAAAAATAATAATGTTAAAAGAATTAGCAAGAGATTTAGGATATATTTTAGAACAATACCAAAGATAAAAAAGTATTGGGATTTAGAGTAATATTATATATAAGATAAGAATAAAAAACGCACATTAGTGCGTTTTTGTTATACTTCTTTTGCAAAATTTCCATTTGTATAATCTTTACCTTCTAATCTATTTCCAGATTTTACAGTTTTTATAACATTATTGATTTCAGAAATATCTTCATCCAAAATATCAATTCTTACACAATCAACATTTAAATTGGAATGGATTATTGAAGTAGTTTTGCTATTATATATTGTAGTTACAGTTTGTGTATTATCTGGAATAATTCTAAAGTTAAAATTTAGCCTATCTTTTAAATAATATAATTCATCATTTCTACAAAGAGAATTACAATTAGGATAACACTTATTAGATTGCCCAAGTAAACAATATCTTAAGTTCATAACAGGAGTATTACCATAAACAATAATTTCAGTTGGAATATCTGTTGAGTTACAAATGTTGTAAATAGATTTTTCGTTCAATTCAACAGATAGTGTAATTCTACTTAAACCTAAATCTTTATATAAAGAAGAACTAATACTGTTAAAAATGTTTAAAGTATAATTTCCTATAAACTCATATTTTTCTTTATATTTTGATAATAATTCTATGTTACCTAAATTTGAAATAACAAAACCTTTAATATTATATTTTTCAAGAGCATCCTCTATTATATTAGAGAATAAGTTTTTATAATTAGGCTTAATTATTGTAGGCATATAAATATAAGTAGTATATTTAGAAGAAATATTTTTTATTATATCAGCATATTTAACATTTTCAAAAAAATTTAATGGAATATATACATTATCAATATTTTCTAAATTACTATAATCATAATCAATATTTAAAACATTAAATAAAACTGATATTTGTTTTTGCTTTTTTTGATGTTTTATTTCTTTTATATTAGCACAAACTGAAGGGGATTTTTTCTTTTTAGAATTTATAATCTTATTTTCAAGTTCTGCTAATATATTACGTCTTAATTCATTTAAATCACTTATATTGATATATAAGTTTTCATCTAAATCTATATTAAATTTTTCGAATTCAAAAGGAGTAGATCCAGTTTTAGAAAACTGAGTAATAATACGTTCTTTTGTAATTGGAGATGTTTTTGAAATTTCAGGTATGATATTAGAGTTAATATGTATATTATTATTGTAAGAATCAATAACATCAATAGCAACTGGAGTGGAAGCCTTGATTTTTATACTACAACTTAATTTATTTTTTATGTTCTCATTTTTATAACTTTGTTTGGAAATTAAAGATAATGTTTTGCTTTCTAATTTGAATATTTTATCTCCAATATTTATATTTCCTTTCATTCTACCAATTTTTACAGTTTGACCTTGAATAGCTTTTTCACAATTTTTATTATTAATCATAAGTTCAGAAATTTTATATTTTGTTGGTTCATGTTCAAAAGTAATAGTATCACCAATTGCAAGTCTATCATTCAAATTAAGATTGATATGTCCTTTATTAGCATTAAAGTGAGAAACATTACCTATATAAACTCCCATATTATTAGGCTTTTCCTTAAAAACTAAATCTTTATTTGGAGTAGTATCAAAATGACCTTTAGAAAAACCACCTCTATTAAATACTTGTTGCAAATCTTTAATATCTATATCGTCAATATCATATTTTTCATTATTTAGTGCCATATTAATATATTTTCTATAAATTCTAGTAACAGTAGCAACATATTCTGGAGTTTTCATACGTCCTTCAATTTTTAAGGATGTTATACCATAATTTATCAAATTAGGAATAAATTCCAATCCGCATAAATCTCGAGGACTTAGAAGAAATCCTTTATCAATTGTAGAAGTATTATTAGAAGAGTATTTAACTAACTCATAAGGAAGCCTACATGCTTGAGCACACTTACCACGGTTTCCAGATCTGCCTCCTATCATACTAGAAAGTAGGCATTGCCCAGAATATGAGATACAAAGAGCACCATGAATAAACACTTCTAGTTCAACATCAGTATTATTTCTAATAAATTCTATTTCATTTAAGTTTAGTTCTCTAGAAAGCACAACTCTAGAAAAACCAATTTTTTTTGCTTGTAAAACACCTTCTAAATTATGAATAGACATTTGAGTACTAGCATGAATAGGAAGGTCTGGTAAACATTTATGAATATATGTAGCAAGACCTATATCTTGAACAATAATAGCACTAACACCTAATTCATATGCTTTCTTTGCAAGTTCTAAAGCAGAATTAAATTCATTATTTTTAATTAATGTATTTAGAGCTAAATGAACATCTACATTTCTTAATGTAGCATAATTTATAGCTTTTTCTAATTCTTCTAAATTAAAGTTTGTAGCTGATGCCCTGGCACTAAAATTAGAAGAACCTAAATAAACAGCATTTGCACCATTTTGCACAGCAGCTTTCAAACATTCAAAATCACCAACAGGTGATAATAATTCAATATATTTCAAAGTTATAACCTCTCTTAAAACAAATTTACAAACATATTGTAACACAAAAATAAAAAAAATCATACTATATTATATAAATAAAATAAGGAGGTAAGAACAATGGAAGAATCAAGAAACTGTGGTTGTGGATGCGGCTGTGGAAATAATTGTGGAGGATTTTTAAGTGGATGTGGAGATAGTGAAATACTATTTTTCATAATTATATTCTTATTATTATTCACAAATTGCGGATGTGGCTGTGGAAGAGGATGTTGCTAATTATAAAAGCAATAATAAAAATTACTTAATATAATGTAGTAAAAGTGTATACTACCAATAAAATAAGAACTTGTAATCAAATATTACAATTGTATTACAAGTTCTTATTTTATTGACTAAAAAAAGGACAAAATGATATAATTTATTACGTAAAAGTAGAATATTTTACCATTTTTTTAGGAGGGCATGATGAATAAATTAAAAAGATTAATTAATTGGCTATTAATATTTTCAATAATAGCATCAATAATATTATTACCCAATAAATCTAATGCTACAAATTCTTATACACAAACCATAAGAAGTGGAATAGAAGCTTTTCCAGAATCATATAGGCAATACTTAAGAAAAATACATGATTTGCACCCTAATTGGACATTTGATGCATATTATACAGGAATCAGTTGGGACAAGCTTGTAGAAAAAGAAACCGATTGCAAGCATAATAGAGTAATAAAAACTGCAAATTCACTATGGAAACATTCTTGTAATAATATAGAAAGTGGGTATGCTTGTGCATCAGCAGATATAACTAAATATTATATGGATCCAAGAAATTTTATAAATGATGATGTAAAAATATTTCAATTTTTAGAAATATCATTTAATGCTAACATACATACAGTAGGGGGAATACAAACAACAATTGCTAAAACATTTATGAATTCAGACTACAGATACATAAAAGATGGAGTATCAATGTCTTATGCGGACATTATATTAGAAGCAGCAAGGCAAAGTAATATGAGTCCATATAGTATAGCAACTAAAATAATTCAAGAGGTAGGTTCAAAAGGAAGCGATTCTGTTTCTGGTATATATCCAGGATATGAAGGATATTATAATTTTTATAATTATGGAGCAAATGACGAAGGAAATGCAATTGTTAATGGTTTGGAATATGCAAAAAATAATGGATGGAATAATCCATATACATCTATAGTTGAAGGAGCAAAATTACTTGCACATTCATATACAAATGCAGGACAAAATACAGCTTATTTTTATAAATGGGATGTAGTAGGAACAAAAATATTAAAAGCAGGAGAAACACAAATTGTTGCAGAAAATAAATTGTTTGGACATCAATATATGACAAATGTGCAAGATCCAACTTCACAAGCAAAAAGTACATATTCAACATACGTAAAAAACAATATATTGGATGAAAAATTAAACTTTATAATACCAGTTTACGATAATATGTATACTTATAGTAAGCTACCAACTAATTTAACAACTAATGATGGCGATTTGTATTATATGACAGGAACCGATGTTAGAGTAAGACAAAATCCTTCTACTAGCAGTACAGCTTTAGCTACAATGACAAGTTTAGACGAAGTAGTTGCAGTATTAGAAAGATATACTTCAACAGATTCTACAGGAAGACAGTGGGATAAAGTAAAAATATCATCTGGAATAGTAGGATATATAGCAAGTCAATATTTATCTCCATGTGGAAATACAAGTAACAATAATAGAGTAAAAGCACAAATTATTAATGATACAACAATAAAAGCTATTCCCAATATAAGTGTACAAGAATTAGTAACAAGTTTAAATATTACAAACTATGAAATAACAAAAGATGGAGTGATAAAAACGGGGGAAGAGTTGGCTGGAACAGGAGCTAAGTTGAAAGATAAAACGACTAATAAAGAATATACAATAATTTCAATTGGAGACTTAAATGGAGATGGAAGATTGACTCCAGCAGATTCAACCGTAGCATTAAGAAGCTATGCTGGATTAAATCAAGTAACAAATGAAGTAGGTCTTGCAGGGGATGTAAATAAAGATGGAAGGATAACACCAGCAGATTCAACAGTGATTTTAAGAGCATATGCAGGACTAACCAATATAAATATATAAATTTTTAAGGAGAAATTTATTAGAGTTAAATTAGCTCGAATGGAGGTAAAAATGGTTAAAAAAATAAAATATATTCTTTTGTTAACCGTAATTATGGCAATAGGAATGTATACAAAATCACTAGCAAGAATAAAAACTAATGATCCAACTGTAGAATCAGGAGGAACTGTAACAATAACAATAAGTAGTCAAGAGCCAGTTGCATCTGGAGCTGTAAAAATAAAGTCTAATAATGGGTTAATTTTCAAAAGTGCATCAGGAGGAACTGTAAATGGAGATTTAGTTGTATTTTCAGGAACAAATAATGTGACATCTGGAATTGCAACATATACCTTTACTGCACCAGAAGTAGCAGAAAATACAACATATAAAGTAGAATTTTCATCACAAGATATGGCTGATGAAAACGGAAATTCAGTAGCTTCTTCTAGTGCAACAGCAACTGTTATAGTAAAAGCAAAGAATCAAGGAGGAAGTAATAATAATCCGTCAGCAAATGAAAAAGCAACAATAACTAAAATAGTAGTTGGAGAAAAAACATATAAAAATCCTAAAAAAGATATTTCATTATCAGTTGATAATAGTGTTAATTCTATAAAAATAACCCCAACAGTGAGTAATGGAGAATCATATACAATAAATGGACAAAAGTCAAATACAGTAAAATTAGAAACAGGAACTAATAAGGTAACAATAAAATTAGCATCAGGAGATTCATATATATTAAGAATTTCTAGACTTCCAAAAGAAGAAGAAGTAAAACCAAATCAAATACAAGAACCAGCAGATAAAAAAGAGGAAACACCAATACTAAAATTGTTACTTACATCTTTACAAATTGAAGGATATGAATTAACACCAGAGTTTTCAAGTGAAATATATTCATATAAAATAGAAAAACAAATACCAAGTAATATAGATAAATTAAATGTTAAGTGTGAACCCAATATAGAAGGTGCTACAATAGAAATAGTAGGAAATACAGATTTAAAAGATGGAGAAAATATTATTTCAATTGTAGTAAAACATGGAGAAGAAACAGTAGCATATCAAATAGTAGCAACAAAAGAAGCAAAAGAAGCTATACCTGTATCAGTAGGAAATATAAGTAGGAAAGAACAAAATAGAATCCCAAGATGGGATACAAAAGATAAAATACTAATTACAACATTTACTTCAATAATCACACTAATGGGAATTGGATATGGAATTATAGAATATAGATATACAAAAGAAAAAGAGAGTGCAGAATTCGATGGAAATTTAGCATTATCAACAGATGATGAATTAAATAAAACACAAGTATCACAAATTTTTGGAGAAAAATCAGAAGATTTAAATACATACAAGTACAATACAAATGATATTTCGAATATAGAAGATAATCTTAAAAACAATATAGATGATTATAAAAGCAATTTTAGTAATGGGATAGATGATATTAATAATTATAGAAATGATATAAATAGCTTTGAAGAAAGACAAGATATTGTAAAAGATGAAACAAACAATTCAGATAAGTATGAAAAAAATATAGATAATCTAAAAAATAATATAGATAGTTTTATGAATGTTGACGAAGATACAAAAGGCAAATATGATGATTTTTTTGGATTTTATGAGAAAAAGCCAAAATCAAAAACAAAAAGTAAGGGAAAACATTTTTAAAAATTGTTGGGGTAAAACTTATAAAGTTTTGCTCCAATTTTTTTTGTACATAAAAACAAAATTTTGTTCTAATAATATTGACAAAATAAAAAATAAGATATAATATAAATACAAACAAAAATTCGTAAAAGGTGAGTGTATGAAAGATAGATTAGATAATTTATTAGTAAGAAAGGGTTTTTTTCAAACAAGACAAAAAGCACAATTTGCAATAGAAAATAAAAATGTAAAAGTAAATAACAATATAGTAGATAAATCTAGCAAACAAATAGAAGAAGATTCAAAAATAGAAATAGTAGGAGAAATTATGCCATATGTAAGTAAAGGTGGTCTAAAATTAGAAAAAGCAATAAATGTATTTAATATTAATTTAGAAAACAAAATTTGTGTAGATATAGGAGCTTCAACAGGTGGATTTACAGATTGCATGTTACAAAATGGTGCAATAAAAGTATATGCAATTGATGTAGGACACAATCAATTAGATAAAAAAATAAAAAATAATGAGAAAGTAATTAATTTAGAAGGGATTAATATAAAAAATATAAATATAGAAGAATATGAAAAAGTGGATTTTATTTCAATAGATGTATCATTTATATCACTTACTAATGTATTAGAGTATGCAAATAAACTACTAAAAGAATCTGGTAAAGTTGTAGTTTTAATAAAGCCGCAATTTGAAGTAGGAAAAGAGCTAATAAATAAAAATGGAATAGTAAAGAATCCATTAGCGCATAGAAAAGCCATAGAAAAAGTAGCAGATTATGCAATAGAATTAGGATTAGAATTTATAGATTTAGATTATTCTCCAATAAAGGGATCTGCTGGAAATATAGAATATATAGCATATCTAGGACAATCTAATAAAATGCAAGATATACACAATTTAAAATTGAAAATAGGAAATGTCGTAGAAAAATCACACAAAGAATTAAAATAAATGGAAAGGAAGAATACTGTTATGATATCAAATTTACATATAAAAAATATAGGAATAATAGAGGATATAAGTATAGATTTTAATAATGGATTTAATGTTTTAACTGGAGAAACAGGTGCAGGAAAAACTTTAATAATAGATTCATTAGAAATTATTGCTGGTGGAAGATTTTCTAAAGAAATGATTAGAAAAGGTGAAGATTATTCTTTTGTAGAAGTATGCTTATATTTACCAAATAATAATATGCAAATAGATGGAAATATAATAGTTTCAAGAGAAATATACACTAATGGTAGAAATTTATGTAAAATAAATGGAAGATTAGTAACTGTAAATGAATTAAAAAGTTTTATGAAAAATATATTAGATATTCATGGTCAGCATGATAACCAGATGTTATTAGATCAAAGTACACATATAAAATATTTAGATAATTTTGCAAAAGAAGAATTATCGAGTATAAAAGAAGAATATATAATTTTATTTAATCAATTTAATGAAGTAAAAACAGATTTAAAAAATAACTATGGAGATGATAAAGAAAAACAAAGAAAATTAGATTTACTAAAATATCAATTAGAAGAAATTAACCAAGCAAATTTAAAATTAGGAGAAGAAGTAGAATTAGAAAATTTACGAACTAAAATATTAAATTCAGAAAAAGTATCAGAAAATTTGAGTTTTGTAGATAATGAAATAAACAACAATACAGTTGATTCTATAAGTAATTCAATAAAAGCATTAGAAAAGATAGAAAATTTAGATAAAGAATATGAACAACAATTAAATACATTAAAAAGTATATATTATGATTTACAAGAACTTGCAAGAGATATAACTTCATTAAGAGAAAATAATGACTTTGAAGAAGATGAAAGAAAAAATGTTGAAGAAAGACTAGATTTAATATTTTCACTAAAACGTAAATATGGAAATAACATAGAAGAAATAATAGAGTATTCAAATCAAATAAAAAGTGAGATTGAACAAATAGAAAATTTAGATGAATATATAGAAAAACTAAAAACTAAGAAAGAATTACTAGAAAGTAAAATGATAGTATTGTGCGATAAAATGCATGAAATACGAGAAAAAAATGCTAAAATATTGTCACAGAAAATAGATAAACAATTAATTGATTTAGAAATGAAAAATGCAACAGTAAAAATAAAGGTGGAAAAAAATAAAGAATTTAATGAAAATGGTTTAGATAATATAGAAATATTAATAAAAACAAATATTGGAGAAGAAGAAAAGTTATTAATAAAAATAGCTTCAGGAGGAGAAATGTCTAGAATAATGCTAGCAATAAAAAATGTACTAGCAAATGTAGATGAAGTGCCAATTCTGGTATTTGATGAAATTGATACAGGAATAAGTGGAAAAGCAGCAAACAGTGTAGCAGAAAAAATAAAGCAAATATCTAAAAAACATCAAGTGTTATGTGTTACGCATTTAGCACCAATTGCTGCAGTTGGAGATTATAATTATTACATAAGCAAAGAAATAATAAAAGAGCAAACAAAAACCAACATACAACTTTTAGACGAAGAAAATACAATAAGAGAAATTGCAAGAATTTCAAGTGGAAATATAAATGAAATAACATTAGAACATGCAAGAATGTTGAGAAAAGTTGGATAAACATAGAAAAACTATGAATGTTGTAATACAAATAAAAATAACCAATTATATATTTTTTTAAGTGTATTAAAAGTGATTTTAGATAATTAGATTGAATAGAAAATATATAATAGGTTATTTTTATTTAGGAAAATGAAAAACAAAATTTGAATAAAAAATAATATGTTATGATATTGCAATATAAAAACAAAAAAATGTTTACAATAAAGCAAGAATATTATATAATGATACACATAATGTGAAAGGAATGTGAATGAATATGAATGAAAATAATGAAGAAGTTCAAGAAGTAGACATGAACCATTTAATAAAAATAAGAAGAGAGAAATTAGAAGAATTACAAACAAATGGAAGAAATCCATTTGAAATTACAAAATATGAAAGAACACACACAGCAGGAGAAATAAAAAACGATTTTACAAATTTAGAGGAAAAGGATGTATCTGTAGCAGGAAGAATAATTGCAAAAAGAATAATGGGAAAAGCATCATTTTGTACTATACAAGATTGTGATGAGAAAATTCAAAGCTATGTTAGTATAAATGATTTAGGAGAAGATGCTTATAAAGAATTTAAAACATATGACATTGGAGATATAATTGGAATAAAAGGTTTTGTATTTAAAACAAAAACTGAAGAAATATCAGTTCATGCAAAAGAAGTAAAATTACTAACAAAATCTTTAAGACCATTACCAGAAAAATTTCATGGATTGAAAGACCCAGATTTACGTTATCGTCAAAGATACACAGATTTAATAGTAAATCCAGAAGTAAAGAAAACTTTTGAAATAAGAAGTAAAATTATAAGAGAAATGAGAAACTTCTTAGATTCAAAAGGATATATAGAAGTTGAAACTCCTATATTAAATACTATAGCAGGAGGAGCTACAGCAAAACCATTTGTAACACATCACAATGCGCTAGATATAGATATGTATTTAAGAATTGCACCAGAACTGTATTTAAAAAGATTAATAGTTGGTGGATTTAACAAAGTATATGAAATAGGAAGGCTTTTCAGAAATGAAGGAATGGATTTAAAGCACAATCCAGAATTTACATCAATGGAATTGTATTCTGCATATGATGATTACAACGATATGATGGATATAACAGAAGAAATGGTAGCTACAATCGCAAAAAATATTTTAGGAACTACTAAAATAAATTACCAAGGAACAGAAATAGATTTAACACCATCATGGAAAAGAATTAGTATGATTGACGCAATAAAAGAAGTAACAGGAGTAGATTTTAACAAGATAAATACAGATGAAGAAGCAATAAAACTTGCAGAAGAAAGAAAACTTACAGTTGAAGATATAAAAAGAACAAGAGGAAATATAATAAATATGTTCTTTGAAGAATATGTTGAAGAAACTTTAATACAACCAACATTTATTTGCGATTATCCAGTGGAAGTATCACCATTAACAAAAAGAAAACCATCTGACCCACGTTTAACAGAAAGATTTGAAGTATTCATTGGAGGACGCGAGTATGGAAATGCATACTCAGAATTAAATGACCCAATTGACCAATATGAAAGATTTAAAAAACAAGTTGAAGCAAGAGAAGCAGGAGACGAAGAAGCAAATATGATGGATGAAGATTTTGTTCAAGCACTAGAAATAGGTCTACCTCCAACAGGAGGACTTGGAATGGGTGTAGATAGATTAATTATGTTATTAACAGATTCAGCATCAATAAGAGATGTACTATTATTCCCAACAATGAAACCTATTAATAATATATAATGTTTTTTGGGAGAGTTATAAATAAAAAATGCCATATCTGAAAATATAGAAAATAATAAAAGGCTAGGAGGTAATAATGATTTTAGAAAATAAATTAAATATTACTAATGAGACTCAACTAGCAAGAGAAGAAGAAAGAATTAGTAAAATACGTGCAAAAAAAATGTTTGAAATAGGTTATTTGAATAAATTAGAACCAGGAACATTTGAATCTTTAAAGAAAATTCATAAGTTTTTATTTGAAGAAATATATGAATTTGCAGGTAGTTTAAGAAAGGTAAATATTGCAAAAGGAAATTTCAGATTTATACCTATTGCATATTTAGAAGAAGCCATTAAAAATATTGAAAAAATGCCACAGTCAACATATGATGAGATAATAGAAAAATATGTAGAAATGAATATTGCACATCCATTTAGAGAAGGAAATGGAAGAAGTATGAGGATTTGGCTTGATTTAATATTGAAAAAAGAGTTAAAGTTAGTAATTGATTGGAGTAAAGTCGATAAAACAGATTATTTGCTTGCAATGGAACGTAGTCCTATAAAAGATATAGAAATCAAACAACTACTAAAACAAAGTTTAACGAATAAAATCGAAGATAGACAAGTGTATATGAAAGGCATAGACAATAGTTATTTATATGAAGGATATTTAGCATTTAAGATAGATGAATTATAAATTATAAAAAGTGAGGTAAAAATATGAATGGTGAAATGAATAGAGAAGATGCATTAGAATTATTAAAAAAGTACAATAATGAGGAATTTCATATAAGACATGCTATTACAGTAGAACAAATTATGAGATACTTTGCAAAAAAGAATAATGAAAATGAAGAATTTTGGGGAATAGTAGGTCTATTACATGATGTAGATTATGAAATGTATCCAGAAGAACATTGTAAAAAAGCACCAGAATTATTAAAAGAAATCAATGCAAGTGATGAATTAGTACATGCAATATGTAGTCATGGATATGGTATATGTTCAGATATAGAACCTAAAAATCAAATGGAAAAAATATTATTTGCAACAGATGAATTATCGGGATTAATATGGGCTGCTGCTAAAATGAGACCATCTAAAAGTACAAAAGATATGGAATTATCAAGCTTAAAGAAAAAATATAAAGATAAAAAATTCGCAGCAGGTTGCTCAAGAGAAATGATTGCACGTGGAGCAGAACAATTAGGATGGAGTTTGGATGAGTTATTACAAAATACATTAGAAGCAATGAAAGAAATAGAAGATAATATACAAATGTAGTAATAATATAAAAGGAGAATTAATATTGTGAAGGATATATTAATTTTTGGAGTACCAAGAGCTGGGAAGACATCATTATCAAGACTATTAGAAAATGAGTTAGAAGAATATGAAATTTTTTCAATAGATGCAATTCGAAATGCTTTCGGTGATATATTTCCTGAATTAGAGATTAACGATAGAAATGGAAAAAATAATAATACATTATTACCTAATTATGTATCTAAATTATTATATTGGCATCACAAAATATTAAAAAATAATCATGGATATATAGTGGAAGGATGTCAAGTATTTCCAGATAAAGTAAAAGAAGTATTTGATACAGAAAAATCTATAGTAATTTATTTAGGACATGGAAAATTGAAACCTGAGGAAATATTGAAGAATATTAGAAAATATGATACACCAGATGAATATTCATACGAAAGAAGTGATGAACTTATGTTGCAACAGTGTATGAAATATTATGAATTGGAACAAATTATTGCAAAAAAGTGTAAAGAATATGGTTATATATATATCGATACTTCTACTAATAGAGAAGAAGTATTTCATAAATTAGTAAATCAATTAAAAATTTTAAATAAATAAAATTCAAGGAGGAAATAATGTTTTATTTTGGAGATAATAAAAAAATTGTATATATAATACTGGCCGTTTTAGTTGTAAGTAGTTTAGCTAGAATGACACAAGATACTCTTCTTGGAATATTGTTATCATTGCCAGGTGTAATAATAGCAATTACATTTCATGAATTTGCACATGCATTTATGGCATATAAGTTAGGAGATGATACACCAAAAATGCAAGGTAGACTTAACCTAAATCCGTTAAGTCACATGGACCCTGTAGGAATAGTTCTTTTAATATTTGCACATATTGGATGGGGAAAACCAGTAGAAATTAACCCAAGAAATTTTGATAGAAAAATTACAATGGAAAAAGGCGAAGCACTAGTTTCAATAGCAGGTCCACTAATGAATTTTTTAATTGCGATTATTTTTACAATTATATATTTTGTAATAGTAAAATTTATACCAGTAATCATTTTAAGTGAGTATGGAAAAATTATAGAAATAATATTATTATCTACGATATCTGTAAATGTTGGACTTGGAGTGTTTAATTTAATTCCAATACCACCTTTAGATGGAAGTAAGATATTTAGAATGTTTATGCCATATAATGTAAAATCGTGGCTAGACAAATATCAAAGCATTTTTTATATGATATTTCTAATATTATGGGTAACAGGATTATTGGGAATAATAGTATCTCCTGTAATAGATGTAGTAGAGGTAGTATTATTTAAGCTAATGGGATTTATTTTTGGTATACAATTAATTTAAATATATTTAAGGAAGGAAAAATATGAAAAACATAATAACATTAGGAATTGAATCAAGTTGTGATGAAACGTCTGTAGCAATAGTAAAAAATGGTAGAGAGGTTCTATGCAATGTAATAAATTCTCAAATTCCTATACATAAACAATTTGGAGGTGTAGTACCAGAAATTGCATCTAGAAATCATATAGAAGCAATAAGTAGTGTTACAAAAGAGGCATTAGAACAAGCAAATATGAAGTTTGAAGATATAGATGTTGTTTGTTGTACATATGGACCAGGACTAGTAGGAGCATTATTAGTTGGTGTATCGTATGCAAAAGCATTAAGTTTTGCACTTAATAAACCACTAGTAGGAGTTAATCATATACATGGTCATATTGCGGCAAATTATATAACACACAAAGAATTAGAGCCACCATTTATATGTTTAGTAATATCAGGAGGACATACACATCTAGTACATATAAAAAATTACACTGAATTTGAAATTTTAGGAAAAACTCGTGATGATGCAATAGGAGAAGCATTTGATAAAGTTGCAAGAGTAATAGGATTAGAATATCCAGGTGGACCTAAAATTGATAAACTTGCTAAAACAGGAGAGCCTAACATAGAATTACCACATACAAGCTTTGATGACAGTTTGGATTTTAGTTTTAGCGGAATAAAAACAGCTGTATTAAATTATCATCATAAAAACCCAAATGTAAATAAAGCTGATTTGTGTGCTAGTTTTCAAAAAACAGCAACAGACATGTTAGAAAAAAATACGAAGGAAGCACTTGAAAGACTAAAAGTAAATAAATTAGTATTAGCTGGAGGGGTTTCTGCAAGTAGTTATATTAGAAACAGATTTTTTGAATTAGGACAAACAAAAAAAATAGAAGTATACTATCCAGACTTGATATTATGTACAGATAATGCCGCAATGATAGCTTCAGCAGGGTACTATAATTTTATAAATGGAAAAACTTCAGAATTATCATTAAATGCACAACCAAATTTAAAAATATAGAAAGGAAAACTATGGCAGTATATGTAATAGGTGATTTGCATTTATCCTTTAAAAATCCAAAACCAATGGACATTTTTGGAGACAATTGGGAAAATCACGAAGAAAAAATAAGGAAAAATTGGATTGAAGCAGTAAAGAAAGATGATACAATAATACTTGCAGGAGATTTCTCTTGGGCAATGAATTTAGAAGACGCAAAATTAGATTTTGGTTATATAAATGAATTGCCAGGAAAGAAAATTTTATTAAAGGGAAACCATGATTATTGGTGGACAACATTAACAAAAATGAAGCAATATTTACAACAAAATAAATATGAAAATATAGAGTTTTTATTTAATAATAGTTATAAAATAAAAAATATAATTATAACTGGATCAAGGGGTTGGGCAATAAATGAAAAACAAGTAAATGAAAAAATAATAAATAGGGAATTAGGAAGATTAGAATTATCTTTTATAGATGCCCAAAATAAATGTAATAATAACGAAGAAATAGTAGTAATTATGCATTATCCTCCTATAACAAATTCAGATACGTTAAATAAATCAGAACAGAAATTTATACAATTGATGAAAAAATATGATATAAAAAGATGCTATTATGGACACTTACATGGTAAATCTCATATAGAAGCAATAAAAGAAAATGTAAATGGAATAAAATTTAAGTTAATAAGTGGAGATTATATAGATTTCAAACCTATAAAAATAGAAGAATAACAAATATTTTATTAAGAATACTTGAAAAGTATTCTTTTTTGATATAAAATAAGCAATGTCTGAAAAGATAAGATTTTTTTATATGATACTAAAAAAGTATCAAGAATGGAGGAATTTAAATGTCAGTAAGAGTTGCCATTAATGGTTTTGGACGTATAGGACGTCTAGCATTTAGACAAATGTTTGGAGCAGAAGGATATGAAATTGTTGCAATAAACGATTTAACAAGTCCAGATATGCTTGCACATTTACTAAAATATGATTCAGCACAAAAGAGATATGAAAAAGCAGATTCAGTAGTAGCTGGTGAAGATTCAATAACAGTAGAAGGAAAAACAATAAAAATATATTCAGAAAAAGATGCAAAAGATTTACCTTGGGGTCAAATAGGAGTTGATGTTGTATTAGAATGTACAGGTTTTTATACATCTAAAGAAAAAGCACAAGCTCATATAGATGCAGGAGCTAAAAAGGTAGTTATTTCTGCTCCAGCTGGAAAAGACTTACCAACAATAGTATATGGTGTAAATGAAAATATATTAACTAAAGAAGATAAAATAATTTCAGCTGCATCTTGTACAACAAACTGTTTAGCACCAATGGCTAAAGCATTAAATGATTTAGCACCAATTCAATCAGGAATAATGACAACTGTTCATGCATATACAGGAGATCAAATGGTATTAGATGGACCACATAGAAAAGGAGATTTAAGAAGAGCAAGAGCTGCTGCAGTTAATATTGTACCAAATACAACAGGAGCTGCAAAAGCAATAGGATTAGTTATTCCAGAATTAAATGGAAAATTAATAGGTTCAGCACAAAGAGTTCCAGTTCCAACAGGATCAACAACAATACTTGTTGCAGTTGTAAAAGGAAATGATATTACTGAAGAAGTAATAAATAATAAAATGAAATCTGTAGCAAATGCATCTTATGGATATACAGATGAATATTTAGTATCTTCAGATGTAATAGGAATGAAATATGGTTCATTATTTGATAGTACTCAAACAATGGTAACAAAAATAGATAATGATTTATATCAAGTACAAGTAGTATCTTGGTATGATAATGAGAATTCATATACAAGCCAAATGGTAAGAACAATAAAATATTTTGCAGAACTTGGATAGGAATAATATTTTTGAGCAATATAGAAATATCTATATTGCTCATTTACTTTCATAAAGATTATCTAATAATCATTTTCATAAAAACATTACTATAATACTTGAAAAGTATTATTTTTTGTTATACAATGTTAAAAGCTTAAGAGACATTACAAATATAAAATTAGGAGGAATTTGTATGAATAAAAAAACAGTAAAAGATATTGATGTTAAAGGAAAAAAAGTATTGGTAAGATGTGACTTTAATGTGCCACAAGATGAGTCTGGAAATATAACAGATACAAGAAGAATAGTATCATCATTACCAACAATAAAATATTTATTAGAGAATGGAGCAAAAGTAATATTATGTTCTCATTTAGGTAGACCAAAGGGAGAAGTGAAAAAAGAATTTTCTTTATTACCAGTTGCAAAAGAATTATCAAAACAATTAGGAATAGAAGTTAAATTAGCTAGTGATATTATTGGAGAAAGTGCAAAAAGCTTAACAAGTAATATGAAAGAAGGAGAAGTTGTATTATTAGAAAATGTAAGATTTGATGCAAGAGAAGAAAAAAATGATTCTGAATTTGCTAAAGAATTAGCAAGCCTTGCAGAAGTTTATGTAAATGATGCATTTGGAACATCTCATAGAGCACATGCTTCTACAGCAGGAGTTGCAAGCTATTTACCAGCAGTATCAGGTTTCCTAATAGAAAAAGAATTAGATTTTATGGGAAATGCAATAGAAAATGCCAAAAGGCCATTTGTAGCAATACTTGGAGGAAAAAAAGTATCAGACAAAATAGGAGTAATAAATGCATTGTTAGAAAAAGTAGATACATTAATAATTGGTGGAGCAATGGCATATACTTTCTTTAAAGCACAAGGATATGAAGTTGGAAATTCAATTTGTGAATTAGATAAATTAGATTTAGCATTAGAATTAATGGAAAAGGCAAAAACAAAAGGTGTCAAATTAATGTTACCAGTAGATACAAAAGTTGGAAAAGAATTTAGCAAAGATACTGAAAGTAAAATAGTAAAATGTACAGAAATTCCAGAAGGCTGGGAGGGATTTGATATAGGAAATGAAACTATAGAACTATATAAACAAGAACTAGAAAATGCAAAAACAATTGTATGGAATGGACCTCTTGGATTATTTGAATTTGATCAATTTGCAATAGGAACAAATGAAATAGCAAATAAATTAGCATCAGTAGACGCAATAACAATAATTGGAGGAGGAGATTCAGCAGCAGCAATTGAAAAAATAGGGCTAGCAGATAAAATGACACATATATCAACTGGTGGAGGAGCAAGTTTAGAATTCCTAGAAGGAAAAAAATTACCAGGAATAGAATGTTTACAAGATAAATAAATTTTAAATATGTATTAGAGCATAAGTTGCTCGAATGGAGGTTTTTATGAATAAAAAAGTAATTGCAGGAAATTGGAAAATGAATAAAACACCAGTAGAAGCTATAGAATATATGAACAATTTTATACCACTAGTTAAAGATTCTAAAGAAGATATAATAATATGTGCACCATATATAGATTTAGCATTTTTAGTAGAACTAACCAAAAATACAAATATAAAAATTGGTGCACAAAATATGCATTATGAAGAAACAGGAGCATATACAGGTGAAGTATCTGCAAAAATGTTAAAAGCTATAGGCGTTGAATATGTAATTATAGGTCACTCAGAAAGAAGACAATATTATAATGAAACAGATGAAAGTGTTAATAAAAAAGTAAAGACTGCATTTGAAAATGAATTGTGTCCAATAGTGTGTGTGGGTGAAACTTTATCAGAAAGAGAAGATGGAAAAACTGAACAAATTATAACAAATCAAACCAGAAAAGCATTAGATGGCTTAGGAAAAGAACAAGTTGAAAATGTAATAATTGCATATGAGCCAATATGGGCAATAGGAACAGGAAAAACAGCAACAGCGGAAGATGCAAATAATAGCATAATATCTATAAGAAAAGAAATAAGTAAAATTTATGGCCAAGATGTGGCAAATAATGTAGTAATTCAATATGGAGGAAGCGTAAAATCAACAAATGCAAATGAATTATTTAATTGTAGTGACATAAATGGTGGATTAGTTGGTGGAGCAAGTTTAAAACCAGATGAATTTAGTAAAATAGTAAACTATAAAGGGTAATATATAAAAGGACGTAGAAAGGGTTGAAAAATGTATTTTATATCTATAAATGTGCATTTTTCAACCAAATTGATTGCCTTTAAGGAAGGAATGAATAAACATGAAAGACAAATTAACAATGTTAATGATACTTGATGGATTTGGAAATAATACGAATGAAAAAGGAAATGCAGTAAAAAATGCAAATACACCTAATATAGATAGAATTATGAAAATGTGTCCAACAACAACAATTTATACAAGTGGTATGCATGTTGGTTTACCAGAAGGACAAATGGGAAATTCTGAGGTTGGACATACAAATATTGGAGCAGGAAGAATTGTATACCAAGAATTAACAAAAATAACAAAATCAATTGAAGATGGAGATTTCTTTGGTATAGAAGAATTTAACAATGCTGTAGAAAATTGTAAAATAAACAATTCAAGTTTACATATAATGGGATTGTTATCAGATGGTGGGGTTCACAGCCATATACGTCATTTATATGCAGTATTAGAATTAGCAAAAAGAAAAGGAATTGAAAATGTATATGTTCATTGTTTCTTAGATGGAAGAGATACACCACCAGCTTCAGCAGAAGGATATATTTTAAAACTTGAAGAAGTAATGAAAGAAAAAGAGATAGGAAAAATAGCAACATTATCAGGTAGATTTTATGCAATGGACAGAGATAAACGTTGGGAAAGAGTAAAAAGAGCTTATGATTGTATGGTAAATGGAATTGGAGAAAAATTTCCAACTGCAATTTCTGCAATAGAAAGTTCTTATCAAAAAGAAATATTTGATGAATTTGTTGAACCTGTAGTTATATGTAATGGAGATGAACCAATTGCAACAATAAAAGAGAATGACTCAGTTATATTCTTTAATTTTAGACCAGATAGAGCAAGAGAAATTACAAGAGCATTAGTAGATGAAGAATTTAACGAATTTGAAACAAAGAAACAAAAATTATACTTTGTATGTATGAGACAATATGATGAAACATTACCAAATGTTAATATAGCATTTAAACCAACAGTGTTAAAAAACACATTTGGAGAATACATTAGTAAAAATGGATACACACAATTAAGAATAGCAGAAACAGAAAAATATGCACATGTAACATTTTTCTTTAATGGAGGAGAAGAAAAACAATATCCACAAGAAGATAGAATTCTTGTACCATCTCCTAAAGTTGAAACTTATGATTTAAAACCAGAAATGAGTGCTTACGAAGTAACAGATAAAGTATTAGAAGCTATTTCAAGCGATAAATATGATTCTATAATATTAAATTATGCTAACCCAGATATGGTTGGACACACAGGAAACTTAGAAGCAGCTATAAAAGCAATAGAAACAATAGATGAATGTGTTGGAAAAGTTGTGAAATTAGTAGAAGAAAAAAATGGGGTATTGTTAATTACTGCAGATCATGGAAATGCAGAACAAATGATAGACTATAAAACAGGAGAACCACATACTGCACATACAACAAATACAGTACCATTAATATTAGTTGGAATGGATAATGTAGAATTAAAAGAAGGAAAGTTAGCTGATTTAGCACCAACAATGTTAGATATAATGGGACTTTCAAAACCAGAGGAAATGACTGGGCAAAGCTTAATAATAAGAAAGTAAAATGGAGAGTAGTGGTATGATATCAACACTAGGTATTAAAAATATATATAATAATATTCAAAAACAGTTATATTATATGATACCAGAGAAATGGGAGAAAGTATGCTTGTATGCATCTGTAATTGACCATTATAACAATGTGCAAACAGGGGAAATGTACTTTTACTATTATCCAAAGAGTGTACTAAGAAAAAATCCTATCAATGTATATGAAGTTCCAAATAAATTTAATATTGATGAGAATGGATATTTAAAGCTTGCAGAAAAACTATATATAGAAATAAAAAAATTACGAAAAGAACAAATAAAAAACGGAGAAAATCCATGGAGTAATGTTACAATTACAATTGAAAATAATAAATTTACAATAGAATATGATTTTGATAATTTAATGCAATCTGAGTTTAGTAGTGATGATAGGCATATAGTTTGGACACAAAAAAATCTGAATATACCAATACAAACATTTACCAAAAAAGAACAAACAATAATTCAAAGATATTATGCTAAGCACCCCAATATAAATAAAAAGGATAATACATATACAGAAGGAATATATGAAGGACTCACTAAGAATCTCTTAGAACTTAGAGAATTAAAACTTAAAGCACAAGAGCAAAATAGATATAATTTAAGTAGGTCTACTAAAATAATGGAGCAAGAAGAAAATACAAATACAAAGAGAAATCAAATATTAAATATATAAAATATAACAAGAATATAATTTTTTTATATTCTTGTTATATTTTTGGCAATAACAGTTTACTATTTATTGTAATAGATTGTTTGCAAAGTTGTTATTACAAAACTTGACAAAATAATTTAAAAATTGCCTTGAAATAATGAAATATTAGTAATATAATAATAAAGTACTAACAAAAGAAATATAATTAAAGTAAATTACACCTCGAAAGGAGAAATTAAAATGATTTATTCAAAAGAAGTAGAAGAAATGTGTCCAGTAGCTAAAGGCGTTAATCATGGACCAGCACCAATTCCAGAAGAAGGAAAATGGGTAAAAGCAAAAGAAATAAAAGACATATCAGGATTTACTCATGGTATTGGATGGTGTGCACCACAACAAGGAGCTTGTAAACTAACATTAAATGTAAAAGAAGGAATTATTCAAGAAGCATTAGTTGAAACAATTGGATGTTCAGGAATGACACATTCTGCAGCAATGGCAGGAGAAATACTAGTAGGAAAAACAATACTAGAAGCATTAAATACTGATTTAGTATGTGATGCAATAAATACAGCTATGAGAGAAATATTCTTACAAATAGTATATGGAAGATCACAATCTGCATTTTCAGAAGGAGGACTTCAAATAGGAGCAGGTCTTGAAGATTTAGGAAAAGGACATAGAAGTCAAGTTGGAACAATTTATTCAACACTTTCAAAAGGACCAAGATACCTAGAATTAGCAGAAGGATATATAGTAGAAATTGGTTTAGATAAAGATAATCAAATAATAGGTTACAAATATGTAAATTTAGGAAAAATGATGGAAAATATCAAAAAGGGTATTGAACCAATGGAAGCTATTGAAAAAGCAAGTGGTAAATACGGAAGATTTGATGAAGCAGTTAAGAAAATAGACCCACGAAAAGAATAATTTATTAGGAGGTAAAAAATCATGGCAGTAACATTTGAAAGTTATGAAAGAAGAATTGATCAAATAAAACCAGTAATGGAAAAATATGGCATAAAAGATTTTGAAGATGCATTAGAAATATGTACTAAAAAAGGATTTAATCCTTATGAAATAGTAAAAGGAATACAACCAATATGCTTTGAAAATGCAGCATGGGCATATACATTAGGATCAGCAATAGCAATTAAAAAAGGATGTACAAAAGCAGCAGATGCAGCAAAAGCAATAGGAGAAGGATTACAAGCATTTTGTATACCAGGTTCAGTTGCAGATGATAGAAAAGTTGGTTTAGGACATGGAAATTTAGCATCTATGTTATTATCAGAAGACACAAAATGTTTTGCATTTTTAGCAGGACATGAATCTTTTGCAGCAGCAGAAGGAGCTATAGGAATAGCTAAATCTGCAAATAAAGTTAGAAAAGAACCATTAAGAGTTATATTAAATGGATTAGGAAAAGATGCAGCACAAGTAATTTCAAGAATAAATGGATTTACATATGTAAAAACAGATTTTGATTTCTTTACAGGAAAAGTAAATGTAGTAGAAGAAATACCATATTCAGATGGAGAAAGAGCAAAAGTAAGATGTTATGGAGCAAATGATGTTAGAGAAGGTGTAGCAATAATGTGGATGGAAGATGTTGATGTATCTATAACAGGAAACTCAACAAATCCAACAAGATTCCAACATCCAGTTGCAGGAACATACAAAAAAGAAAGAATAGAAGCAGGAAAGAAATATTTCTCAGTTGCATCAGGTGGTGGAACAGGAAGAACATTACATCCAGATAATATGGGAGCAGGACCAGCATCTTATGGTATGACAGATACAATGGGAAGAATGCATTCAGATGCACAATTCGCTGGATCTTCATCAGTACCAGCACATGTTGAAATGATGGGATTAATTGGAATGGGTAATAACCCAATGGTAGGTGCTACAGTATCTGTTGCAGTTGCTATAGAAGAAGCTATGAAATAAAAAATAATTATAATAAAATAATGTAAAAAAGAAATATGTAGAAATTAACTATATATTTCTTTTTTTATAATGAAAGAATTCAATAGAAAAATATTGAAATAAAAAAATAGTTAATATATAATGAAACAACAAAAGAAAGAGAGGAAAGTAAAATGAACAAAAGTTTAGAAAACTTAGAGGTTGTAAGAGAGAGAGCAATAATTTAGAGGAAGATGCTAAACGTGTTGATTTTAATAAAAATTTAATCAACACATGTAGGGGCGATTTTTTCTTAACTCTTCGAGCGAGCAGCGAGTTAGAGATAAGTTATGCAGAGCTAATCGCCCGCCCTTCGAAGAAATTGCTGTGGAAAAAACCTACGAAGAATGGACGCCCAAATGGCACCCCTACAAAGAATAACCATAATAAAAATTATTCATTATTCAATATTCATCATTCATTCTTCACTGTGACCGATATGTCGCACCACGGCATCACCTTAATTGCCCTAATAATAACAATAATCCTATTACTAATTCTTGCAGGGGTAACGCTACATTTCACGCTGGGAGAAAATGGAATACTAAAAAATGCTGAGGTAGCAGGAGAAAAATATAGTGAAGCCAATGCAAAAGAAGAATTAACACTAGAAATAGCTTCTATACAAACCAAAACATATAAAGAAACAGGCAAAAAAGCAAATTTAGAAGATGTAAAAAACTTAATAAATAAAAATAAATATGATGTAAGTATAGAAGAAGGAAGCCAGCAGGCTATAATAGAAGATATAGAAAAAGGATACACATTTATAGTAGATGAAAACTTGAACCTACAAGATGTAGAAAAAATAACAAATAAAGATACAAGTATAGTAATAGAAACAAATGCAATAAATAAAAGTGATTATACAACATCAACAATAAAAGCAAAAATAACATTAGGAGAAGAAATAGCATCAATAAAAATAAGAGGAGAAGAAATAGAAATACCAGAAAAAGTGGAAGAAAACGGAAAGTATATATATGAAATAGAAAAGCAAGTAGAAGAAAATGGAAACTATAAAATAAAAGTAGAAACTATAAGTGGAAGAACAAATTACAAGATTCAAAAAGTAAGTGACCTATCAGAAGATATGGAAATATATACAGCCGAAGACTTAGTGAAATTTAGAGAAAGAGTAAATAAAGGAGCAACATACGAAGAAAGAACAATAACAGTAATGGATAATATAGATTTGAGCATTGTATGTGGAGAAAACGTAAAAGGGAAAGAAGAAAATTGGAAACCAATAGGACATTGGAATACAGATGAAGATAATGCAATTTTCAGAGGAACATTCAATGGAAACTATCACAGTTTAGATAATATATATATTAATGAGGAATATAAAATAGCAGGATTATTTGGGTATAATCAAGGAACAATACAAAATTTAATAATGAATAATGTATATATATATGATGATTATTCAAATGCAGAAAGAGCTTCAATAGAGTCTAATGCTATAGGTTCATTAGTAGGAATTAATGAAGGAAAAATAGAAAATATTGGAATAAATTCAGGTAGTATTACAAGTATAAATACATCAAACGCTGTGCCAGAATATAGACATCAACAAGTAGGAGGAATTTGTGGAAAATCTTCGGGAGGACTAATAAGTAATTGTTATAATTATGCAAATATTACTGTTAAAAATAATACAGGTACAGCAAATACATATCCAGAAAATTTCGCAGGGGGAATAATTGGAATGAATGCGGCAAAATGTACGTTATTAAATTGTTATAATGCTGGAAAAATAACATCAATAGGTTCATGCACAGCTATATTAGGAGGAGTAAGTGGAAGAGTATATAATGGAATAATTGAAAAATGTTATAACTATGGTTTAATAACAGGAAATAATGCAAAAGGGTATTATATTGGGGGAATAGCAGGGCAAAATGGATGGGTTACTGGAACACAAGGAACAATAACCAATTCATATTGTACAAATACATCTGCAACATATGCATACAGTGATTCTAATAATACTTATACTAATGGAATAGTAAATGAAACAACATTAAAAGGCTATGCTAATAATTTAGGGGATGAATTTATTCCTGATGGTAAAAGGGTAGATAAAGATGGAAATATAGTAGATAATAAGGATGAAAAAGGAAATATAAAGTATATAAATAATGGATATCCAATATTAAAATGGCAAGTTGAACATTAAGTTGATTTTTTATTACTATCTTCTATTGAAAAAACATGCTAAAAATAAAATACCCAATTTATCAATAAAATTTCAAAAAAAGCTTGATTTTTTGGTAAATAGTGGGTATAATAATAATTGCAAATATGAAAACTAGAGGAGTGGGAACAAATCCCACTCTTTATACGTGTTTAGGAGGTTTATATATTGGCAAAGATAGAAGAAAAGGTTGAAGATTTATTACAACCAATAATAAATAATTTAGGGTATGATTTATATGATGTAGAATATGTAAAAGAAGGAAAAGACTATTATTTACGAATATTTATAGATAAACCAGAGGGAATAGATTTAAATGATTGCGAAAAAGTAAATAATGCAATAACAGATATTTTAGATGAAGAAGATTATATTAAAGAACAATATTTTTTAGAAGTATCATCACCAGGAATTGAAAGAAAATTAACAAAAGAAAAACATTTACAATCTAATATAGGTAGTTTAGTTGAAATAAGCACATTTAAGCCAGTAAATGGACAAAAACAAATAATAGGTAAATTAAAACAATTTGATAATGAAAAAATTATTATAGAAGACATAGAAGAAATTAAAATACTAAGAAAAGATATATCTCAAATAAAAACAAAATATAATTGGGAATAAATTTAATTAATAGAGAGGAGTAATAAAATGAAAGAAGCAATAGATAATAAAGAATTGGTATTAGCATTAGAAGATTTAGAAAAAGAGAAAGGAATAAAAAAAGAATATTTAATAGAATCAATAGAACAAGCATTACTTACGGCATATAAAAGAAATTTTGATTCTGCAGAAAATGTAAAAGTAGTAGTTGATAATGTTACAGGTGCAGCACATTTATATGCAGTAAAAGAAGTAGTGGAAGTAGCAGAAGAACCTAATTTACAAATAAGTTTAGAGCAAGCAAAGAAAATAAGCAAAAAATTAGAATTAGGAGATAGTGTTGATATAGAAATGGTTCCAAAAGACTTTGGAAGAATAGCAGCACAAACAGCAAAACAAGTTATTATACAAAAACTAAGAGAAGCAGAAAGAGAAATAGTATATACAGAATTTAATGATAGAAAAGGTGAAATTGTTTCAGGATTAATACAAAAAGCAGATGCTAATATAGTTGTAATGGATTTAGGAAAATTGGAAGGAGTAATGCCTACAAAAGAACAAATACCAACAGAAAAGTATAAAGTAAATGATAAAATAAGAGGATATGTATTAGACGTAGTTAAAGGAACAAAAGGAAATCCACAAGTAATCGTTTCAAGAGCATGTCCAGATTTTGTTAGAAAACTATTTGAATTTGAAATACCAGAAATATATGAAGGATTAATAGAAATAAAAAGTGTATCGCGTGAAGCTGGAAACAGAAGCAAAGTGGCAGTATATTCGAAAAATGAAAATATTGACCCAGTTGGTTCTTGTGTTGGACAAAAAGGAGTTAGAATCCAAAATATTATAAATGAGTTAAATGGAGAAAAAATAGATGTAATTGAATGGAATCCAGATCCTGCAATATTTATATCATCAGCACTATTACCTGCTCAAATTATGGCAGTTGATATAAAAGAAGAAGAAAAATTTGCTCAAGTTATAGTACCAGATGATCAACTATCACTAGCAATAGGAAAATCGGGACAAAACGCAAGGTTAGCTGCGAGACTTACAAATTGGAAAATTGATATAAAATCAGAAACTCAATTTAGACAAATGCTATCAGAAATGAAAGAAGAATAAACAGTAACAATAAGAATATAATTGAATATAAATGGGGGAGAATTTATTTGAAAAAGATTCCGCAAAGAACATGCATTGGATGTAACCAAAAAAAAGAAAAGAAAGAATTAATAAGAATTGTAAAAAATAAACAAGGACAGATTAGCATAGATAAAACAGGCAAAATGCCAGGACGAGGAGCATACATATGTGATGATATAGAGTGTTTAGAAAAAGCAATAAAAAACAAAAGAATAGAAAGAGAATTTGAACAAAAGCTTGATGAAGAAATATATGAGAATTTAAGAGGTGTAATTATTGATAAATAATAACGTTAAAGTCTTGGGATTATTAGGACTGTGTGCAAAATCAGGAAGTGTAGTTTTTGGAACAGAAGCATGCAAACAACAAATTGAAAAAAACAAAGTCAAACTGTTGATAGTTGCAAATGATGCAGCAGATCGAACAAAAAGAAATTTTGAAATTATAAGTAAAGATGCTAACATTCCGATTTGCATATATGAAACAATAGAAAATCTAAGCAAATCTATTGGAAAGCAAAATAAAGCAGTTATAGGAATTAAAAATGAGAGCTTAGCAAGCCAAATATATAAAATAATTAATGGGGGTGATGTTATTGGGTAAGAAAAAGATACATGAAATAGCAAAAGAGCTTGACTTAACCAGTAAAGAATTAATAGAAAAAGCAAAAGCATTGGGAATTGAAGTGAAAAATCATCTTAGCTCTGTAGATGAAGATATTGTAACGAAAATAAAAAATAACTTAAAAAAAGGTAATAAAAAAGAAGAAACAAAAGACGATAAGAAAACTAAAAGAGATAAAAATGAGACACCAGTTATTATAAGAAGAGAAGTTATAATTAATGAGGAAGAAGCAAAAAAGAATGTTACAGAAGAAAAAACTAAAGAGAATCATAATAAAAAAGAACTAGGATTTGTAGAAAGAAAACAAAATAAAGATTTTAACATTGTATATAGAAATAAACCTACAAAGCCACTTACCGTTAGTGAGTTATTTGGCTTGAAAGAAGAGAAAAAAGAAGTAATAGTTGAACCAAAAACGGAAATTGAAAAAGTAGAACCCATAAAAGAAGTAAAAATAGAAAAAGTCGAAAAAGAAGAAACCAAAGAAGTAAAAAAACAAGAAGAAATAAAAAATGAAAGTGAGTCTATGGTAGAATCAAAAGTAACAACAGTAACTGAAAATAAAAATAATAACCAAAAAGATAAATATACAAATAATAATAGTAGTAATAATAATTATCATAAAAATGATTATAATAATCAAAATAGGAACAATTTTAATGGAACAAGTAATTATAACCAAAATAGAAACTACTCAAGAAATAATAATAATTATGAAAATAATGGATATAAAAATAGACATGATCAAAATGGATTTAACAAAAACTTTAATAATTTTAAGAATAATGGTAATTATAATAACAAAAATAATTTTAGAAATAATAATGACTATAACAAAAGACCACTTGATGAAAAAGGAATAGAAAAAAATATTAAAAATATAATGACAGATATTGTTGAAAAGGAAACAGTAAGAGAATATAACAAAACAATAGATAAACAAAAACAAGCTAGAAATGAAGAAAATAAAGCAACTAAGAAAAGCAAAAACAAAAATTCTGATAGATTTGATATTAATGAAGATAAATTAAAAAGTTTAAAACAAAGAGACAATCTTTCTAATATGTTTGATGACCAAGAAGGTGGAATGTTAGATTATTATGATTTGACAACACAACGTGGTAGAAAAAATAAAAAAAGAATAAACAAGACAGAAGAAAGAGTAAAACAAAAAATATTCAAATTAACAGAAATAACAATACCAGACCCAGTAACAGTAAAAGATTTTGCAACTGAAATGAAAAAAACAACGGGAGATGTAATTAAAAAATTATTAGACTATGGAATACTTGCAACTATAAATAATGAAATAGATTTTGATACAGCATTTTTAATTGCTGAGGAATTTGGAATAACAGCTATTAAAAAAGAAAGTATAACAGAAGAAGATATACTATTTGACGATACAGAAGATTTAGAAAGCGAGTTAAAACCAAGACCACCAGTAGTTGTTGTTATGGGACACGTAGATCATGGAAAAACATCTTTATTAGATACTATAAGAAAAACAAATGTAATAAGTGGAGAAGCAGGAGGAATAACACAACATATAGGTGCATATAAAGTAAAAATAAAAGATAGAGAAATAACATTTTTAGATACACCAGGACATGAAGCATTTACAAGTATGAGGGCAAGAGGAGCTCAAATAACAGACATAGCAATACTTGTAGTTGCTGCAAATGATGGAGTTATGCCACAAACTATAGAGGCCATAAATCATGCTAAAGCTGCTGAAATTCCAATAATTGTAGCTCTAAATAAAATGGACTTAGAGGGAGCTAACCCAGAAAAGGTAAAACAAGAATTAACAAAATATGATTTAGTTCCAGAAGAATGGGGTGGAGATACAATATTTGTGCCAATTTCTGCAAAAAAAGGTGATAACATAGATACATTATTAGAAATGGTATTACTAGTGGCAGATATGAAAGAATTAAAAGCAAACCCTAATAAACAATCTAAAGGAACAGTTATAGAAGCAAAGCTTGATAAATCTAGAGGACCAGTTGCAACAATGCTTGTACAACGTGGTACATTAGATGTTGGAGATACAATAGTAGTTGGTTCATCAATAGGAAGAATAAGAGCAATGACCGATGATAAAGGAAAAAGAGTTAGAAAAGCAGGACCATCTACACCTGTTGAAGTAATAGGACTTGCAGAAGTTCCAGAAGCAGGAGATACATTCTATGAAGTAAAAGATGAGAAAACTGCAAAACACCTTATTGAGAGAAGAAAAAGACAAAATAGAGAGAACACTATAAATGCTACATCAAGAGTAACTTTAAATGATTTATTTAGTCAAATAGAAAAAGGACATCTAAAACAATTAAATTTAATTGTGAAAGCAGATGTTCAAGGTTCTGTTGAAGCTGTAAAACAATCATTAGAAAAAGTAACTAATGAAGAAGTACAAGTAAAAGTTATACATGCAAATGTTGGTGGAGTTACAGAATCAGATGTAACACTTGCAAAAGTATCAAATGCAATAATAATAGCATTTAATGTTAGACCAGACCCATTAGCAAGAGAGATGGCAAAAAAAGAAGAAGTAGAAATAAAACAATATTCAGTAATATATCAAGCAATAGAAGATGTAGAAGCAGCAATGAAAGGAATGCTAGACCCTGTATATGAAGAAAAAGTAATAGGAACAGCACAAATAAGACAAATATTTAAAGTTAGTGGAGTTGGAACAATTGCAGGATGTTATGTAACAGATGGAAAAATTTCAAGAAATGCTGGAATAAGAGTAATTAGAGATAATGTTGTTATACATGATGGAAAATTAATATCATTAAAAAGATTTAAAGATGATGCAAAAGAAGTAAATCATGGATTTGAATGTGGGTTACAAATAGAAAATTATAATGATATTATTGAAGGAGATAATTTGGAAGTATATATTATGGAAGAAATAAAAAGATAAAGCTTTTTGAAAGGAATGAGTGTTAATGCAAAAGAACAATCCTAGATTTGAAAGAATTAATGAAGAATTAAAAAAGGAAATTAGCAATATAATTAGTTATGAACTTAATAATCCTAACATAACGGGATTATTAAGTGTAACAAAAGCTAAAATAACACCAGACTTAAAGTATGCTAAAGTATATGTAAGTATTCTTAATTCAAAAAATCTAAATGAAACATTTGAAAACCTAAAAAAATCATCTGGGTATATAAGAACAGAAATAGCAAGAAGAATAAACTTAAGGATAACACCAGAAATTATATTTGAATTAGATGATTCAATAGAATATGGAGCAAAGATAGATTCAATAATAAAAAACTTACAAAAAGAAAGAAATGAATAGAACAAAATTAAAGAAAGAGATTTCTTTGAAAGGAATGAATATAATAATGACATTGGATAATATAAAAGAAGAAATTCGGAAAAGCAAAATCTATAATATTACTTACGCATGAAACTCCAGATGGAGATGCAATAGGAAGCATTCTTGCAGTGTATAATTCCTTAAAAACACTTGGAAAACAAGTTGATATGATTGTTCCAGAATACTCGAAAACATTTGAATTTCTACCATCTGCAAATCAAATGAAAAAAGAAACAGGTATTGAAGAGTATGATTTAGCAATAGCACTTGATTGTGCAGATATAAAAAGATTAAATGGATTTGCTGTATATTTTGAAAAAGCAAAAGTAACAATTAATATTGATCACCATGGAAGTAATACAATGTTTGCAGATTATAACTATGTAAATCCAGATGCTCCAGCATGTTGCCAAATACTAATAACAGTATTAGAATTTATTGGAGTTAATATTAATGTTGAAATAGGAACATGTTTATTAACAGGAATAATTACAGATACAGGAGGATTTAAATATCCAGGAACATCCTCAGAAACATTTGAATTTACATCAGAGTTATTGTCAATGGGAGTAAATGTTTCAGAGGTATATAGAAGGGTATTAGAAGTTAAAACCAAAGCAAATTTCGAATTAACAAAAATGTGCATAGATAGACTAGAATTTTTGGAAAATGAAAAAGTTGCATTTACATATATAAATAAAGAAGATTTGGAAAAAGTGAATGCTAATCCAGGAGATCATGAGGGGTTAGTTAATATAGGTAGAGAAGTTGAAGGAGTAGAAGTATCTGTTTTTCTAAGGGAAGTAGAAAATGGATACAAAGTTTCATTACGTTCTAATAATTACGTAAATGTTTCTGATGTAAGCTTAATGTTTGGAGGCGGAGGACATGTAAGAGCAGCAGGTTGTACAATAAATGCCTCATTAGAAGAAGTAAAATTAAGAATAATGAATGAAATAAAAAATCATTTAAAATAGTTTTGCATAAAATTACACAAAGATTAAAATTATTAATAAAATAGCGCGAAGGAAGAAATGTATAAAAATATTGTAGAACGATTAGGAGCCATGCGTGGGGGACCGATAGAAACTGTCAAAATGTGTTAACATTTTGTACTGTTTCATTGGGGAATGGCGACTGTTCAAAATATTTTTATACATTTGCTTCCTGGGAGCGGTAATTTATATCTTAAATATTAACAAAAGGAGAAGAAATGAATGGTATAATTTTAATAAATAAACCAAAAGATTATACATCACACGATATAGTGTCAATTGCAAAAAAAAGTTTAAAAGAAAAAATGGGACATACAGGAACATTAGACCCAAATGCAACAGGAGTATTACCACTATTAATAGGTGATGCAACTAAAATTTCAAAATACTTAATAAATCACGATAAAATATATATTGCAACTCTAAAATTAGGAATAAAAACCGATACTCTTGATTCTACAGGAAAAATATTAGAAGAAACAAAAGTAGATACTAACGATTTAAAAAAAAGAGTCCAAAATGTTCTTAATCAATTTATAGGTAAATGTGAACAATATCCGCCAATGTATTCTGCAATAAAAGTAAATGGAAAAAAGTTATATGAATATGCAAGAAGCAATAAACAAGTAGAAATTCAGCCAAGGAAAATACATATATACAATATAGAATTACTAGAAGTAGATGAAAAAAATAAAGAAATAAGATATAAAGTAGAATGTTCAAAAGGTACATATATTAGAACTTTATGCGAAGATATTGCAAACAAATTAGGAACAATTGGAATAATGAAGGAACTACAAAGAATAAAAGTTGGAGAATTTGAAATAAACAATACAGTAACAGTGGAAGAATTAAAAAGATATGAAGAAGATAAAGAAAAAATTGAAAATAAAATAATAACAATAGAGCAAATATTTAAAAATAAAGAAAAAATAGAACTTGATAACAAGCAATTACAGTTATTTTTAAATGGAGTAAAATTAACAATGAATTTAAAAGACGACATATATAGAGTATATAATAATAGCAAATTTATAGGATTAGGAATAGTAAATAAAAACCTGTTAAAAAGAGATGTAATAATAAAAGAAGACTAGACAAGAACTTAATATTTTGTCTAGTTTTCTTTCATTTTCTCTAATACTTAATGTATGTTACAGTAGAAACTCCAACAGAACAAGCTACTGAAAGTATAAACAATATTACTCCAGCAACCTTATTTTGTTGTTCTTTAAATTCAAAAATTGCATACTTTGCTGTTTCAATAAATATATATATACTTAATATAACAATAAAAAATCTCATAAATCCTCCACTTATCCAGAAACAATACGAATTTTACTATTTACATTAAAAAATGCATTCTCATATGCACTATTCCAATCAAAATCTTCCCAATCTTTTGTGTAAAGAAAGTATTTTGAAGCATATCCTCCAAATTCATCTATATCAGACTTAAATTGTTTAGATGTTTTATACAAATACTCATTTATCTTAGAATTTAAATATGAAACAGCATATTGTTCTAATATATTAATCTCATCTGGATTTAAATTAGGTGAGTGTTTATTAGAAGTTAAAATATTTGCTTCAAAATTAGGAGACACACTAATATATGGAGTATTATTAACAATTTTAACATCTTTTTTAAAATTATTAGTTGGTTTTAGAAGTAATGTAACAGATTCATTTTGAACAAAAGGATTAGGAATAGTTAATTGAGCACGATTTATTTGATTTGTAACCATTAAGTGACAAAGAGTTTCGAAAGCAGTTAATTCACCAACTAAACTTTCATTTTTAAAAACTGCAAGACCTATAGTTTCTACTTCTTTAGAAGAATGATTTATATTTGTTTGTCCAGCTTTGTAGCTAGAGTCCTTTTCTATGTTTGTTAAATCAGAAAATTCGCTATGTGATTCAGAAGAATTTACATCACCAAGGATAGAAACAGGATTTTGATATTTACAAGACATTTTTATAAAAAATTGCTTTAATGTAACATTTTGAGTATAACCTGTATATTCACTACTTAAAGGAACGGTTTCATAATATCTAGCAGCTAAGCTTTCTAAAACTGGTTTAGAATTATTTAAAAAATATTCAGCACTGCATCTACTAATCAAAATATTGGAATCTGAACGTATTTGATTATTATTTACTAATGTATAGATATAATCAGAAATATCCATACTTGCAAGTTCTTCAGAAAATATAATCATTTTACAATGAGCTAAATTAAGATCTTTGCTTAAATAACTATTCATAATATTTATACCATTTTCTAAAGAAGAACATTCAACAGTATTTACTTTTGGATTATCAGATTGAGCTTTACCACTTTCACCAGAAGAACTACCAAGAGCAGATATTTGAAAACTCAATTTTAATATATTATTATCACCAACATCAAACCCGAGAGCAATAACATATGCTAAATTATCTATATCATATAAATTATATTGTTGAAGTAAAAAATAGAAGACTAATGCTACACATACAATAGCTATGATAAATTTTTTTATTTTTTGTATCAAATCAAGTACCTCCTTTAAGATGCTTATATTTTATGTTTGCAATAATTAATAATAATGGGACTAAAATAAAAACTAAAATGATAGTAAAATATCTATAAATAGTATTTTCAAAATCATGTACAATAATTAAATTTGATGGTATTAATGCAATAATATAAATTAGACTACCAAAAATATAAGAGAGACTAGATGAATTCTTGGTATTGCACATTTTTTTAAATATAATTGAGCAAAACATAATAATAACAGATAAAAATGACATAATACTTAGCATCCACGTTAAAATAAAAATTGCGGCAGGTCTTTGAAAGAATCGTCCTAATTCTGCAGAGAGAAGTACTAAATATAAAGGAGAAGACCCATTTGTTGGAATACGAAATGTAAATGAAAATAAAAATGTTAACATAGCAAAGAAAATGTATATACTAGAAACAATTATACTAGATATTCCAACTTTTTTAAAATCTTTATTACTTTTTAAAATCGGCATAATAAAGTATAAAAAGCTAAATCCAGAAAAAGCATAAATATTAGATAATCCATTTAAAAATGTTGCATTTATTCCATTTCCCAATAAAGGATAAATATTATTAGTAGAATAATATGGAATAGCTGTTAATAAAACTAGAATTGTACTAATAAGCATAATGAAAACAATAATAGAATTATATTTACAAACAGTATTTGCACCTAATTTATTAGAAATTATACCAATGGAAAGCATTAATATACATAATACCCACGTTGGAATTTGAATGTAATATATTGAATGTATATCTTCAACAAAGTTTCGAAGAAGAAAACTACTACTTAATAAAAAGTATATAATAAATACTATTCCAACAATTGTTCTAATTTTTTTTCCAAAAACAAAATCTGTAATATCAAGTAAATCTTTACCAGCAAAATTTTTGAATAATTTTATAACTATAAATGTAATAAGTATAATTACAGTACTTATCCATATTATATTTAATAAAATAGAATTGCCAGAAATTTCGTACATATTTTGGGGTATATTTAGTATTAAATGATTTAACATTAATATTAGTATTAATGAAATAGCTTGGTACTTGCCAATTTTGCAATAATCCATAAATTATTTTCAATCCTTTCTATGAAGAAATATCTTAACTATCATTTTTCCAATTCATGCTAATTTTATCTTGTTTAAATTCACGTTTTGGATTTAAAAAATCTGCACGTCTTTCACGTTTCCAAGCAGGAGAAAGAAGAATGCCTTTTAAATTTTCAGTCATAGGAACAAAAGGTTGTAAATAAGGTGTTCCAAAAGACTTTATAGAACAAGCAATTATAAGATGAACAGAACAAACTAATGCAATTCCTAAAAATCCGAATAAAAAGCCAGCTATTAAATAGGCAAATCTAGATATTCTACAGTAAAAACTAAGAGAAAAATCTGGAACAGCAAAAGAAGTAATACCAGTAATAGCAACAATAATTATTAAAATAGGACTTACAATACTTGCATCAACAGCAGCTTGACCTAAAACTAAGGCACCAACAATACCAATAGTAGGACCAATTGGTGAAGGAACTCTAAGACCTGCTTCACGAATTAATTCAAATGAAACTTCCATAATTATCAACTCAAATAGTATAGGAAAAGGTACCGTTTCTCTACTTGCAACAATAGAAAACAGTAATTCAGTAGGAAGCAATTCTTGATGAAAATTAACAATGGCGATGTAAAATCCTGGTAAAAGTAAAGTTATAAGTAAAGCTAAAATACGTATAAATTTTAGTAAATTAGAGAATTGATATTTTAAGTTATAGTCTTCAGGAGTACATAAAAAATCTAAAAATGTTGCAGGAGCTATTAATGCGTAAGGGGAACCATTTACAATAATAACTACACGTCCTTCTAAAATATAGTTACTTGCCTTATCTGGACGTTCAGTAGCAAGAAGTTGAGGAAGGCTAAATTTTCCATTATCCTCTATTAACTGTTCAAGTTGACCAGCAGATGTTAAATAATCAATAGAAATATTACTTAATCTATATTTTACTTCACCAACTAAACTATCATTAGCGACATTATTTAGATAGCAAATAGCACATTTCGTTTTACTTATTTTACCAATCTCTATGTTTTCAATAATTAAATGTTCGTTGTTTATAATTCTACGTATTAAAGAAGTATTAGTTCTTATTGATTCAACAAAAGCCTCATGAGGACCACGAATTACAATTTCATTTTCAGGTTTATCGACACTTCTTTGCTTAAAACCTTTAACATCTATATCAAAAGCAATATTAAGAGTATCTACAAACAATAGACAATTTCCCATATTAACACTTGAAGCAATTTTTTCAAAATCACTCAATTTTTCAACACTATTTTGTGGAACAAGGTTATTATATATATAGTCAGCTAAATCGAATTTTTTTACTTTTCTTATAACAATATTATTACTAATTGCTTTTCTAACAACTTCGTTTTCAGAATTATCATACATATTTGCTGTATTTTTTAACATTAAAGGGTTTAAAACAAAATGATTAATACTATCAGTATTTACCATTCCATCAATATATAATAAAAATGCTTTATATTGTTTATTTCTAGCAGTTAAGTTAAAATCTCTAATTACAATATCACTATTAATATCAGCATTATACTGATTTTTAACAATTTCTAAATTAACATCAATTGCATTGTATAGTTTTTTGGGATTTGATTTATCTTGTTCATTATTATTATCATTGTTATCGCTATTAGGATTACCATCATAAAGCTTAGCTTTTTCATGATTGGTTTCTGGTAATATAAAATCATGATAGTTATTATCTTCGTATTTAAATAAATCGTAAAATAATTGTTTTACAAAATTGCTCATAAAAACCTCCATTCGAGCATTTATTAAAAATATTATTTACAATTTTTATAAAACTATACAAAATAAAGAAAAACGAGAAAATATTTTCAAAATAAAACTATTTACATTATTCAATATTTATCATTCATTTTTCACTGCGACTAACAGGTGGCAAAATGTAGGGGCTGTTTTAGGCGGTCTAATCTCCAGAGAAATGACAATAAGAATAAAATAAAAAACTTGTAAAATTTAAAATACTAATTAAACCTATCAATTTACTTTAAAGTATTATTGATAGGCTTAATTAGTATTTACTATTTTTAGAAAATATGATATAACAATTACAAAATAAAAGGAGAACAATAATATGAGAATAGATAAATTTTTGAAGGTATCAAGAGTAATAAAAAGAAGAACTATTGCAAATGAAGTTACAGATAATGGAAGAGTAAAAGTTAATGGCAGTGTGGTAAAAGCAAGCTATAATGTAAAAGTTGGAGATATTGTAGAAATTGCTTTTGGAGATAAAATATCTAAATTTGAAATAATTAGAATACCAGAAGTACAAGGAAAAAATATAGATGAATTAATAAAAATACTATAATACAAGGAGGTTATATGTCAGAATTTGTACACTTACATATACATAGTGAATTTAGTCTATTAGATGGAGCAAATAGAATAAAAGATTTACCAAAACGAGCAAAAGAACTTGGAATGGATTCTATAGCTATTACAGATCATGGAGCAATGTATGGTGTAATAGACTTCTATAAAGCTTGTAAAAATGAAGGAATAAAACCAATAATAGGTTGTGAAGTATATGTTGCAAATAGAACAAGATTTGATAAAGAAGCTGGAATAGATGGAAACAACCATTTGATTTTGCTTGCAAAAAATAATGAAGGATATAAAAATCTAACAAGGCTTGTATCAATGGGATTTACAGAAGGATTTTATTATAAACCACGTATAGATAAAGAAATATTAGAAAAATATCATGAAGGAATAGTATGTTGTAGTGCATGTCTTGCAGGAGAAGTAAGCCAGGCAATATTAAAAGATGACATAGATAAGGCAAAAGAAATAGCATTATGGTTTAAAAATATTTTTAAAGAAGATTATTACCTAGAAATTCAAAATAATGGAATACCTAAGCAGGTATTAGTAAATCAAAAAATAATTCAAATAGCGCATGAATTAGATATTCCTTTAGTAGCAACAAATGATGCTCATTATTTACGAAAAGAAGATGCTTATAATCATGAAGTATTATTATGTATTCAAACAGGAAAGAAAATGAATGACGAAACAAGAATGAAATTTGATACAGAAGAATTATATGTTAAATCTCAAGAAGAAATGATTGAATACTTTAAGAATATACCAGAAGCAATAGAAAATACAGTAAAAATAGCCCAAAAATGTAATGTAGAATTTGAATTTGGACATACAATATTACCAAACTATGATGTGCCAAAAGAGTATAAAACTCACTATGATTATTTAAAATATCTTTGTTGTGAAGGCATGAAAAAAAGATATGGAGATAATCCAAATGATGAAATAATTAAAAGAGCAGAATATGAATTAAGCGTAATAGATAAAATGGGATATGTAGACTATTATTTAATAGTTTGGGATTATATAAATTATGCAAAATCAGTAGGGATTCCAGTAGGTCCAGGACGTGGTTCTGGTGCAGGGTCGATACTTGCATATGCAATAGGAATAACAGATATAGATCCAATAAAATATAATTTACTTTTTGAAAGATTTTTAAATCCAGAAAGAATAAGCATGCCAGATTTTGATGTTGACTTTTGCTATGAAAGAAGACAAGAAGTAATAGACTATGTATGTAAAAAATATGGATACGACCATGTATCTCAAATTATAACATTTGGAACAATGGCAGCTAAAATGGTAATAAGAGATGTTGGTAGAGCTCTAGATATTCCATATTCAGAAGCCGATAGACTTGCTAAAATGATACCAAATGAAATACATATAACAATAAAAAAAGCATTAGAACAAAATAAAGAATTAAAGGAAGAATATGATACAAATCCAGAAACAAAAAAAGTATTAGATATTGCCATGGCTTTAGAAGGAATGCCAAGACAAGCATCAACTCATGCGTGTGGAATAGTAATTACGAAACAACCAGTTGTAGATTATGTTCCACTATATGTAAACCCTAAAGATGGTGCTATAACTACTCAATTTATAATGACAACATTGGAAGAATTGGGACTTCTAAAAATGGACTTTTTAGGATTAAGGACTTTAACTGTAATACAAGATGCTATAAATTTAGTAAAAGAGCATCGTAATATACAAGTGGAATTTGATGAGAATATGAGTGACCCTAAAGTATATAAATTATGGGCAAATGGAGAAAGTGTTGGTATATTCCAATTTGAAAGCCAAGGAATGACTAATTTCATGAAGGAATTAAAACCAGATAGCTTAGAAGATATAATAGCTGGAGTTTCTTTATATAGACCAGGACCAATGGACCAAATTCCAAGATATATAAAAAATAAATTAAACCCAGAACATGCAGAATATACGCACAAATCTCTAGAACCAATATTAAATGTAACATATGGATGTATGGTTTATCAAGAACAAGTTATGCAAATTGTAAGAGATCTTGCTGGATATTCATTAGGACGAGCAGATCTTGTTAGACGTGCAATGGGAAAGAAAAAACTAGATGTAATGGCAAAAGAAAGAGAATATTTTATAAATGGTAAACTTGATGATAATGGAAATATTGAAATCCCAGGCTGTGTAAGAAATGGAATAGATGAGAAGTCTGCAAATAAAATATTTGATGAAATGGCAGAATTTGCAAAATATGCATTCAATAAATCACATGCTGCTGCATACGCAGTAGTTTCATATAGAACAGCATATTTAAAAGCATATTATCCAGAAGAATTTATGGCAGCGACATTAAATAGCTTTTTAGGAAATTTAGATAAAGTACCAGATTATATTGAAGAATGTAAAAGACTTGGAATTGAAATATTAAAACCAGACATAAACAAGAGTTACACAAAATTTACAGTAGATGATAAAAAAATTAGATTTGGACTTGGAAGTATAAAAAATGTTGGAATAGGTGCAGTAAATGCAATTGTTGCAGAACGTAAAAAGAATGGTGAATACAAAAATTTTACAGATTTTTGTGAAAGAGTTAGTGAAGAATCTGTAAATAAAAAATGCATAGAAAGTTTAATAAAAGCAGGAGCATTTGATAATTTTGAACAAACAAGAAATACATTGCTTGCATCATTTGAAACAATTATAGATACAATTCAAAATTCAGCTAAAAAAATGTTACAAGGACAAGTTACAATGTTTGACTTAGCACCTGAAAATGATGAAATGAATGATATAAAATATACATATACTGTACTAGAAGAATGTGGAAAAAAAGAATTACTGTCCATGGAAAAGGAAATGCTTGGAATTTATATATCAGGACATCCACTAGAGAGCCTAAGGCAAGAAATTTCAAAGGTAAGCACAATAAATACTTTAAAAATGAGAGAATCGTCACAAGAAGAAATAGAAGAACAAGAAAAAGCAAATGAATATCAAGATGGACAAACTATAAAAATTGCAGGAATAATAACAAGTATAAAGAAAAAATATACAAAAACAAATAAAATAATGGCTTTTTTAACATTAGAAGATTTATATGGGCAAGCAGAAATTATAGTGTTTGAAAATGCATATATGCAAGCATCAAATATCTTAATGGAAGAAAAAATTGTATTAATAGAAGGGCGTTTAAGTATAAGAGAAGATGAAGAAACAAAAATTGTTGCAAATAAAATAACAGAATTTGAACAAAATAAAACAAAAAATCTTTTATTAGATATAACTAATTTAGAAGAAGAAACAAAGAAAAAACTAAGAGGAGCAATAAAATTCTTTAATGGAGAAAAAAATAATATTGCCATATTTATAAAAGAAAATGATGAACAAAAACCATGTGGAGCAATTTTTTTAACAGATGAAATAATAAAACAATTTAAAGAAATAATTGGAGAAAATAGAGTTATAATCATTGAAAAATGATATAGTTTAAGGAGTGAAGCTTAAATGACAAAAGAGGAAAAACGTATTATAAAACAATTAAAAAAAGAAAAGAATTATGAAGCGATTTTTCAAAAATTTGGAAGAAAAGTATATAACAAATATGCAAGTGATGAATATAAGGAAAATGATTTAGAAAAATTAAAAGAAGAAGGCAAATATGAAGCAATATATTTAAGATATGGAGCACATAAATACAATAAATTATTAAGAAAAATAAAGCAAGAAGAGATAGAAGCAGAATGTGGCAAATTTTCTATTGATGCAATAAAAAACAGAATAAAAGTGACATTAGGAATAGCACTATCTGCTTTAGGAATAACAACTTCAAGTGCATCAGCTTTACTTGTTGGAGAGGCTATATATCAATCAGAGGCAATAAAAAAGCAAAACGAAATTGAATATGCCACTGAAATAGAAGATTATATTAAGCGGAATAGACCAATATGCTAATCATATAAATGAAATGGAATTAACAGATTTAGAAATATTTATGAAAAGTATAGATGATATGTATAATTCTAGTAGAGGATATGGTACATCAGACATGGAAATTGAAGGCTATTTGGGAATGAGTTTAGAAAAAGAAGATGGAAGTGGGAGTGGTGTATGTAGACATATGGCAGAAAATATTGCAAGAAAGTTGGATGCAGTTTATGAAAAGTATAATGCAAGAGTATTTGTTGTGCATGCAAATGGTACTGGCAATAATAAAGCAATTAAACCTACACATTTGAATGATGGTAAGTCAGAGCAGATTAGTAAATATGGTGATATTTTATTTTATAATATAATTTATGCAATAAGAGAAGAAAGTTCAGAAGATATTCTTGGAAATCATGTAGTTGTAGCAGTGGATGTAAAAGAAGATAATATAACTTTAATTATTGATCCTACCGCTTGTGCAATAGGAGTATTTAAAGATGGTAAAATTATTATGTTAAATTCTTTAGAAACAGAAAATCCATATGGAATGTATAGAACACCACTTAAAGATTTAGCATATAGAGGAGTAGGAGCTCTTCAAATACCAAAAGAATATATAAAAAGCTTTTTAAATCCATCTATGTCAATTGAAGAAATAAATGAAAAATATGGAGTAGAAGCACAGAAAGAGGCTTTAGAAAGTGCAAGAAAAAAAGAAGAAAATTATATATATAAACAAATTAATCAAAACAATTTTAAAAATAATCTTAAAGTAGACATAGAAGAATCAAAAATATATACTGTAGAAGAAATAGAAGAATTATATAGGCAATGTAATACAATGATGTATGCAGAAAATTGTGATAATGAAAAATTGATTAGGGTAGCTAATATTATTAGAAAAATAAACAATAGCATGAAATATTATGATGAAAAACAAGAAGAAATTATTGGAAAAGATATAAAAGACAGTGAAAAAATAAGTACTAGAATAAGCAAACCTCATAAATATTATAATGTAGAAAATAATCTTATAGATTTAATGATACAAAATGAAATTATTAATTTACCGCAGACAGACAATTTAGCATTAAAAATGGGAATATGTTCAGCATGTTTAGAATCAGGACAAACAGAAGAACTACAAGATTTTAAAATAGCATATAAAGCAGAAGATGAAACTTGTTATATTTTAGATAATAATACAGTATTTGCAACACTAAGACCAAATGAAGATGACGGAATAACATATATTACTGAGAATTCAATAACCGAAGAAGAATTAGATGAATTATTAGAAATCGCACAACCAGTTGTAAAACAAGAACAACAAACAAAAATGCAAGATGAAAATAACAATAATATAGAAGAAAGATAGCACTTTATATTGTATAAAAGCTAAAAAATAAATCCAAGAAGTGTAAGGGATGCCTTTAGCAGTCCGATATAGAATTTCTAATTGGCTTTTCACAAATAAGACACAATCATAATATATAATACATAAAAACTATATAAGAGGTGAATTTTTATGACAGTATTAGTTGTTGATGATGAATCTAGAATGAGAAAATTAATAAAAGATTTTTTAGTGCAAAAAGATTTTAATGTTATAGAAGCACAAGATGGAGAAGAAGCCTTAAATATTTTTGAAGAAAAACAAAATGAAATAAAATTAATTTTATTAGATGTAATGATGCCAAAACTTGATGGATGGTCTGTACTAAGACAAATAAGGCAAACTTCAAATGTACCAATAATAATGTTAACTGCAAGAGGAGAAGAACAAGACGAATTATTTGGATTTGAACTTGGAGTTGATGAATATATTTCTAAACCATTTAGTCCTAAAATATTGGTAGCAAGAGTAGAGGCAATATTAAGAAGAACTAAAGAAAAGCAAAATAATGTAGAAGATTATGGAGGAATAATAATAGATTCAGATGGAAGAACAGTAAAGGTTGATGAAAAAAATGTAGAAATGAGCCTAAGAGAATATGAATTGTTAAAATATTTAGTAGATAATCAAGGAATTGCATTATCAAGAGATAAAATATTAAATAATGTATGGAATTACGATTATTATGGAGATTCAAGAACAATAGATAGTCATATAAAAAAAATAAGACATAAACTAGGAAAAAAAGGAAAATATATTGAAACTATGAGAGGAGTAGGATACAAATTCGAAGTAAAATAATGAAGAAATTAAATGTTTATTTGAAATCAGTAAGAATAAAACTATTTTTAACATTATGTATAGTAGTATTAATAATAATATCTTTTCTTATAATAACAAATAACTTTGTATTAGAAACATTCTATTTCTACAATAAAGAACGTTCCATTTTTGAAGTTTATCATAAAATTAATGACTATTATATTAATAATAAAGATATTGATTTAGAATTAGAATTACAAAGAGATGCTGTAAACAATAATTTTGATATTGTGATAAAAACAGATGAAAACATTATTGTATATTCAACTGATAGTGACTTTTTTGCAAATACTATAAAAGAGTATCCATATGGCTTGATTAGAAAAGAAAATGAAAAGGAAAATGAAAAAAGTAAAATTAATATAACAAAAATTGATGATACAAAAAGTGGACTAACATTTATAATGTTTAGAGCACAAATGGACAATGGATATATGGTTTATATAAGAATGCCTATTGCTTCAATTCATGAAAGCGTAAAAATATCTAATAAGTTTTTATACTTAATAGGAGGAATTACAATATTAATAGGAGGAGTAGTAGTTTCATTTATATCAAGAAAATTTACTCATCCAATAGTAGAATTAAATAACATAGCAAAAAAAATGTCGAATTTAGATTTTAGTCATAAATATAGAATAACAGATACAGAGGATGAAATTAATGATTTAGGAAAAAGTATAAATACAATGTCTGACAAATTAGAAAGAACAATAAAGCAATTAAGGTCAACCAATATTGAACTTGAAAAAGATATAGAAGAAAAATCTAAAATAGATGAAATGAGAAAACAATTTATATCTGATGTATCACATGAACTAAAAACACCAATAGCTCTAATTCAAGGGTATGCAGAAGGATTAATTGAAAATGTAAATACAGATGAGGAAAATAGAAGATTTTATTCAGAAGTAATATTAGATGAAGCAAATAAAATGGACAAATTAGTTAAACAACTATTAGAACTTATGAAGTTAGAATATGGAAAGAGGGAATTTGACAATAAACCATTTTGTATATGTGAATTGATAAGAGAAGTAATAAGAAAGAATATACTAATAATAGAACAAAATAATATAAAAATTCAAAATATGTGTACAGATTCAGTTTATGTATATGCAGATGAATTTTATATAGAGCAAGTATTAACAAATTACTTAACAAATGCAATAAAGCATGTAAAACAGAGAGATAATGTTAAAGAAATAATTATATCTACTAATATAAATATAGAAAAAAATAAAATAAGAATATCAGTGTTTAACACAGGAGACAACATAAAAGAAGAAAATTTACAAAGAATATGGAATAGATTTTATAAAGTAGATGAGTCTAGAAATAGACAAGATGGAGGAACAGGAATAGGATTATCATTAGTAAAAGCAATAATGAATAACTATGAATTAGATTATGGAGTAATAAATAAGGAAAATGGAGTTGAATTTTACTTCGATTTAGAATTAGATAAATTGTAATAAGATAACCTTATAATAAGGTTATCTTATTACAATTGTCACAATAAATACCGATTCCAGGAAGTAAATGTTTTAAAATATTTTGAACAGTCGCCATTCCCCAATGAAACAGTACAAAATGTTAACACATTTTGACAGTTTCTATTGGTCCCCCACGCATGGCTCCTCATCGTTCTAAAATATTTTAAAACATTTCTTCCTTCGCGCTAATTATCCTTCTAAGACTAAACATAAATAAAAATGTTATTTTTTATATAAACACTAGACAATTAATGAAAATTGTCATAAAATTGTAGTAGACTTAAAGGAAGGAGCGGTATATGTTAATTTCAAAAATAATATTTAATGTAATTGCATTTTTATTATTTATATGCATTTTTTATAAAATGATAAAAAAAAATGATACAAATTATTTAATAATATTGTGTATACAAGCTGTAGGGATAGCAATTGATTTTATAGAAATAATATTTGTATTAAAATATGGAATAGCCTTAAATTTAATAATGTATATTTTTGCTATTATAATTCCTGCAATAATAATAATTTTAGAAAAGTATAAAGTGAATTTTTCAGAAATTATGTATATATTTTTCAGTTTAATTGCAACTATATTTAAGAATAATAAACAAGCAAAGAAATTTTTAATAGATTTAGTAACAAAGTATCCAGAAAGCTATTTAGGACATAAAAGGCTAGCACAGATTTATGAAAAAGAAGGCGGAATGAGAAAAGCAATAGATGAATATGTGCAAGCAATAGATAACAATAAAAAAGATTATGATACATATTATAGAATTTCATATTTGTTAAATGAACTAGGAAAACCAAATGAAGCATCACAAATGCTAGAAACATTATTAAAGAAAAAACCAGAGTATTTTAAGGCAACTCAATTATTAGCAGATATATATTGTAATCAAGAACGATATAAAGAAGCGGCAAATATATATAATGATGCAATAAAATACAATCCAACAAGTTATGAACTATATTACAATTTAGGAATGGTTTATACAATGTTAAATGATTTTCAAAATGCAAAAAATTGTTATGAAAAAGCAGCAGCAATTAATACATTAGAATATACAACCTATTATAATCTAGCACATATTAATTTAATATATAATGATTTAGAAGAAGCTCAAAAATATTTTCAAAAATGTATAGATTCAGAAGAAATGGAACCAAAAGCATATTTTTACCTAGCAAAGATTTGCATGTTGAAAGGTGATAAGGAAAATGCAATAAAGTATATAAATGTAGCGATAGAAACAGACAGTTCATACTATAAAAAAGCTGAGGAAGAGCCATTATTTATACCAATTAAGGCATATTTACATTATCCTGTAGAAGAAACACCTATAAAAGAAACAAAGCTAAGTAAAAAGGAATTAAAAGCAATAGAACATTTAGAAAACACTACAAAATTAGTTGGAAAAATTAATATTAATAATTTAAAGGCACAAAACAAAAAAGAAAAACAAATAAATATAGAAAAAGAAAGAGACTAGTAATAAAATATGCATTATACAATATAATTATATACTATAAGGAGGAATTTATGGTAAAAGATATTTCTATTATAGGTGGAGATTTGCGTATAGTGAAACTAGTAAATATGCTAAAGGATAACTATAATGTTAGAACTTATGCATTAGAAGAGTCAACTGAAATTGAAAATATAAATAATTCAGTAGAAGAATGCATAGAAAATACAGATGTAATAATAAGTGCAATACCTTTTTCTAAAGATGGAATAAAAATTAATACACCATATAGTAAAAAGCAAATACAGATAGAAGAATTATTTTCACAAGCTAATGGAAAAACAATTATAGCAGGAAATTTAACAAACCAAATTAAAGAACTTGCTATAAATAAAAATGTACAAATTATAGACATATTAGAACAAGAAGAATTGGCAATATTAAATGCTATATCAACTGCAGAAGGAGCAATACAAATTGCAATAAGTAATATACCAAAAAATTTATGTGGAAGTAATGTTTTAATTATGGGATTTGGAAGAATTGGTAAAATATTAGCAAAAATGCTAGATGGAATAGGGGCTAATGTATCATGTGAGGCAAGAAAAAAATCAGATTTAGCATGGATAAAATCATATGGATACGAACCTATAGATATAAATAATTTAAAAAATAATTTAGCTAGATTTGATATAATATTTAATACCATACCAAGCATAATATTAGATAAAGAAAAATTAGAACAAATAAAAGAAGAAACATTAATAATAGATTTAGCATCAGCGCCAGGAGGAGTAGATAAAAACCAAGTAGAGATACTAAATAAAAAGTATATATTAGCACTTGCCTTACCTGGTAAAATATCACCTAAATCATCTGCAGAATATATAAAGCAAACTTTAGAAAATATGTTTATATCTATGTAAAATATAACAAAAGAAAGGAAAATTTAAAATGACAATATTTCAAGCAATTATTTTAGGAGTAGTACAAGGATTAACAGAACTTTTACCAATATCAAGTTCTGCTCATTTAAATATAATACCATGGATATTAGGGTGGGATAAAATACTAGAATTTGTAAATTCATTTGAAGGATTTGATGTAGCTTTACATTTTGGAACACTTTTAGCTATAGTATTATTTTTCTTTAAGGATTGGATAGAACTTATAAAAGGTGGATACAAATTAGCTATAAAGAAAGAAAAAACAACACAAGGAAAAATGTTTTGGTATATAGTATTAGCAACAATACCAGGAGGAATAATAGGATTTTTATTAGACCATTTTTTGGAAGATTTACTAACAAAGCCAATAATAATAGCAATAGCATTAATAGTTATGGGAATTGTATTATATATAGTAGATAAAAATGCAAAATCAAACACAAAATATGAGGATATGAGCTTAAAACAAACATTTTTAATAGGATTTTCACAAGCATTAGCATTTATTCCAGGAGTGTCACGTTCTGGAGTAACAATGACTACAGGTAGACTAATGGGAGTAGATAGAGAATCAACTGCCAAATATTCATTTTTGCTTTCAACTCCAATAGTATTTGCGGCAACTTTATATAAACTAAAAGATTTTGTCTTTAGTGTACCATTTTTTATAGGAATATTTGTAAGCTTTTTGGTTGGGATATTAGTAATAAAATTTTTATTGCAATATTTAAAAAAAGGAAGTTTTAAATTTTTCGCAATATATAGAGTAATTATTGGAATTATTATAATTGTGTTATGTATTGTAAGATAATACATAAATTTATGAATAATACAAGTAATAAATTTATATAATAATATTATAAAAACTTAAAAAAAGTGAGATAAATAAATCTAAATATAAAAAAATAAGCTTAAAACGAAAAAAACAAACTTGAAATAAATTAAGCTTATATGTTATTATAAACTTGTAATTAAATAGATATTAAATTTCCCTGCGTAGTACGCGACAAACAAGATATTTTAGAACCTCAAACTTTCGGAAAGGGAGCTTAAACTCTGAATATGGCGTGTATGCTTGCATTTATGTAAGAAACCCATAAGTATTTAGGTAGGCACCCACCTGTATATATACAGGTCCGTAAAATCTCTTGGCAATGACGTCTAAGGCGGGGTTTTTTGTATATAAAAGGAAAGAAAAATTTTATATAAAAACTGTTGTAAAAAATTATAAAAATTGATATACTAATATTCATAAGATAAGTATATCAATTTTATTTTTATTAATAATTAAGGAGGAAATAATATGGAAAAGGAAAATGTAGAACAAAAAAATGAAGAAGTAGTTAATCAAGAAGTTTCACTAGAAAGTCAAGATAATAATCAAATTAGTATAGCAGATGATGTTGTATCAGTAATAGCTGGAGTAGCTGTTTCAGAAGTAGCAGGAGTTGCAGAAATGGCAGGGGGATTTGCAGGAGGAATTTCTGAAGTATTAAGTGGAAAGAAAAAAATCTCTAAAGGAATAAAAGTTGAAGTTGGACAAAAAGAAACAAAAATAGATGTAAATATAATAGTAGAATATGGTACAAGAATTCCAGACATAGCATTTGAAATACAAAATAGAGTAAAAAAAGCAGTAGAAAATATGACAGGATTAAAAGTTATAGAAGTAAATGTACATGTTCAAGGAGTAAAAACACAGGCATTAGAAGAACAACAACAATCAAAAGAAGATTAAAATTTCAACTTTAAGCCTAATGTGTACTTAAAACGAAGAGTTGTATGAAAACATTTATATAATAGGAAACACTATGAAACTTTTTTAAAATTATATTAATTTATTTTTAAAAGAATGTTTTAGAAGCTTTCCTATTATATAAAATGAACTAAAAAAGGAGCATATAAAATGAAAATATTAGATAAAATAGCTTTAATACTATTTTCAACAATAATTTTAATAATATCTATAATAACAGCATTACTAATATTTGGATGGTTAGATATATTAACTATAACTACTTTTATAAATTTCGTAATAACAGATGCAGTTACATCAAATGTAGTTTTAGGACTTTTAGTAGTATTTATATTATTAGCAATAAAGGCAATATTTTTTACTTCAAGCGATAAATCAAATAAAACATTTGGAAATGGGATATTATTACAAAATGAAAATGGTAAATTACTAATATCAAAAGAAACAATACAAAATATAGTAAACGGAGTTGCAAAAGAATTTGAAAGTGCACAAGAAGTATCCACAGATGTTCATATGGGTTCAGATAAAAGCTTAAATATAGAAGTGACACTATATGTTGCAAAAGAAGCAATAATAAAAGATTTATCAAGTAATTTACAGTTGAAAATAAAAGATGTATTAAAAAAATCTATAGATATAGATGTAAAACAAGTAGATATAAAAATTAAAAATATAACTCAAAAAGTAAACAATGTACAAGAATAAGTCAGTAATATCTGAAAGGAATGAGTAGAGAGGTATGGATAATTTTAAAAAATTTTTAACTAAATATTGTGGAGCTATTATAGGTGGATTAATAGCAATAGTAATATTATGCACACGTTTATATGAACTAATTATAGGAGTTGTATTAATATTTTTAGGAATGATTATAGGAAATTATGTACAAAGGAATAAAACTCAAGTTAAAGAAAAATTAAAAGGACTTATAGATAGATTATAGAAGTATTTAACCTTTTGAAAGGAATGGTATGGCTATGAATAGAACTGCAGCAAGAGATGAGGCTTTTAAGTTGTTATACAGTATGGAAATTCAACATGAAAATAGCAAAGATATAACTCTATTATATATTGAAAACAACCAGATAACAGACAATAATACAAAAGAATATATAATTGATATAGTAGATGGAGTTAATAGATATAATTCTGAGATAGAAGAATTAATATCTCACAATTTAAAAGCAGAGTGGCAAATTAGTAGAATATCAAAGGTAAATTTGGCACTTTTGAAATTGTCTACATATGAAATAATATATAAACAATTACCTTATAAGGTAGCTATAAATGAAGTAATAGAGTTAGCAAAGAAATATGGCGAAGAAAATTCATCCTCATTCATTAATGGAGTATTGGCAAGTATAGTAAAACAAAAATTAGATAATATATAAGTAGCTATTATATAGTATTTTTGAATAGGTAAAATCTTGGATTTTACCTATTCAAAAATACTATATAAAATATTTATAAAACAAAAGGAGAAGAAATGAAACCAGAAGCAATAACAGTAACAGATTTGAATAAATACATAAAAAACAAAGTAGATAATGATGAATATTTAAATAATGTTTTAGTAAAAGGAGAGATATCTAATTTTAAAAATCATTATACAGGGCATTTATATTTTACACTTAAAGATGATAATTCATTAATAAAATGTATTATGTTTAAATCATATACTCAAACTTTAAAATTTGTACCAAAAGATGGAACAAAGGTAGTAGTATTTGGAACTGTAGCTGTATATGAAAGAGATGGAGTATATCAGATATATTGTAAAGCAATGCAACAAGAAGGAATTGGAGATTTATATAAAAAATATGAGGAATTAAAAAACAATTTAGAAAAAGAAGGATTATTTGAACAAAAATATAAAAAGAAAATACCATTTATGCCTAAAGTTATAGGAGTTTTAACATCTCAAACTGGAGCTGTAATAAGGGATATAATAAACGTAAGTACAAGGAGAAACCCAAATGTATATATACGATTATTACCTGTACCAGTACAAGGAGAAGGGGCAGGAGAAAAAATAGCAGATGCAATTCGTTTTATGAACGAAAAAAATTTAGCAGATGTATTAATAATAGGTAGAGGTCGGAGGATCACTAGAAGATTTATGGCCATTTAATGAAGAAGTAGTAGCAAGAGCAATATTTAATTCTAAAATACCAATAATATCTGCTGTAGGACATGAAACAGATTTTACAATAGCTGATTTTGTTGCAGATTTAAGAGCACCAACTCCTTCTGCTGCTGCAGAACTAGCAGTACCAGATATAGAAGAAATAAAAATTAAATTATCAAACTATAATAATAGATTAAAAATTTCTTTAAAGAAAAAAGTTGAATTAATGAGACTAAAATATGAAAAATGTATGTCTACAAGAGCATTTAAAGAGCCACTACAAAATATATCAGAACAATATATAAAAATAGATATGATAGTGAATAGACTAAAAACAAGCGAAAGTAATATTTTTAAAGATAAACAAAACAAAGCATATAATGTAATAAATAGATTAGATACTTTAAGCCCATTAAAAACACTAACTAGAGGGTATTGCATAGCACAAAGCAAAGAAAAGATATTAAAAACAGTAGATGATTTAAAAAAAGATGAAATAATTAATTTAAAATTTATAGATGGAGAAAAACAAGCACAAGTATTATAAGAATATAAATAATAGATGAAATGACAATTATTTTCCAACATAGGTTTGTAATTTAGAAAGGAATGAAAAGTAAAAATGGAAGAAAATATTAGTTTTGAAGAAATTATTAAACAATTAGAACAAATAGCACAAGAATTAGAAAAGGGAGATTTAAATTTAGATGAATCAGTTTTAAAATTTGAACAAGGAATGAAATTATCAAAACAGTGTAATACAATTTTAGAAAATGCAGAAAAAAGAATAAATATACTTATAAGAAACGATAATGACGTTGTAGAAGATAATTTTACTGTACAAGAATAGACATTTTAAATAAAGAATAAGAGTTCATTTATTAGCATAAAAATTTAATGGCTTTAAAATGAATTTTATTTGCTAAATAGAATAACTTATATAATGAATGTTGACAACTTATTTACATTGAATGGAGGTTAATGTGGAAGGAGTAACACAATATAAATATTTATATATTCCAATGCTATTATGGGTTGGAATACAAGCTTTTAAAGTAATATATGATTTAGTAAAAACTAAGAAATTTAATTTTAAGAGGATATTAGGTGCAGGAGGAATGCCAAGTTCACACTCTGCTATTGTAAGTTCAGTTGCTACATTAATAGGAAAAAATGAAGGATTAAATACACCATTATTTGCTTTATCTGTGATATTTGCATTTATAGTAATGTATGATGCAACAGGGGTAAGAAGAGCAGCAGGAAAGCAAGCAAGATTATTAAATAAAATAATTGAAACACCTGGACTATCAACTTTGCAAGTTCAAGAAAAATTAGTAGAAGTACTGGGGCATACACCAATACAAGTATTTGTTGGAGCAACAATAGGTATAATTGCAGGATTAGTATTTTAAATTATATACATTTGGAAGGAATGAAAGTAGGTATGGAAGATATACAAATAGCAAGAAATGTAAAATTAGAGAATATTTTATATGTTGCAAAAAAGATAGGAATTGAGGAAGAATATATCGAAAGTTACGGAAAATACAAAGCAAAAATATCTGAAAAGATTCAAGAAAAAATTGTTAAGAATAAAGATGGTAAATTAATACTTGTAACTGCAATAAATCCAACACCACTAGGAGAAGGAAAAACAACAGTAGCAATTGGGTTAGCAGATGGATTATCTAAAATAGGGAAAAAGTCCATTTTAGCATTAAGGGAACCATCACTAGGTCCTGTATTTGGTACAAAGGGTGGAGCAACAGGAGGAGGATATGCTCAAGTAGCTCCAATGGAAGATATAAACCTCCATTTTACAGGAGATATACATGCAATAACATCAGCTAACAATTTATTATCAGCAATGATAGATAATCATATTTATTTTGGAAATAAATTAAAATTTAAAAAAGTAATATGGAAAAGATGTATAGATTTAAATGATAGACAACTAAGAAAAATAGAATGTGGATTATCTAATGAAAAAGGAATGATGCCTAGACAAGACTCTTTTGATATAACTGTAGCATCTGAGATAATGGCTATTTTATGTCTTGCAAAAGATATAAAAGATTTAAAATTAAGAATTGGTAATATTATAGTAGGATATAATGAACAGGAAGAACCAATTACAGCAAGAGATTTAAATGCACAAGGGAGTTTAACAGTATTACTAAAAGATGCAATAAAACCTAATTTAGTACAAACTTTAGAACATACACCAGCATTAATACATGGAGGACCATTTGCAAATATTGCTCACGGATGTAATAGTATAATAGCGACAAAAACAGCACTAAAACTTGGAGAATATGTTGTAACAGAAGCTGGGTTTGGAGCGGATTTGGGTGCAGAAAAGTTTATAGATATAAAATGTAGAACAGCAAATATAAAACCAGATGCAGTAGTATGTGTTGCTACGATGAAAGCATTAAAGTACCATGGTGGAGTAGAAAAAGATAGAATTAAAGAAGAAAATATACCAGCATTAAAAGAAGGAATAAACAATCTATTAAAGCATGTAGACAATATAAGAAATAAATTTGGATTAAATATTATTGTTGCAATAAATAAATATAAAGATGACAGTATGGAAGAAATTAAATTATTAAAAGATATATTAGAAAATAATAATATAGAATTAAGTTTAACTTCAGTATGGGAACAAGGTGGAATTGGAGCAAAGGATTTAGCCGAAAAAGTAATTAAATTATGTGAACAAAAAGAAAATATGCAATATGCATATGAAATAGAAGATGATATAAAAACAAAAATAGAAAAGATTGCAAAAAATATATATGGTGCAAATGAAGTAACATATTCCAAAGAAGCACTAGAACAAATAGAGCAAATTAAAAATTTAAATTATGGAAAATTACCTATATGTATAGCAAAAACACAATATTCATTTTCAGATGATGCAAAGAATTTATTATGCAAAGAGCCATTTGCAATAAATGTTTCAGAAGTAAATCTAAAAGCAGGTGCTGGATTTATTGTAGTGCTAACAGGAAAAATATATACGATGCCAGGATTACCAAAAATTCCAGCTGCAGAACAAATAGATATAGATGAAGATGGAAATATAGTGGGAATATTTTAAAAATTGTATAAATTCACTTTTTATGGAGAAAATACTATAAATGGTATTTAATATAAAATGAGGTGAATTTATTTGAACAAAAAGGCTACAATAACAATAGGAATTGTGCTAACAGTATTTATAATATATAACATATTTAGTACAAGTATAGTACAAGCATTATCTAAATATGGTTCTAGAGGTAATGAAGTAACACAAATACAAACAAAATTAAAAAGATGGGGATATTATAATGGTAATATAGATGGAATATATGGGAGCCAAACTTTAGAAGCTGTTAAATATTTTCAAAGAAAAAATGGACTAGCTGTAGATGGAATAGCAGGAAAAAATACATTAGAAGCAATGGGAATTTTTAATTCTAGTGGAAACAGTAGTGGCAATGTTTCTAATTCTAGTGATTTGAATTTATTAGCAAAACTAGTATATGGAGAAGCAAGAGGAGAACCATATGAAGGGCAAGTAGCTGTTGCAGCAGTTGTTTTAAATAGAGTTAAAAATTCAAATTTTCCAAATACAATTGCGGGAGTAATATATCAAAGAGGGGCATTTGATGTAGTGTCAGATGGTCAAATAAATTTAACTCCCAATGCAACAGCTAAAAAAGCAGCTAGAGATGCATTAAATGGTTGGGATCCGTCATATGGAGCAATATATTATTTTAATCCAAGAACTGCAACAAGTTCATGGATATGGTCAAGACCACATATAATAACAATAGGCAATCATAGATTTTGTAAATAAAAAAATAAGTGATTTTTTTATTTTAAAATTATTTGAAAATCTATCTATTCAATAATAACAAATTATAAGTATTTTTTAAGTACAATATAAATAAAAATAAATAAAACAGCTTAAAATATTAATTTTACAATTAATATTTTAAGCTGTTTTATTTATATTATATTATCTTCCTCAATATTGATAAGATCATCTAAATCACAATCTAAAAACTTACATAAATCTTCTAAATATTTAAAAGAAATAGAAGTAGTTTCTCCATGTATTACTCTGTTTAAGTTTCTGCTAGTTACATTCATATTCTGACATAACCAGTATTTTGACTTGTTTTTCCTTTTTAATAATTCTTCAATATTAAAACTTAGCATTAAAAATTCACCACCAGTAAAATTTTAATATAAAAAAATAACACTTTTAAGGTATTTGTAAGTACTATATACATGTATAAAAGTATTAAATAAATCTATTATAATAAAAAATTTTACTGTATGTACCATAAATAGAAAAAAGTGGAATACAAAAATTCATATAAAATTAAATAAAAATATATTGAAATAAAAAAATGGTTAATATATAATAAAACAACAAAAGAAAGAGAGGAAAATATGAAAATAGTTGGTGTTGTAAGAG
>CAOJKP010000004.1 GCA_948438085.1 uncultured Clostridium sp. | reverse complement strand
TGGTCGAGGTGACAGGGATTGAACCTGCGACCTCATGGTCCCAAACCACGCGCGCTACCAACTGCGCTACACCTCGATTTTTAAATGCCTATATATAATAGCATAATATTTTTGTGATTTCAATAGTTTTACTTAAAAATTTCAAATTTTTAAGTAAAACTATTGATAGTAATTATAGAAGGTTAATCAATATCTATATCAATTAAATCCAAGTCTTTTATACTAGGAGCATATAGTGACTTCCCATCATAACTAAATTTAGAACCATGGCAAGGACAATCCCAACTTTTATCAAGATTATTCCAATTTAGTTCACATCCAAGATGAGTGCAAATAGGTTTAATAACATATAATTTACCATTATTATCCTTATAAATTCCTAGTTTGGTTCCATTTATTTCCACCTTCATAGCACTTTCAGGTTGTATATCATTTATAGTAGTGTTAGGAATCTTAAATTTATCAATTACTAAAGAAGAAACAGTTTGCTTAAGCATATTTGTAAATTCAGTTCCATTTTTAATAGGATGAAATCTAGTAGATTTAAAAACAAATTCATAGGGATTTTCTTTTCCTAAAATCTTATCAGTAATTATATTTGCAGCAACATTAGATGTAGTCATACCCCATTTTTTAAATCCAGTGGCAACATACATATTAGGAGAGGTAAGCGAGTATTGACCTATATAAGGAATCTTATCTAATGAAATACAATCTTGAGTTTTCCACCTAAATAAAATTTCACAGTTAGGATACATACTTTTAGCAGTATTTTCTAAATTCTTATAAGCATTAGAAAAATCATATTCGTCTCCAACTTTAAAATTAGAGCCACCAACAAGCAGAATTTTTTTACCATTATATATAGCATTTCTAAGGGAAGTAATAGGAGATTTAGTATTAATATACATACCAGTTGGCAAATCGCACTTCGTGTCAACTGCAATAAGATAAGAGGCTTCTTGGTACATTTTTAAAAAGTAAAATCCATTAAAATTAATAATTGGATATCCAGTAGCAAGAACAACATATTTAGAAGTAATACAATTAGAATTTGTAAATGTATTATAAAAATCTCCAGATTGTTTTATATCAATAACCTTACTGTTTTCATAAATGTGTCCAGAATTATTTTCTATGCGCTTACAAAGAGCATATACATATTTTAATGGGTTAAACTGTGCTTGATTAGAATACTTAACTCCAGCTAATATATTAATTGGATAATCAATTTTTTCTATAAATTCAGCTTTATAGTCCAATTTATTAAGAGCAAATATTTCATCTTTTATTTTAGAAATTTCATTTTCATCATTAGTAAAAACATAATTATCTTGCCACTCGAAATCACATTCAATATTTTCTTCATCAATAATAGATTTTATATTAGTTATTGCATTTTCATTTGCTTCTAAATAAGCCTTGGCTAATTCTTCTGAAAAGGTATTTATTAAATAGCTATAAAATAAACCATGACCAGAAGTGATTTTAGCAGTAGTATTGCCACTAGCATGATGAGCAATTTCATCCTTTTCAACAACACATACATTTAATCCAGCTTTAGAAAGCAAATATGCACAGGTAATACCAGTTAAGCCACTACCAACAACACAAACATCCACATTAATATTTTCGTTTAAAGTAGGAAACTTAGGTCGAATTTCTTTGCAAGAATCTATCCATAAAGAATTCATAAAAAACCTCCATTCATAATAGATATTCTTTACAAAAACGCCTAATATATACAAAAAAACTTACCAATGGTAAGTTTCTCCCTTTGAAATTTTAAAAGCCCTAAAAAGTTGTTCTAACAAAAAAACACGAATTAATTGATGAGGAAATGTCATTTTAGAAAAACAAATCTTTTCATTCGCAATAGAAAGAATTTCATCATTAAGACCTAAAGTTCCACCAATAATAAAAGTAACACTACTTGAATAATTAAGACCAATATTATCAATTTTTTGTGAAAATTCTTCTGAAGAAAATTGTTTTCCAGTTAAATCTAAACAGATAATATAGCTATCCTTTTTTATATGCTCTAATATTTTTGTACACTCTTTATTTTTGATTTCTAAAATTATATTATTATTGATTTTGAAAGGTAATTTTTCATCTTGAATTTCTAAGATATTTAAAGAGCAGTACTTAGAAAGTCTTTTAGAGTATTCCAAAACTGCGTTTTTTAAATAATCTTCCTTAATTTTTCCGACACAAACAATATTTATATTAATCATAAACTATTAACTCACCTTTATAATTGAACTTGGAGAATTTCTACTTGCAACACCAAGTTTAATATCACTTTCATTATAATTATTTACATTTAATTCCTCTAATATAGTTTTATAAGCAAGTTCAGGAAAATTACTTTCCTTAGATAAATGCCCCAATAAAACTTCCTTTAAACCAGTATTTATTAAATGAGAAATAGTTTTTCCAGCTAAAATATTAGATAAATGTCCGTTAGGTCCTGCAATTCTTGTTTTTAATAAATAAGGATAAGAACAACATTTTAAAACATCAGGGTCATAATTAGCTTCAAGCAATAAAAAATCACTATTTTCAAGATTTGAAATAATAGAATTTGTCATATGACCTAAATCTGTTGCGATACTAATTTTTTTCCCATCACAATAAATATTAAAACCACATGGGTCAGCAGCATCATGAGGAATGCTAAAAGGATGAATTGTTAAATCATTAAATTCAAACTTCTCATTACTATTATAAAATTTTATATTACAATCACTTATTTTATCTTTTTGAAGTGGCATAGAATCCCAAGTCTTCTTATTTGCAAATACAGGAATATCATATTTTTTAGATAAAGTTCCAAGACCTTGAACATGGTCAGTATGTTCATGAGTAACAAAAACAGCATCTATATCATTTATATCTACATTAATAGAATTAAGACCATCAACAATTTTTTTAGTACTAACTCCAGCATCAATTAAAATTTTAGAATTATTACTTTCTACAAATAAGCTATTTCCACTACTACCACTATAAATACTACAAAAGTTAAGCATCTTTTCTTATGTTCCTTTCAAAAAATCATTCACTAACACGTTTAATATTGGCACCAATACTTCTAAATTTTTCTTCTATATTTTCATAACCTCTATCAATATGTTCTATATTATAAACCTCAGTAACACCATTAGCACAAATACCAGCAATGATTAAAGCAGCACCAGCACGTAAATCAGATGCATAAACAGGTGCACCATATAACTCACTGACGCCCTCAAAAATAGCAGTTTTACCCTGAGCAGTTATTTTAGCTCCCATTTTATTTAACTCTTCAGTATATTGAAATCTAGATTCCCAAATACTTTCATTAATTATACTTGTACCATCAGCCATTGAAAGAACAACTCCAAACTGAGATTGTAAATCTGTAGGGAAGCCGAGGATAAGGTAAAGTTTTAATAGTTGCTTTACCAGGACGCTCATTACACCAAACTCGTAAAGAATCTCCACCTAATTCAGAAACATGGCCACCAATTTCTATAATTTTAGCACTAATACAATCTAAATGTTTTGTTATGCAATTTTTTATTACTAAATCACCGCGAGAAGCAATAGCAGCAAGCATGAAAGTACCAGCTTCAATCTGGTCAGGTACAACAGAATATGTAGTATTTCCTTCTAATTTATCAACACCATTAATCTTAATTACATCAGTACCAGCTCCACGAATATCAGCTCCCATAGTATTTAAAAAATTGGCAACATCAACAATATGTGGTTCTTTGGCAACATTTTCTATAACAGTAGTACCTTTAGCTAAAACACTAGCAAGCATAACATTAATGGTAGCTCCAACAGAAACAACATCTAAATAAATTGAATTACCAACTAAATTATTTGCATAGGCACTAATTTTACCTTGTAAAACATCAACAGTAGCACCAAGAGCTTCAAAACCTTTTATATGTTGGTCAATAGGTCTTGCACCTAATTTACATCCACCAGGCATACCAACTTCGACACTTTTAAATCTTCCAAGTAATGCGCCAATCAAATAATAAGAAGCTCTAAACTTTCTTGTTAAATCTAAAGGAGCAGTAGTGGATGATATTGTTCTTGTATCAATAGTTATAGCATTGTTTGAAATCCAATTAATTTTTGCACCAAGAGCTTCTAATATTTCACAAGATATTTTTACATCACTAATATTAGGTAAATTCTCAATAGTACAAATTCCATCTATTAATAAAGCAGCAGGTAAAATTGCAACAGCGGCATTTTTTGCACCACTAATAGTTACCTCACCTTTTAAAGGAGTCTTTCCAGTAATAACAAGTTTATCCAAAATAATTCCCCCTAATTATTAATTTTAAGTATAAATACTAAAGAACAAAAGCGGACATTAATAACACTTGCACTATTTAAAACATTTTAAAGTCCGCGTCTTTGTTCGTCCGCGAAAATTGCAAAGCAATTTTCTGTAGAATGTATTTATATAATAGGAAGTTCAGAGAACTTTCCTATTATATAAAAAAAGAGTGTACAAAACACTCTTATAAAATAATATATCATAAAAAAAATTTATTTACAATATTTTTTAAATAATAGGATATGGTGATTTTATAAATTATTTGTTAGCAGTTAAAATTTTAACATTTTCAAACCATTCAACAAGTTTAAACTTAAAATTAATTGTAGAAGTATCATTATCAGAAATTAAAGAATACTCTTCACTAGACAAATCTTCTTTCATTATCTCTTTAGATTCATCAGGAACAACACCAGAACTTACATCTACAAAGCATAGAGGAGGAAACATTACACACCACCAATTTTGACCAGAGGCTTCACCAATTTTTACACGTAGAGCATCATAAAATCCACTCGGAAATGATATATCTCCATAATGTTTAGTAGGAAAAGAAAAATTGCCAATTTCTACACTAACAGGATAATCATAACCGTTTTCTCTAATAGTATTAGATGCAATTTCTTTAAAAACTTCTAAATTATTTTCAGTAATTTGTATAGCTTCCTCCTTGTTAGTTACATTACTACAAATAGAATTCATATAATTTAGAATATTATCACGAACTTTATACTTTAAATTTTGATCTTGTACACTATCACTATTTGCTATAACATGTAACCTTAATACACTATCACTTAAATCGTTAGATACAGCATCAACATATGAAATAGCACAAACTAAAATATACAAAAACAATAAAAATGCTACTAAAAAGGAATATTTTACTTTTTTATTACATATAATATTTAATAGAGTTTTCAAATTAAATACCTCCAATTCAAAATTAAAACTTAATTGTAAAAATATATCTATACAAAAAGTATTAACCAAAAAAAATAAAATATACATAAATCATAAAAAATTGTATCTATATATAGAAAACTTTAAATATTAAATAATTTAATTATATGTCGAAAAAAATCATACGATTTTTTGTATTTATTTTGAAATATTATTGACATATAATTGTAAAAAATGGTAATATTTACCAGTACAAACGAAGAGAAAGTAGGTAATATCATGAAAAATTCTGAAATATCACTTAAAAAGATATGTGGATTTTACGTTAATGAATGGCATTTAACAACAATGACACTACCACATATAAACAAGCAATTAAAAGAAAAAGTAAAAATAATTACATTATTAGAAGAAGGAATAAAAGATAATATAGAACAACTACTATCAAAAATGAATTTAGATGAAAAAACAAAGGAGCAAATATTACAAATAAATTGGACAAGTTATAAAGAAGAAAGCTATATGAAAATCGAAAAAAGGATATTAAATAGTATAAAAAAACAAGATAAAATAGAAATAATAATAAAAGGAAACAACGAATATATAAATATAATGAATAAACAAATAGAAAAAGTTATTGAAGGAAATAGTAAAAAAATAAAGAATAAGCAAATAAATGTAATAAACTACTATGAAGTAACACAATTTAGCAACATCAATGATATACTACAAATGCATGACCTAATATTAAATACTTCTGGAATAAGAAATATAGAAGATGTATTTGATGGCTATAAAAAAGTTGCATTATAAGTAATTTTGATAATTATAAGTGCAGTTTTTCTAGGAGTTGTTATAATAGTAAATAAGTAACTATTATAATGAAAATATGCATATTGACTAATTTATTATTATAGTATATATTATAGAATAAATTATATTATAATATAAAAAAGGAAGTATGCAATATGGAAGATATTAAATATAAAAATGCACAAGAAATACTAAAGAAATATAATCAAGAACAATTATTAGTTTGTTATAATAAGTTATCAAAAGAAGAACAAGAGCAATTGTTAGACCAAATTTTAAAAATAGATTTTGAGCAAGTATCAGATTTATATAATAAAACAAAACAAATAAAAACATTTAAAGATTGCAAAATAGAGCCTATATCATATGTAGAAAAGGAAAAATTAAATGAAGAAGAAAAGACAAAATATGAAGCATTAGGAATAGATATAATAAAATCTGGAAAGTATGCAGTTGTAACAATGGCTGGTGGTCAAGGAACAAGACTTGGACATAAAGCTCCAAAAGGTACATTTGAAATAGGAATAGGAACAAATAAATCTTTATTTGAAGCACTATCAGATACATTAAAAGAAGCAAGAGAAAGATATGAAGCAATAATTCCATGGTATATAATGACAAGTAAAGAAAACAATAGTCAAACAGAAAAGTTTTTTGAAGAACATAATTATTTTGATATTCCAAAAGAAGATATTAAGTTTTTCATACAAGGTGAATTACCAATGGTAGGAGAAGATGGCAAGATATTAGTAGATGAAAAAGGCATGGTAAAACAAGCAGCAGATGGGCATGGTGGCATATTTGAAGCAATGTACAAAGATGGAATACTTAAAGATATGAAAGAACGTGGAGTAGAATGGATATTTATTGCTGGAGTAGATAATATATTAGCAGGAATGGTAGATCCAATATTAACAGGACTATCAATAGAAAAAAAATGTTTAGCAGCAGGTAAATCAGTAGTAAAAAGAAATCCAGAGGAAAAAGTTGGAGTATTTTGCAAAAAAGATGGAAAACCAAATGTAATTGAATATACAGAAATAACAAAAGAAATGGCAAATGCCGTTGATAATGGTGGAGAACTCCTATATGGAGAATCACATATTTTATGTAATTTATTTAATATAAAATCACTAGAAGAAATATCTAAAAATAAATTGCCATACCATAGTGCACATAAAAAAGCAAAATATATAGATGAAAGTGGAAATTTAATAGAACCAACAGCACCAAACGCATATAAATTTGAAGCATTTATATTTGATGCTTTTGAAAGGTTAAATGATATGGCAATAATGAGAGTAAAAAGGGAAGATGAATTTGCACCTGTAAAAAATGCAGATGGTCAAGACAGTCCAGCAACAGCAAAAGAATTATATTTAAATCATATATCAAAAAAGAAAAACAAATAAAATGAAAGTATTATAAGAGGTTAATGTCCAATATATTTGACAATTAATCTCTTTTTATATAAAATAACGTTAAAGAAGGGAGAATTCAATATGGAATATTTAGAAAAATATGAACAATGGTGCAATAATCCAGTGTTTGATCAAGAAACAAAAAATGAATTAATAAGTATAAAAGGAAATGAAGAAGAAATAAAAGACAGATTCTATAAAGATTTAGAATTTGGTACAGCAGGTTTAAGAGGAGTAATAGGTAATGGAACAAACAGAATGAATAAATATACTGTAACAAAAGCAACACAAGGACTAGCAAATTTTATAATAAAAGAAGGAGGGCAAAATAAAGGAGTTGCAATAAGTTACGATTCAAGAATAATGTCAAAAGAATTTAGTGAGCAAACAGCATTATGTTTAAATGCAAATGGAATAAAAACATATGTGTTTTGTGAATTAAGACCAGTTCCAGAATTATCATTTGCAGTAAGAGAGTTAGGTTGTATTGCAGGAATAATGATAACAGCAAGTCATAATCCACCAAAATATAACGGGTATAAGGTATACTGGGAAGATGGAGCACAAATAGTTTCACCAAAAGATAAACAAATTATAGAAGAAGTAAATAAAATTACAGATTTTGCTAGTATAAAAACAATGTCTAAAGAAGAAGCAATTAAAAAAGGATTATACAGCGAAATTGGAAAAGAAATAGATGAAAAATACATGGAGGCACTACAAAAACAAGTATTAAATCCAGATATAATAAAAAATATACAAAAAGATATAAAAATAGTATATACACCACTACATGGAACAGGTGCAATACCTGTAAAAACAATATTAGGAAAAATTGGATTTGAAAACTTATATATAGTACCAGAACAAGAAAAACCAGATGGAAAGTTTCCAACAGTAGATTATCCAAATCCAGAAGATGAGAATGCATTCAAATTAGCGCTAGAACTTGCAAAAAAAATTGATGCAGACATTGTTACAGCAACAGACCCAGATGCAGATAGACTAGGAGTATTCGCAAAAGACTCAAAAACTGGAGAATACATGTCATTTACAGGAAATATGTCAGCAATGTTAATAGCAGAATATGTATTATCACAAAAAGAAAAGAAAAATCTAATACCTAAAAACGGAGCATTAGTAAAATCAATAGTATCTACAAATTTAGCAGATGCAATAGCAAAACAATACAACTTAGAATTAGTAGAAGTATTAACAGGATTCAAATTTATAGGTTCTAAAATACATGAATTTGAACAAACAAACAAAAATGAATACGTATTTGGATTTGAAGAAAGTTATGGATGTTTGGTTGGAACACACGCAAGAGATAAAGATGGAATAGTAGCAGTAATGCTACTTGCAGAAGCGGCAGCATATTACAAACAATTTGGATTAACATTATGGGATCAAATGATGAATATATATGAAAAATATGGATATTACAAAGAAGGTGCAGCATCAATTACAATGGAAGGTGAATCTGGGGCAGAAAAAATAAAACAAATAATGGAAACATTAAGAAGTAATGAACCACAAAATTTCGGTAAATACAAAATTTTAAAAATAAGAGATTATAAAACTCAAAATATAAAAGACTGCATAACAAATGAAACTACAAAAATTGAACTACCTATATCAAATGTATTATATTATGAATTGGAAAACGATGCATGGTGTTGTGCAAGACCATCTGGAACAGAGCCAAAAATAAAATTTTATGTAGGAATAAAGGCAAAATCTTTAGAAGAAGCAAAACAAAAAATAGAAGAACTAAAAAAGGCTGTATTAGAAAAGGTAGAAAACTAAAAAGAGGAGGACATACTTACTTGTATGTCCTCCTCTTTTTAGACTTACTTATTGGAGCTGATTCCATTATTACAATCCTGACTGAAACAAGCCTTAGGATTGTAAACAGCACCATCAACACCAATAAGGTATTGAAAAAACTGCAGCTCCAGTTCAGAACTTTGGCAATGCCTGCCATTGCAACCGCAATTACAACAGCAATTGCTTCGTAGTTGACTAAAAGCTGAGCAGCCTTCCGAACTGTTTTTTTTAAGTTTCTCATAAGTATTCCCCCTTTTTGCAGGTGTGTTTATAGTTAACATTTATGAGATTAGTACAAAGATTATGACTTAATTACATTATAGCACAAACTTATGTAAACTGCAAATTTGTAAATTTTACCATCCTTTAATATTACTTCTCTTAATAGCACCATACAAATTAGATCTAATATGAGGAAGGTCAACTTGTAAAGATTTAATCATATTTTTCATATCCTCTCTTTTAGAAACACCATCCATTGGGCAATTCTTTTTAATTACTTCTATATTATTACGCTTAATAAACTTTCTAATTTCTTTTTCAGGAGCATAAATAAGAGGACGAATAAGAGTCATTTTAGATCTATCCATATATGAAATTGGAGCAAAAGTAGAAATACTTCCTGTATAAAACAAATTAAGTAGGAAAGTTTCTAAAACGTCATCTTCGTTATGACCCAAAGCAATTTTATTGCAACCATGGGAAATTGCAGTGCCATTTAAAATGCCACGTCTTAAATTAGCACATAAAGAACAAGGATTTTTTTCATTTCTAATATCAAAAACAATTTCCTTAATATGACTTTCCTCAATAAATAAAGGAACATCAATATCTGAACAGATTTTTTCGATAAAAGAAGTATCAAAAAATTCAAATCCAGGATTTATGCTAATAGCAATAATATCAAATTTCTTTGGATAAAAACGCTGTAAAGCCTTAAATCCCATCAGCATACTAATAGAATCTTTTCCACCAGAAAGAGCAACAGCAATTTTATCTCCCTCACTAATCATATTATAATCCTCAATAGCTTTTCTCATATAACCTAATATTTTTTGCATAGCAATACCTCTAAAATAATAAATTTAATATGTAAATTATACACTAAAAAACACTAAAAATCAATGTAAATGTATGTAGAATGCATGTAATAAAAAGACCAGGAATAATCCTAGTCTAATACTTACAAAGAGTATCTTCAATAACATATCTAATACATGATAAATCTTCATTATCTTCATGGATATCGAAAGAATAATGATTAGATTCATCCTTAATAACGTTAATTACAATTTTGCCCAATTCTTTCACAAAAACACCCCTTTCATCATTAGTATAACCCATCAATTATAACACATAAAATATAAAATGGAATAAAAAGAGGAAATAAGTGGAAAAAAATTAATAAAAAAATTTTTTATACTATTATTATAAAAAATTAATTCATAAAAATTAGTATATTAAAAATATAAAAAAGTCTTGATATATAGTTTCAAATATTATAAAATAAAATTAAATATGTGCTTATAGCTCAGCAGGATAGAGCAGTCGCCTCCTAAGCGACCGATGGTGGTTCGAGTCCGCCTAGGCACACCAAGCTTTCAAAACTTAAAAAAAGTGAATAGGCGAAATCAACAATTTGTGTAATATTTGTGGATAATAGATGTTTTTAACAGATAAAAAGTACTTTAATCAAGAATAAATAACAAATAATTAAATATGGAAAAAGTCGAAATAAGAGTTTATCGTAAGATAGACTCTATTTTAATATACTGAAGTTTTAGAAAAATGGATATCTTGCTAGTTTCATAAATTAGAGATAGTGGGTTCAACTCCAACAATTGCAACCAATAAATAAAAGACAAGCCCACAACTCTTGCGAGTGTGGGCTAATAGACGTGACCAACTTGTAATGGCTGTTGGTAAGGAAGTGTTAATTGATTTCTGTAATTTTATTATTGATATAACGGCAAATCTTGCCATTTTTGCTATAGTATGGAGATAAATATCCATACCCTACACTGGCATTACTGTTGTAATAATAATCATTAAAGAAATAATAGACAATTTTTGTACTTGAATCATACACTAAGTAGTTATAGTTTGGTATAGAAATGAAAGAATTATCGGTAATTCCATCGCTATACAAATCCTCTGAAAAATTGACGTCATAGATGTCATCTTCGATATTAGCAGGAGTTCTAGTTTCTGTGATACCAATACTGCGATTATAATTAAAGAAGAAACGAACAGAACAGAAGACTAGCACACAAAAAGAGACTACTAAAAAAATAATTTTAAGCCGTTGCATAAAAAACACTCCTTTGTACATTTTATAGTAACTACATTATATACTAACTTACATAAAAAATCAAATGAGATGAAAAAGTTGACACTATCGCAGTGCATATAGATATTATACAATTTAACATAGTATGGTAAAATATAATAGAAAATCTTTCCACTTCTTTCTATTTTTTCAGTAAATTTAAAATTCAAATATATAAAATAAATAAAAAACAACCCGACGAACACGCTCCGTCGGGTTGCAAACTTTAAGTCGCTACTGAAAACCAAAATCACAAAAATGCATAACGTACTACGAACAAAACAGCCAAGACATACATGATAGGATGCACCTTTTTTGCTTTACCTGTTAATGCATTGATGAGAACATAAGAGATAATTCCCATCGAAATGCCCTCTGCAATACTATACATGAATGGCATTGCAATAAAACAGATAAATGCTGGTATAAATTCCCTAAGATCAGATCTGTCAATATCAGAGAAGGACTTTGTCATCATCACTCCTACCATAATTAAGGCAGGAGCTGTGGCAAAGCTGGGAATCGCCAAAAATATAGGAGATAATACGATGCTTGCTACAAAAAGCAATCCCACCACGATAGCTGTGAGGCCAGTACGGCCTCCAACCTCTGTTCCTGTTTTGCTCTCAACGAATGACGTTGTTGTAGAAGTACCCAGGAGTGCACCAACACCTGTTGCTACGGCATCAGCAATTAGTGCTTGTTTAAGACGAGGTAATTTGCCATTTTCGTCCAACAAGTCTGATGAAGTGGCAACACCCATGAGGGTTCCAATCGTGTCGAAGCAGTCGCCGAAGAAAAATGTAAACATCACAATGAGGAATGTGCCCATATGCTGGAAAACTTCCATGAAGTCAAATTGGCAAAAGGTTGGCTTCAAGCTGGGAATGGAAAATCCACTAAAATGCGGAAATAATGTGTACATTCCTAATTCGGCATCAGGAACATACCACCCCATCACTTCACATACTATCCCGAGTACCCAAGTAGCAATTATACCGAAAAATATGCCACCCTTGATGTTATTAATCACCAAGCATGCGGTGATAATAATGCCGATGAAAGTCAAGACAACAGTAATCCCAACTGAGTTGAAAGGCACTCCAGTATTGAAGGAGAATCTTGTTAGTCCGGTGGACGCATCTTTTACAACCATATTGGAATTTAACAATCCAATAAGGGTTATAAAGAGCCCTATTCCTCCAGAGATGCCAAGCCGAAGGCTACTTGGGATGGAATTAAATATGTTTTCCCTTACGTCAAAAATTGACATAAGAAGAAAGAGGATGCCTTCCACCAAAATTGCCGTCAATGCGAATTGCCAACTCACGCCCATTCCAAACACGACCGAATACGTGAAGAACGCATTCAGCCCCATGCCAGGTGCAAGCCCAATAGGTAAATTTGCAAGAAGTCCCATAATGATTGATCCAAACGCTGCCGCAAGAGCTGTAGCCATGAAGACCGCTCCACGATCCATGCCAGTATCACCGAGAATTGAAGGATTGACAGCTAAAATATATGACATAGATATAAATGTTGTTAGACCTGCTATCAATTCTGTCCGTACAGATGTATTTCGTTCTTCCAAACGAAATAGTTTGTTTGTTAAATTTCCCATAAAAAGTACCTCCTTTTTTATGGTGTGGAGCCCTTTCGGGCAGGTTAACGTGTTACTTAAAGTTATTTAGTTTTTCGTTCTTAAATTATTTTGAACTTTTTTACCTCCTTTTCATTAGGACCATAAATTGTTTAAACAATCTATGGCATTTTTGTTACAAAATGATTCTACTACAATATACATAAAAAGTCAACGATAAATAAAAATTATGTAAAATAACAATTATAAGAATTACTTACTTTTTACTTGTGTATCATCGTAAATAAGGTGGGTTTTTATGAAGTTTGATGAATTACTCTTAATAAATTTTTAAGTTCATTTACAATTTTTATATCATATGCTAAAATATAAACGGTGAAATAAATGGAAGAAAAGTTTATGAAGGAAGCTATAAAAGAAGCTATAAAGGCATATAAAAAATTAGAAGTACCAGTAGGAGTAGTAATAGTAAAGAACAATAAAATTATTGCAAGGGCACATAATGTAAAAGAAGAAAAAAAAGATACAACAAAACATGCAGAAATAATAGCAATACAAAAAGCAAGCAAAAAATTAGAAAATTGGAGATTAACAGATTGTGAAATGTATGTTACATTAGAGCCATGTTCAATGTGTGCAGGCGCATTAATTAACTCAAGAATAAAGAAATTATACATAGGAGCAATGGATTCTAAAACAGGGGCAGTAGGGTCAGTATTAAATTTATTAGAAGACTACAAGTTTAATCACAAAGTAGAAGTAAAAACAAAAATATTAGAAAAAGAATGTTCAGATATTTTACAAGACTTTTTTAAAAAATTACGTGAACTAAAAAAATAAAATTGTATATGGAGAGATGTCTCGAGTGGTTTAAGGTGTGTGTCTCGAAAACACATGTAGGATAAACCTACCGTGGGTTCGAATCCCACTCTCTCCGCCAAATATAAATGAAAGGGTAATATTTGTTGAGAATTCAAAGTAAAAATAAAGTAAAAAAATATATATTAATTGCTGTTATAATATTAATTCTAACAGCAGTTGGAAGTATTATTTTAAGATACTATGTAGAAGGCGAGATAAATATGCCTTTTAAAATATCAAAAATAATGATAATAAGTTCAGCACAAGGAGTACAAAAAAGCGAAAATAAATATAATTGGGACTTAGAACTTGCACAAACAAATGACATATATATAGAAATAAGTAAGAATAAAAATTATAATGAAACTGAAATAATAAACAAAATAGTAATAAGTGATATAAAACTACAAACTAAACCAGAAAAAGGAACAGTAAATTTCTATAAGTCAACTCTTTATGATAATACAGTTTTAAATACAGCAGAAGAATATCTTATACAAGACAAAATAGAATTTAAGGGTACAGAAAAATCTAATTTAGCAAATTTAGAAATAGCAAATCAGGGGGGATTAATTCTATTTAGATGTATAAATGAAAACATAGGAAAATACGAATCTAATGAAAATAATGAAATAAAACATGATGGTACACTCCTTTCAAAATGTAAAATACAAAATGAGGATATAAAATTTAAAATATCATTTAATATAGAAATCATTTTAGAAACTGGAATAGTATATAAAGCAAATGTTGAACAAGATTTACCAATAGGAAATGTAGTAGAGCAAGGTGTTACTAATTATCAGAAAACAGACTTTACTGACATTATATTTAAAAGAGAATAAACTACATATTAAAATACAATTCTAATAATCAACAATAATATTTTTAATATTATTGTTGATTATTCATAAATACATTTTTTAAACCGAATAAATTTCTACAAAATTAATAAAATAACTATTGTAAAAACGTATAAATTAATATATAATAATAAAGCAAAATAAGACTTATATTTGTATGGGAAACATTCTAATAAAAAACTATGAACCTTGTCAGGTCGGAAACGAAGCAGCAATAAGTAGCCTATTATGTAGAGATGTTTTCCATACAAATGTAAGTCTTGTATTTAAAATTTTCTAATTATATTGAATGGAGGTTACTATGGGATATACAGCATTATACAGAAAATTTAGACCTAGAACATTTTCCGAAATGGTTGGACAAGAGCATATAACCAAAACACTTAGAAATCAGATAATAGCAAATAGAATAGGACATGCGTATTTATTTAATGGAGGAAGAGGAACAGGGAAAACAACAACTGCAAAAGTATTTGCAAGAGCAATAAACTGTGTAAATCCAAAAGACCGGTGAACCTTGTAATGAATGTGAAATATGTAAGCAAATACTAGCAGGTTCTTTAACAGATGTTATAGAAATGGATGCAGCATCAAACAATAGTGTAGAAGATATAAGAGCAATTAGAGATGAAGTTAACTTTTTACCAACAGTTGCAAAATATAGAGTTTATATTATAGATGAAGTGCACATGCTTTCAACAGGAGCATTTAATGCATTATTAAAAACATTAGAAGAGCCACCAGAACATGTAAAGTTTATATTAGCAACAACAGAACCGCAAAAATTGCCAGCAACAATTCTTTCAAGATGTCAAAGATTTGACTTTAAAAGAATTTCAAACGAAAATATAATAAAAAGGCTAAAAATAGTATGTGATGAAAGCAATATAAATATAACAGATGAAGCACTTAAAATAATAGCAGTAATGTCAGAAGGAGCACTAAGAGATGCTTTAACGATTTTAGAAAGATGTATACAAGATGGATTAACTAATATAGATGAAGATAAAGTTAAAGAATTAGTAGGAATACCGAAACTAACATATATAGAAAAAATAGTAAGAGGAATATTAAATTATAACGTAGAAGAAGCATTGCAAGCATTAGAAGAAGTATTACAAGATGGAAAAGATATAAACAATATATTATGGGAAATAATAAAATATACAAAAGATATATTAGTATATAAAACAAGTAAAAATTTAGAAATATATAGTAAAGATGAAATTAAACAAATAGAAGAATTAGAGAAAATTACATCAAAAGAAAGATTAATAAATATAATATATTTATTATCTGAAACAGAAAATAATATAAAGTGGTCTTCACAAAAAGTTATAATTTTGCAAACAGGGATAATAAAGTTATGTTGTGAATCTAAAATAGATGGAATTGAAGAACTAAAAAATAGAATAGATATAATAGAAAACAAAATTAAAAGTGGAAATATTCAACTTACAAAAAAGGAAGATATACCAACAACCAAAAAGCAAATAAATCAAAGTGAAAAGCCAAAAGAAAAGCCTATACAATATAATTCAAACAAAAAGAGCGAAGATTATTGGAATGAAGTATTAAATACATTAAAAACAACAGGAAAAATGGTTTTATACACAAATTTAATTAACACAAGAGCAGTTTTAATAAATGATATGACAGTAGGAATAGAATTTCCAAATGGAATGACAGCATTTGGAAAAACACTATTAGAGAGACCAGAAAATATGAATGAATTAGTAAAACTTATTTCAATGCATTGTGGCAAAGAAATGAGAATAAAATATATAAACCTAAAAGAACAAGAAAAAGTTGAAAACAAAAATAGTATAGAAGAAATGGTAAAGTATTTAGATATACCAATAAATATAATAGAAGAATAGGAGGATTTTAATTATGGCAAAAAGAGGAGGATTTCCAGGAATGGGTGGAGGATTTGGCGGAATGAACATAAATAGTATAATGAAAGAAGCCAAAAAATTACAGCAAGATATGGAAAAATCACAAGAAGAGTTAAGTCAAAAAGAATTTGAAGCAACAGCAGGTGGAGGGGCAATAACAGTAAAAGTATCAGGTGATAAAACTATAAAAAATATTACATTACAAAAAGAAATAGTAGACCCAGATGATGTAGAAATGTTACAAGATTTAATAATAACATGTGTAAATGAAGCATTAAAAAAAGTTGATTCAGCTCAATCTGCACAATTTGGAAAATACAACATACCAGGATTAATGTAGAAGGAGAAAATAATGACATACTATTCACCATCAATAGAAAAATTAGTAGAAGCGTTTGAAAGATTACCAAGTATTGGGCACAAAACTGCAGTAAGGCTTGCATTTCATATATTAGATGCAACAACAGAAGAAACAGAAGAATTTGTAAAAGCAATACAAGATGCAAAAACTAATTTAAAATATTGTTCTAAATGTTATAATATTTCAGACACAGATCCATGCCCAATATGTGCAAACAATAAACGAGATGAATCAACTATATGTGTTGTAGAAGATGTAAAAGATATAATAGCAATGGAGAAGACACATGAATTTAAAGGTGTATATCATGTATTACATGGATCAATTTCCCCTATGAATGGAGTAGGACCAGATGATATAAAATTAAAAGAGTTATTATCAAGATTAAACTCTGAAATTACGAAAGAAATAATACTTGCTACAAACCCAAGAGTAGAAGGAGAAGCAACAGCAATGTATATATCTAAACTTGTAAAACCATTAGGAATAAAAGTAACAAGAATAGCACATGGAATTCCGGTAGGAGGAGATTTAGAATATACAGATGAAATAACACTTACAAAAGCACTAGAAGGAAGAAGAGAACTATAAAAAAAGTAACAGATATACTATGAATTGAACTTTTTGGGGTTCACTTCAATAGATAACTGTTACTTTTTTAGTGAATAATGAAGAATAAATAATGAATAGTGAATAATTCTGGATTAACTATTAATAATTGCATTAATTTTTTCCTTTGAGCTGTTGTAGGGGATGCCTTAGGCGGTCCGTTCTAAAGAGGAATACCCAAGAAAAGTAATTATTCATTCTTCATTATTCACTTTCAATATTCATTGCGACTATCAGGTCGCAATGAACCATTCACTACAACTTATCAGTTTCACACATTGCTCCACCAATAGTACTTAGGTTTTCTCCAAGAGCAGAAAAGAAATTACCTAAAGTATCAATTTCATCACTACTAAGTCCATTACTAATATATACTGCTAATAATGCAGCAAGAGTAACTAATTCATACCCAGATAATTCACTTAAACAACTCATTTTATATCCTCCACAAATAGTATATGATATGAAGGAAAATTAAGTTAATATAAATAACATAATACAAAATAAATTAAAGTAAAGTATAGTTATAAATAATTATATATTATTTATAATTATACTTTACTTTGTTGTGATATAACAATAATTAATTTTTTATTTTAAACAAATATCGCAAATTTCTTTGCAGGAATTTCTTTTAGCTAAGAGTCTAGCATTTATCTTCATTCTTTGCATTTTTTCAGGAGAATTAAATAAATCTTCTAAAACATTTTTTACATCATTTGAATTATGAATCCAAATAGCAACTTCATGTTTTTCTAAGAATTCAGCATTTTCTTCCTCTTGACCAGGAAGAGGGTTAATAACAATAATCGGTAGTCCGTGAAGCAAGACTTTCTGTAGTAGTTAAACCACCAGGTTTTGTAATAACCAAATCAGCAATACTCATAAGTTCAGGAACCTTATTAGTATAATCTAAAACTTTTATATTTTCTTCACTTTTAGATTGTTTAACTAAATAATCAAAACCTTTTTTCATTTTTTCATTCTTACCAGAAATTGCAACCACTTGTATATTAGAAAAATCATTTGCTAAAGTTCTTAAAATATTATATGTAGTAGATTTACCTAATCCATATTCACCACCAGCAAAAAATAAAATAGTTTTTTTATCCATTTTTAATCCTAAAGAATTTAAAATTTCTTCTTTATTATAACTTTTTAAAAACCTGTTTGAAAGAGGAATACCAGTTGCAAAAATCTTATTTTCATCAATGCCACGTTCAATTAGAGCTGTTTTCATTCCATCATGTGCAACGAAAAAATAATCAATCATAGAAGAATTCATAAGCCATTGCTCATGAGGAGCATAATCTGTCATAACAGTTGCAAGAGTAGCATGTATTTTTCCCCTTTTTTTCAAAATAGAACACATTTGACTTCCGAAAAAATGTGTTGAAATAATTAAATCAGGTTCAAAATCTTGTAATAATTTATTCAATTTAAAAGATAATATTTTATTAGAAGCAGAACTAACCTTAGCAATTACGCCACTTTCTGATTTAGTGTAAAGCTTTCCCCAAGCCCAAGGAACCTTTTTTGCCATCTCATTATAAGCAGTAGTAGAAACTCTATTTAAAGCATTATTAATATATTTAACACAGTCAACTAAAGATATTTCATAATCTGGGTAATTATTTTCTAAATATTCTTTAATTGAACGAGCAGCAGATAAATGACCACCACCATAAGATGCATAAAAAATTAAAATTTTTTTCATATGTTAACCATTCCTATTCAAACTATATTTTTTCAATTTTACCATATAAAAATAAAAATATCAAAAAAAAGGAATATTTTATAAAAAAAATAACAAAATAAAAATATATAGTTAAAAAAGGAGAACGAAAAGTGAAAAAAATACTAAAATTTATAATGTGTATTTGTATAGTTTTATTATTAATATCGTTAATAAAACTAATAAATATTAATAATAAAACAGATATTTCTTATGCAGCAGGAGGAAATAGAGCCTCCGATTTGCAGTTAATGGCAAGAGCCATAAATGGAGAAGCAAGAGGAGAACCATATGAAGGGCAAGTTGCAGTAGGAGCAGTAATATTAAATAGAGTAAAAAACTCACAATTTCCCAATACAATAGCAGGAGTAATATATGAAAAAGGAGCATTTACAGCAGTAAGTGATGGGCAAATAAATGTGCCAATCAAAGAAGGCTCTACTGTACTAAAAGCGGCACAAGATGCAATGAATGGCTGGGACCCGACAAATGGGTGTATATATTATTTTAATCCAAATACAGCAACCAATAAGTGGATATGGTCAAGACAACTTGTAAAAACAATTGGAAAACATCGTTTTTGTAAATAGAAAGGAAAGAGTTATATGGAAAATAGATTACAAGATTTAAAAGAAAAGCTAAAAGATAAAAGAATACTAGGAATAATAATATTTTTGGTTGCGATAATCGCAATACTAGGAATATATACTTATAATAAACAAAAAGAGGCAACATATGCATCTGAAAATTCATACAATATGGCATTTTGTGAAGTAGTGGATTATGTACAAAATGTAGAAACATTTTTGGCAAAGTCACTAATATCAACAACACCAGAACATGGAGCAAAAACACTAACACAAGTGTGGAAAGAAGCAAATCTTGCACAAAGCTATCTTGCACAACTACCATTAGAAATTGAGTCAATATCTAACACAGCAAAATTTTTAAATCAAGTAAGTGATTATAGTTATACATTATCACAAAAAAATATATATAATGAAGAATTAACGCAAGAAGAATTAGATAATTTAGCTAAACTACATGAATATTCTCTAGAATTAAGTAATACTTTAATTCAATTATCAACAGATATGAATGAAGGAAGAATAAAATGGAATGAGCTAGAAAAGAAGAACACAAATCTATTTGCACAACAAGTAAGTAATATTTCTAAAGACAGTTTTAGTGGATTAGAAGAAACATTTCATGAATATGCAGGATTAATTTATGATGGAGCATTTTCAGAGCACTTAACAAGTCCAGAAAGAAGAGGATTAACAGGAGAAGAAATAAATGAAGAACAAGCAAAAAAAATAGCAATTGATTTTATAGGGGAAGAAAAAATAGAAGAAATAAATATTAATGGATTTTCCGAAAATGGAAATATACCATCATATGACTTTTATGTTAAAATGAAAAATGGAGAAAAAGGTAATAATGCATCAATATCAATATCTAAAAAGGGTGGACATTTAGTATATGCAATGTATAACAAAGAAGTACAAGCAGAATCAATAAAAGAATCAGATGCAGTACAAATTGGAAAAGAATTCCTACAACAAAAAGGGTATTCAAATATGAAAGAAACATATTATGTTAAAGAACAAGGAATATTAACAATTAATTATGCATATATGCAAGGTGATGTAATAATGTATGCAGATTTAATAAAAGTAAAAGTTGCACTAGATAATGGAGAAATACTAGGAGTAGAATCAACAGGGTATTTAAATTCTCATTATGAGAGGGATTTGCCACAAATAAAAATAACAAAAGAACAAGCACAAGAAAAATTAAATAAAAATCTAGAAATATCTTCAATAGGACTAGCAATGATACCAACCGAGTATCAAACAGAAGTATATTGTTGGGAATTTAAAGGAACTATAAAAGAAAGAAACTTTTTAGTATATATAAATACCCAAACAGGAGTTGAAGAAGATATATTAGTTATATTAGATACACCAGAAGGAACACTAACAATGTAATATAATGGAGATAAATGAAAAAATTACTAAAATAAAATAAAAAAAATTGCAAATAATATATTCATAAAGAAAAACAAAGCTAAATATCATTAAGTTTATATTAATAAAATTTAATTTAAGAACTTTATAATTTTTCTTTATAAAATGAATCAGGAGGTATGTAATATATGTCCAGAAATTCAAAATTAATATCAAATAATTTACGTGAAGAAATAGCAAAAGAATTAGGAGTATATGAACAAGTAAAAAAAGATGGAGGAAGTTGGAAAAACGTTTCTTCAAAAGATTGTGGAAGCATAATAACAAAAGCAATAGAAATAGCAAATAAAAGTGTAGAATAGTAAATTAAAACACAAATAAAACAGCATTTTAATATTAAAATGCTGTTTTATTTGTTGTATAGAACGTTAGATTAATATATAATAATTTCGCCTTTAGGTAAGTATATAAAATATTTTTTCTAGACAGTCGCCATTCCCCAATGGAACTGTAAAAAATACTTACGTATTTTAACAGTTCTCATTGGTCACCCACGCATGGCTCCTTATGTTTAAAAATATTTTATATACTTTATCTAAAGGCGATTTAGATTTTAAATAACTAGCAAATCATATATAGTGTTAAATAATATATATTACACTAGACTAAAAGCAAAAATAGGTATATACTAACTAACAATAAAATATAATAAGTGGAGGTTAAAATGGAATATAATGAAATTGAAAAAGATATGAAAAACATATTATCTGAAAAAAGATTTAATCACTCAGTTGGAGTAGTAGAAAGAGCAATAGAGTTTGCAAAAATATATAATATAGATGAAGAAATGGTAAAAAAGGTTGCTATAGCACATGACTGTGCAAAAGAACTAACAGCAGAAGAAGCATTTAAATATGTAAAAGAAAATAATATAGAAATAGATGAAATAGAACAATTAGAGCCAGGACTAATACATGGAAAAATAGGAGCAGATATAGCATATAAAAAATACAATTTTACAAAAGAAATGACAAATGCAATTTTGTATCACACAACAGGTAATGTAAACATGGATACATTAGCAAAAATAATATACGTAGCAGATAAAACAGAAGAAGGAAGAAATCATATAGATAAAGAAACAGTAGTTAATCTAACAAAACAAAATTTAAATGAAGGGGTATTATATGTACTAAAATATATGATAGAACATAGTTTTAAAAAAGACAGTTTAATACATCCAAATACAATACAATTAATTAATAAAATAATAAAAGAAAGAAGAAAGTAGTGAAAAAGATTATTATTTATTAAAATAACTGAGCTTAAATGGAGGTTAAAATGAAAGAAATTACTGTAAGGGATATTATAAAAATATGTAATGGAGAACTAATAATAGGAAATTTAGAAGAAAAATGTACTAATTTTTCAAAAGATACAAGAACTATACAACAAGGAGATACATATATAGGAATAAATGGAGAAAATTTTAATGGAAACTTATTCTATAAAAATGCGTTAGAAGCAGGTGCAAAAATCTGCATAATAGAGGATATACAAATAGATGAACAAATAAAATCCAAATATAAAGACAGAACAATAATAAAAGTTAAAGATACTATAAAAGCATTGCAGCTTCTTGCTACATATAAAAGAAGTTTATATAATATTCCTGTAATTGCAGTAACTGGTAGCGTAGGAAAAACAAGCACAAAAGATATAATAGCAAGTGTAGTATCAAAAAAATATAAAGTATTAAAAACTAAAGGAAACTATAATAATAACATAGGATTGCCATTAACAATTTTAGAGTTAAATAATCATAAAGCATTAGTGGTAGAAATGGGAATGAATTCACTAGGAGAAATAAGCGTTCTAACAAACATTGCAAAACCAACAATAGCTCTAATAACAAATGTAGGAACGGCCCATATTGGAAAATTAGGTTCAAGACAAAATATATTAAAAGCAAAACTAGAAATACTAGAAGGACTAAAAGAGAATGGAACTTTGGTTATAAATAACGATAATGATTTATTAAATGAATGGAATAAACAAAATACAAAATACAATGTAATAGGAGTAGGAATAGAAAACAAAAGTGATATTAATGCAATAAATATCCATGAAGAAGAGGAAAAAAATACATTTACAGCAATTATAGGAAAAGAAGAATTAAATGTTACAGTACCAGTAATTGGCAATCATTTTATATATAATGCAATGTGTGCAATAGCAGTAGGAAAAATATTAGAAATAGAAGAAGAAAAAATATTACAAGGAATACAAGAATTTGAGTTAACAAAAGATAGAATGGAAATAATAAAAATAAAAAATAACATAACAATAATAAATGACTGCTATAATGCAAATTTAGATTCTATGAGTGCAGGAATAGAAGCATTAAGTAAAACAAAAGGAAATAAAAAAGTAGCAGTATTAGGAGATATGCTAGAATTAGGAGAATATTCAGAAAAATTACATAAACAAGTTGGAGCAGAAGTTGTTAGAAATAATATAGATATACTAATAACAGTAGGAAAAGAAGCGAAAAATATTGCCAATATTGCAAAGGAAAAAATAGAAGTATATGAGTTTTATGAAAATGAAGAAGCAATAAAAAAATTAAAAGAAATATTAAATAATGGAGATGTGGTTTTAGTAAAGGCATCTAATGGAATGCATTTTGCAGAAATAATAGAAACATTAAAGAAAGAATAAAAAAGAAAGGAATGATATTAATAATGAGAAAGCTTAAAATAGCTATAATTTTTGGAGGAGAATCCACCGAACACGAAGTATCTATTGTATCTGGAACATCTGTAATAGAAAATATAAGCAAAGAAAAATACGAAATATATCCAATATATATAGATAAAATTGGAAATTGGTATGAATATAAAAAAGAAATAGATAAAATAAAAACATTAGAAATAAAAGACACCATAGAACCAAAAGAAAAAATAGAGGATATAGTAGGATATTTAAAAAATATGGATGTAGCATTTCCAGTATTACATGGAGCAAAAGGGGAAGATGGTTCTATACAAGGACTATTTGAACTTTCAGGAATTCCATATGTAGGATGTAAAGTTTTAGCATCAAGTGTAGGTATGGATAAAGCATATACAAAAGTAATATTTGAAAAAGCAGGGATTAATCAGGCAAGATATGAATACATAAGAAAATATAAAGATAATTATATACATATAGATAAAGAATTTAATGAAACAATATGTACTTTAGATCAAATAGCAAGTAAAATAGAACAAAACATAAAATATCCAATGTTTATTAAGCCATCTAATTCAGGCTCAAGTGTAGGAATAAATAAAGCAAAAACAAAAGAAGAATTAAAAAAATATATAGAAATTGCATCACAATTAGACTGTAAAATACTAGTTGAAGAGGGAATACAAGGAAAAGAAGTAGAATGTGCAGTACTTGGAAACGAACAAGTAGAAGCATCATGTGTTGGAGAAATAAAACCAGCAGAGGAATTTTACTCTTATAATGCAAAATATTCTAATGAAGAATCTAAAACTATAATACCAGCAGATTTAGAAGAAACAATCGCAACAAAGATACAAGATTTAGCAATAAAAGCATTTAAAGCAATAGATGGAAGTGGGTTATCAAGAGTAGATTTTTTTGTAGAAGAACAAACAAATAAAATATATATAAACGAAATAAACACAATGCCAGGATTTACAAAAATAAGTATGTATCCAAAATTATTTGAACAAAGTGGAATAACATATACAAATTTAATAGATAAATTAATAGAATTAGCCATAGAATAGAGAATTACATAAATAGCAAAAACCCTCGTAGTTGCCGCTACGAGGGTTATTTTTTTGTTCCTAAATCTTACCAATTGCTTAAGCTAAATATAGTATACTACTTTTTCATTATATGTCAAACAAAAAATGCATGTATTTAAGAATACCTTGCAAATTCATATGAAAAATAATGTTTTTGTAGGGGCTGCCTTAGGCAGTCCGTTTTTCAAATGAAAGCTAAATGTTCATATTATTCTCTTTTTAATAAACACAGAATTAATTAAAAATATTATTGCAAAATATAAATAATTTAGTATAATAAATAAAAAAGGAATATGGTAAAAATGAAAAAAAACATAATATTAAAATCAAAGCAAATATATGAAAACGAAGAAGAACAAAGCGAAATAAAGCAAGAAGCGGAGATAATATATGAAAACAAAAATATAATAATTGAATTTATTCAAATTGTAGAACAAGAAAAAATACCATATAAAATAACCATAAACCAAGATTCAGTTACATATATAAGAGCCGAAAATGCAATATACTTAGAAAAAAATAAAGAAACTATTACAAAATATAACACACAATATGGATATATAAACATGAATACAACTTTAAGTAAACTAAAAGTGGAAAGAAATGGAGATCAAATATCAAGAATTTTATTAGAATATGATATACAAATGGAAAATACAGCCAAATACAAAAATATTATTGTAATAGAAATTATGTAATGATATAATCAAGAAAGTAATATTAAAAATTAATACCCAAATATAATATAAAAGTACATAGGAGGAAAATTAAATATGAAAAACAAGAGAATTTATTTAGTACTAATAATACTAATATGTATAACCATAATAGCATTATTACCTAAATACACCTATGCAGCATTGCAAGCAAATCCAAATACACATTATAGTGGATATAAAAGAAATTCTAACCAATGGATAAGTGAAATAAGGCAAATGGAAGCACCTAATAATGCAATGGGATTAGTTGAAAGCTTTAAGTCAGATTTAACACCAACAACTTCTAATAATATAGATGTACATATGATGAAAAGTACAGAATATGGTGCGATAGCAATACTTGCAGTTTCTGGATATGGTAATCCACAAACAATGCAAGCAAGTTCTATAAAAACAACAACAGGAAATACAACTGGTGTATATTATACACCAACCCCTAACAATAATAGTAATAATGTTAATATTTATGCGGAATTAGTCGCTGCAGAGGGAAATCGGTAGTATATTTACAACGCAAAATGGAAGATATTATAATAATTATGAATACGGACGTAATGTATATGTTGGAGATGCAACAAATATGCAATGGCAAGGAGCTACAGCAAAAAGTTTTTTTAGTAATAGCACATACTCATTTATGCGAAATTATTGTGGATATTTTGGATTTTATCCTACAGTTTATAGTTTTCATTCTCGTGGAGTTGCAGTATGTGGGGAAGGATTTTAATATAAATTAAATAAAGGAAAAAACATATGAAAAAAGAAAAAATTATAAAATTATTTACAAATAAAATAATAATTTTTTCAGCAATAGCAATTTTAGCTATTGCTATTTTGGCATTATTTGTAGAAAAGCCAATAGTAAGAAATCCACAAAAGGAAAAAATGGCAACAGAACCACTACTTCAATATGAAGTTATAAATAAAATACAAGATAACGAATACAAATTGTTAGTGAAAATAATAAGTGAAGATGGGTTAGAAACTATAACTTATAAACAACCAGAAACGAACGAAGAAATTACAGTTGCTTGTAATAATAGAACACAGGTTGCAATAGATTATATAGTTAAAGAAAAACAAGATTATGAATTTAAAATAAAACAAGTAGGAATAGATGAGGTAACAGAAAAATTGAATTATGAAGCAACAAATATACCAACAATAGGAACTGGAGAAAAAACACATATAGCACATGAAATAAAATATACATGGGAAGAGTTAAATACTATAGCAAAAGAAATATCATATAATTATGGAACAGAAGAAGGACAAGTAAATAATGATACAATAGAGTTAAATGTAAGCATTAATGGAATAGCAGATACATTAGGTATAGGAGATTGGACAACAGTAAATGGCAAACGAGTAAGAATATTAGGATTTAACCATGATGAATTAACAAAATCTGATGCATACGGAGAAGGAAATACAAATATATATGCAGGAATAAGCTTTGAATATGTAGAAAGTTTAGCAAAATCACAAATGAATACTGCTAATTCAATAGTTGGAGGATGGGAAACATGCACACTTAGAAATACATTAAATACTACTATATATGGTGGATTAGAAAACAAAGAATATATAAAAGAAGTGAATAAGGTATATACAGAAAAAGAAACGAGTGATGGAAGTGGTTTAAAAAAATCACAAGATAAACTATGGCTATTATCATCATATGAAATATGGGCGAATGGTAGCATTATAACAGCAGATGGACAAAGATATAAATTTTATTCTAATGGAGGAAGTAGTGTAAAAGGATTTGCGTGGTGGACACGTTCAACAGATGGTCGTAGGTGTCAAGGAGGAAGTTGTATAAGTATACCTAGGTATAAATTTTCAAATGTAAATGGTACTGTAAGTTCAAATAGACCAACAACATTATACGATGTTACACCAGGTTTCGCAATATAAATTGTTTGATATATTTTGTTTAAGGTAGATGTTTTTGAAAGGATTAACATATGAAAAAAGAAAAAATTATAAAATTATTTACAAATAAAATAATAATTTTTTCAGCAATAACAATTTTAGCTATTGCTATTTTGGCATTATTTATAATAAAACCAATAGTAAGAAATATCCAAAGGGAAAAAATGGCAGCAGAGCCACTATTTCAATATGAAGTTATGAATTTAGGGCAAGATAATGATGGAGAAGATGACCCAAACTATGAATATAAACTACTAATAAAAATAACAAGTGTAGATGGATTAGAAAGTATAACATATAAAAAACAAGGAACAGATGAGGATGCAACTATTTATTGTAATAATAGAATGCAAGTTGCATTAGATTATACTGTAAAAATAAAACAGGATTATGAATTTAAAATAAAACAAACAGGAAAAGAAGAAGTAACAGAAATATTACATTATGAAGCGCCATTTATACCAGGAGAATATACATTAGTAAATGGAGTATACTCAAATGTACCAGACACAACAGGATATAATAAAAATAACACAAGATACTTAATAACAAACGAACAATTTTTAACACCAGGAGAATGGATAGATAAAGAAAAACCAGAAAATTGGTATGACTACAACAACCAAAAATGGGCAAATATATATGTAGAAAATAAGGGATTAGATACATATTACACATGGATACCACGATATTGCTTTAAAGTAGATAATGAAAATTCTGTAGCAGGAAATGAAAGAACAGATGTAAAATTTATAAATATGGATAATAGTTACTTAGATGCAGATGGAAATGAAACCACATGGCAAGAATTAAAAGCACAAGGATATAAAATACCAGCAGCATTTAAGTTTAATGGAACAAAAATACCAGGATACTGGGCAATGAAATATACGTTAGGAAATACAATAACACCATCTATAATAAATTACTCTATGAGTGTAAACAGAGGAAAAATAGAAATAGGAAGAATTACACTAAATACAACTATAACAAATGCAAATCCAATTACCCAATATACATTTGCAATAAATGGGGAGGTAACGGAATCTATAACAGAACCAGAAAGAGTTTCTGCAATATATAATCAAACAGTACAATTTACAAATATGAAAGAAGGAGAAAACATTGTAAATGTAACAGCACTAAATGCAAGAGGAGAAATAGTGGGAAGTATGACAAAAACATATGTACCAGCAAAAGTAAATCCGCCAGAACTAGAAGGATTTAATAAAGATACAACATTTTATGTAACATACGATGAATCTGGAGTAGAAAGCTCTGTAATACCAATAAGTAAAGAAGCACCAAAAGATTGGTATGAATATGGAGAAAGAAGATGGGCAAATATAGTAACAAGAAATAATGGATTAGAAACATATTATACATGGATACCAAGATACAAATTTATGGCAGATAACACTAATGAAACAACAGATGTAATATTCTTAGAAGGAACAGAAGGATTAAAGCCAGGAGACTTATATGCAATACCAGAAGCATTCACATTTAATGGAAAACCACTAACAGGATATTGGGCAATGAAATACACAGCAGGAGATAGTTTTGCACCAAGGTTTGATATAGAACTTACTGCTACATCAAATAGCATAAAAACAAAAGGAATAATAGGTTCGGCAGTTGCAAACGAAGGACAAACATATATATATTATATGGATGGAGTTGAAAAACATAGAACTACAAATAGATGGGAAAATTACGAATATACTGAATTAGAAAGCGGAAAATTATATACAATATTAGTAGAAATAAGGAATACTGCTAATAATGCATATATAGGAACAATAGTAAAACAAATAAAAACAGTTGCACCAAATCCTCCAAAATTAGATGGATTTAATGAAAATATAACATACTATGTATTATATGATGCAGAAGGAAATGAAACAATAGGAGAAAAAATAACAAACAATGGAAGCAACATGCCAAATGGATGGTATGATTATTCTAATAGAAAATGGGCAAACATTGTAGTAACAAATGGAACAATAGTAGATGGAAAAATAACAGGAGCAACAATGACTACATATTATACATGGATACCAAGATATCAATATAAAATAACCCAAGAACAAGCAGCACAACCAGCAATAGGAAGAACGCAAGTAAGATTTATACAAGGAATTTCTAGTGAAATTGATGAATCAGGTTGGGCAATACCAGAAGCATTTACATTTAATGGAGTACCTCTAACAGGATACTGGGCAATGAAGTATACAGTAGGAGTTTAGAATATGAAAAGAAGATATGTTTTAACTATTCTTGCAATTTTGAGTATTTTATTAGTAGGAATAATTATTTTTAATTACAATGGAATAAATGAAACTATACAAAAGGTATGGTCAAATCAAGAAAAATTGGAAGATAAACTTTCCATGAAAGTACAAATAAATGAATTATCAGGAAAGAATGCATTAATTAGTATAATATTTGAAAATCCATTAGGAATTTCTGAAATAATGTACCCAAATGAAAATACATTACTTAATTGTAACCAAAGAGAAAAAATAGCTATAGACTATTCAATAAATAAACAAGATACATACACATTTAATATTACTTCAGCTCGGAGGAACAAAAGAACAAAGAGAAATAAATTATAGTGAACTAAATTTTAAAATTCCTAATCCTACAATTGAAATGTATCCTAATTTTTCAACTGTAAAAAAAGGTAGAAATGTTAAATTAACAGCCAATATACCAGGTGTAGATGAGGGAGAAATCGAATACATTTGGGAAGGCAGAATAGCTGAAACCAGTACATATGAAGTTGGAACCCATGAAGTAAGAGTAAAAGCAGTAGACAATTATGGACACGAATCAGATTGGGTTACAAAGACATTTACAGTATCTAATGTTGAAGTACCTAAATTAAGTGCTATATTAATATCAGGTAATAATTTTAATATATTAGGAAATGGAAATAAAACAACATATAATAATGCTGGATACACAACATTCTTTGCAGTAAATGGAGCGTCGGCTAATATTAATCATGGATATGGGATAGTGAATAATGTAAGCTTAACTACAAAATTAGGAGTAGTAGAAGATGGTAACTATGCACAGATTGAATATGTTGTAACAAATAATTCGAATGAAAATAGAACAGTGTCAATAGCAACACATGCAGATATTATGATTAATAATAATGACCGTGCAAGAATAGATAATACTCCAGGAGAAAAAGGATTTGTAATGACAGATGGAAATTATTATTATAATGTTGTGTTACGAGGAGAAAAAGATATAACAGATGTTGATGCATATTGGTTTGGTTTATATAGCCAAAGAACTAATAACTTATGGAGCAATTATCATCCTCAAAGCTTAGTAAATACCGATAGTGGAATGGTATATTCATGGCAAAATAGAGTATTGGCACCAGGAGAAACAAAATCATTTATAATAAAAATTGGTCTAGAATAGAATATACAATAAAAATAGAATCCTTAGGGGTTCTATTTTTATACATTTCTTCCTTCGCACTAATTGCACCCAATAGATATAGGGGCTGCCTTAGGCAGTCCACAATTCAATGAACAATCCTTAGAATTGTAAAAAATATTTTCACAAAAAATCACACAAAGATATTGAAATATAAAGGATAAGTTGATATAATGAAAAAACCATGAAGTAATGGAGAGGATGTTAAATGATATTTAAAGATTATTATAAAATTTTAGGACTAGAGACAAATAAAGTAAGTATGGAAGAAATAAAAAAAGCATTTAGAGAGGAGGCAAAAAAATTTCATCCAGATGTTAATGTAAATAATAAATTCGCAGAAGAGCGATTTAAAGATATAAACGAAGCATATAGAATATTATCAACACCAGCTACAAAAAGAAAATACGATAGACAATGGAATTCACATATTGGAAATAAAAATAAAAAACAAGAAACAAAAAGAACTACAGAATCAATATTTTCAGAATTTATAAATATGTTTGTTGGAGATATAGAAGAAAAAAAATTAAACAATAAAAAAAGCTCTAAAGAAGCTCAAAAAGGAGAAAATATAGAAACAGGAATTGATGTTTCAATAGAAGAAGCTTTTTATGGTGTAACAAAGAAAATATCCTTAAGAACAGTAGATGGAAAAATGAAAACATTTAGCATAAAAGTTCCAGAAGGAATTAGAAATAATGAAAAAATAAGGTTAATCGGTCAAGGAAAATTGGGAGTAAATGGCGGAAAAAATGGAGACTTATTTATAAAAATACATATAGAACAAAGTAATAAATTTAAATTATCAGGGTACGATTTATCTACAGACTTATATTTAACTCCATCAGAAGCAGCACTTGGAACAAGAGTAAATATGGAATCAATAGATGATACAGTTCAAGTATATATTCCAGCAGGAATAGCAAGTGGAGAAAAAGTTAAAATAGCAGGAAAAGGTTATAAAGATGGAAAAGGCGGAAGAGGAGACTTAATAGCACAAATAAAAATAGCAGTGCCTAAAAAACTAACAAAAAAAGAAAAAGAATTATATGAAAAATTGCAAAAAGTATCAACATTTAATCCAAGAAGCAAGTAAAATATTTATGTCAACAAAATATCTGTAAACTGTTGACATATTGCTTAAAATATATTATAATAGATTTTGGTAGGTAAAACCAAAGAAAAACTTTGCATACTTAAAAGATGTAGAAGTGGGGTGTAAATATGGAAAGCTTACAGGGTAAGCATTTTAGCATAACAGATCCTAAAGATGTAAACACAGTAATATATAAAGTAAACAAAACACAAAAAGAATATTTAAAAGAATCACCAAAATACACAGTTGAAAAATTAGAATTTATGGAAGAAATAAATGGTGATTTAAAAAAGAAGACCTTTTTTGTAGAAAATCCATCTCCAGATGGAGAACAATTAGTAATTCTTTCATTTGGAAAAGAAAAAGTAGTAATAAACACAGGAATTATGGAAGAAGATAGATTAAGGATTTCTAAAAAGCCTTCACAAATTAAGTTTGACACTTTGTATACTGAAGAAGACTCAGTTTATAAAGAGTTTAAATATACACCAAATTTAAAAAGACCTATTTCAATAATAGATCCAGAAACAACAGAAGAATTAAAACCAATATTATATATTGATGAAGAAACAAATGAAGTTAAAGGTAAGTGTAAATTAAAACCATATAAATCTTATTTCGCTTTCGAAATAAGAGAAGATTCATAAGGGAGGGAAAAATGGGACGTTCAAATGAAAGCCAAGAAAGAATAAAAGTAGTATGTGCAGAAATGGTTAAAGACCTAAATGAAAAAGGTTTAAAATCAAATTCTGAAAAATCTACTCATAATAAGATACCAGAATATGGAGATATAATACTAGGAGGAGAAGTATCAATACCATTAGGAGTTTATAGAGCCGAGAGAGCTGAAAATGGAAAAATGGTTAATGTAGAATTCCTAGGAAAAGCAGTAAAATCAAGCAAGAAAGAATCTGTAGAAGAAAGATAATACATAAGAAAAGGTGGAATTTGTATGAATTACAAACTACAAGGAGCAATTAGAAAAAGTAAGAAATATTTTATAATATATGCAGTACTATGGTTAATTTTATCCATAGTACTTGTTGCACCCATGGCGTACGCAACTCAACACTCAACTGTAAATGGAGCATTTAATATTGGAACATTCATAGCAGAAAGTGCAGGAGGAATTGCAAGTTTAGGAAAAACACTTTCTGAATTTCCAAATTATATTGGTTCTTTTTTTGATGTATTATTCAAATTTACAATTTTTTATTTAGTATTTGTAATAATTGGAATTGCAAAAGCAAGGCCAAAAAATGAATATACAGATATAGAACATGGTTCAAGTGATTGGTGTAAAAACGGAGAACAATATAGAATATTAGATAATAAAAAAGGAATAATTTTAGCACAAGATAATTATTTACCTGTAGATAAAAGAGGAAATGTAAATGTGTTAGTAGTAGGACGGTTCAGGTTCTGGTAAATCTGCATCTTACTCAATTCCAAATGCATATCAAATGCTAGGATCATATGTATTTACAGATCCAAAAGGTGAACTATATGATATGACAGCAGGATATTTAAAAGAACATGGATATGATATAAAAGTATTAAATCTTGTACATCCACAATATAGTGATGGATATAATCCATTAATGCATATATCTTCAGAAATAGATGTTGATGTTATTGCAAATACTATAGTAAAAGGGCAAAAAACAGAAGGTTCAGACCCATATTGGGATGATATGGCAGAAATGTTATTAAAAGCATTAATATATTATTTAATAGCAACAAGACCAGAAGAAGAACAAAATTTAGCAAGTTGTGCTGAACTTGTTAGAGCTGCAAATGCAAATGGCGGAAGTAACTTATTAACAGAACTTATAAATCAATTACCATATGATCATCCAGCAAGAATGAACTATAAATCTATTGAAATAGCACCAGAAAAAACATATGGATCAATTTTATCATCACTACAATCAAAGCTTGGTAAATTTGACTCAAAAGAAATAGCAGAATTAACATCAACAGATACAATAAATTTTGAAGAAATAGGAAAAAGAAAAACAGCAGTATATGTTATATCATCAGATACACATACAGCTTACGACTTCCTATTAACAATATTCTTTGCACAAATGATACAACAAATGTATGATGCAGCAGATAACAATGGTGGTAGACTTGCAGTTCCAACATATTTTATATTAGATGAGTTTGCAAACATTGGTAGAATACCAGACTTTGACAAAAAAATATCTACAAGTAGAAGTAGAAAAATATCATTTAGTGTAATATTACAAAACTTAGACCAATTAGAAGCAGTATATGAAAAATCTTATGAAACAATTATAGGAAACTGTGACACACATGTATTTTTAGGAAGCAACTCTCAAAAAACCGTAGAATATTTCTCAAAAGCATTAGGAGAAAAAACAATAGAAAGAGAAAGTATATCATTAAATAAAGATAAACACAACTGGAGACAAGGAAAAAGTGTATCAGACCAAGTAATGGCAAGAGCATTAATGACTGCAGATGAATTAAGAAGAATGGATAATGACCTTTGTATAATATTCGAAAAGGGATTAAAACCAATTAAAGCTGAAAAATTCTATTATTTCAAAACAAATATGGTAAAGAAGCTAAATGCAAATAGAATTAGTCATAATGATATAGGAGACATCGAAAGAGGAACATGGAGAAAATACAATCCATATAATCCATATGTTCCAGAAGAAGAAAAGAAAAAACAAATAGATAACTTAAAAGTAGAATCATTAGATGATTTATTTGAAGATGTAGATTTAAGCCCAGCTGAAAACAAGGAACAAAAAGAAGAAAAAGTAGAAAAGGTTGAAAGTGTAAAACCAATAGAAAATAAAAGTAAAGATGAAGATTTAATGGCTCCAATCTTACCAGATACAGGAAAAAGTATAGAAGAAGAGACTGAAGAAGATATAGGCAAGGAAATAGAAGCAAAATTTGATGAATTGTTTGGTCCATATGATGTGGAATAAAATACTAAATAAAAGAAGAATCCATGAAAAACTTTCATGGATTCTTCTTTTATTTAGTATTGCCCAAGAAATATAATTATGCACTATTCATTATTCATTGCGACCGTTAGGTCGCAATATTTACAACTCTCCCTAAGAAAAAACTGATTATAAATGTTTTTTTTAAACAAAATGTAACAAAAAAGAAAAAAAAGGAATAAAATGTGCCAATATTCTTACTCCGTAACAGGTTGTGTCGAAAAAAATGTAATAATTGCTAATACTGTAAGAAACTCCTATTGATTATTAAGTTCAATTTTTTTATTATAAATATAAGATATAATAATATTTTGATTTCATGGGAGGATAATATGGAAACACTAAGGAGAAACAAATTAAAATGGATAGGAGCATTGATAATTGCTATTGCAGTAATTGCAGTTACTGTATTTGTTGCAGCAGGTGATACTGTAAAATATCTATGCAATATAACAAATACAGGAGCTACACAAGCAAAAGCAAATGATAATAGTATGATTCACAGGCAAATTATTGAAAGTGAAAGTACTAGTTCAGAGATTGTATTTGAAACTAAAATAAAAAATACCACTCAACCAAGAAGAGATGTTGCAGTGGTACTAGATACATCTTATAGTATGCAGATAAATACTGATGCACAAGATTTGTATACAGAAGTTTCAAAGTTCGTTAGAGGAATATATAATGCATATCCAGGAAATAATACATATGTGAGTGTATCTAATAATAATAAAAGTAATGTGTTAACAAATAATGTGAATACAGCAGCAGGTTATGTAACTGCAGCTAATCTTCCTATAGGAGGAGCAGGAGACCTTAATGCTGGCTTAAATAACGCATATGCAACTTTTAATCAAGCTGTTGCATCTGAAAAGTATATGATAATCTTTACAGATGCTACTGATGCAGTAAAAGAAACATTACAAAAGTTAAATGAAGATTATGGCGTTAATGTTGTAAGCATATTAATTAATTTAAATAGTAATCAATTTGTAAATCTAAATAATAATACTACTGTTGCAGGAGTTGTAAAACCAATTGTAACAGATGATATAGGAAATACAAGTTATGAAGATGTATATGATATTATAAAATCTGGTTTAAAAGATATTGTAATAGAAGATATGTTAAGCCAAAAAGGAATAAACTATTTTGATTTAGAAGTAGATTCAGCCTATGTAAATGATGTTGAATTAGTATTAAAGAATGGAAAAGTAGTAGGATACAAATATAAAATACAAGAATTATTATCACAACAAACAAAGACAATAAAATATAGATTAAGATTGAAATCAAATATTAATAATGTTATGGATATAGGAGATGTATATGGACCAGATGTTGCAACACATGATACATTAAAAGCTACATATACTTGTGGTGGAGTAGATACTGTAATTGAAACAAAAGATTCTCCAACAATACAAATAGGAAAGGCATTTTCAGTAACAATTCTTGCTGTAAATGAAAATTCAAAAGATATTAAACTTGGAGGAGTAGAATTTAAAGTTATTGCAAAAGAAGTAACTTCAGGTAAAGTAATAGTAAATGATACAATTACAACTTCATCTACAGGAAAAATTGTAATAGACGATTTAATTACAACAGATAATATAATGTTTGATATAACACCAAACATAACTCAATTAGGATATGTTGCAACACCACCTTCACAATTTACAGTAGAATATAATCCATTATCAAGACGAAGAGAAATAAAAAATGAAGGAATAGATTGGGAAGAAGAAGAAACAAAATCTAACATAAATGTTTATATACCAATTAATGTAAAGAAATTTAATTTTAATGTTGAACTACAGGATTTAACAAATAGTTTAACTAAAATTGGTAAGTCAGAATTTCAATTAATACAACCAAAGCTAAATAATAAAACTGAGATGAATGTATTAAAAGGAACAACACATGAAACAACAGGAGTAGTAACATTTAGTGCAAGTGTTATGACAAAAGATGGATATTATGATTATATATTATCACAATTAAGTGTTAATACAAACTTTGAACTAATGGGTTCATCAAGAATAAGAGTATGGTTCAAAGATGGAAATGTTGTTAATATGAAGATTATGGATAATGATAAAGTGTCTCCAGATAATCCAGCATATACACAAAACAGTGTAAATGTAATAGTAGGAAACCTTTCACTTGCACAAGAATCATTTACATTTAATGCACATGTTGAAGATGATGAAACATCATCACCAATTCAAGGAGCATCATATAGAATAAAAACAACAACACATACAGGTCAAATATTGAATTATGGTCCTTATGTAACAGATACAAATGGTAACTTTACAGCAGAGTTATTTGGAGCAGGATATGTAAAAATAGAAGTAATTGAAGAAACACCAAACCCAGCATATACACCAGATCCAACTGCAAAAAGTGTTACAATATATAGAAATAATGGTACAGTAGAAAGACTTGCAACTTCACCAGTTGGAATGGGAGTACAAGAGGATACAATTAATAATTCAGTTAATGCCACAATAAAATCAGTAAAGAAGAAAGATCAAAATATTGTAAGAATTGAATTAGTAGAAACAACAGACGAAAGAGTAAAATTAAGTGGTATTTCAGTAAATTTAATAAAACTATCTGATGGAACAACATATACACTTGTTTCAAATGAAAAGGGAATAGTTGAATTTGCTCTTCCAAATGAAGCAAAAGGAAAATATACATATGAAATAGAAATATTGAATCCACCAGCAGGATATGATTATGCAAAAAATGTAACTGAGGATAATAAAACAGGAAATGTAAGAATAGATGTAGAATTTGATGAAAATGGAAAAATAGACTATACATATATGGCAGCAAGTCTTGCTAGTCCAGTATTAAAATATGAACCAATAGATGAATCAAATACAGATTCAGCATTAATAGGACAATATGTAGAATTAGGATTAGATTTACAATATACAAAAGGATGCGATTTTACAGTACAATTACAGTCAAAGAATCCACAAGCACCAATAAAAGGTGGAAAATATAATATTATAATAGTTATGACACTAGAGAATGGACAAACTGTAAGAAAAGAAATTAAAGAAGTTGAAACTGATGAGAATGGTCAAATTGTAACACCATTAATAAAAGCAAATTATATAGATATACAAGTATGGCAAGTAGCAACTGCAGAAGGATATAAAATAGAAGGGAAAACACAAGATATATCAATAACAAACGAAGATGGAACATTAAAATTAATAACAGACTCTCCACATAGTCAGAGTGAAGGACTAGGAATGGGAACATCAATTTATGGAGATGCTATTGTATACAATCATAAAAATGAAGTAATAACAACAGAAGATACATATTTAAATCTTCATGTAACAAAAAAAGATGAAGATGGAGGATTTGTATCAGGAATAGGATTAAGAGTATCTGCTGAAGAACCAGATTTAGTACGTGTTGATAATGGAAAGCCAATAAGTGAAGAACCAATAGAAGCAACAACCGACGATAATGGAGAAATTGATTTATTAAGATTAATTAGAGTTACAAAGATACCAGATGATGGAACAACAGTAACATATAATTTTACTGTTGTAGAATACGATTTAATTTCAGGAGAAGAAATACCATCAAGTTTAGTAAAATATAGAATAGTATACAGATTTAATCCAAATTCTAGTCAGGTAGAATTAAAGAATTTAGATATAATTGTTGGAAAACGTCTTGAAATATATTCAAAACACAGTGGATACCTAACATCATATGGATATGAATCTAGAGTAGAATTAGATTTATATACAAATTATGGAGATATTGGAAACTTCTCAATAGATTTATCTAAATATAGCAGTAATGGAGAAGAACTAAGTGGAGCAAAATATAAAATTACAGTTACAAGACCAACAGGAACAATATCAACATACGAAAAAGAAGTAACAGATGCAATAGAACTAACAGGATTTTTCGTAAGCGAACAAGCAACTATAGAAATACAAGAAATAGAAGCACCAGTTGGGTATCAAGTAAATAACACAGCAGAACTTATAAGAGTAACTAAAATAGATGAAATAACAAAAGCAATTAGTATACAATTAGAATCAACAGCGTATAATCCACCAAGAGCTGTAATTGAATATGATAATGATATTATGCTAGATGATGGAACAATGAAAAAAGAGTTATCATTAAAATTAATAGATTATGAACAAGATACATTTAAATTTGGTATAAAAGCATTAGATAAAGAAGAATTATCGCCAGTAAGTGGCTACAAATTTAATGTTACAACATCAAAAGGAGCATATCAAATTTCTGGACCTACTAATCAAGAAGGAAAAACAAGCATGTTGGTAGGGGGAAGCTATAAATCTGAAGGACCAATTACATATAAAATAAAAACAGCTACTGCAGCACCATATTATAAAGATATGAATCCAGAAATAGAAGTACAAGTGTATTTTGACGGAGAAGGTAAAGTAGATTTAGCTCAAACTATGGCAGGACAAACAGATGCAGGATTTGGAACAACATGGTCAATAATTGCAACAAATACAACTAAAGGTAATGATATAGATATACAATTATTAGTAGAACCACAACCAAAACTTACGGTAAATATACAAACAGTAGATGAAGCATCTGGTCAAGATGTACTTGGAATTAAATATAAAATTCCAGAATCTATTAATATTGTAGCAGAGGGTACAAATCAATTAAAAGTAGGATATGTATTACCAGGAGCAATCCAAACATATACATTACAAAATATAGATGTAAGTACAGCAACATATGCATACAATATAATACCAAATCAAACATTCCAAGTTCAATATGATAATGATGGAATTATTACAGGAACACCTACTGTAAATGGAGATTATATAGAATATGTTTCACATAGTGGTAGAGAGATTAATTTAAAAATAAAAATAGAACCAAAGGTAGCATTTACAGTTGAAAATAAAGCATATTTACCACAAGAACCTTTACAAGGAGCGAAATTTGAAATAACAAATGTAACAGCAACCAATAATGAAACTGCAGAAGGAGAAACAGATGCAAATGGATTTGCAAAAATATATAATGGAAGACATGGAGAGAATTCAGAAGTAACATATTTAGTAAAACAAACAGTTGCAAAATTGGGATATGCAAAAGTAGAAGATTTTTATGTAAAGGTAACATATAATGAAGATAAAACAATAACAAATGCAACACTAGCAGATGTAAATGGAAATACAATACAAAATGCAGATAATAGATGGGTAAATGTAAGTTTTGTTATACCAACGAATACAACAATAGGATACAATGGAAATACAAGAGGAATAGTAAACATAGAAGTATTAAACTATCCTGCATTAAAGTTTAATATTGAAAATGTAGATAGAAGAGATTTTACTAAAAAATTAGGTGGAACAGAATATTCAGTAGTATCAAATATAAATACAGGAGATATGACAGCTCCAACAGACAATATTACAGGAAAAACAATAGCATATTTAGATAAAACAAAACTTGGTGGAACAGCAATTTATACAATCAGACAAACAAAAGCATCAGCTGGATATCAATCTATAGATCCAATAATGTTAAAAGTATATTTCGATAATGATGGATATGTATCTACTACAAATCCACCAGAATTAATAAAAGTTGATGAAAGTGGAAATGAAATATTAACATCACTTCCTTATGTAGAAATTTCAACAATACCAGCAGATCAAAGAGTAACAATATATGATCAATTTGAAGTAAATATACAAATAAGAAATAATCCATTATTAAAACTAAAAATAAATAAAAAAGATGAAGAAAAAACACAAGATATAAATAATGTAACATTCTCATTAAAAGGTGTAGATAAAAGTACCAACGAAACAATAGTAGATTTAACAGGTATAACAGGTTCAGCTGGTGTACAAGGTGAATTAATATTTGGAATAGACTATACATATGACAATAAAACAATAGAATATACAATAAAAGAAACCAAAAAAGCAGTTGGATATAAATGGATAGATAATGAAATAAAAGTAGAGGTAGATTATGACCAAGATGGAAGAGTAATAGTACCTAATGGTTACAGAATAACACAAGGTAGTGAATTAATAGAAATAACAGGTGCAGATGCATATAATTTTACAATTGATACTATAGTAGTAAACGAAGAAATAGAAGAATTTGGTGTTCACATGATTGTAGAAGATAGATATGATCCAGGAAAGAAATTACAACGTGTAGTTACAAATAATGATGGAACTACAACTACAGATGATTATAAGGTAGAAATGAAATTAACTAACTATTCACCAACATCAAGTGGTTCAAGTAATATGGTAGATATGGGAACATTAACAATGAAAGCAGGAAGAGATGATGACCATGATGGTTCACCAGATGTAGCTTATGGAGAAGATTACCAAACATATGGAGAAATGGTAGATGATGAAGGAAAGCCATTTACTCATGGGTATATCTATATTACACCACAAAATACACCAAATACTTATTATCAAAATACCACATCAACATCAACAGTATATCAAGCGATGAAATATAGAATGATTGTAGAAGTTTCACTTGATGATGAAGGAAAACTTACTAATGCAAGCATTTATAACGAATTACATTATCCAATGCCACAAATACAACAATATATAACAATAGAATATACACCAGGAAAATATACATTAAAAATAAGACTACATTACTTCCCAATGCTACAATTTGGAATTAATGCAATAGATGAATATACAAAAGACCGCCTAAAAGATGCAAAATTCGAAATAAGTACAACATATGGATATAATGTAGGTGGAACAGAATATCAAAAACAAATAATAAAAGCAGGGTATATAGGAGATGGATATTCAGTAGGAAATAGGTATGATTCAAAATGGGTATATGGAAATCCATATACAATACAATATACTACTAATACAGATTTAGTAGGACCAATGGCAGGATTTGCACCAATAGAAAGCAAAGACAATGCAACATTATTTACTCAAGAAGGAGAAGTAGTTAGAAGAGTATATATATACGAAATAACTGAGCCAAATGCAAATACAATACAGTATCAACAATATGAGCCAAGGTATAATTCTGGTAGTGATTATAGAAATAGAAAATTATTAACATATGTAGATGTATATTATAATGCAAAAGGAGAAATAGACAGATATGATATAGCACCAGGTAAGTCTATAGATAATAATAATACACCAGATGGAACAATGTATGTAAAAACTGCTAAAAGTCAATATGGTAATCCACATTCAATATGCTTAGATATTGAATATAAACCAACAACAACTATAAAAGTAAATATATTAGATCAAGTAACAAAAGCACCTATAGGAAATTTAAGGGTATATCCATTTATGAACCAATCATCAATACTTACAAGTCGTTCATATGAATATAGAACTCAAAATTATTATGAAGTAAACTCATCAGGAAAAGTAAGTTGGACATACTGGGGAGGAAACAATACACTTTCAGATACACATTACACAATAGGAACTGACTTTAGAGGAAATAGAAATGAAAATTATGAATTACCAGGAACAATTGAATTACAAATAACACATGATCAATATGGTAGAATTACTAATGCAGTTGTAATAAGTGTAAATTCATATGGAGAGCCTAATGCAGTGCCAGTATCATGGAATGAAACAACACTAGAGTTAGATATATTATGTTATAGAAAATTTAATGTAGAATTATTTAAATTTGATAAATATGAAACAACTAAAAGATTAAATGCAGTATTTGGAATAACATCTAATAAAGGACTAAATGTAACAGCAAGACCTTCTGCAATAAATACTTTAGGGATAATATATCCAGGGCAAACAGTTACGTATACAATTTCAGAAATAACAGCACCAAGTGGATATTTACCTTTAGAAATATTTGATTTAACTGTACAATTTGGAAATAATGGAACCATATTATCAACAAATGTGAATTCATCTGAAAAATTAATACAAGAACAATATAAACAAGTAGAAGTTGCAAAATATGCACCTACTATAGAAGAAACAAGACACAAAGATTTAGTAGCAAATTTATATGATAGACCATGTTTTACAATACAATTAGAATTGCAAGATGAATTTTATCCTGGTGTAAAAATACCAGGAGGACAATTCGAAATAACAAGTTCTATGGGAGATACAGTACAAGGAACACCAATAACAAATAACAATGGATTCTTTGAAGTATATATTGGAGAACCATATAAAGGACAAACCGTAAATTATACAATAAAACAAGTAAATACTGTATCTGGATATCACACAAATACAAATGTAGCAACACTTCAAGTGAAATTTAAAAATGATGGAAAAATAGAACAATATACAATACTTAATCCAGCACCAGCAAATTACTCTATAAATAAAAGTGCGTTTGTAAACCAAAAATATGTAAAAGTAGTTGTAACAAATATGCCAAAAGATGTAAAAATTGGACTTACAAAATACGATAAAACAACTAATGAACTAATGAGTGGTATAGAATTTAACGTAATAAAAGAACTTGTATCTGGACAAACAATAGAAACGCAAATAGTAACAGATGCAAATGGAGTAGTAACAGAAGTAATAGATGAATTCAATAAAAGACAATCTCCATTAGTTGTAAAATATACAATTAAAGAGATTACAAAACCAAATAGTTATAGAAAAATTCAAGATGTAGTATTACAGGTTAGATACAATACAGATGGTAGAATAGGAAACTATCAAGTATTATCAAATCCAAGTAATGTGGAAGTACAAGTAGCACTTGGTTCACAAATAAAATATACAGGAGGAAAACCAGTTCATATAGCATTAAGAGTACCAAATGATAATTCATATGACTTACTAGTAAAAGATGAAGATACAAATTATCAAGGTTTGGGAATATATGGAACAAAATATAATACAACAATTAATGGAATAGTATTACCACAAGGATTTACAAACACAAATGGAATAGTACAGTATTTAAGCAGAACAGAAAATGGAAGAATTGAGATTAGAGTAGCCGAAGCTCCAGATGGAATAGGAGAAGGATATAGAGCAAATCTATTAAATGATATAACATTTGTTGTAAATAAAGGTGAAATAGAATATACAATTGATTTAGATGAAGCCGATTTAACAAGTAGGGGATATGAATATATAGGACCTGATATAAACAATATTACAGGAGACAAAACATATGAAGTTACAATCGATAAAGCAACATCGACAAAAGCAACATTAATAATAAATGAAGTATTTGGAACAATACAAGTAATATTTAAAAATGAAACAAAATTAGAATTAACAATGATAAAACATGATATAGATACAAATCAGTTATTAAAAAATGCTAAATTTGAAATAACAAAACAAGTAGTAGAACCAATACCACAAGATTCAGTTACAATTACAACTGTAGGAGTTGACGATATAACAGATGGAAATGGAAAGCTATATTTTGATTTAGGAGTAGCACCACAAAATCAAAAAGTTAAATATACATTTAAAGAAATAACACCACCACTAAATCCAATAACAAATGAACCATATGGAGAAATATTAGATATAGAAGTATTTGTATTATTCGATTCGTATGGAAGAGTTAATCCAAAAACAGGAATTACAGAAAATTCTCCAAGAACAAATGCTTATATGGGAAGTATGACAGGATTATCACATAGCATTAATGTAGAAATCGCAAATGGAGCTCTAAATCAAGGATTTAAATTAAAAGTAGTATCTGAGGATTCAGAATCTGGAGCAAGACTTAATGGATCAATATTTGAAATAGAAGCAAACGATGTTGAGACAGGAAATAATTTATATAAGAATGTTTTAGCACAAACAAGAAATAATCCAGGATTATATGGGATAACAACACAATCTGGAACATATATATCACCATCAATTTCAGCAGACTTTGAAGGTAAAATAGAAATAAATATTAATCAAGTAGTATTCTTAGAAGGATATGAGTCAGGAAATAATACAACATCAGGAAAAATTGTTATTGAAAAAGATAATATAGATACAGGAGTATCTACTACAGCAGATATAAATCTAACATTTGTAAGTTCAGATTTTGATAATGCTGATGTAACAATAAGTGTACCAAATAGAGAAATAACAGTTGTAATTAGAAATAATCCAAACTTAATTATAAATTTAACTAAAATTTATAAAGATAGAAAAAATCAAACAAAACGCCTTAGTGGAGCAGTATTTAATATAACTGCACAAAAAATTGAAAATGGAGAAATGGTAGATACTGATATAAATGTAACAACTACGGCAACAAATGATAATGGATATGCGACAATTAATGTGCCAATATTAGGTTCAGGAAATACATTTATATATACAATAAAAGAACAAGCAATAGATAATTTCGATTTATTGCCAGATGTAGTACTTAAAGTAAGCTATGATATAAATAATAATATAACTAAATATGAAATACTAAGCGATACTACAATTACAAAAATAGCAGAACAAAGAGGACTAGAAATAGTAAGTTATAAAGTTGAAAATGGAATAAGAGTAATAGACAGGAGAGAATGGGTAGATGTTGGAATATTAGGAAGAAAAGTATTACCTACAACAATTGAAAACGAATTATCTGCAATAGATACACCATATGTAATTCAAATAGATAAAATTGCAGGAGGAAGTAATATAGAAGAATCTAAAGATGAAAACACACCACCACAACCACCAGTACTAATACCAGGAGCAAAATATGAAATAAGAGTGATAGAAGAATTTGGTGTAGATATTACATGGCAACAATATACAAATGAAGATGGAAAGCTTATAAGCAGAGACTTCTTTGGATATGGAAATATTAGAGTAGCAATAACAGAAATAGAAGCACCAGCAAACTTTGAACTAGATCCAAGGACAAAACATATGGAATTTACAAGAGATAAAGTAACAGGAGAAATCACACCAATACCAATAGCATGTGATGTAGATTATAAAATAAGTTCTGATAATAAAACAGTAGTTTTAAAACCACAAGATGATCCATCAACATTAACAATGTACTTATATAAAGTAAGTAGGACAGACAGATTCCGTATAACAGATGATACAGCAAAATTTGAAGTTTACTTAAGCGAAGATGGATCTGTTGTAAAAGTTGGTGAAGGAGAAACAGATTCTAATGGTGCATTAGTACTAAACAACTTACAAAGACCAAGTAAAGCTGGAAATTATGATTATATTATAAGAGAAGTTAAAGTACCATCAGGATATGAAGGAATAGAAAATGACATAATTATAAATGTAGAATTTATTGAAGACGAAGAAGGCAACCTATATATAGCATCAAGGCCAGCTTGGAATGATGAAAATGTAGAACTAATAAGATATGGAAAACAATATATAAGTATGAATGTTTTCAACTTCAAAAATACAGGAGCAAAAGTGACAGCTAAAAAAGTAAATAGTATTACAAATTACAGAATAGAAAGTGACGAAACAGAATTTGAAGTATACTTAGCAGATGCAGAAGGGACAACATTACTTAAAAAGGTAAAAGCAGATGAAAGAGGAACATTAGATTTTGGAAGTTTAGCAGGACCAAAAGAAGCAGGAACATGTACATACATTTTTAAAGAAATAGTAACACCAGATGGATATCAAGAATATACTGGAGAAATGAGAATGGATGTAACATATTCAGCTGATGCAAATGGTCAAAAATACATTGAAAAAGTACTATCTCAAAATTCCCATATTCAAGTAAATAGATATACTAAAGATTATATTGATATTAATATAAACAATGTTCCAGATGGACAATCATATACACTTGTATTAGAAAAACATACAATGATAGATAACGACTTTACACTTATACCAGGAGGAACCTATAGAATAAGAGTAGAAGAAGAATATGGAGAAACGAGAGAATGGGTAGAGACAACAAATGAAAATGGTGTTATAGTAAGCGATGTATTAAAAGGATATGGATATATAAATGTATACTTAGAAGAATTAACAGCACCAAATGGATTTAAATTAGATGGAACAGAACATCATATAGAATTCTTTAAAGACAAATCTACAGGTGAATTCAGTGAAGGTAGTGGAGATGTAGACTTTAGTTATGCAGATACAAATAAATCAGTTGTTTATGTAAAACCAAGAGACGAAATAGGAGATGGACAATATTCAGTTGTAATAAATAAAATAGATGCTAATTCAAGAAAATTAATAAAGAATAATCCTGCAAAATTTGAAGTATATTTAAAGGATAAAATAACTAATATTAAAGATAAAATAGGCGAAATAGAAGTTCCAGAAACAGGATACACAAGGGTAGACGAATTAGTAATGCCAAAAGAACCAGGAAAATATACATTAATATTTGAAGAAGTAACAACTCCTTATGGATATATTACTCCAGAACATGGATTAGAAGTAGAAGTTGAATTTGGTGCAGATATGATACTAGATGTAAAATCAAATGATGAATTAGTTGAATGTCCAAAATGGGCAAAAGACTATATGACTTTAAACATATTAAATAAACCAAAGGAAGAAGAAATAAAAGATGAATACGCAATAGAAATAACTAAATTAGATGCTACTACAGGTGAAGTAATAAGACCATCATTAGAAGAGGAAACAACAACGCCAGAAGAAGGAAATACAACATTTAATCCATCAGAAGAAAATATGTTAATAGAAGATAAAAAAGCATTATTTGAATTAACAGATGAAGAAGATAACAAAACATATGTATATACAGATTTAGAAGGAAAAGCACTATTTAATAAAATAGAAAAACCAGAATCATTACCAGATGGACAAAATGTATTAGAAAAAATATATACATTAAGAGAAGTAATGGCACCAACGGGTTATGAACTAAATAAAAAGCCAATTACAATAAAACTTAAATTTACATTAAATGATAATAACGAAATTGTGTTAGAAGCAACTAATATAGTAGTTGAATCACAAGGAGGAAATGTAAAAAATGCTACTCTGGATGAAAATAAAATAAAGCTAGATATTACTAATACAGTGGAGCCAGAAATTCCAGATAATCCAGATAACCCAGATGCAAAAACAGGAGAATATAATATAATATTAACAAAAATTGACTCTAAAACAAAAGAAATAATACCTAGTGAAGCAGAAATAACAGTAGCATTAGAAAATGGACAAAGAGTATTATCAAGAACAAAAGAAGATGGAAAAATACAAATATTAGAAATAAAAGTACCTGAAGAAGCAGGAGTTTACGAATATGTAATTACAGAAAATATGGCTCCAAATGGCTATATATTAAATGATAAGCCACAAATATTTAAAATAACATTTGAAGAAAATCCAAATGATACAAATAAACTAATAGTAACAAATGCAGAAGTTGTAGTAAATGGACAAGAAGTATCAATTATAGAAGTAACAAGTTTTGCAAATAATACAGTTGAAATTAATATAGAAAATGAAAAAGATGAATCTGTAGAAGAAGACCCATTATATTTAAAATCAAAACTTGATGATACTGGTGAAGTAATATATGATGTATTCCAACAAGAAGATGTACCATTTACAGGACATAATGATCCAAGAGTTAGAACATATACAATAGATGAACCATTTATAGATACAAAAACTATGCTTAAAAAGAGAACAAGAGACTATTTAGGAATAACAGTAGACGAATTTATTGGAAACTTAGATACAAATGCTGATACTATAAAAGTATACGATCCAGATGGAACTGAAATTACAGGAACAACTCGTATAAAAACAGGAGGAAGCATAAAGGCAATAAAGGGTAGTCAAGAATTGAATTATAAATTAGCCGTAAAAGGTGATGGTAATGGAGATGGATGGTTAACAACTCAAGATTCATTAGCAATAAAACAAATAAATTCAGATCAAGGTGAATTTACTGGATTGCAAAAAAGAGCATTAGATGTAGATTCAGATGGAAGATTAAGACCTATAGATTCAGTTGCAATAAAAAATAGATTAGCAGAATAATAACCTAAAAGAACACAAAAGGAAAATCACTCCAAATGTTAGATATTTTATCTAACATTTGGAAGTGTATCTTTGATAAATACATTAGAAATGTTATTTAATATGAATTGTAGAAAAATATTAAATGTAAAATTTGTTATAATTAACAAATGGTAAAAGGAGAAAAATGAATAAGATTAATATCAATAAATATGAATTAAAAAAGAATAAATCATATAAATATTGTTTTACTACAATTGTATTAATAATAGTTTTATTATTTACAGTTATATCAATATGTTTTTTATTAAGAGAAAATATAATAGAAAAGTATATTAAAAATAATGCTAAAAATATGCAAGAGGAAACAATAAAAATAGATTATGAATTAATAGAACAAACAGATGATAAACAACAAATAATATTATATATGGAAAATAAAAATGAAATAGATAAAATAAGTTTAAATGATGGAGTAGAAATAGAATGTAATAGGAAGAAAATAGCTATAGATAGAATAGTAAAGCAAGGAGAAATATTACAAGCAAACATAAAAAGTGTAGGAGAGCAACCTAAATTATATACATTTGTAGGAACTCCAGATTTAACTATGGAAAAGGAGAATCACACAGTAACAATAAATTATCCAGACATACATAATGTAAACAAATATTATAGTATTGATGAAGGAGAAACATGGCAAGAATATACACAACCTATAAATACATTGGGTATAGAAACAATAATAGCAAAGGTAGAATATAAAGAAGGAATAACTATAAATAAACCAAGTAGATTTGAAGTAGGGGAAAAGATAGAGTTAAAAGCAGGGGACTATGTTGCTTATCCTGTAGAGTATGAAAATGTAATTTCAGGAATTAGTGGTTCTACTCCAATTGGAGTTGCTTCAACTGATACTAGGTGGAGAGTTGCATATACAGAAAATAATATTGTTAGATTAGTAGCAGCAGGTACACCAGAGGCAGTATTTTTTAATAGTAATAATAGTCAAAATTATAATTACATTAACAGTTCAGATAATTTTACAAAATATTTAAATAATAAATATGCCACAAATGTTAGAGGAGCATTAACTATTAGTGAAATTAGAAACTATAATATAAATTGGCTTCAAGAATATGTTGAAGGAAAAGGAATGGTATTTACGATTGTAATGGATGAAAATTTAAAAGGTTTATATTATTATTCTCAAAGAAATAGTTTTGTATCAGTTGGCTCGAACGTAACAATAGCTATTAGACCTGTAGTTACATTAAAGCCAAATGTAAAAGTTGAGAGTGGATTAGGAACAAAAGATGACCCATATATATTAAATGTTGCAGAATAGTTTAAATTTTTAAATATTATAATAAATAATTTAATAAATGTTATTTATAATAGAAAAGAGCACATAATTGTGCTCTTTTTCTATTATAGGAAGATTCTTCGAATTTCCTATTACATTAAAACATTCCACAGAAAATTCTACTTATAGTGTAGGGGCGTGCATTGCATGTCCGTTCTTTAAAGGAATACCAAAGCAATGTAATTATTCATTCTTCATTATTCACTATTCAATATTCATTGCGACCATCATGTTGCGCAAGAGTCCGTTCTCATAGAAAAATTATAACAATTTACACTATCCTAAACAAAATCCAATATTATCCAAATGATAAAAATTATTCCAATCGAAAATCTAAAAAGCACTAGTGCGTAACAAAAAACTTAAAATAAAAGTGTTTTGTAACAATAGTGTAATAGAAATTTAAAAATTATAAATATAAAAGTCTAAAAATGTAGATCCCTAGCACATTTTTTTGGAAAACATAGTAATATAAAGGGTTTTGGAAAAATTAGTCATTGAAAAAAATAAAAAAAACTTTATACTTATAATTGATAAATTAACAATAAAGGAAGGAAAAGATTATGAAGGAAAAAATATTATCTGGAAAGAAAGCAATAGCATTAATTATTGTAGCACTTACATGTATAAGTGTATTAGTTTATGCTGCTCAACAAGTAAAAATAGAAGTGCAACAAACTCCAAAAGTAGATATTATAATGACGAAGTCAAAAACATCAGTAGATGTGCATAACTTTGAAGAAGATTTAAAAAGGGAATTAGTAGCACAAGGAGTAATGAACCAAGCAGATATAGATGCTGGTAAATTAAACATAGAGGCTGTTGAAGCAAAAAAGAATGAAACACAAGAAGTATTGCCATGGCAAGGAGGAACTGTTTCAGGAATTAGTAGCATTACTTTAGGTGATCAACGGAAAAAATGTTGCTATGTATGGAAACCCAAGTAATGCAGGAAAAAATGCATTATGGATAATACCAGAACAAAATGAAGAACAAGAGTTTAATTTCAATTATAATATAAACTTTGGCGATAGTTTTAATGCAGCTGGTATGTTATTAAGAGTGCAAGAAAATCCAAATGGTTCACTTGAAGGATATATGCTTAGCTTTAATAATAGAGGTGCATTCAGTACAGGAACTAATGCTTCATTTTGGCATTTTATATACAATAAAAATAATTGGGTATCTTTCGCAAGAAATTCAGATATATTTTTAATACAAAATTTAAATATAAATAGAAGTGGAAACTTAACAGTTAAAGTATCAGAAGAAGAAATACAAATTTCAGGTGGAGGACTAGCATCTCCATTTACATATAGTATAAGTTCTGCACAATATGGAGCAGGCTATGGTTTCTTCTCAGATCACTATTCACATGGATGTAATAATATAGGACAATTCCATTTAACTAATATAAAATTAGATATAAAAGTAATTAGAAAATTTACAGAAGTTTTACAAGCACCAACATGGAGAGATGGATCTACTAAAATATTAGTCAATGTAGAAGACGGAGAAAATGAACAATTTGCTGACCCAACAGAACTTACATCAATCATTTCAAAACTTATGAATAATGATGTATATTTCATAGGATGGGGAACAAATAATAATCAATCTCAAATTCAAAATGTAATTAGTCAAAATAATAATAAAGGTACATATATAGCAAATTCATCACGTGATGCTGTACAAGCAACAGTAGATTATTTAAAAACGGTAATAAAGCCAACAGAAGTAAGTAATACTATAATTGCTGATGAACCTGTAATAGTAAAAATTACATCACCAATTACAGGAACTGTACCAACACCAACAAAGAATTTTCCAAATGGTGTATGGAAAGTTGTACATGATTATAACTATTACAGCAATTCACAAGGTCAATATGAAAAAGACGGAATGTATACAAATGATTTAATACAGGAATTTAAAAAAGTTGGAAAATATACAATATATTGTGAAGATAAAACAGTAACAGAAATATTCGCTCATAGAAGACCAGTATCTGCATTTAATATGAATAAATCAGGATCAACACTTACATTAAAAAGTAATTCATATGATTTAGATATAGAAAGAGATGCTAACAATAAAGCAGAACAAGAAACAAATAGAGGAATAAAAGAAGAAAAATGGGAATACAAAAAAACAACAGAAGATACATGGAATGTAATACCTAGTTCAGGGATTGGAGGAACAGTTACAGCATCATTAGATGAAAATACAGATTATTATATAAGATTAACAGTAACAGATTATCAAGGAACACAAAATTCTTCTATAAAAAATATAACAACAGGTACAAATGCAATAAAACCAGTTGCACAATTTAAAGTAGTAAACAATAATATTTCTAAATATGAGAATTTACAAATAATAGATGAATCATATGATCCAGCAGGAAGCTCATTAACATATAATTGGGTAGTTACTAAGGGAAATACAGTAGTACATCAAGGTGCAAACCCATTATTAGATTTTTCAGGAGAGAATATAGGTGCAGGTCATTATAAAATTCAATTATCTGTAACAAAAACACATGAAGGTACAGATATAACATCAGATGTATTTTCACAAGAAATAGATGTATCAGAAGATGCAACAGCACCAGATATTATATTAACGCCAGGAACCAAGAAAACATTAAACGAAGATATAGATATAGATATAGAAGTAAAAGATGAAGAAAGTGGAATAAAAGAATTTAAATATGCATTTACAACTAATACAAATATGCCACTAGAATCAGAGTTTACAACAGTAACAGTAGGAAGCAAAAATTACAAAGGAAAAATAAAATTACCAACTAATAAATGGGATGAAGTATTATTCTTACATGTAATTGCAACTAATAATGCAGGAGTAGCAAGTAGTGATAGAATAGCAGGAACATACTATATAGAACCATCTTATGAATTTGAATTAAGATTAAGAGATGAAGAAAATGGTACGCAAGTAAAAGATGCTGAATTTGATATAAAAGGAATTTTAGCAGATGGAAGTATATCAACTGTTGCTGAAAATGTAAAAACAGATAATAATGGAAAAATTAAAATAGAAAAAGCAAAATTACACAATGTGAAAAAATTGCAAATAACTAATGTAACTGCAGCACCAGGATATGACCAAGTACCATTAAAAACAGTTGGAATGAGAACAGATGGATACATTATAACCTTAAATAATTCAGGAACATCAGAAGATATACAAACAGCAGTTTCTAATCAAGATAAAAAATTAGAAGTAGAGATGAAAGCTACAAGAAAATCATTTGAATTAAAAGTTATAAATAAAGATACAGAATCTGGAAACTTAATTAATGGAACAGAATTTGTATTAAAACAAGGAAATAAAGAGGTAGCAAGAGGAACAACGGTAAATGGAGAAGTTATATTAAAAGCACCAATAGCAGGAGTAAAAACTAATAAAGACTATACATTAGTACAAGAAAGTGTAAATTCAGTTTATACAAATATTGGAAGTGGAAAATTAAATATAACATTTGGAGAAAATGGTGAAGCAACAGTAATTAAACTACCAGTATTTGGAGCAAATAGTAGTATAGAAGTACCTGATACAAGTAAAATGGAAGTAAATGTATATAATACAAGAGGAAATACTTCTAACTTTAGTGTAAATATAAATGTAAAAGATTTAGAAACATCTAATCCAGTAGTAGGAAGTAAATATCATATTAGTGTTAGAGGAGAAGGTGGATTAAATTACTTAACAAATTCAGGCTCTTCTGATGCTAATGGGAATATAATGATTACTGGACTTTATGGAACAGGAACACTAGAGTTAACACTTATACATGAATCAGCAGCACCAGGATATGGATTAGAAACAATAGATAAATTTATTACAATTAATATTGCAGATAATGGAACACCTTCATACAATCAATCTTTACCAGCATCAGAGGGTATATATGAACGTATAGATCCATCAAATAGAGTGTTATTTATAAATATAACAAACCAACAAAAAGCAAGTACTAATGCCTTAAAAATAAGAACTTTATTGAAAAGTAATCCTAACGTTGGAATAAGTGGAGTAGGTATGACTATAAAAACAATCGATGGAAGAACAGTAGGACAAGGTCAAACAGATGCCACAGGATTATTAGAAATTACAGGTTTAACAAATAATGGAGATGGAACAGTATTATATAAAATAATCCCAGATGATTATGAAAAAATACCTGCAACATTAATTTTCGGAATTGAGTATGATAGAGATAAAAAGATTATTAATGTACCAGCAACTACAGTAGCAGATGTAAATACATATAAAACAGAAGATGATGATGCAGATTTCTATAAATATACAGCAAATGTAGACTTTTTATTACCAGGAAGCAATATTATAGGTAATAATGCTTTAACAATAGTAAAAAGAAGCGATATAGATAATTCTCCAATTGCAAATGCATGGTATAGAATAGAAATAAATGGAATAGTAGATAGTAAACAAACAGATAATGATGGAAAAATTGTAATGGCTTTACCAGATTCAGATACTGTTACAATTAAATTTAAAGCAACAAGTACACCAAATGGATTTAAAAAGGATGATAATGAAAAAGTTGTATATTTACAAAGATCAACAAATGGAGTATTTTATCAAACACAAAATCCAGAACATATAGAATTTACAAAAATTACAATTTCACCTGATAATGGAAATGTAGAAATATTAGACGAATGTAGATCTAAAGAAAATGTAGGAATTAAGTTTAATATTAAAAAAATAACCTCAGATAGTACAGCAGTAATAGGGGGAGTTCACTTTAATGTTAAAGAATATACAAAATCATATACAGAAGAAGTAATAACAAGCTCTTCAGGTTACGTAGGTGTAAATAATGCATTTTATGTAAAAGTAGCAGATGTAGCAGAAAATGGATTAGCAAACTATGAATTTGAGCTTGAAGAAACATTAACAATTGAACCATACTCTTTAATGACAAATCCAATAAAAATGGATATGAACTTTGAATTAAAAAATGGAGCTGTTAAATTTATTGGAGAAAATTACATTCAAGGTAGTGAATATTTAACAATAAATAGAAATGTTAATTATGATGAAGCTGAAAATGAAGTTACAGTTAACTTAGAAATAAAGAACTATGTAAAATCTTCACAAGATATAGCAGGAAGACTATACGACTTAGATATTAAAAAAGTAGATGAAGAAGGAAATGAAATTACTGGTTCAGAATACTATGTAGAAGTTAGACCATATGCTACAGCATCACAAAGTGGAACATATAGTATAGTACCAGGAGCAGAAGTACCAAACTTAGTTATAAAAGAAGATAAAACAACTATTCTTTTAAAAGAAGTAACACCAGCATTAGGATTCTATTTAGATACAGATGCAAAAATAGTTACAATTAAAATAGATGAAAACGGAGACATCGCATGGGATACAGATACTTCTTCACATGATAAAATTGAATATAGACCAATTGTAAATAATGCAACAGGAACAACAACTCTAGAGGTTGTAATAACAGCACAGACTACACAAGGAGGTAGTGGTGGAGGTAATGGTGGAGGAACCATAACTCCAGGAGAACCAAAGCCATATGATATAAATATCAAAAAAGTAGACGAACAAGGAAATGAAATAGTAGGTGCAATATATAATGTTACAGTTATGCCAGAAAACACAGATGCAGTTCCATATGAAAATTTAACAATTGATAGTAATATAGAAATATTAAATCAAGAAATTAGTAATGGAAGAACAGTTATAACATTAAAAGAAAAAACACCAATTATAGGTTATGAATTAGATGAAGAAATAAAAGTAGTAGTTTTAGGATTAGATGAAAATGGAGAAATTACTGTAATTTCTGGAACAACAAATGGAGAAATTACAACTACTATAAATGATGACCCAAATGATGCTTCAAGAAAAATAGTAGATATAGTAATCAATACATATTCAATAAAGAAATATAGTATAGATATTAAAAAGGTAAATTCTAGTGGAAGCGAAATAATAGGTGCAAAATATGATATAAAAATAGTTCAAGATGGTTCAAGAAATGTAGAATTTAATGGACTTACTGTAAACTCAAGTGTAGAAATAAATAATTTATCAATAAAAAAAGGAACAACTCTAATAGCTCTACAAGAAAAAACAGCAGCATCAGGTATGTTATTAGATGGAACATTAAGAACAGCAGCAATTGAGATGGATGCAAATCTAAATATTGTTGCAAATCCATTATTAACATCAGATGGAGTAACAGTAACAATAACACAAAATCCTTCGGATGCTACAAAATATATAGTTAAAATAGAAATTTTAACAGACCCTAATGGTTCTACAGGAATAACATATCCAGCAGGAAAGAAATTTGATATAGATATAATAAATAAAGATTCTCAAGAACGTGAAATAGTTGGAGCAGTATATACAATTAAAACAATAAAAGAAGGACCAACAGTTGTAACAAAAGATAATGTATCTATAATACAAGGTGCAGAGTTAGTAGGAACAGAAACAATAGAAGGAACATATATATTAACTCTAAAAGAAAAAACACCTGTACCAGGATGTGACCCAATTACAGAATTAAAAACAGTAACATTAAAAGTAGATGAAAATGGTAATATTACAACAGTTGAAAATAACACATCATCTGATATAACAGTAGAAATAGAAGTACCAGAAGATGGATCGGGTGTTTGTGTAAAAATAACAATTACATCAACTGGTAATCCAACAAGTGGAATAGTAGTTATACCACCACCAACACCTTCATTATCATTTAATATACACAATAGAAGAGAAGGAGATTGGAATTATAACTATATAAAGAGAAAACGTAATCAGTATGTAAGATTTTCTTCTAGAAGTGCTTATAATGCTTATCCAAATACTTCTTGGTGGAATATTTGGTACACAGCAACTGATAGATGGACAGAATATCCTGAAGTAAAACAATATGTAGAAGCACAAAAATTGGCTAGATTATTTAATAAAGATGGAATGGCAAATTCACATGGATATAAATTAATATCAGCACAAGTTATAACATTAGAAGCAAGAGAAGTTATTAATGGACTTACAAGTAGTGATATTTATGAAACAGCAGATGCAACAAAACTTGCAACACCTTCAGACGCAGTAGGAACACACGAAATAAAGCTATTCAATGATTATAAAAATAAAACTATAGAATTTACTTTAATAGAAAAAGTTCCAGATGCAAATTATAAAAGAAATACAAATAATGCAAGATGGGTAGTAGAATTTGATGAAAATGGAAAAGCTATATCTGGTAGAATTACACAAGGTGTAGATTTAGATGAATTTGCAATACCAGGAATTAGTTCTAATGGTACAGTAGATAATATAAAAGTAAGAAGCGAAGATAATATTACAAATATTTATAAACAATTAATGTCACACTACAGTGATATGTGGGGTGGCGGATATAGAGTTGCTGATAGTGCATTTATAAGAACAACTAATGATTTTGTAGAAAGTAACTATAGTGTAAGTAATGAAAGTTGTATAGGAAAAAATATATTTAATGTTGCACTAGTAAACAAAGAATATCATAACGAATTAAAAATAACATTAAATTTAAAAGACCAAGATACAGATTGGGGTCTTGATGGAGAAGTATCTGTAATTGTTCAAGATATGGATGATAATAATAAACTATTAGAAACAAAGACAGGAACAGTCACAGGAGGAACAATTACACTTACATTAGATAAAACTTATGCGAATAGAAATTTAAGACTTATTATGCAACAAACACAACCAGCAACAAGAGGAAGTGCAAAATATGTAAATAAAACTGGAGATCAGATAGAAGTAGCAATTGCACTTGACGATGATGCAAGTATAGTAGATTTAAATGAAATAACAATGCCAGATTATGTAAAAAATAATAGAGCAAGTTCAAATGAATTAATCTATACAATTTATAATGAAATAATATACAATTTTGCAATTAATATTAAAAAGGTAGATGAAAATGGAAATCCATTAGCAGGAGTTAGAATTAAAACAGAAACATCTATAATAGATGATTTCTCAACATCACAATCTCACAAAGTACATGATAATGGATCAGCCTTAACAGATGAAAATGGAAATGTCAGATTAAAAATAGTATTACCAACTTCAGGAGTAGATAGTTTCTATGGAAGAGCATTTGATATAAAAATGGATGAATACTATGTGCCAGATAATTATAAAGCACAAACAAATATGAAAGTAAGAGTATTATTTGACTCAGCAGGTAATATAATAGGAAAAGAATTAATTTCTATGGCAGGAGATACATTATTAACAATTGATGATAAAACAGATAAAATAAATCCAACAGATAGATATGATAATATTATTAATGTAACAATGAAAAATGAATTAATACCAGATAAACCAAAATTTGAAATTACAAATTTTGATGTTGATGACAGAACAAGGTTATTACAAGGAACAAAATATAAAATATCTGTATTCCAAGAAGAAGATTATACAAATAATACATTAAATGTTAATGAAGTAGTACATACTCCAGAAACAGATGAAAATGGATTTACAAGTGTAGAATTTGCAAATGCACATGCACTAAGAACAATTATTTATCAATTACAAGAAGTTCAAACAGCAGATTCATATATAACAAATAACGATATATTTATAAAGCTTGTATTTGATGAAGAAGGAAAAATAGTAGAAACGCCAGAGGTAATTAATCCACAAACTATAACTGCAGCATTAGGAAATCCAGTAAATGTTGTAACAATATTAGGAGACCCACGTGGAGATACAACATTAAAAATGGAAATAGTAAGCGAATTAAATCCTAAATTTACAATAAACATTACAAGAAAAGATACAGATGGAAACAATATTAGCGACAGAATATTTAAAGCTATATTAAAAGAAAAAGACTCAAATGGAAATTACAGTATAGTATTAGAAGAAAGATATTCAAAACCATTAGTAGTTGGATACTTTATAGGAATGAAAACCGATCCAACAAATAAAGATTTAATGTATGAAATTTACGAACAATCTGAAGGAGAAGGAATATTTACATTAAGAGGTCAAGCAAAAGTATTATTCGATTCATATGGAAGAATCAATACGGCAGATATTAGTGGAGATTATATTACAGCTTCAAATTGGATACCAAATGCAGAAAGCATAGATGTAATAATTCAAGCAGAAATATTTAAATTTGATATTACAGTAGAAGATACTACTACATCTGGGTATAATATCTCAGGATATAAATTTAATATTGAAAATTCTAAAAAGGATAAATGTGATGAAACAATAGCAACGAACATTGCAGGAAATGTTATAGAAAAAGTTGGAGAATCATATAAAGGAGAAACAATTACATATACAATAAAACAAGTAGCATCTCCTATAGATTATGCAGACATTCCAGATATAACTTTAACAGTAGAATTTAATGATGATGGAACTGTAAAAGATGTTACACCACATGATATTGCAGATGTATATGATTTAATTTCAACTGTAAAAGATAGTATGACAGGTGCACAAGTAAAAATAAAATTATATACAATACCTGTAATGAGAAATAAGGTAGAAATGCATTTATATGATGAAGAAGATAGTTCAGTTGAGTTAAAAAATGCACAGTACAATGTAAAAGTTGAAAGTATAAATGATGTTTTAACTATAACAGATACAAATAATGAATTAGATATTGGATCATTCAAAAATTACAAAGGTGATACACATATAATAAAAATTAAACAAGATTCAAATTATCCTATAGTAAAATATGATCCAGATACATTACATGAAAGTTACTATATGCCACTAGAAGATACATTAGAGATAGCAGTAACATATGATGAAAATGGAATAATTCAAGATGCATCAGATGTAAGAATAATTGCAAGTGATGGAAAAACGGAAATTGATTATAGTAAAACTCTTGGAACAGGAACACTTTCATTAAAGTCTAAAAATAGAATTAAAGTAGAATTTGATGTAACCGTAGAAAATATAGAAAATTCATCAGATAAAATACAATCATCTACTATAAAAATTGTAGAAAAAGATAAGTCTGACTTATTCTCTGGAACAGGGACAACAAATAATCAAGGAAAAGCATATATTTATGCAGGTCCACATTATGATGATAAAGAAGTAACATATAGAATTACAAATCCAACACAAAACTCATTCTATAAAAAAGTTCCAGATGGAGAATTTACATTAAAATTCGATGCAAGTGGAAGAGTTATAGATAAGAGTATACCAGCAACAATGCAAAAATTCTTAAGTATAAATATTCCAGCACCAGGAACAAGTACATCTGATGTAGAAATAACATTAAAGGCAGAACCATATTTTACAATAGGTGTAGATGCAGTTAATAAATCAGATAGATCAAGGTTAGCTGGCGGAAAATATATAATAAGAAAAGCTGGAGCTACAACAACTACAGTAAATGCAATAACACAAAATTTAACTACAGTTCATGCAAATATGGGCGAGTTACCAACAGATGGTACAGTTCGAGTATTACAATATGAAATTATAGAAAAAGAAGCACCATTAGGATACCAATATATAAATAAGGACAACGTTATAGGAATAATTTCAGTTGTAACAGACGGACAAGGAAGAATTATGCAACCATCAGCAGATAATTTACTTGTTTCATATGGCGGAGAGTATATAAAAATAAAATCAACACCAGATAAAGTAGAAGTATTAGATTTCGATATTGAAATAGAATATAAACCAGTAGAATCATTTCAAGTAGTAATAGTAGATGAGAATATATTAAATACAACAACAAAAATACAAGCAACATTTAATGGAAGTTTAACAACAGGTCAAACAGCAAGTATGACAACAGATGCAACAACAGGACAAGGAATATTAAACTTTGGAAAAGTAACTTCAACTACAGGAACAAAACAATTAATTATAAATCAATCTAATGTTCAAGGAAACTACGAAACAATTAGACCAATAAGATTAGATTTAACATTTGATAAAGATGGAAAAATACAAACGCTATCACAGAATTCTAGTTCAATATATGCACAACCAAATGTATCGTACACAGTAGATTCATTTAATGAATATGTAATAACTATAACTGTAAAAAATAATCCAAAAACAACATTAAAAATAAGAAATGTTGCAGATGGAGACCACACACTTACATTAAATTCAACACATACATTAGCAAGAGATGGAGTACCAACACTTACTCTAAATACAGTAAATGGTGAAGTAGAAACAACACTACAGAGCATTCCAAAAAATGCATATGTGGATTATACTATAACACAAACAAATATTGATGTAGGGTATAGAAAAAATAAACCAATAAAATTAAGAGTACACTTTGACGCAACAGGAAAAATTGATTCAATGCCATACCTTACAGGAGGTTCAAGTTTTGTAAATGCAAGTGAAAATACTGTAGCTATAAGCTATACAGATTATCAAATATCTTTAGAAATAAGAAATAAAGCTATATTTGCAGTATATCTTGAAGCAGAAGATAAATTTGATTCTAATATAAAATTATCTGGAATAAGAGCAAATGTTAGAGAAACATCATACAGTAATTTAAATGTAAATTTAGTAACAAATGCAGAAGGAAAAGCAGATGATGAACTAGGTACAAGTTTTGCAAATAGGGTATTACAGTATTATGTAAGACTAGAAAATGATAATGTAGATTATACAAGAGACCAAAGAAGATTAACATATACAATAAATGTACCATTTGACGTTAATGGAAACATTATAAGTGGGGCTATTACATATTCGCCAAATGACGGAGTAATAGAAGTAACGAATCCTTCAGGATTAGCAATTGTAATAAAGGCAAAATATACACCAGAATTAAAGATGAATATAACAAGAAATAATTTATCAACTGGTCAACCAATATCTGGAAAAAGAATAACAGTTAGTTCAGTAGTAATGAATAGTAGTTCTGTTACAAAAACTACAAATGCAAGTGGAAGAATAAATATACCAGAAGCAGGAAAAATAAATACACAAGTACCAGCGATATATTCAATAGAAGAAGCAAATCCTATAGGATATACAACATTAGATAGCGTACCACAATTGAGCATTTTAGTAACATATGCATCAAATGGAACAATAGCAGAAGTATCAGCTCTACCTGAAGGATATGCAACATTTAGTGGAATTGGAACAAGAACATTAGATATAGTAATAGGAACAAAACAAAAAGCAACAATAGCAATAGTAGATATAGATAAATATATTAATACTGAAAGACTATCAGGAACAAGTTTCGAAATTACTTCATCTAAAGGTGAGCAGATGACAATTAATGGTTCAGTACATTCAACAATATCAGCAGGATATACAGGTCCAATTGTAGGACTAGGAGGAAATTACAATATAGAAAATTTAGGATATGTTTATCCAGGAGAGACAATAGAATATACAATACATCAAGTAAATACACATCGTGGATTTGAAACTTTAGATGATATTAAATTTAAAGTAGAATATAATCCTGATGGAACAATAGGAAATTATGAAATCGGAGATGATATTAAAACATTTAGTGTAGCTAACACTGCAACTCAAACTTCACCTAATATAGTAATAGTAGTGGAAAGTATGCCAAAATTAGAAATGAATTTTGTTGTAAAAGATAACATCTATGGTACACCAGTAGAAGGAATTGAATTTAAAGTAAAAGATACTAAATCTGGAAAAGAAGCAACAGTACCAGCAAAAACAGATGCTAATGGAAAACTTACAATATTACCTTCAATAGCATATAAAAATGAAACAGTAGTATATGAAGTAACTGAAATTGGTAGAATTGGTGGATATAAGCATATTCCAGACTTCCAAGTAACAGTACAATATGGACCATTAGGAACAATTGTAGAAGCAGGAACATTTGCTGTGGGAGCAACAGCTTCGTTAACACCAAGCTATAGTTCAAGCTTATATGCAAGTAGTAAAGTAAGAGGAATACAAGTAAATGTAAAAGCAGAAACTCAATTTGGAATAGGTGTAGAAAAACAAGATATAAATGGAAATCTTATTACAGGAATAGACTTTACAATCGTTGGAGTAGATCAAACTACAGGTGAAACTATAGGAGGAAGTACAGCTAAGACTGACGGATTTGGTGAAAGAACAGAATATATGGGATCAAACCCAAAAAATACAACAGTAAGATATACAATTACAGAAGAAAATCCACCAGCAGGATTTAGAAACAATATACCTACTATAATAGATATAGATTATGATGCTCAAGGAAGAGTACAAGCAAGTAATATAATACAAAAATCTCTTAATGTTACAGTAGATGTAGTTTCATCTAACTTATATAAAATGAACAACTCACATGAAGCAGTACACATAAAACTTAAAGTTATAAATGATAACAGAATTACATTTAAAATTGTAAATAAACAAAAATACGTAGATTTACCTATAGTAGGAGCAGAATTTGGGTTATCAATTACAACAGCAGATGGAATAATTTGGAGTACAGATTCTCAATTAACAAATGGAGATGGAGAAATTATAATTTCCAATGTTTCAGCAGAAGGAAATGTTAAATTTACATTTAACCAAATTGGATTACCAGCAGGATATGCTACAAATGTTGTAAATTCTGGATTTATAACAATAAACAAACCATCAAATGTATACGATTTGACACTAGTTAATATAACAGATGATATAGAATATGAATTAGATTCAGAAAACGGAATAGTAACAATTTACTTAGAAAATGATAATGATGTACAAATGAACATTATTGATGTAGATGCAGACACAATGGCAAACGCACCAGGTGCTACACATATTGTAAAAGCACAGTATGGAGATGTAACAGATTCATGGGAAGCAATAATTGCAAGAACAAATAATGTTATTACAATTAATGATGGATTAGCATTTGCAAGTGATGTATCAGGAGTAACAAAAGTAAGCTTAGGAAGTTCACATGAATTAGTAAGTAAAAAAGTAGTTTATACAATTGAAACTCCAACTCCAGCAACATCATATAATCCAATAGGAAAAGTATATGTAGAAGTTGAATATGACAGTTTAGGAAGAGTAATAACAGTAAATGGAAAAAGTACAAGAATATTAAGTGCAACAAATCCAACTGATAAAGAGATTGATGTTGTAATAGGATATGGAAACTTAGATTTCTACAAAATAAAACTTGCAAAAGAAAAAACGAATGCCAATGTAAGAATTAATGGTGCAGAGTTCAAAATTAATTATGAAATAGACAACAGCAGTGTAGAAAATTGGACAGGCCAAGTTACACATGATAAAGTTGTAGGTGGCATAATAGTTGAAAAAGGTATAATAGAAACACCAAAATTAAAATATGAAGGTCATGCAGTAATTGAATTAGAAGAAACAACAGTACCAGATGGATATAAGGAAGCTGTTTCTGGAATACTAAGAGTAGAATTTGATGTAGCATTAGATAGAACAGACCCAGATAACATTACATTAGATGTTACACAAATAAATTCTAGACATGTAGATGTATCTGTAAATGAATTTACAAGAGAAATAGTTTTAACTGTAAAAAATAAACCATTTATAAATTTAAAAGTAAATAAACAAGATGAATATGGAGATAGTTTGGGAGGAATGGAATTTGACGCAATGTTAATTCCAAAAGATACAGGAGCTGGAATAGATTTAGGAAGGCTTACAACAAATGATCAAGGAATAATAACAAAGGAAATAGAAAATCAATATTGTGATGAATCAATTCTAATTAGATTAGATGAAGTAAAAGACTACAACTATAGACAAATTGATCCAATAATAATAGAAGCATATATTAATGCAGATGGTGAAATTAAAACAAATACTATCAAATTTAATAGTGGAAGTGAAAATGCATCATTTGTAAGTGTAACAGAAAATTTAATTGAAATAAAAGTTGTTAATGAATTAGAGGATTATGTAAGACCATATTCACTAGAAATAACAAAAGTAAGTGCAGAAGATCATGCTAACTTATTAGAAGGAGTAACATTCCAAGTAGTAGTTACACCAGAAGTAGGACCAATAAAATATATTGCGGCTACAACAGATGCAAATGGAAAAATACAAATATCAGGACTAGTTGGAAATGGAAGAGTAAAAGTTGAATTATATGAAGTTGAAGCACCATTAGGATATAAATTAGGAGTTAATGAAGGATATACATGCTATGAATTTAACAAAGATGGGGATATAATGACAAAACTTACACAAACAGTAGAAGATGAAACACTATGGGAGATAGACAATAGCACAAAGACAGTAAAAATTATGGTAGAAAATCAATTAGACAAGATAGAAGTTGTTATAGAAAAAATCGATGGATTAAATTCAGAAATAAAAATACCAGGAGTTAAATTCAAATTAACTAATGATGAAGGTTATGAAGAAGAAGCTGTAACAAATGCAAACGGAATTGCAAAATTCTATATAGAAAAACAATTAGTAGCAACTCCAGTAACATATAAATTGGAAGAGATAGAAGGAGTTAGAGGTTACGATATAGATCAAACACCAAAACAAATTATTCTTCAATTTAATGCAGATGGAACAATTGCAAATAGCATGGAAGATTCACCATTAAATTTGGTAACAAGAAAGAAAGATTATATTAAATATCAATTACCAAATGCACAACAATATATAGGATTAGATACATATACAATAGAAATACTAAATGTAGATAAAGATGATGGAACAATTCTAATACCAGGAGCAAAATTCTCTGCAAGTATAACACAAGATGTTGGAGCACCAAATCTTTCGATTGGTAACCAAACAACAAATTCAAGTGGATTAATTAGCATACCAAATGTAAATGGTGCAGGAAATATTGTAATAGATATTAAAAACGAATTACCAGGAATAGGCTACCAAAAAATTAAAGCAGATACATATGTTGAATTAGAGAGAAATAGAAATACTGGAGAAATTAGGATTCAATATGCGCATAATGTTGGAGCAAAATTCTTCCCAGAAACAAATACAATTCAAATAATTGTAGAAAGTGAAAAGGAAAGAAATAAATTCGCATTAAAATTATCAGTATTTGATGTAGATACAAATGAATACATCTTAGATGGAGATGCAAGATACGAAATTACAATTAACGGAAATAGAACCGAAAGACAATTAGATGCAAATGGTGAAATAAGACTAAATGGATTAAATATTGATGAAGTGTCTGAATTTACAATTACAGTAAAAGAACTAGTACAACCTTCTGGATATCCAAAAGTAAATGATGTACAAGAAATTACAATAAATGTTGGAGAAATGTACGATTATAGAATATTAACAGATGGAAGAATTTCTGCTGGAAAAAATATGCAAAAAGTTTTAATAACAAGTACAGGAGTAGAAGTAATGTTCTTACATGGAGATGTAACAGAATTATACTTAAAATCTGTTCTAGATGATGATAACAATCCTGTATATGATGTATTCCAACAAGAAGATGTACCATTTACAGGAGATAAGAGACCAAACGTTAGAACATATACAATAACAGAACCATTCATAGACACAAAAACTATGCTTAAAAAGAGAACAAGAGAGTATAAAGGAATAACAGTAGACGAATTTATTGAAAACTTAGATACAAATGCTGATACTATAAAAATATATGATCCAGATGGAACTGAAATTACAGGAGAAACTCGTGTAAAAACAGGAGGAAGTGTAAAAGCAACAAGAGGAAGTCAAGAATTAAGCTATAGAATAGTTGTAAAAGGTGATGGTAATGGAGATGGATGGTTAACAACTCAAGATTCATTAGCAATAAAACAAATAAATTCAGATCAAGGTGAATTTACTGGATTGCAAAAAAGAGCATTAGATGTAGATTCAGATGGAAGATTAAGAGTACTAGATTCTACAGCAATTAAAGTACAACTATCTAAGGATTCAGAAAGTAAATAATGTTACTTATATTGAAATAATGTAATATGAAATAAATAATAACACACAAATTTGTGTGTTATTATTTATTGGTAAAAATATAAAATTTATAATTTAGAAAAAATGACAAAATTGTAATAAAAATGACATATTATTTTAATGAAAATTCTAAAATCCATATAATACAACAAAAAATAGACTTTTTAGTTGTAATATTTGTTATTTTAGGGAAAACGAGGTATTGATTTTAGAGAAAAAATTATTTACAATAAGTAAGAAATAGAAAATTAGAAAGGAGAAAATAATGAAGGTCAAAAAAGTTTTTTTAGCTATAATGTTAGCTATTGTTATACTATTAACATCTTTTTCATTTGTAAACGCTGAAGGACCAAGCGGACAAGTAAAACTTGTACAAACTTCTAAACCTTCTGCTGGAAGTTATAAACCAGGTGATGATATTATTATTGAAGTTGTATTTTCTGCAACAGGTATGGATGGTATAAATGAGTTTCAAGCAAATATATTTGAATATGATACAACATTATTAGAATATATTGGAACAGAAGGAGTAAATGGATGGAAATTATTTAGTGATAAAAATCAGATTTACCTAACAAGAGATGATTCAAATGATTGCGTAGGAACATTATGTAAATTAAAATTTAAAGCAAAAGCTGAATTTGAAAATGCAAATGTAAAACTAGGAGAATTTGATGCATCATCAATTAAATTAATAGGTTTATCATCTTTTGATGGAAATATAACAGAAGAGGTTGAATATAAAATAGAACCAGGTGAACCAGAAGATCCAACACCAGACAATCCAGATGACCCAAATACACCAGACAATCCAGATGACCCAAACACACCAGACAATCCAGATGACCCAAACACACCAGACAATCCAGATGACCCAAACACACCAGACAATCCAGATGATCCAAATACACCAGACAATCCAGATGATCCAAATACACCAGACAATCCAGATGACCCAAACACACCAGACAATCCAGATGATTCAAATAAACCAGAAAATCCAGATGACTCAAATAAACCAGAAAATCCAGATAATTCAAATAAACCAGGAAATTCTGGAAATCAAAATACAAATGATGGAAAAGGAGACGTAGTACCTGCAACAAAAATACCACAAACAGGACAAGTTGGAATTGCAGTATTTGTTGTTGGATTAGTACTAATAGCATTAATAATGCACAAAAAATACAAAAAAATGAAAGATATCAAATAAAAACTAGCTTCAAGCTAGTTTTTTTATACATTTGTAGGGGCTACCTTTGGCAGTCCGTTTTCCAACGAAATAATTAAAAAACGTAAGTGCAGTGGCGATTCTAATTGCCCAGTACTTTGGAGAATGTTCTAATAAACTTAAAAAGAGAGTTTTAATAATCGTTATTATATTGATTGAAAATACATTATTGTCTAAAAAATTTAAATCTGATAAAATCCATTATTCCCTAAATAAATTTAAGAAACTTCCAAATATTACAAATAAAATGTAATAAAAAAGATAAATTTAGCAAAATACGCGAAAAACTGCATATATCCGTAAAAATAAGCGTGTAATAATTATCAGTTTAGGAAAAAACTACTATTGATTAAGTAATTGAAATTGCTTAATATTATAATTGAATATTAATAAATATAAATATGCAAAAACAGTAAAAACCGTAAATTTAAGGAAAGGAGGAAATATGAAAACAAAAAACCTATTTGTAATAATAATAAATTTATTAATAACATTTTTATTAATTACAAATGTATATGCTGAAGAAAATCAAAGTGCAACAGTAAATTTAACTAGAAGCTCAAAAGAGCCAATTAAAGTTGGAGAAGAAATAATTATAGATGTAGATATTACTGTCAATGGATTTGAAGGAATAGCAGAGTTTTTAGCAAATGTGACATATGATAAAGAAGTACTAGAATATAAAGAAGTACTACTGCAAAATGATTGGAATTTGATTAACTCAAATGGAAAAGTTTATATAGAACAAAAAGATGTGAAAGATTCTAAAGGAAAAATATGTAGTTTAAAATTCGTATTATTAAAAGAAGCAAAAAATACTACTATAAAACTAGAAAATATAGATGCTGCTGGGTTAAGTGGTTCAATAAATTCACTAGATGGAAATGTTAATGAACCAGCTATATTATTGGATATTGAAAGAGGAACAGTAACTCAAAGTAACAACCAAATAAATAATATAAACAACAATGGTTCAAACAATAACACCTCAAATAATAATGTTTCAACAAATAATGACAATTCCAATAATGCTAATGTAAATAGCAATAATTCAAAAAACAATTTTGTTAGTTCTAAAACAAATAGTAATAATGAAAAAAATAAAGAAAATGACCATGAAACAATATTCATAATTGTTGGAGTTGTAGCTGTTGTTGCTATAATTTCTGCAATAGCAGTAATAATATTTCTTAGACTAAAAAAGACAAATAACAATACATAAAAAAAAATAATATATTAAAGACACAAGCTAAAGTTTAATATTAACAAAGCTTGTGTGAGAATCATTAAAATATGATTTTGATACGAGCTTTTAGTTAATAATTGCAAAGGAGAGAGAAATATGAAAAAAATTAAAGTAAAAATATTATCAATGCTGTTAATAATAATAACATTATTAAATGTAATATTACCAGTAGTATATTCAGCACCAATACAATATCAACCAAACTATTTTGTTTCTGAATCTGATATTGATAAAAGCAATGAATATATGACACTAGAGCTGAAATCTGATTCTACAAGTAAAACAGCAGGAGATACAATTATAGTTAGTGTTTACTTAAAGTCTACATATGCAGGTTTGAATAATATTCTAGAATTTCAGGCATGCGCATATTACGATTCTGCTAAACTAGAATTAAAAAATATAATAAATGTGGACGGAGGAAATAGTAGTAAATCTAATATAGGAGCTGATAGAAATCCAGAAAATGTAGATGGAGGAAATGGACCTTTAATTTATATATTATTTGAAAGTACTACAAAACCAGGTCCAAGTGCAGGAGAAAAAATATTTGATTTGGAATTTGAAATAAAAGAAAATATAACGACTCCTGTAGAAATACTATTGATGAATATTGACTGTTCAATAGATGATGAATCTCATGGATTTTCAGATTATGATTATAAAGTCAACACACCAAACATTTTCGTTCCAAAAGAGGAAGAAACACCAGTAATCCAAAAACACGGAATTGAAATAACGAAAGTTGATGAAGAAGAAAATATAATAACATCTTCAAATGCAATATTTAAAATAACAACTCCTGATGGAAATAATATTTTAGAAGAAACAAACAATGGGGTTATATTATGCGAAGATTTAAACCTTCCTACTGGAAATACAAATAATATATATGAATATATTATAGAAGAAAGAGTAGCACCAGATGGGTATATAGTAGACAATACTGCTAAAACTTTAAATATAGAATTTAATATAGATGGAACAATAAAAAATGCATTAATAGATGGTGTTGTACAAACGGTAGAAAATAACATAGTTAAACTTAAATTTGAAAACAAAAAAGAAAAAGAAGAAGATATTATACCTGAAAGTAAGATTAATTTTGTAATAAATAAAAAAGATGAAAAAGGAAATTTAATTACAACATCTCCAGCATCTTTTGGGCTTGAAATAAGTTCAGATGATATTAGATATTTGTCTACTACTAATGGAACAGTATCAAAAATAGTAAATGTACCAGAAGATACAAGTTTACCTTATACATATAAGCTAAAGGAAACTAATGCACCAGAAGGATATCTACTAGATAATTCTGATATTGAATTTAGAGTAGTATTTGAAAAAAATTCAGATAAAACAGTATCTGTAAAATCTGTAACAAAAGTAAGTGGTGAGAATGCAACAATAATAGGTTCAGGAAATATTATTAGAATAGATGTTGTAAATGAAAAAATAAAAGAACAAGAAAAGTTTCAAATTGAAATATCAAAAGTAGATGAAAATACAAATGTAATTACATCTGATACAACTAAATTTATATTAACAGCACCAAATGGAACTTCTCAAATTGGAGAAACAAACATTACAAATGGAAAAGTAATAATACAAGGTAATATACCTGAAGGAGAAATGAATCCAGATGGATATACATATACAATTCAGGAAGTTAAACAACCAACAGGGTATACACTAGATTCTAGCATAAAATCTGTAAATTTAATATTTGCAGATACAGCAGATGGAAGAAAGTTAAGTTCTGCTAATGTAATAGGAACAAATATTACAAAAGGAACAATTACAAATAATATACTTCCAATTAATATTGTAAATCAAAAAGAACAAGGAAACTTTACAATTACTTTAAATAAAGTAGATAATGAACAAAACCCAATAAGGATGGCAAATACATCATTTAAGATGACTGCACCAGATGGAAATGTAACATTATTACAAACAGACGCACAAGGAGTGGCAATATATAATGGACAATTGCCTAGTGAACAAGGAACTAAAAACTACAAAATTCAAGAGATAGTACCACCAACAGGATATATATTAAATGAAAGTGAAATTAGTATAGGCTTAAATTTCGAAAAACCAGCATCTGATGTTTTATTAAGTAGTGTAACAGTATCTGACCCATTAAGCCAAGTGGGAACAATTACGAATAATAATGTAACTTTAAACTTTAAAAATATATTAAATACACCACCAGCAACTCAAGCTGAGAAATTTGATTTTATTGTTACAAAAATAGATAGCAGTAATGGACAAACAATTGCAAAGACAGGAACAATATTTCAATTGCTAAATAATGATGGAACAGTAGTTGGATTATTTGAAACAAATGCAAATGGTGTTGCAACTATAAAGGTAGATATGCCAGATATTGCAACAACCAAAACCTATAAACTTATAGAAAAAGTTGCACCAGAAGGATATGAATTAAATAGTACCCCAGTAGATGTAGAAGTAATTTTTGTAGATAATGGTGGAGTAATAAGTATACAAAATATTAATGTTAATTCAGATAATGTAAGAAAAGGAAGTATAACAAGCACTTCTGCGTCAGTGTCATTTGAAAATACACCAAAACAAGCTCCAGAATTACCAAAAACATTTGATTTAATAATAAATAAAAAAGACAGTATAAGTTTAGCTAGTATTACTCAAGCAGATATTTTATTTAAAATAACTGCACCAGATGGAACAACAAATTATTTAGGAACAGATGCATCAGGAAAAATAACTATTTCTAATAATATGCCAACAGTAGCAGGTACATATGAATACAAAATAGAAGAAATAGTACCACCAACAGGGTATACACTATATGGAACAGAGCAAAGTATAAGTATTGTAATAGACTCTAACTTTCAAATAACCAATGCAAGTAGTGTAAGTGGAGCTAAAATTCAAAAAGATTTTGCAGGAGTAAATACATCTGGAAATAATGAAATAGAAGTTTCAATATTAAATGATAAAGAGGTAGAAGAAGTAGAAGAAAAATTTACTTTAAAAATAGCTAAAGTTGATGAAAATCAAGTAAATATTGCACAAGAAAATATTTACTTTAAAGTAGAAGATATTAACAAAAATATTATGTTGATTCAGACAGACGTAACAGGAGTTGCAAAATTTGTAGGAACAATTCCTAACGAAGCAGGATCATATCAATATAAAATAAAAGAATTAGTAGCACCTGTAGGATATGTAAAAAATGATAATGAAATAACTATAAATTTGATATTTAGTGAAGTAGAAGGAAAAATTAAATTATCAAATATTAGTGTAAATGAAGCGCAAGAAGTACGAAAAGTTGGAGAAGTTACAGATAATACAGCAACTGTAGCGGTAATAAACAAACAAATAATAGAAGAAGAATTTATATTAAATATAAATAAACAAGATAAAGATTCAAAAACGAATATTAATAAATCAGATGTTGTTTTTGAAATAGTAAAACCAGATGGGTCAGAATATATATCAACAAATTCAGCAGGTGTAGCAACTTTTGTAGGTAAAATGCCAAGTGTAACAGGATCAGTAAATTACAAAATAAAAGAATTAGTAGCACCTTCAGGTTATATAAAAAATCCAAATGAAATGAGTTTAAGGATAGACTTTGTAGAAAATAGTGGAGTAATAGAGGTTTCTAGTGTTGGTATGGATGAAACAAAAGGAATAAGACAATTAGGAACTATAAACAACAATGTAATAAATGTAGCAGTAGATAATGAAAAAGGAGAAGAAGAGGAACCAGACCCAGAGAAAAAAGAAAAATTTACATTAAATATAAATAAACAAGATAAAGATTCACAAGTAAATATTAACGAAAAAGACATTGTTTTTGAAGTGATTTTACCAGATGGAAAAAATGCGTATGTTGCAACAAATGTAACAGGTATAGCAACATTTGAAGGAATTATACCAAATGAAGAAGGAACTCTAAATTATAAAATAAAAGAATTAGTGGCACCTTCAGGCTATATAAAAAATCCAAATGAAATGAATGTAACAATAACATTTGTGGAAAATGGAGGTAAAATAGAAGTATTTAACATAACAGTTGATGAGACAAAAGGAATAAGAAAATTAGGGCTAATAAATAATAATATTATAAATGTAGCAGTAGATAATGAAAAAGAACAAGTTCCAGTTGAACCTATTGAAGAAGAATTTACATTAAACATAAATAAACAAGATAAAGATTTAAAAACTAACATTACTGAAGCAGGAGTTGTATTTCATGTAAAATCACCTAATGGAGAAAACAGTTATATATCAACAAATACAGTAGGTGTAGCTACATTTCAAGGGAAAATTCCAAGTATAGCAGGAACATTAACTTATAAAGTAAAAGAGTTAGTAGCACCTTCAGGATACATAAAAAATCCAAATGAAATGGAAATAGGAATAACATTTGTAGAAAATAGTGGAAAAATAGAAGTATCTAACATAACAATTGATGAAACAAAAGGAATAAGAAAAATTGGAACTATAAGTAATAATGTAATAAATGTAGCAGTAGATAATGAAAAGGAAAAAGAGGAAGAACCAGATGAGAAAGATGCAAAATTTACATTAGAAATTCAAAAGGCAGATAAGGAAACTACAGCAAATATTAATGAAGAAGATGTTATATTCAAATTAACAGATGTATCTGGAAAGTATGATTTTTATGGAACAGATGTAAATGGAAGAGTAGTAGCAGAGTTTGATATGCCAAAATCAGCAGGAACATATACATATTATATTCAAGAGACTGTAGCACCAACTGGATATGAGAAAAATCCAAATAGAATAGCTGTAGAAATAACATTTGTAGAAGATAATGAAAGACTAGAAATACAAAAAGTATATGTAGACGAAAAAAATCAGATAATATTTAGTGAGGAAGCACGTAAAGAAAATACATTATCATGGTGTTATGCAGGTTTAGTAAAAGTACTAGATGAAAAAATAGAAGAAGAAAAGCCAGATACATTTACATTAGAATTAAACAAGATAGATTCCGAAAATTTAAAAGCAATATTACAAGAAGGAGTAATACTTAAAGTTAAAGCACCAGATGGAACATCAAGTTACTTAGCTACAGATGTAAATGGAAAAATAAAATTAAATTACGTAATGCCAAATATGCCAGGAACTTTAAGATATGAAATAGAAGAAATAAAAGCACCTACAGGATATAAATTATGTGAGGAAGTTCAATATTTAGATATAACATTTGATGAAGTAGATGGTATAATGCAAATTACTAATGCAACTGTTTCTGGAAGTAAAATACAAATGACTTATGGTACAAACCAAGTAATTGTTAATATACTAAACGATCATAACGAAATAGTGGTAGATCCAGAAAAAGAAACATTTGACATAATAATTAATAAAATGGATACAGATACATTAAAAAATATATTACAAGAAGGAGTAACATTTAGAATACAAGATTTTAATAAATCAAACTCATATATTGAAACAAATAGTGAAGGACAAGGTAAAATTACATTAAATATACCACAAACAGAAGGAAAGCATAGATATACATTATTGGAGGTAATAGAGCCAACTGGATATGTTAGAAATTTAAAAAATCTATATATCGATGTAACATTTATGAAACTAGAAGAAAAAATTGAATTAATAGATGTAGTAGTAAATGAATCAAATGGAATAACAGTATTAGGAATGGAAGAAGGAGAAATACAAATAGGAATTTTTAACGATAAAATAAAGGAAAATCCAGATACACCAGATAATCCAAATAATCCAGATACACCTGATACACCAGACAATCCAGATAATCCAAATGATTTTAGAGACGATTTTAAAGTAGAAGTAAATAAATATTTAACAAAAATAACTGAGAATTACTCTAATACTGGAATGAAAAAAGTAACACAAGTTCCAAGAACAAACAAGATGAATAAATTAGATATAAAAGCAAGTCAATATAAATATGCAAATATAGAATTAGAATATGCAATTGTAGTAACTAATACAAGTGAAATAGCAGGAACAGTAAAAAGTGTTATAGATACAGTGCCAAATATATTAGATGTAAATTTAGATGTAAATGAAGGTTGGACAAAAGATGGAAGTGGAAAAATGGTATACGATTTAGATGATGTAATATTAAAACCAGGAGAAAGCAAAGAAGTTATAATAAAAACTACTTATGATGCATCTAAATATGAAGCAGGAACAATAGTTAACCAAGCTACTGTAGAAGCAGATACTAATACTAATAATCAACAAACAAATGCAACTATTAAAATAGGAACTAAAACAGGTGAAGAAAATATAGTATCAATTGAATTGATAGCAGGCATATTACTAATATTAAGTATGGCAATTTTTACAATAAAAAAATATATAGTAGAATAAATAATAACCTCACATAGGCTAATCTATGTGAGGTTATTCAATTCTAAGTGGATTAATTAATGTTTTTATATAGAAAAATTAAGAACAATATGCCAAAATAGAATTAACACGTGTAGGGACTGCCTTAGGCAGTCCGCCCTAAAGAGGAATACCAGAGAAATTATTCAATCTTCATTATTCATTGCGACCATCAGGTTGCACTAAGTTACCGCTTCCAGGAAGTAAATGTATAAAAGTATTTTGAACAGTCGCCATTCCCCAATGAAACAGTACAAAATGTTAACACATTTTGTACTGTTTCATTGGTCACCCACGCATGGCTCCTCATCGTTCTACAATATTTTTATACATTTCTTCCTTTGCGCTAATAATAATTGTCTAAAAAATTTTTTCACCAATCGCAATATTCCAATGAAAATGTACAATAGGTATATTTATTATAACTATACCTATTGCTTAAATCAACCTGAAAAACAAATGTTTTAGAAACTATTGACCCAAAAAGCAAATTATGATATAACAAAAATAAACCAATAATAAGGAGAAAAATATGAAATTTGTACATATTGCAGACATGCATTTTGATATACCATTTACTTTGTTACAAAAAAATGATTTAGGAGAACAAAGAAGACTAGAACAAAGAAACGTATTTAAAAAGATAATACAATATATAAAAGAAAACGATATAGAATATTTATTTATTTGTGGAGACTTTTATGAACATGAATATGTAAAACAAAGCACAATAGAATTTATAAATAATCAATTTAAAGAAATTCCAGATACTAAAATATATATAGTTCCAGGAAATCATGACCCAATTACATTAAATTCATATTATAATATGTTTAAGTGGAATGATAATGTATTTATATTTGATGAAAACATTAAAAAAATGGAAAATGATAATATAAATATATATGGATATGGATTCAACAATTTTTATTTAAGTGAGAATAAAATTTCTGAAATTAATGTAGATAAAGAAAAAATAAACATATTATTAACGCACACATCTTTAGATGCATCACAAATAGAAGAAAAAAACTATAATCCATTATCTACAAAAGAATTAGAAGAATTGGGTATGGATTATATCGCATTAGGGCACATTCATAAACCATCTGAAGTTAAAGAAAATTCAAGAATAATGTATTGTGGCTCACCTATATCTTTAGGTTTTGATGAACTAGGTGAGCATGGAATGATAGTAGGAGAGATTTTAAATAACAAAAAAATAAATCTAGAATTTGTAAAATTAGATGAAAAGGAATTTGTAGAAGAAAAGATTGATATATCCCAAATAAATACAAAGGAAGAATTAATTGAATTCATAAATTTAAAAGAATTTAAAGAAACTAATTATTATAAAATTAATTTAATCGGAAATAAAAATTTTCAATTAAATACATATGACATACTAAAATATATTACTCATATTAACATTATAAAAATAAAAGATAACACTAGTATAAATATACCATTAGATAAATTAGCATGCGAAAATAATTTAAAAGGAATCTTTGTAAAAAATATGTTAAAAAAAATAAATGAACAACCACAAAATGAAGAAAAATATTTGCAAGTAATACAAATAGGGTTAGAAGCATTAGAATAAAAAAGGTAAGGGTAATTATGATAATTAAAAATTTGAAAATAAATAATTTTGGTAAATTAGAAAACAAAGAAATACCATTAAAAGAAAATATAAATATAATCTATGGAAAAAATGAAAGTGGGAAATCTACTATACAAAAATTTATAATAAGTATGTTGTATGGAATTTCAAAAAATAAATGTGGAAAATTTATTCCAGATTTTGAGCGTTTTTCACCATGGATTGGAGATGAGTTTTCAGGAAGAATTGGGTATGTACTAGATAATGGAGAGAGTTATGAAGTTTTTAGAGATTTCAAAAAGAAAAATCCTAAAATTTTTAATAATCAAATGGAAGATATATCTAATACATTTAATATAGATAAAACAAATGGGTCTCAATTTTTTTATGAGCAAACAAAAATAGATGAACAACTATTTTTAAATACTTTTTTTTCAGAACAAGAGCAAGTAAAATTAGGAGAAAAAGAACAAACAAATCTTGTACAAAAAATAACGAATTTAGTTGGAACAGGAGATGATAATGTTTCATTTAATAAAGTTATTGCAAAGTTAAATAAAAAACAACTAGAAGAAATAGGAACAAGAAAAAGTCAGGATAGGCCTATAAATATAGTCGAAAAACAATTAGAAGAAATAAAACAAGAAAAATTAAATTTAGATGAATTTAAAGTTAATCAAAATGAAATAGAACAAAATATTAATAAAAAGGAAAAGGAAATTAAGCAAAACGAACAAAAAATAGAAATATTAGAAAAAATACAAAAAATAAAAGAAAATGAAATAATAGAAAATGCAAAAATAAGAAACAATGAGGATTTAATAAAAAATTATGATGAGAAAATAGAACAAATACAAGAAAAAATAAAGATACGAGAGAATAATTTTAAAACAAATGAAAATAAAAATTCTAATTTTAAAATATTCCTAATTATAGCAATAATTCTAATCATTTTAAGTATACCTTTATTTATATTTGTAAATAATAAAATACCAGCTATAATAACTATATTATGTTCAATAATAAGTATTATAATGTATGGTTATAAACAAAGTATGAATAATAAGTTAATAAAAAACAATCAAAATGAGAAAAATGTGGAAATCTATAAATTAGAAAATGAAAAAGAGTTAATAGAAAATGAAAAAGCAAAACTAAAAAATCAACTAGTGCAACAAAAAGAAAACTTAAAAAACATTATAAACCAAGAAATTAGTAATATAAATGCGTCCTTTTCTTTATATGAATTACAACAAATGTATGAAAATGAAGAATATTTAAAATTATCTACATATAGGCAGATTTTAAATGACGAAAAATTAAAACTGCATACTATGAATATAGATAAACAAGCTATTATTAATAAATTAGATAAGCTTGCCAGCATAGAAGAGCAACAAAGCAAGTTACAAGAAAGATTTGATGAATTAACATATCTAAGTGGATGTATAGAAATAGCAAAAAGCGAAATAGAGATAGCATATAATAGTATGAAACAAACCATAACACCACAATATACCAAAAATTTGTCTAATATAATGTCTAAAATATCTAATGGTAAATACCAAAATGTTACATTTAATGATGAACAAGGAATAATTGTAGAAACTAAAAAAGGAGATTATGTGTTAGCGAAAACTTTAAGCATAGGAACAATAGACCAATTATATTTATCATTAAGGCTAAGTGCTGCTAAGGAAATATCTAGTGAGAAATTACCAATAATTTTAGATGAAGCTTTTGCATATTATGATGATGAAAGATTAACTAATATATTAGAATTTTTAGCAAAAGAATATGGAAATAGGCAAATAATTATATTCACCTGTACAAATAGAGAAAAACAAATTTTAAATAAATGCGATATTGAATTTAATTATATAGAAATATAATGTTTTTTGCATTTAGGTTACCGCTTCCAGGAAGCAAATGTTTTAAAATATTTTGAACAGTCGCCATTCCCCAATGAAATTGTAAAAAATACTAGCGTATTTTAACAATTTCTATTGGTCACCCACGCATGGCTCCTCATCGTTCTACAATATTTTAAAACATTTCTTCCTTCGCGCTAGTTACTTGATATAATTATAATATGCTTAATTTAAAACTTTACAAATTAAAGAGAATGTGACATAATATGTATAGATTTTTCTGAAAGGAATGAAATAAAAATGAGAATTTTAAAAGACTTCAAAATACCAAATTTTAAATTTCCAAAACTAAAAATGGAATCAATAAACGAAATAGAAGAAATTAACATAGAGGAAAACACAAGCAAAAAGAAAAATATAAAATACGAAACAAAAAACTATAAAACAATAAAAGAGGTATTTGATGAAGTTACTAAAAAATTTGCTAAAAAGGAATTTATATTAGAAAAGTTTGACCATAAAGAGCAATTCCAAGAAATTAGTTATGAAAAATTTAGAAGTGATGTTATATCTTGTGGAACAGGACTAAACAAAATATTAAACTTAAAAGATAAAAGAGTAGTAATAATAGGAGAAAATACATACCATTGGTATGTATCATATATGGCAATGCTTTGTGGAACAGGAATAGCTGTTCCAGTAGATAAAGAACTTCCAGCAAATGAAATCGAAAATGTTATAAAACGTTCAAAAGCAAGTGCAATAATCTTTTCAAAAAAGAAAAAAGAAATCATAAAAAAAATAAAAAATAACTTGCCAAGTGTTGAATATTTTATAGAAATGAATTCTAATGAGGTATTACAAGAAAGGAATGTTGGAATAGATTATATTATAGATCAAGGAAGAAGAATAGTAGAATCTGGAGACAATAGTTATATGGAAATACCAATAGACCCAGAGGAATTTAAAGTATTAATATTTACATCAGGTACTACATCTAATGCAAAAGGTGTAATGATATGCAATAGGAATCTAGTAGAAAATGTAAATGTTGTACCAGCATATGTGTATCTAGATGAGAACGATAGATTCTTCTCAATATTACCATTACACCATACTTATGAATCGAGTATAGGATTTTTACTACCAATGTCACGAGGCTCATCAATTGCAATATGTGAGGGACTAAAATATATAGTTCCAAATTTAAAAGAAACAAAACCAACTGCATTACTTGCGGTACCAGTATTAATAGAAAACTTATATAAAAAAATAAATGAAAACATTGTAAAAAGTAAAAAAGATAAAATTGTAAAGTCTATGATATACTTAACAAATGCTCTAAAAGGAGTAAATATAGATATAAAAAGAAAAGTATTTAAAGAAATACTTGAAAATTTAGGAGGAAAATTAAGAATAATAGTATCAGCAGCAGCACCAATAGATGCAAATATTGGAAAATGGGTTAAAGATATAGGAATAGAATTTTTACAAGGATATGGATTAACAGAAACAGCCCCAATTGCAGCACTAACACCAGAATTTGAACCTCGAATTGGTTCAGCTGGAAAAGCAGTTACATGTGCAGAACTAAAAATACTAAATCCAAATGAAAATGGAGAAGGGGAAGTATTAATAAAAAGTGAAACTTTAATGATGGGATATTATGAAGATGAAGTAGCAACAAATGAGGCAATAGAAATAATAGATGGTAGTCGTTGGTTTCATGCAGGAGATATAGGATATTTAGATGAGGATGGTTATCTATATATAACAGGAAGAAGTAAAAATGTAATTGTAACACAGAATGGAAAAAATATATATCCTGAAGAAATAGAATTAATGTTAGGAACAATTCCAGAAATAAAAGAATGTATGGTATATGGAAAAGAACAAGAAAAATCTAAAGAACTTTTAATATCTGTAAAAGTAATACCAGATTATGAAAAAATAGAAGAACTACATGGAAAGGATTTATCAGAGGAAGAAATATATAATATAATATGGGAAGAAATTAAAAAAGTAAATAGAAAATTAACTGCATATAAAGCTATAAAACACTTAGAGATTAAAAAAGATGAATTTATAAAAACAACAACAATGAAAATAAAAAGATATGCAGAACTACAAAAGGATAAAAAGTAAAAAGGAATGTTTATAATATGGAAATAAAAGAATTAATAAGTAAACAAGAAATTGAAGAAAAGGTAGAAGAACTAGCAAATAAAATTTCAAATGACTATAAAGGAAAAACAATACAAGTTATATGTGTACTAAAAGGAGCAGCAATATTTGCAGTCGAACTAGCAATGAAAATTATACCAAATGTAAGATTCGAATTCATAGAACTATCCAGTTATGAAGGAACTGAAAGTACAGGGCAAATAAAAGTAAATAAAGATATAACTTCAAGCATAGAAGGAAAAGATGTATTAATAGTAGAAGATATTATAGATACAGGAATAACATTAGATTTTTTAAGAAAATATTTACTTTCAAAAAATCCAAAAAGTTTAAAAATATGTACCTTAGTCAATAAACCAGCAAGAAGAAAAGTAGAAGTACCAATTGACTATAATGGTTTTGAAATAGAAAACAAATATATAGTAGGACATGGTTTTGATATAGACCAAGATTATAGAAACCTTCCATATATAGGTTATATAGAATAAAAAGAAATGTATGCAATTGCATACATTTCTTTTTAGTTAATAGTAAAAAATAGTATAAAAAATATCATTTATTTTACTATTAGTTCTTTACTTAAATTCATGCATATGTAAGGCATTATTGTAATGTTATGTAAATAATGTTATAATATATATGAGATATATAAACTTTATTTAATTTTGTAGGAGGATTTCATATGAGAAAGAATATGAAAAAACGGTTTTTTTTAACATTCATTGTAATAGTTTGGGGAGTGGCAATTCTTTATTTTCCAGAAGATGAGTTAACTACAGTTTATGGGCACCAAATTATAACAACTTGCGAACTATAAAGTTTGTAGGTTGTTTTTTATATATAAAACTAAAAAATGTTCTCTTTCTGGAAAGGAGAATATTTTTTATGCTTGAATTTGAAATATTACAAGAATTAGAGCCAAATGCTGAAATATTAGAAATAAT
>CAOJKP010000003.1 GCA_948438085.1 uncultured Clostridium sp. | reverse complement strand
CTCTCTCTCTCTCTCTCTCTCTCTCTCTCTCTCTTACAACATCAAGTGTTTTTACTTTTTTATTCATTTGTTTTTCTCCTCTCTTTTGTCTATTATTTATTATTCTTTAACTTATCTATATGCGTAATTAGCACGAAGGAAGAAATTTTAATACTCTTATTTAGTGCATTCTTTGAAGAACGTAAAAATTAATACATATGTATCTTCTCTTTTAAATTTTTATTTATTATATATTAACTTACTTATTTTATCAATAATTATCATTTATATTTTTACATAAAGTATTCTATTATACCAGTGTATATTCCCCAAGCTAGTTTATTTTGATATTCATCTTGTAATAGTAATTGTTCTTCTTGTTTATTTGATAAAAAACCACATTCTACAATAGATATTGGTATTTCCACATGGTCTATTATATATATATTATCTATTGTTTTTGCTACTCTTTTGTTTTCTTTTTGTATTGCTTGATTTAAATTACTTTGTATTGATGTTGCTAGTTTTTTCCCTTGTTCATTTCCTTTTTTATAAAATGTTTGCCACCCATCGTATTGCTCTTGTGGAATTTTATTTAAGTGTATACTTACAAATATATCTGCACTTGAGCTATTTCCAATTTTTACTCTGTTATGAATATCTGAAACCTTTTTTTGTTTTAATGTTCTAGCATCTAAATCATAAATTGCATTCTCATCTGACCTTGTTAGTATAACTGTACATCCTGCTTGTTCTAGCAAGTTTTGAACTTTTAATGCTATTTTTAAATTGGTGGTAGCCTCTGTTGTACCTGTACTAGACTGTGCACCTTCATCTGGTTTTCCATGCCCTGCGTCTAATACAACAACTTTATTTGTAATAGGTAAACTTACTACTTGAACAGCATTATACACTCTGGAAGTTGCTATTGTATATGTAAAAATTGAAATACCTATTAATAATATTATTAATAGTATCCTTTTTCTTTGTAAAACTATCATAAAAACACCTCATATAAATATATGAAGTGTTTTATATTTTATACTTTATTTTCCACCATATCTAATATTTCTATATATAGTTTTTATTAAAATTTTTGCTACTGAATCATTTAATGGATATTCTCTATGCAGTTTATTTAAGTTTAAATCTTCACTGTTATTAACTTTATTATCAGTTAAATTTTGTACAAAACCTTTTTCTCCTAATATTTTTATTTTTTCTTCATTATTTAATCCATATGGATATGTAAAAACTTTTGTTACCTCTTTTCCTAATTGTTCTTCTATATTTTTATGTGCTTTTTCTATATCTTGTGCATATTTATAATTTTCTACTGTATTTGGGTCTTCATGATGTAAACTATGTGTGTATATACTTACTAATCCACTTTCTTCCATTTGCTTTATTTGTTCCCAGTTTAAATAACCGTCTTTGCCAATCCTATCATCAATTATATTAATTGTAACTGGTATATTATATTTTTGAATGATTGGATACATTATTTCATAATTTCCTACATATCCATCGTCAAAAGCAATTAATATTGACTTTTCATTTAATTTTTCTTGTCCATTATTATATTTTATTAAACTATCATAATTAATAAATTTATATCCTAGTTTTGATAATCCTACAATTTGCTTTTCGAAATTTTCCTTGGTTGTTTGCATAAATTCTTCTGCTGTCAGTTCATCTACAATATCATGATACACAAATATTGGTATTAAAATTCTTTTTTCATTTCTATAATATTCATTGCTCGATTTTATAAAATTAACTATAGGAATTGTAATAATTATACATGTTATTATTGCAATAATTAAAATTGAAAATAATATCTTCTTGTTTTTTTTCATTTTATTTCCTTCTTTTATTTTTTATTCTTCAAATTTTCCTTTTCTTCTGTCTAAAACATATTTACTTCCTGCCATCGTTTTTGCTATATGTTTTACTTGTGCTCCTGCTTCTCCAATTTCTAAAGCATTTTTAAATCTACCATTATCTATTGATACTACTCCTATTGAAATTGATGTAATTGGAAATTTTTCTACTACTCCTTTTCTATTTTCAATCTCTATATAACCTTTTTTTACATCTTCTTGTGTAAAAAATTTTGTTACTTTTAGGTCAAATTCTTCTATAATTTTTTCACATATTTCTTCAGCATCTTTTTCCTCTACTATGGCTATAAAGTCGTCTCCTCCTATATGTCCAACGAAACCACTTTCATATTTTTCAGCTTGTACACTAGCTGAAATTGTTCTTGCTGTAAATTTAATTATTTGGTCTCCTTTTGAAAAACCATATAAATCATTATATGCTTTAAAATTATCTAAATCTAAATATAATACTGCAAAATCATGATCATTTGCTAATCTTTTCTTTATTTCTGTTTGTATTTGTACATTTCCTGGTAATCCTGTTAATGGACTTACTATTCTATTCATATACATTAATCTTACTATATTTCTTATAACATTATATAAGTATTGTTTATCTATAGGTTTTGAAATATAGTATTCAACCGATTCTTGTAATATGTTTATACGATGTTTTTTTGTTCTAGATTTTCCTATTACTACCATTGGAGTTATAGCATTATCTTCATCATGTCTAATTCTTCTACATATTTCTTGAATTTTTACATTTATTTTATCTTCATTTATAATTATTAATGATGGAATATTTCTTAGTGCTTTATTTAGCTCTTCTGTTTTTATTTGTTTAAATTTATATCCTTTATCTTTTTTGAATATTTGAACTAATTTTAGTGTTAAATTTTCATCATCATCAACTACATATATTTCTTGTATCATAAGTTTTCCTCTACTTCTTTTTTTCTTTTTTTAGAGTAATCTTTTTCTGTGTTAAAAATTCATTTATTTTTTCAACAGCATCTGATTTCATTGTTGGAAAAGCTTTTTTTAATCTAATGGTTTGTCTTATTAATTTCATTTTTATTATAGATTGTTTATGCTTTAATTCTTCTATTACTCCTTGTATATTATTCGCTGTATTAGCTGAATTCTTTAGTTCTGCAAGTTTTTGCTTTATTAAATCATTTAATTCATTTATTTTATTTAATTTATTTTGCATATTTAATAATTTTACAACACTTACTATTAAATCTACTATCATCGCAATTGATAGTACTGCTACAATATATATTAAAATTTCACTTGGTATTAAATTAACTTTTGATTCTATAAATGGATGTAAAAAATGTATGAATACAACTCCTAAAAATCCCCAAAATAGTGAATTTAAAAGGCATACTCTTCCATGTATATTAAATTTATATGTTGTATAATCCCAATATTTTGTTTTAAATATAACTTCTAACAACCATCCAACTATATATTCCCATATTGATAATACAAAAAAGCATATTAAAAATAATATTATTATATTATCTTTAAATTGTTGTAAAACAAACAACATTATTAAGGCTCCAAAACCATATATGGGGCAATAAGCCCCATATAAAAATCCACTGTTAACAATCTTTTTTTGTACTACTGTTTTTAAAACAGATTCCATTACCCAACCAAAGAATGAATATATTATAAAATATGCTATTACATACACCATCTCTTTACTCACATTCCTTTTTTATTTTGTACATTTACCTCTAAATTCTGTAATTCCACCATCTACATTTTCTGCTGTTAATATTAATGTATTCTCTCCTTCTTCTAATGGTTGTAAATATCTCATTTCTTTAGATGGCTGATTAAATTTTAATTGATATCTTTTACCATTTAATGTATAGTTTACAACTTCCATTAGGTTGTCATCAGTTGCAATTATTAATAAACTATCTCCTTGTCTTTCTACTGTAACTTTTGGCTTATTAATTCCTTTTACATCTAATTCTTTTGTTGCTGATTCATTTTGTACATCAGTTGCTGTAACTTTTAATGTATTTTGACCATATGGAATGTCTATTTCCACTTCAACAATATTTTTATTGGTTGTATTTGGTTGTATTGTAGTAGAGTCACCATTGTTCCATGTGTAAGTTACTTCTTTTAATTCATTCGCATCTTCTACTTGAACTTTTATTTTATTTTCATTTGTTACTGAAAGTGATATAACTGGTTTTTGTGATTGAATTTCTACTGTATATTCTTCGTCATATGTACTTATTTCTCCATTTATATCTAATGCAGTAATATGTACAGTATTTGTTCCTCTTGGTATATCTAAAGAAATGCTATAACTTAGTTCATTATCTGTATCTATTACAGTTGCTTCTTCTTCATTCCATGAATATGTTATTTCACTAATTGCTTTATCATGTGAAAATTTCACTATTAATTCATTATCTGCTTTTTGCACTTCAATATTAGGCTTTGATGCTACTACTACATTATTATTGTTATCATTTTCTTTATTCTTTGTGTATAATGAAGAACTTATACCTATTGCTAACAAAATTATTCCAAATAATATTAAACAAATTGCCAAAAACATTATAACTTTTTTTATGCTTGTTTTTTGTTTCTTATTCTTTTTCATTTCAACTTGTAATATTTGATTCATCAATATACCTCTCTTCTTATGCATATATGTATCTATTCTATTATTTATAAAATTATATCATATCGTTTTTTTGTTGTAAATATAAAAATGGATAATATTAAATTATCCATTTTTTATTTATTATAATACATATTTTTTAATTAGTATTATTCCTCCTGCCATTGTTAATAATATAATTGTTGTTAATACAATATATACTCTTACTTGACCTGTTTTTGTTCCTAATAGTACTGGTGCATCATCTATATCATCTTCTCCTTCTTTTTTATTATCTGGAGTTGAGTCTATATCTGGTGTTCCATATTCATTGTAGTCTTTACTTATCTCTGCAACATTTACTTTTAAGCCCATATTGTTTTCTCCATTTATCCATGTTAAAAGTATTTCTACTGTTGCACTTTCTCCTGGTTGTAATAATGTATTTTCCAATTGAGTTGTAGTTACAATATTTTCGTCTATTTGCTTCCATTCTGGATTATCTTCAGCTACAAATTTTAGTCCTTCTGGAATATAGTCTTTTAATTCCTTAACATATCCTTCTATTTGTCCTTCGTTTGTAACTTTTATTTTGTATCTAAATTTTACTGTTACTGTTTTTATTTTTTTAGATTTTACATCAACTTTTACAATTGGTTCTGGGTTTTCATTTCCTGTATGTCCAGTTTCAGTTATTACTTCTTTTCCATCTTCAACTACAATTGCTTGTGATACCCATTTTTTCAAAGCTAAATCAAAATATTTTACTTTAACTTTTTCAATATCTATATCATCTTCTCCTTCTTTATTGTTATCTGGAGTTGAATCTACATCATCAATTGGTTTTCCATCTTTATCTGTATCATCTGATATTTCTGCTGTATTTATTAATATTCTATCAGATGTATTTGGTTCTGTTACTTTAAATGCAATTTTTACATCTTTATAGTCTGGATTTGTTGCAGTTATTCCTTGTGTTTCATCAAATGCTTTTATTAGATTTGAACCCTCTTCTTTTTCTTGTTCTTTTGATAAATAATCGGTTGTTATTTTTGTTGCTTTTGCTAAGTCTTCAGTTTCATTTCCACCTTCATCTATCATTTTCCATCTATATTCTTGATTTATATCATTATCTGGTAAGAATACCAGTCCCTCTGGTAAATTATCTGTTATTTCAGATGCATACCCTGCTATTGTTCCTTCATTAAATATTCTTAATGTATATGTTACTATATCACTTGTTTTTACTGAAACAGGTTCTTTAGTATGTTCATATTTAATATCTCCATTTTCTCCAATACTTAATTTAGGCACTCTATTATTTATTTTGGTGTTATTTACTCCTACTATGAATTTTCTTAATGCTAAATCAAAGTATTCTAATTTAACTTTCTCAATGTCTATATCATCTTCTCCTTCTTTGTTGTTATCTGGAGTTGAATCTATATCATCTATTGGATTGCCGTCTTTATCTGTATCATCTGATATTTCTGCTGTATTTATTAATATTCTATTAGATGTATTTGGTTCTATTACTTTGAATGCAATTTTTACATCTTTATAATCTGGATTTTCTGCAGTTATTCCTTGTGTTTTATCAAATGCTTTTATTAGATTTGAACCTTCTTCTTTTTCTTGTTCTTTTGATAAATAATCGGTTGTTATTTTTACTGCTTTGTCTAAATCTTTAGTTTCATTTCCATCTTTATCTATCATTTTCCATCTATATTCTTTATTAGTAGAATTTGATGGTATATATTCTAACCCTTCTGGTAAATTATCTGTTATTTCAGATGCATACCCTGCTATTGTTCCTTCATTAAATATTCTTAATGTATATGTTACTATATCTCCTGTTTTTACTCCAACTGGTTCTTTAGTATGTTCATATTTGATATTTCCATCTTCTCCAATACTTAATTTAGGAATTCTTGTATTAATTTTTGTATCTTCTACTTGAGTAATAAATTTTCTTAGTGCCAAGTCAAAAATTTGTATTTTTACTTTTTCAAAGTCATCATCATCTTGTTGTCCTGGTATGTATTTATCTCCTCTTTCAATTTCTGTATCTTTATAGTTTGGTAATTCATCATCTGATGGTAATTGAATATTATCTTTTTGGGAATCTCTATCTGTAATTGTATTTCCAAATTCATCTTTAAAATCAGAAATTTGTGCTATATTAGTTAGTTTTTCATTAGATTGAACTGTATCTTTAACCTTACATTTTATAATTACATCCTTATAATATAACTTTTCTCCGTCAAATGCTTTTATTAGATTATCTTCATCTATTAATTTAGATAAATGGTTTGTTTTAATTGTCCTTAATTCAGTATCTTTATCATCATAGGCCCAACCATTTTCAATATTTGTTTCATCATTTTCTAAAAATTCTAGTCCAGCTGGTAAGTGATCTGTTATTTCCTCAGCGTATCCTGCTAGTTCTCCTTCATTATATACTCTAATTTTATATGTAATTATATCTCCTATTTTTACAGACATTGGAACTTTAGGATGATTATATATTGCTGTTTCTTCCCCATTTAATAGAGGTGTTATATCTACTTGTGGTTCTCTATTTGTGCCTACATCTTTTCCACTTATTTCAATTATAAATTTTCTTAAAGATAAATCAAATTTCTTTCCTGGTATTTTTACTGCTTCAAAATCATCATCATCTTCTTGTCCTAATACATAATTTCCTATTTTCTCTTTTCCTTCATATGTATTATTAAATAAGTTTGCTGGGAAATTTTCTATTTGAGAATCTCTATCTGTATTTACTAGACTTTCTAATTCTGAATCATAGTACTTTGTTATTTGTGCTATATTTACTAATCTTTGTTCCTCATTTGTTGCTACTTTTGTTACTTTACATCTTATTGTTATTGATTCACTATCTAGTGTGTTTCCACCTGTATATTTACTTAATACTTTTCTTCCATTATTTGTTATAGTTACTTGTGTTATTCCACTTGAGTTTGTTTCGGATGTAACTGTATATTTATCTTGTGGACTTACTAGGCTTACAAATTCTATTCCATCAGGTAAATAATCTTTTATTTCTGCTGCATATCCGTTTTTTTCACCCTCATTATATACTGTAAATGTATATTCTATTTCTTTTCCTGTATCTGTTAGTAATGTATCTTTTGGATGATTATATATTGCAGTATCTTCTCCATTTTTTAGTGGGGTAGTATCTACTTGTGGTATTCTTGATGCTTGTGGTACACTTCCATTTATCTTTGTTATTGATTTTCTTAAACTTAAATCGAATTTCTTTCCTGGTATTTTTACTGCTTCAAAATCATCATCATCTTCTTGTCCTAATACATAATTTCCTATTTTCTCTTTTCCTTCATATGTATTATTAAATAAGTTTGCTGGGAAATTTTCTATTTGAGAATCTCTATCTGTATTTACTAATCTTCCTAATTCTGAATCATAATATTTAGTTATCTCTGCTACATTTACAAGTCTTTGTTCTTCATTTGTTGCAACTTTTGTTACTTTACATTTTATTGTAAATGATTCATTGTCTAATGTATTTCCTCCTGTATATCTTCTTAAGATTGTATCTCCATTATTTGTTATAGTTACTGTAGTTGTTCCATCTGCATTTTTTTGTGCTGTTGCTGTATAACTATTACTTGTATTTACTAATTCTATAAATTCTATTCCAGCAGGTAAATAATCTTTTATTTCTGCTGCATATCCATTTTTGTCTCCTTCATTATATACTGTAAATGTATATTCTATTTCTTTTCCTGTATCTGTTAACAATGTATCTTTTGGATGATTATATATTGCTGTATCTTCTCCATTTTTTAGTGGGGTAGTATCTACTTGTGGTATTCTTGATACTTGTGGTGCACTTCCATTTATTTTTGTTATTGATTTTCTTAAACTTAAATCAAACTCTTTTCCTGGTATTTTTACTGCCTCAAAATCATCATCATCTTCTTGTCCTAATACATAATTTCCTATTTTCTCTTTTCCTTCATATGTATTATTTATTAAATTACTTGGGAAATTATTTATTTGGGAATCTCTATCTGTATTTACTAATCTTCCTAATTCTGAATCATAATATTTTGTTATTTGTGCTATATTTACTAATCTTTGTTCTTCTTTTGTTGCATCCTTTGTTACTTTGCATTTTAATTTGATAGATTCACTATCTAATGTATTTCCTCCTGTATATTTATTTAATATTTTTCCTCCATTATTTATTATAGTTACTGTAGTTGTTCCATCTGCATTTTTTTGTGCTGTTGCTGTATAACTATTACTTGTATTTACTAATTCTATAAATTCAATTCCTTCTGGTAGATAATCTTTTATTTCTGCTGCATATCCATTTTTATCTCCTTCATTATATACTGTAAGTGTATATTCTATTTCTTGATTTTTGTCTGTTAATAATGTATTTTTAGGATGATTGTAATGTGCTGTATTTTCTCCACGTTGTAATGGCGTCACATCTACATGTGGTACTCTTGATGTTTGTGGTACAATTCCATTTATTTTTGTTATTGATTTTCTTAAACTTAAATCAAAAGCTTTTGGTGTAGGTATTGTTACTGTAACACTATCTTTATATTCTGGTGTTTGTTTTTCTACTAATACTACTGGTTGATTATCCTTATATGTTGATGTTGATGTTGTATAATATGTTGATGTTGTTCTTGAATATGTAGTATTAATTTTAAATGTTAATGTTTTTATATTAGTTGATAGTGGTATTGTTATATAAAAGTCTGTATCTAATTGAGGTACACCTGTAATATTTTCTCCAGAAGTATTTTGAAGTGTAACTGATACATTATTTTGATTTTCATCTTCAAAGTTCATTTGTATAGGTGTATATGGTAAATTAGTATTTTTTATTATTTTATATGGTCCTGCTTTATATACATCTCCACTTTCTACAATTGATACTCTAGATTTATCTAAAGTTATAGGTGAAATAGCATCAACAGGATTATAATTTGCATTATTTTCGGCATTTGTTATAAAGTAATTATATAAATCTTCTGCTTGAAATTGACGTTTTTCTCCATATACAGAATCTCTATCTTCAAATGATTTATAATTTGCATCTTCATTTTGTCCAACAAGCAGAATTGGTAGTTTAGAATTTCTATATACCGAATTTGCACCTGTATTTGTAAAATACCATAATGCCATTTGTTGTACAACATCTATATCTTCATCTGTTAGTAGCAATCCATCTCTATACCCTTCTGGGCCTATTATTTTAGCAGCTGTTAATAATGCATCTCTTTGAGCTGTTGTTTGTTGATTTTTAATATACATATTATCTAAAATCCACAATATTTTATTATATTCACTTGCTGATAATGTTGAATCTCCTATTGCATTATTTATATCATTTAGTTTAGAAAGTACATTCGCAGCATCTGTTTTCATATCTAGTTTAGTATTATAATCTCTTATTTCTCTTGTGACATCCGTATTACCTGCTCCCATTCCAAATCCATGTTCAGCTTTCAAGCAATAAAAAGCATTATCATAATTTATATTATTTCCACTTAAATTTGAATATGATACTATCTTCCATATTTTTTTAGTAACAAAATTACCAGAAGCATCTTTCATTTCTATAACGTATGCACTTTTGTCTTTTCTTAAGTTCATTAATCCTAAGAAATAGTTTGCTTCTCCTGCATAACTAATAGAACTTAATATTGACAAAGAAACAATTATTGTTGCTAAGAGCGTTCTAACTAATTTTTTAAATTTCATCATTTTTACCATCCTTTAATTTATATTTATTTATATATGTGCTTTAGACACAATCCTCCTATTTTTAATTACATATATAATTATATAACATTTTTATTGATATTTCAACGTTTTTTTCAATATTTATAATATGTCATTTTTAAGACATTTATTATTGATATGTATTTCAATTAATTTAGTTATTTTAGTTATATTTTTATTATATTTGAATAATATTTACTAGGGATTTGGTTATTTTCTGTTATTTAATATATATATACTATTAATTACAAAATAGAATAATATAAACTGTAATATTTAATTGTCACAATTTATGCATTTTTAGAAGACTTTTTCAAATAATATGCATTTACAAAAAGATTTTTCCTTAGGGGTTCTTAGATTTTTCTTTTTATATTATAAATTATATTATTTAATTTGAAATATTTTTTCACGTATCTTGACTTTTTACTAAGTTTTTGTTATCATATTTTTACTTTAACATCAACTTCATGGTTTTATGAAATGCAGGTATAGTTTAGTGGTAAAATAAATCCTTGCCAAGGATTAGTTACGGGTCCGATTCCCGTTACCTGCTCCATCTAAAGAAAACTCACGAACTGTAAATATTTCGTGAGTTTTTACTTTGCATAAATCTAATATTCTCTTTTTACATACTATAATTCATTATCTACCATCATATTTTTCTGATATCTAAAATCTTGATTGATATCCTGTCCATTTATTATTCTATCTAATTGTTCAACAACTGAATTAACAGCAATTTTATTATTAACACTATAATTTGCCTGTCTTTGTGTATCTAATCTATAAACTATGTTCATATCAACATAATTTTTAATAATTTGAGCATCATATTTATCTTTTGGTCTTGAATCTCTTTTGCTATGATATATACCTTCTAAAGATTGCGCTTTATAACTCTCTCCATTATACTCTCTTAATGTATTTGAAAATACCATTGCTGCATAATCATTTGTGAGATGTCTTTCATTAACAACTAATCCATTGTTTCTATCTTGGTTTGGATAAAAATATTCTTTTAAAACCATTTCCTTATTAGGCAAACGACTAAATAGGAATAAACCTATACTCATTGTAGTACCTTTATAAGTTATGCTAAATTCGTGTCCATTTTCTTCTTTATGATTCATATTACTAATAAATTCAAAATCTTCACTTTGATGTACCAATTTATATAATGAAAGTAATTGATTTTCATTTATGAATAAATCTAAATCACCATGATAACGTTCTAATTCGTGTTTAGTCAACAAGTATCCTATAAGACCACCTGTATAAAAACTATCAAATTTAGTTCCTATTAATCGGTTAAATTTTTCAAATACTTCTAATACTAATCTATGATTTTCTGTTAGTGGCATTTGTGGATATTCCATATTCATACTCTTAATCCACTCTAATCTTTTTATTAAATCTTCTACTGATTTATACCTTTCAGGATTTAACGCTAATATAAAATTAGCATTAGAAAGGATTTGCTCTGCTGATAAAACTTTTCTATTTAATAATCTATTAAGTGATACTAATATTTCGTCAATAGAATCATTTATATCTAGTTTAGATAAACGAATAATTAAATTATCACACACCTTTTTATCTTCAATCCCTGCTATATCTGCAAATTGATAAACTATTTTTTTTATTATATTATTAATTTCATTATTATTTTTAATTAATTCATTGTCCATTAATTTCCTCCAATTTTTATTTGAATATAAAATTTCCTATATTTAAATTATACTATATATGGCAAGAGTTGGCTATATTCTTATTGAAATCTAATCAAATTATTTATAGAAAGAGAATAAAATTCGTAACTTGTATATAATTCTCTCCATAAATAAAATTAAAAAACCTAAGCATCTTTACTTAGGTTTTTTAATTTTATTTATATGATTTTGCATTTAATTCAATTTTTCCATCTTGTAAATTAATTATCAAAAATTTCTCTCCTTCATTTTCAGTAGTCATGTTAACAATTAATCTATTATCTACAATCTGTGGACTATATACCCCTAAAACTCTACTATCTGCATTTGTTCTCCACACCATTTCTCCATTTAAATCAGTTTTTATAATAGCATCATATTGTGAAGTAGCAAATAAAATTAGACTATCATTTAATTTTCTCACACCTAACTTTTCCCCTACGAACTTTGGTGAATATGTATCTTCTCCGTTAGCTGTATTTATTATATATAATGTATTATTAGCTACCAGATATACATTATTTTTTGTAAAATCATATGTGGCAGTTACCGTATCCTCAAATTCTCTTGACCATAATTTTTTCAAATCTTTATTATAATATTCAACGGTTAAAAACTTAAGATTAGTATCATAAATAAACATATAAAAATGTTCAAAGTCTGGTGCAAATTCTATTTCTCTTATAATATTATCTTCTTTCCCTTTGAAAGGATGTTGTGTACTTCTTGAGTCAACTATTTTTCCTTTTCCTATTGTTCTGCTAAAAAAGTACTTTCCAAATTTGGCATTTGACTGATTATCTAATTCACATATATACCAAGGATTCATTAAAAAACCATTTGAATATATATATGCTTCATCTTCCATCGGTTCTCTTATTGTAACATCTCCAAATATTGTTTTTGCAATACTTCTTATGTCTTTTGCAGTATATGGCTCAACAGACTGTTCTCCACCATTATATTCTCCTATTAATGTTCTATAAGTATTGATTGTAGGTATATGGTAGCTTGTTCCATCTATTGTATAATCTTCTATATTAACATATCTTCCTCTTACAGAAACAAAATCTCCTTCAATTAGTCTAGTTTCACTTTGTGTTCCCTTAATGACAACATAATTATTTTTATTCTTTTGTGTATAATTTGCATAATTTGTGTCAAGCCCACTTCTCCACTGCCAATATTCATATTTTTGTTGACTATCCCCAATCCAAAATAATATTTCATATGTCTCATCATTTGAATTTATTATTTTCTCGACTTTGCCAGATGTAAAAACCTGTGTTCCTTTAAATACTTGTGGATACCTTTGTAAAAATTCATAATTAGTTGCATCTAAGTAATCATAATCAAAATACTCGATTATATTTTTTTGTTCTTTTGTTAGATTAGTGTTCTTATTATCTATTTTAGTAAATTTTAAACCCAAATCCATATCATTTTGTGTTGTACTATTCGGATTTTGCACTGTAGTATTTTCAGTTTCTTTTAATATTTCATTACTTTTCTTACTGGCAATGCTATTTTCTCCAACATTAACAATTATTTCTTTTGTTTCCCCTTTATTCATTTTTAATAAAATTAGTACACCAAATGCTATCAATGCAACTAATAATATTGCAACTATAATAAATGCAATATTATTTTTCCTTTTTTCTTGCTCCATAAAAAATCCTCCTTTAATTTTATTTTAACTTTATGTATATAAATATTTTTCAAAACATATTCTATCATTAAGTTTTTATTTTGTAAATAGCAATGATGTTTTTGAGTTTTTCAATAAGCGTTACTTACTGGTAGTAGTACTTACACGGCTGATACAATTTATTAGGAGGTTTTACTATGAATATAAAAGAAAATCATTCCAATATCTCTAAAATATTAGGTAATAACATAAAGCAAATTCGTATTTTAGAAGGAATTACTCAAGAACGACTTGCTGAGAAGATAAATAAATCACCTCATTTTATAAGTTTATTAGAGCGTGGAGCAAGTGGACTAAGTGTAAATACTATAATTGATATATGTAAAGCACTTAATACAGATCCAAATTCCATTTTTAATGGTATTGTAAATTATACTAATACTACAAGCTTTTTAAATAAATCTTTTGAAACTTTAAGTGAAAAAGACAAGGAAATGGTTTTATATTTAATTAATTATATAATTACATCTAAAAACTAGTACAACACAAAAATAGGAGCTTCTGTTTATAAATACTCCTATTTTTGTTTAAACTATTCACTGTAATGTTAACTAACTATGAAATTCTATTTTAATACTTGTTTTATAACCTAATTTTTATAAGATTTTTTAATTTTAGGTACTAATTTTTAATAATTTGAATAATATTTAGTATATGGAAAATTATTTTTCTTTGAGTTAAAATATTTTTCTAAAAAAGTTAATAATTTCAAAAAAATTAATTGCAATTAACTTATTTTTATGTTATCATATCTTAGTATTGCATATAGGGTTATATATATTATTAATTATCATTGCCTAAAACTAACTAGAAAAATTGTATATCATTAATAATTGATTATTATTTCCTCTCTAATTGCAACAAATTTATTTATGGCGCCTTAGCCAAGCGGTAAGGCACGAGTCTGCAAAACTCTGATGATCGGTCCGACTCCGATAGGCGCCTCCAAGAAATTAGCATTTTAAGCCACTTGCACAGAATATCACAAAGTATCATGTAAAGGCACAAAATGCAGAAATACTCTCTTTGTAAGGGAGTATTTTTTGTTTTAGAAGATAAATACCTATCATAAATTATCACCATTTAGTATAAAATTTGCTGTACAATTGCTATACATTATTATAAGCAAATTTTTATAGTATAAATTAAAAACTACTAAATAATAAGTTCTAATATATCAACCAATTATTTAGTGTTTTATTGCTCTTTATTTAGATTTTTTGATAGCATACTTCATAAATTAAATTTATTACTTTAGTTAGCTACAAAAATATACAAAATTTTGTTTTGTTCGCTTGTGTTGTTGTAAAATATGTAGTATAGTAATTAAAGATAGAAATGAGATAAGTAGTTTTGTGTTGCCACTTTACTAACATAGTTTCGACTATGAGAAAGTGAGGTGGTGTTTATGAGTTTTATATTATTCTTAATATTAGCCTTAATGGCATCAGTTACTCTAAACGTAGCCTTATTGACAGTTTGTTACATACAATATTTTAATAAAATTATAGATAAGGAATAAAAATAACAGCATATTCTACTTTTTGACCTAAGGGAATATGCTGTTATTACTTTTACAAGTGGTAACCATATTCAACTATGGTTTCTCATTTTCTATCTCTATTATACACAGATTTTTAGGAAAAGTCAAATAGTTTTTTAGGTTAATAACTATTAGTATTAAAAAATAATAGGAGAACTATATCATGAGATTAAAAAGTCGCGAAATTAATGATTTTAACGAAATAGTTGATGTATTAGAAAGATGTAATGTATTAAGAATTGCTTTTAGAGGAAATGACTATCCATATATTGTACCAGTTTCTTTTGGGATTAAGAAGAATAGAAATGATATTTTACTTTACTTTCATGGTGCAAAGTAAGGCAATAAAATAGAACAAATTCAAAAATGTCCAAATGTATGTATTGAAGGAGATATATTTTACAAGGCTTACGAAACATCTTATGGTATTACAGCTAAGTATGAAAGTGTAGTAGGATATGGTGTTATTGAAAAAGTTGAAAATGATGAAATTATTGAAGGATTGAAAAGTATTTGTTCACACTATAATTATACTGAATATCCTATTGAAAAATGCAAAACTCTTCCTATGACTGCCGTCTATAAGATAAAAATCAATAAATTATCAGGAAAACGAAAATTGCCAGAAGTATAATGAGGAGGTTTTGTATATGAGAAAAGCAGATGAAGTTATGAATGATTTCATGCAAAATATAAAAAATATGAGATTATATCAAGGAATAGATTTAACAAATCCATTAACATATAATTTTAATAATGAAATTGTTCAAGAAGCTTTTTCATTAGAGAAGAAAATTGTGTCAACACAAACTGGAGAAACAATAAAAAAATTACCACAAATAGATATAGATGACGAACTTGAAATATAATTATATTATCCACTATAAAATTGTCTTTTAAGTTAATAAATATGCAAAATTTTTTTCACTGTCAATCATTTTTTTATTAAAATATTGTTTTGCAAGGAGGTGAACAATGGAAAAAGATTATATTATAGCAAGAGTAAAAGATGCCTCTGGTGAAAATTTTGATAAATTTGAACACACAATAATTGGACTATATAATAGTGAAGATAATATTTCAAATGCTTTTGATAAGTGGCTAAAAGAGCACAATGCATCTACATGTACTAATCACAGATTTTTTTTAGAAGTATTAGATATAAATCTTAATGAATATACAGATTTATCATCAAGAGGTAAAGGTGTTTGGAGAAGAGTTAAGGAATACGAGAAAGAAAACATTCCTTTTCATGAGAATAAATAATTCCTATTGCTTGTAAATAAGAGTATATAATCGTACTTCCTACAAACTTCATTCCTCTTTTTTGTAAATCTTTTGACAATTTATCTGATAATTGATTTGTAGTTTTATCTATTTCATAAATAATTTTATTATTTGTAAATGTCTTTAAATAGTTATAGAATGTTCCATATTCATTTTGTATTGTCTTAAAAATCTTACTATTATTTATAGCAGCATTTACTTTTAGTTTATTTCTTATAATTTTTTCATTTTTTAATAAACTTTGTATTTTATCATTATTATAGCTACATATTTTATCTATATTAAAATCGTCAAATGCTTTTCTAAATTCTTCTCTTTTATTTAATACGCATTCCCAAGATAAACCTGCTTGAAAAGATTCTAGTATTAACATTTCTAATAAGTATCTTTCATCAAAATTGGGTTTACACCATTCATTATCATGATATTCTACATATTTAGGATTTTTCAAATTACACCATTTACATCTTATCATAATGCAGTACCTCGTTTAGGAATAAAGTATTTGCTCATATCATTCCCCTCTAATTTTAATAACTCTACTTTGTTTTTTATTCCTCCACCATAACCAGTTAAACTTCCATTTGTTCCAACTACCCTATGGCAAGGAATTATAATACAAATAGGATTCCAGCCAACTGCTCCCCCAACGGCTTGTGCTGACATCTTTTTTAACTCTCTTTTTTTAGCAATTAGTTCTGCTATATTGCTATATGTTATAACTTTTCCATATTCGATAGAATTCATTATATCAGTTACTTCTTGTCTAAAAGGTGTTATATTTTTTATTCTATATTTAGGTATAAAATTAGGTATTTTTCCATTAAAATATAAATCTAGCCATTTTCTTGTTTTGTCAAATATTTCTAATTCCTTTTCATCACAATCCACTATATGTTTATACGAGTCCTTTGAATCTTCAAACCATAAACCTGTTAAATATTCTCCATCACTGTTCATAATCATATTTGAAAAGTTTTCTGGAGTTTTATATATATTTTTATAAGTCATTTTAAATTCCTTTCAATTTTCTAATTTTTTATATCTTTAATTTATTCTTGTAATAAAGTTGTAGTCTTTTTTAAATTTCAATTGTATTTTAATTTAATTCTATCACATTTTTATAATAAATAGTTATATATTTACTAAATTATGATTAATATTCCTTTTTATATTACTATTTTTCTTTGATTTTTTGTATTATTATATGTAATGTAGTATAATAATAAAAGATAAAAAGATTTAAAGAAAGGATTTTAATTTTATGGATAACAAATATCAATTTTTCATTGCTGGAAGAACAAGAAATAAAGAAAATATTTTGAACATATGCAACATTTTTGATGAGTTTAATATTTCTAATTATTGCTTTTTAAAAAATGAAACTTCTCATAAAGAAGCTCGGATTAGATATTAATTCTAATCATCTTGCTGATACTTTTGACTCATTAGGCTTAGACCATCCAAGTGTAAAAATAATATTCAAACATGATTTAAATGGATTAAAAAATTCAGATAATTTTTTATTGGTACTTCCTGCTGGAAAATCGGCACATATTGAAGCTGGAATTGCTTATGGTTTAGGAAAAAAATGTTATGCAATTGGAGAATATGATGTAACAGATTCTTTATACCTTATATTTGATAAAATTTTCAAAAATGAGAATGAATTAAAGTCATTTTTAGAATCAAAAAATTATTAGTAAATTAAGCTATCATTTATAAATAATAGATGGGACTACAGATTATTGTAGCCCCTTTTTTCTTGTCCTCTATAGTGGACATGTGACAAAACTATCTACAGAAAGTATCTTTGGTAATATTTTTACTTGCCTTCAAAAGTTACTATGGAGCTTATATCGTAGCCTGATAAAAGCTCTCTTCCATTCAATTCTGGAAGTTCTATCAAGCAAACAATCTTAACTACCTCTCCACCCAGCTTTTCAACCAGATTAATTATCGCCTTCATCGTTCCACCTGTAGCCAGCAAATCGTCTATTATAACGACTTTTTGACCAGGTACAATTGCATCCTTGTGCATTTCCAGCGTCGCCTGTCCATATTCCAGTTCATATTGTTCCTGTATTACATCACAGGGAAGTTTCCCTGGTTTTCGTACAGGGATAAACCCCTTATTCATATTATAAGCAATTGGCATGCCAAATATGAATCCTCGGGATTCTGGTGCAACCACTGTTTCAAACTCCTTATCGATTGACTCTTGTATACTGTCAATAGCCAAACGTAGAGCATGTTTGTCTTTTAACACTGTAGTTACATCCCTAAACACAATGCCTGGATTTGGAAAATCCACTATGCTTCTTATAAAGTCTTTTAATTCTACTGATAACATAAAAACACCTCCACTGTTTCCAAGATACTTTCTATAGATTTTCAACGTGCAACTGTATAACATAACATCATAATATTATGTAAATTTCAAGCTACTCTATAATTTTATTCAGTTTGTCCTAATTTCATTGAAAGTAATTTTGATATTCCACTTTCTTGCATTGTTATTCCATATACAGTGTCTGCCGCTTCCATAGTACCTTTTCTATGTGTTATTACTAAAAATTGTGTCTCATTTGCAAATTTTTTAATATAGTCTGCAAATCTATAAACATTTACATCATCTAATGCCGCTTCTATTTCGTCTAATACACAAAATGGAGATGGATTCATTTTAAGTATTGCAAATAATAATGCAATTGCTGTAAATGCTTTTTCTCCTCCAGACAAAAGAGTCATATTTTGTAATTTTTTCCCTGGTGGTTGTATTTGTATTTCTATTCCACATTCTAATATATTTTCTTCATCTGTTAAAATTAATTCTGCTTTACCTCCACCAAATAACTCTTTAAATACTTCCCCAAAATTTTTATTTATTATTTTAAATTGACTTTCAAATTGTTCTTTCATTGTTATTGTCATATCTTGAATAATTTTTCTTAGTTTTGCTGCACCATCTTCTAAATCTAGTCTTTGTTCACACATAAAGTCATATCTTTGTTTTGTTTGCTTATATTCTTCTATTGAATCAATATTAATACTACCTAAATCTTTTATTTCGTTTCTTAAGCTATTTACTTGTTTTGTTGTTTGTTGTATATTTTCTGGCTTTTTATATTCTTCTACATTATTTGGAGTTAGTTCATATTCTTCCCACATCTTACTTATAACTTGTTCTAAGTCTTGCTCTGTTTTTGTTTTCTTAACATCTATTTTTACTATTTGTGCCTTTAATTCTTCAATTATTTCAAATTGTGAGTTTATATTTTTTTCTGTATCTGTTAATTTTTCATTGTTTTTTTCTCTTTGTGCTTTTAACTCTTCTATCACTTGACTACTATTTTCAACATCATGTTTTATTTCTTCTATTTTACTATTTGTTTCTTTTATTGTTTCCTCTAATGTTATGTTATCATTTTTTATTGTTTCTATTTGTTTTTCTTTATTTTCTATTTGAGACTTACAGTTATTAATATCTGTTTCAATTCTTTGTACCATTTCATCAATTGATATATTGCTTTCATCAAAAGAAGATACAGATATTTTTAAATTTGTTATATCAAAATTTAAATCATCAATATACTTTTGATTGTCTTTATTTAGTAATGCAAATTGTTCAACCTCTAAGTTCATGTTATCTATTAATTTAGTAAGTTCTTCTATTTGACTTGTTACTTCTATTTTTGTAGTTTTTATTTGTTCATTTTGTTTTTCAAATTCTTCTACAGATTCTCTTTGTTTTTTTAGTCTTTGTTCTAATTTAGCAATATTTTCTTCTACTGCTAAAACTTTTTGCTTATCTGTAGCATATACTATATCGGTTTCTTGTAAAGAAGCTTCTAAGCTAGAGGTTTGTTCAAGTACAACTTGTATCGATTCTTCATATTCATCTTTTTGTTTTGAAATTTCTTCTATATTAGATTTTATTTTTTTTATATCGTTTTTAAGCTCATCTATTTCTCTTGCTCTTCCTAATATATTAAGTGTTTTTGTAGCAATAGATCCTCCTGTTATTCCTCCACTTGAATTTACAACATCTCCTTTTAATGTAACTATCTTAAATGAGTATTTATTTTGCTTTGCAAGTTGAATTGCACTATCCATATCATCAACAATTACTGTTCTTCCTAATAAATTTAATATTATTTGCTTATATTGTTCTTCTGTTTTTACAAGATCTGCTGCAATACCAACTATTCCTTTAATTCCTTTTTCATTTATCTTTTCTATTTTATTTCCTTTTATTGATGAAATTGGTAAAAAAGTTGCTCTTCCAAGATTATTTATTCTTAAATGTTCTACTAATTTTTTTGCATCGTCTTCATTCTGAGTTACAATATTCTGTAAACTTGCTCCTAAAGTCATTTCTATTGCGACCTCATATTTCTTATCTACTGAAATTAAGTTACTTAATACACCTTTCATTCCTTTTGCAAGAGTTGAGTCTTTTTCACAGTCTAAAAGCAATGCTTTTACACTTCTTATGTATCCTTCCTTTTCTTTTTCTGTTTCTACTAAGAAATTTAATCTTGAAGTTTTCATTCTTTCTTCTTGCGCATATGTATTAATTTTAGTTTCAAACTCTTTTATTTTAGAAATAGCTTCTTCTTTTTGTTTATTTGCTTCCTCTAATGATTTTAGTATTTTATTTCTATCATTTTCAATTTCATTAAATGACTTTGATAGTTCTTGTTTTGTAATTCTTGTTGAATCAAGTTCAGAAATTGTAAGCTGTATTTCTCCTTTTGTAGATGTAATCTGTTTGTTTATTGCTTCATGGTTTGTATCTAATGAACTAATTTGCACATTTTTTTCATAACGATTATCCACATTTTGCTCTATTTGCTGCTTTTTATTTTCTATTTCAATTTCTTTTGTTGATAATTTTTCAGTAAGTTTGCTTAATTCATCTTCTTTTTCTTTAAGTTCATTTTCAAACTTTTCCTTATTTTGAGACAAACTATTTTTTTTGTCTAATTTCTGTGTTTTTTCTTCTTCTAACTGTGTAATCTTTACTTTATTTTCTTCTAATTCCTTTTCATATCTTACAAGATTTTCTTTATTATTAGATATTCTTTCATTTGCAACATTAATTTGAGAATTTAATATTTCTATATTTTTCTTGCTTTCGAATCCTATATTTTGTGTATTTTCAATTTTTTTTGTTATTTCATCAATTTCGTTTTTTAATTGTTCTTTTAGTAAATTAATTTCATTCATTTTTGCTTGTTCTTCATTGTTATTATTAACTAGAATATCTTCATCTATTTTTATTTGTTCTAATTTTTCTTTATACATATCAATGTTATATACAAATAATCCTATTTCTATATTCTTTAATTCTTCTCTTAAATCTAAAAATTTTTTTGCTTTTTCTGATTGTATTTTTAGTGGCTCTATATTAGATTCTATTTCTGATAATATATCATTTATTCTTAATAAATTTAGTTTTGTATGCTCTAGTTTCTTTTCAGATTCAACTTTTCTTACTCTATATTTTACAATTCCAGCAGCTTCCTCAAATATATGACGTCTATCTTCTGACTTATTACTTAGTATTTCATCAATTTTTCCCTGACCTATTATACTATATCCATCTTTACCTATACCCGTATCCATAAATAATTCTTGTATATCTTTTAATCTACATGGAGTTTTGTTTATGAAATATCCTGTTTCTCCTGTTCTATATATTTTTCTAGTTATGGTAACTTCTGCATATTCTATAGGTAACTTTCCATCAGCATTATCAAATATAAGAGATGCCTCTGCAAAACCTAAAGATTTTCTACTTTGTGTTCCTGCAAAAATTACATCTTCTGATTTTGCACCTCTTAATGATTTCATACTTTGTTCACCCAATACCCATCTTATCGCATCAGATATATTGCTCTTTCCTGAGCCATTAGGTCCAATAACAGTTGTAATACCTGGCATAAATTCTAATGTAGTTTTATCTGCAAATGATTTAAATCCTTGCAATTCTAATCTTTTTAAATACATACTCTTCACCTTTGTTAATTTTCTTAATATATCATATATTAAAGTTGGTAAAATATCAATAATTTTACATTTATTTTATTGAATTTAGGTTTATTTAATGCTATTATAAATTTAATTATATTAAAAAAAGGAGAAAGTAATAGTAATGTCGAAAAAAGATGAATTTGATTTTTATAGTCAAACTACTCTAAAATCTTATAATTTAGATGAAAGAATAAGATACCAATTAAATATGTTAGATAGCTTAGATGTTTTTACTAGAAAGCATAGTGAAAATGTTGCAAATATAACCTGTAGAATTTGTAAATATTTAAATTGCTCAACTAAATTTATTGTTTATTGTACTACATGTGCTTATTTACATGATATTGGCAAACAATTTGTTCCATCAAATATTTTACAAAAAAATGGTCCATTAACAGATAGTGAATATGAAATAATGAAAAAGCACACTACAATTGGATATAATATGTGTATGAAAGATTTGAAGCTTCGCCCATATGCTAATGGTGCTAAATATCATCATGAAGCATTAGATGGTTCTGGATATCCAGAAGGTTTTACAAAAAAGGATATTCCAATTGAAGGTCAAATTATAAAAGTAGCAGATGAATATGATGCTATTGTTAGTAAACGCCAATATAAATCCCATATAAATATTACAGATACTTTAAGGATAATGTTAGAAGAATCTAAGCCAATTTTAGGAAATAAATATGGTAAATTAAATCCTAAGATTTTAAAGTGTTTATTTAAAGTTGTAATTGATGATATTGAGTATGAAATTTTTTGTATTTCTGAGTATGAAAATTATTTAAAAGAAAATATTTCAAGATTAGAACTAATGAAAAAATATTACGATAAGATGATTCAATCTGAAAAGGATAAAGATAAGTCATATTACGAAGAAGGAATTAAGCTACTTTTAGCTAAAAACGAAACTTTTGATAATTTTCTTAATGTGTTAGAAGAATATAAAACAGCCTTAGATTCAAGAAATACGCACATAAAACAACTATATGAAGAAATCAAAAATGTAAAAAAAATGAAAAAGCAATTGTAATTTGCTTTTTTCATTTTTTATTTTATTAAATTTGATTCGCTCTTAATTTATTTTTATAATCCACATAATCTACTATATATTTTTTTATTACTGTAAAAATTGGTACTGCTAAGAACATTCCCAACACTCCAAAATATGCTCCTCCAACTGTTACTGCAAAAATTACCACTAGCGGACTTATTTCTAACGAATTTCCTACTATTTTAGGATTTATAATATTTGCATCAATTTGTTGCAAAATTATAACGACTATAGCAAGCCATATTGCTTTTGATATTCCTCCTGTAAATATTGTTATAATTATAGAAAGTCCCACTCCAACAATCGCTCCAAAATATGGTATCAAATTAGATATGCCTATCATAACTCCTAGTAATACTGCATATTTTACGCCTAATATTGACATTGCAATTGATGTTAATATTCCCACAATAATTGCATCAATAATTTGGCTTGATAAAAATTTAAAAAATATTTCATTAGAACTATAAAAATATTTTGAAAGTGTTTTATATGTGCTTTCTTTTACAGATACTTTTGCTATTTTTCTTATAAAATTAATTATTTGTGCTCGCTCTATTAAAATATATATTGATACTACTATTGATACAAATACATCAAATATTCCATTTACTACTCCTATTACTTCTTTTATATATTTTGTAATTGCCTCTATATTAAAATATTGTTCTAATTTGATTCCTTTTAATCCTTCTATAATACCTTCTATATCAATATTTTTTAGAAATGAATCCTCTGGTACATTTTTCATAGTTTCTATTGCAATATTATAATATGAAGTTGCATTTGATGCTAAATCTGAAACACTTGATACTAAATAAGGTATTATAAAATTCATTGCAATAACAATTATTAAAATAGCTGTTATATATACTAATATTACACTTATTAATCTTGCTTTTTTTCTTAATAAGCCTAGCTTACTTTTACTTAATACTCTCTCTATTTTGCTACAAGGAATATATAATAGATACGCTATAAATATTCCTATTAAAAATGGCATTATTACTCCGATAATACCTTTTACGAAATTAACTATATCCTTAAAATTATCTAAAGTTTTATATACTGCAATAACTGCAACTGCAAATAAAAACCAATATAACCATTTAGTTAATGCTTTTTTACTTTCCAAATTTATCCTCCTTATTTTAAATTTCTATATCTAATTCAACTGGACAATGGTCACTTCCATATATATTAGTGTGAATTGATGCATTTTTTATTCTTTGCTTTATATTATCTGATACTATAAAATAATCTATTCTCCAACCAATATTTTTGTTACGTGCTTGACCCATATATGACCACCAACTATATTCAATTTTTGTTGGATTCATATATCTATATGTATCTATAAATTTAGAATTTAATAGTTCAGTCATTTTGTTTCTTTCTTCATCTGTAAATCCTGCATTATGTCTATTTGTCTTTGGGTTTTTTAAATCTATTTCTTCATGTGCTACATTTAAATCTCCACACATTATTACTGCTTTTTCTTTACTTAAGTTTATAAGATATGTTCTTATTTCATCTTCCCAAATCATTCTGTAATCTAGTCTTTCTAACTCTCTTTTGGAATTTGGAGTATATATATTTACTAAATAAAATTTTTCAAATTCTAGTGTAATAACTCTACCCTCTTCGTCATGTTCTTTTTTCCCTATTCCATATTTAACGCTTTTAGGTTTAATTTTTGTAAAAACAGCTGTGCCAGAATATCCTTTTTTTATCGCACTATTCCAATATTCCCTATATCCTTTTAATTCAAAATTTTCAATTTGACCTTCTTGCATTTTAGTTTCTTGTATACAAAATATATCTGCATCTACTTCATAAAAAAATTCTTCAAACCCTTTTGTTAATGCTGCCCTTAATCCATTAACATTCCATGAAATTAGTTTCATATATGTTTCCTCCATTTTTATTTTCACTTTATATTGTGAAATAAAAAGTTTTATATTATTTTCTTGTGTTATTATATCATAAAGAAAAGGTATAATCTACACAATTATACCTTTTCTTTATATTAATTTCATTTATGGTACATATACATAACATTCCAAATTTTTTCTACCAAACTGTAACGCTTGAGCATGTGTTGTCATATAAATATCTATTTTAGAATTAGATATCGATCCACCTCTATCTTGTACTATAAACCATCCTTCATTTGGTTTATCTTTTAGAGATGGTATATAAATTATTGTTCCAACAGGATATGCATTTCCAGCTGCAATTGTATACCATGGTGTTGCCTTAACTCCTGATGAAGTTATTCCATTTGATTTTCCACAACACTTAATACATGAATCATATGCAGATGTATTAAATGTTTTTACTATTGGAGTAGTTGATACTACTCTTTTTGCCAATACGTTTGTAGAATTAATAGCAGGATTTGCATCTACTCTATGAGTTTGATTTGACCTTGAAGTTGATTTTTTATTTACTTGTACAATTTTATTTATTGGTTCTGAAATTACTTTTTCTGATAAAATAATTCTTTCTACTTCCTCTTCATTCTTATATTTAGCTCTATAGGTAATTTCTTTTATCCCATCTTTACCTTCTTGTAAAACCCTAGTTGTTGTATCTGTCTGTCCTTCTGTAACCTGTTTTGTTATTGTTTCATATGGTATTGCTATTTGTTCTGTAACAATCTTTTCTACAATTGGTGAGTAATTACATAACAATTGTTCTATAGATACTTCACTATTTTCTTCTGCAAGTTTTATAATATTATTTTTATAATCTGACATTTTTGTTATTCTAATTGTATTTGTTTCATCTATATGCGATTCCTCATCTGGAACAACATTTTCATCAGGCATAATAATAATATGATTTTCATCTAAAATATCCGAAATTTTTGTTTTTGTTGTTAAAACATTTATTTCACATTTGTTAGATAATATTATTTTTACATCATTAATTTTAATATTTGTCGCTAGTACTCCCACACTGAATATAATGATGAACAACAATGTTGTAAACGCAATTTTCCTTACGGATATCGACGCTTTTTCATTTCTCATCATATGGATTTTTTCCTCCTTTGTGACTTATTTAGTATTATATACTATAAGATTTTTAAAGTCAAATTTTAAAAAGTCTTTAATAAAATTGCTAAAAACCTTATATATTAATTATATTCACCTCATTTAACAAATATTACCAAAAAAAATTTTTTTTGATTTATAATTTATCTATTCTTGCATAAAGTATATGTATGTGATATTATATGATTATAGTTATTTATAAGGAGGAAAATATGGGAATTATTATTTGTATCATAATAGTGGTCTTACTTCTAGTTTTATGGATAATATCTGTATATAATGGTCTTGTTAAATCTAGAATGAAAACAACAAATGCTTGGAGCCAAATTGACGTACAGCTACAAAGAAGATTTGATTTAATACCTAACTTAGTTGAAACTGTAAAAGGTTATATGAAACATGAAGAAGAAACATTTACAAAAATTGCTGAATTAAGAACTGCATGGGCAAATACAACAACTGTAAAAGAAAAAGCTGAATTAGATACACAATTATCTAGTACTTTAAAAACTATAATGTCAGTTTCGGAAAATTATCCAGAACTAAAAGCAAATCAAAATTTTTCTGAATTACAAGAAGAATTACGTTCAACAGAAAATAAAATATCTTTTTCAAGACAATTTTATAATGATTCTGCAACATTATACAATACAAAATTACAAGTTGTACCATCTAATATTATAGCTTCTATGTTTAATTTTAAACCAGCAGATTTATTTGAAGCTGAAAGTGATGAAGCAAGAAAAAATGTAAAAGTAAATTTTGATAAATAATTTACTAGGTTGGAAATCTTCCAACCTAATTTTTAAATAATGGAGTTGATAATATGTTTGAAGATATACGAAAAAATAAAATAAAAACAGGTATTATAGTTTTTTTCTTTTTATTGCTTCTTACATTAATTGTATATTATGTATGTGTTGCTTTTAACTTAGGGTCATTTTCTATAATAATAGCTTTAATATTTTCTATAATTACTACTTATGTTTCATATTATAATTGTGATAAAGTAGTTCTTGCTTCTTGTAGAGCTAGACCTGCAACAAAAGAGGAAAATCAAAAACTTGTAAATATATTAGATTCATTAGTTATTAGTGCAGGTCTTGATACTAAACCTAAATTATATATTGTAGAGGATGCTCAACCTAATGCTTTTGCAACAGGAAGAAACCCTGAACATTCTGTTATATGTGTTACTACTGGTCTACTAGAAAAGTTAGATTATTATGAATTAGAAGGTGTAGTTGCACATGAATTAGGTCATATAAAAAATTATGATATACGACTTAGTGCTGTAGTTTCTGTAATGGTTGGTTTTATAGTAATGCTTGCAGATTGGCTTACAAGAAGTTCTTTATATAGACATTTAGATGACGACGATGATAGTAAAGTTGGTGGCTTTATGGCACTAATTGGACTTATATTTCTTGTTTTATCTCCAATAGTTGCTCAGCTTATGCAATTAGCCGTTTCAAGACGTAGAGAATTCTTAGCAGATGCTACTTCTGTAGAATTAACAAGGAATCCTCAAGGTTTAATTTCTGCATTACAAAAATTAGAAGAAGATTCTAATCAGCTAAGAACAGCTAGTTCTTCTACTGCACATATGTTTATTTCTGATCCATTTAAGAAAAATGCAAAAGGTAAAAAGAAAAAAAGTTCTTTATTTTCCACTCATCCAAGTACTGAGGCTAGAATTGAAGCAATAAAAAATATACAATAAACAGAAACATTCACTTGCTACATTATAAAGAATATGATATATTAACTTAAAGAATATTTTATTAGGAGAAAATTGATGAAAAAAAGTGTAATAATTATACTTGTATTATTAATAGCTTTTGTAAGTATAATAGTAGTAATTAATAATATTAAACCTATTGATAAAAATGTAGGAATAGAAGGTTATCTTTATGAAAAATTTGGAGATAATTATGTTATTTTAGAAAAAGTAAAATATGGTGGCGGAGAAGGAGAATTAAAAGGAAATATTTATTATGTTAAACATAACAATGAAAATTATATTGTATACACACAAGAATCTCTTTTAAAAGAAACAAAATATTTTTCATATGTTGTTCATTTAGAAGAAAATAATAATTATTTATATTGCAATCCACCTGAAGGTTATGCAGTTATGGTTATAAAAGGAGATTTAAATAAATATATAGATATAATTTCTAATAAAATTGAAAGTGAAAACATGAATCGTTTATTTGTATATTCGTTTAATGATATAGACATAAATTCTAATTATTTTAGATTACTTGCTACATCTGGAGCAAAAATTTCATTTTATGAAATCAATAAAACAAATAAAGTTTATCAACGATTAAATTATAGTATGTACTCTTTTAATAATTCAAATAAAGACAATCTATCTCTAAAACAGTTTTTAGTTAATAATATTGAAAACTACTAAGCAAAATATAAGAACAAATAGCAAAGTTATTTGTTCTTATATTTTTTTCATTAATAATAATAAAATTAATTATTGTATTCCAAATATTCTACACGCATTTTCATATGTGATACTTGCTATTTCTTGGGGTGATTTTTTTGTAACTTCTGCTATTTTTCTCGCATTAAATACTACATTTTCAGGTGTATTTCTTTTTCCTCTATTGGGTTCTGGAGATAAATATGGACTATCTGTTTCTATTAAAATCTTATCAAGTGGTACCATATTTATTATTTCTTCAGCATTTTTTGAATTTTTAAATGTTATAGGTCCTGCAAATGATATATAGAATCCCATTTTTAAAGCTTCATTAACCAATTGCCTATTTAATGGGCAGCAATGAAATATTCCACTTTTTTCAACTTTGTTTTCTCTTAGTATTTTTATTGTATCATCTACAGCTTCTCTTGTATGAATTTGAATTGGTAAATTATATATATTAGCAAGTTCTATTTGCTTAATAAACATATCTTTTTGTATACTTTTATTTTCTTTATTCCAATAATAATCTAATCCTATTTCTCCTATTGCAACTATTTTTTTATTATTAAGTAATGATTTTATTTCTTTAATTTGGTCATCTATTTCTTTTATACTTTTAGGTACATCATTTGGAGATATTCCAACAGTACAATATATATATTCATTTTTTTTTGCAATATCTATTGCTTTTTTTGATGATGATATGTCATATCCTGCATTTACTATTTTAGATACTCCTGCTTTATAAATACTTTTTATTACATTATCTCTATCTTCATCAAATTTCTCATCATTTAAATGACAATGTGAATCAAATAATTCCATATTGTTATCCTTTCATACTATATTAATAATATGTTTGAACTCGTTTTTTATATTAATATTACTTCTTGTTTAGTTATATTATATACTAATAAGCAATTATTACATTCGCAGTTGCATATTGTTTACAATGCGATATACTTATATCTATTTTCTCAATTTTGCTCATATCAATATCTATAAAATTTATTTTTGGTCTACCATCTTCATCATTTTCGACTTCTATATTTTTCCAATTAATACTGTATTTATCTTCTAACAGCTTCGATATTGCCTTAAATGCTGCTTCTTTTGCAGCAAATCGTCCTGCATAGTGTTCATATTTTGCATTATTTTTTCCTTCACAGTATTCTATTTCTTTTTTAGTAAATACTCTACTAATAAATTTATCGCCTAATTCCTCAATAGCTTCTTCTATTCTGCCTATTTCTATAATGTCTGTACCACAGTTTATTTGCATAGTGCCTCCCATTTTTACATATCTGTATAGTATACAGAATTTGTATCTATACCTATATGCCATTTTCCAATAAAATCTATAAGTACATTATCACTTAAATCGTATATACATTCACATACTACTTTTCCATTTTTATCTATTGCTCCCCATTTTCCATCTTTATTTACGGCAGCATATCCATATTGATTAAGTTCTTTAGCATCATTATATATACATTCCACAACATTTTTTCCATCTTGATTTACATATCCATATAGATTATTATTTTTTGTTAATATTATATCATTTTCTTTAAGTATTTTGCTCTTTTCTTGTTGTTCAAATTTAAAATTATAATATATATACTCTCCTGTTTGTTTTGTTATTTTAATATATCCTTTTTGAGTATTTATATCTGAAATTATTCCTTTTTCTTTATTTTCAAAGTTTGAATCGATTATATTTGCGTATATGTCATCATTTTCATATGCTAATAGGAAATCTCCTTCTTTTATATATTCTATATTAGAGTATTCGAATTTTAGTTTTTCTTCATTAGAATTGTTTATAACACCATATTTGCCATCTATCTTTGCTATGAAACAATTTGTAAGCGCAAATGTTAAGTAATCATATTTTGCTTGAATAATTTCTTCTCCTGAAAGCCTTAAAGCTCCATATTTTTTATTTTTTTTGTATATTACAATTTCGTCTTTAATTTCACATACTTCATCAAACTTATTTTCTAAATGCGTACTTTTATCTTTATTGATAATCTTATTTGTTCCATCTTGTGTTACAACATAATATCCATTTTGCGCAATATTTTCTACTTTATCATATATTACTTCTAATACTTCTTTTTTTAAAGTGTCTATTACTCCATATTTGTTTTCTTTATTAACTACAACATAACCATTTTTATTATCATTTCCTATTGGTAGTATTTTTTCATATACAGGTTCTATAATAATTGAACCTGTGTTATCACATAGACCTAATTTATTTTCCTTTACTATAATTATGCTATTTTTAATTCCCTCTAATGCATATATTTGGTCATATATTGTATCTAATATAATTTTTCCCTGATAGTCAATAAGCCCGTATTTATTATCTTTTTTAACTTTTAATATTTTTTCCTCATACCAAGTAGTATTACTACTTTTATCTACATTTCCTATTGCTTCTACTAAATCATATTCATTAAACTTTTCCTCATTTTTAGAGTTTATTACTTTTGTTTTATATGTATTATTTTCATAATTTATATCATAGTTACATATAAATAAATCTGTTTTATTATCTGGAATAACAATCATTTCATCCATTGTAGGCTCTATTACAATTTCACCATTTGAATTAATTACTCCCCACTTTTCATTTGTATATACTGGATAATAACTTTTAACCGATATTATTTCATTTGTATTGTTTGAATCTAATAGTTTATTAATTGCTATTATAAACATTATTATAACAATAATGGCAACTATTACTGCTATAACTTTTTTTACATTTAGCTTTGGTTCATCATCATATCTTCTTCCTTTTTTCATGCTTTCCCTCCAATATATTTTTACTTAATATACCACATTTTTTTATAAAATAAAAGCTTTTATTAAAAAATAAATATGTATAATAATATACCGCTCCCAGGGAGTAAATATATAAATATTTTTTCTCGTCAATCGCCATTCCCCAATGGAACTGTAAAAAATACTCACGTATTTTAACAGTTCTCATCGGTCACCCACGCATGGCTCTTTATGTTCAAAATATTTATATATTTACTTCCTTCGCGCTAATTAGTTAATATTGACAGTACTTGTTTAAAAATATGTTGAATTTCGTTCTTTTTTGTATTATAATATTTTTATAAAAATATAGAGTAGGACATTAATAGTTAAGACCTAATAGACAGGAAGTTGCTATTAGGGCAAAATGTAAATTGCTTATTAATGTTCGCATTCCGCTATTAAAGATTTTTAGGAGATTCAAAGCTCCTTTCTTTATAGTGGATAAAAGAAAGGAGCTTTTTTTATGAAAAAAAGTAAGAAAATTATTTTATCTGCTATGCTTTTAGCTTTGGTAATTATTTTATCAAGATTTGTTTCTATTGAAACACAATTTTTAGTTATAAGCTTAGACTTTATTCCAATAATGATTTGTGCTATTTTACTTGGGCCCAAATACAGTACATTAATTGCTGTATTAGGAGACTTAATAGGTGCAATTTTGTTTCCTTTTGGAAGTTATTTTCCTGGATTTACTGTAAGTGCTGGTATTAGAGGTTTAATTTATGGTTTACTTTTGTATAATAAGTCTGATAAGGAATTTAGCAATTTTAATTTTTTAATTAGATTAATTATTAGTAGTGTTTTAGTACTTGGTGTTGTTAATATTTTTATTACTTCTTTTTGGCTTAATATGTTATATGGAAAAGCTTATTTTGCTATTGTTGCTACTCGTGTTACTACACAAGTTATTATGCTACCAATTCAAATTATTACTGTATTTTCATTAAATAAATTTATAAAACCTGTTGCAAATAAGTATTTGTTGGATTCCTAAAGTACTTTATTTGATACTAATATATATTTAATCAAGTAAGTAATAAAAAATATTTCAGTAAATCTAGAAAGAGTGAATTAAATGATAGATATTAATAATTATTTAAATAGTTTTTCAAATGAAACAAAAAACCCTTCTTTACAAGCTATGGAATACTTTATGAATGAATATTCTAACTTCGAAAAAGAAATGAAATTTATTCATATTGCTGGTACTAATGGTAAGGGTAGTTGTGTAGAAATGTTAAATAATATATTAGTTTGTGAAGGTTATAAAGTTGGAAAATTTATATCTCCACATTTAATTTCTTATAATGAAAGAATTAGTATAAATAATGCTAACATTTCCTCTATTGAACTTTCTAATTTAATTGAAGAACTTAGTCCAAAAGTTGATTATTATAATAGTACACATGACACTAAAGTTACCTTATTTGAATTAGAAACTACTATTGCTTTATTGTACTTTTATAGAAATAATGTTGATTTTGTTGTTTTAGAAACTGGATTAGGCGGATTATTCGATTGTACTAATATTATAAGTAAACCATTAATTTGCCTTATCTCTTCTATTGGATATGATCATATGCAAATTTTAGGTAATACACTTTATGATATTGCATATCAAAAAGCTGGTATTATAAAAAAAGGTTCTCATACATTATTTTTTAGCAATTCAGATTTAGTTGATTTAGTTTTCATTAATAAATGCAAAGAAACTAATAGCACTCTACATTTAATTAATCAATCTAGTATAAGCAATTATTCTTATGATGAGATATATCAATATTTTGATTATAATAATTTTAGTCATATTGCAGTTAATTTAAAAGGTAGTATACAAGTACCAAATGCTTGTCTTTGTATAGAGGCTATTCTTATTTTAAGAGATTTAGGTTATAAAATATCTGAAGATAGTTTACGTTCTGGACTTAGCAGTGTTATACATAAAGCAAGGTTTGAAACATTAGTAAAAAAACCACTAGTTATATTTGATGGTGCTCATAATGAGAATGCTATTTTGAATTTCAAAAATTCTATAAATATGTACTATGCTAATAAGAAAAAATGTTATATTGTTTCTATTTTAGAAAAGAAAGATTATAAAAAAATTATTTCTTTACTTGCAAATGATGAAGATTCTATGTTTATTTTTACTTCTGGCAATAAAGAAAAAGGATTTGTTGATGGTAAAGTTTTATGTAATATAGCAAAACAATATCATGCAAAAAATATACATGTTATGGATTTAAAAAATGCTATTAATTTTGTTTTACAAAATAACTCTAATTTTGTAAATTTTATTGTAGGAAGCTTTTATATATATGGTGATGTTATAAAACATATTTCAAATTTCAAAGAGGATAAAGGTTGAAAAATCATTACAATTTTGGCAGTGTCAAATTTCATTTAAAATTTAATCAACGTACAATTAGTACGCTTCATAAATTTTAAATTCATTTTCCTTGCCAAAATTTAATTCTTTTCTAACCAATTTGTGCCTTGGAAGAGGAATGAGATTAAGTATGATTGAATTAAAAAATATAAGTTTTAAATATAAAAATGGAAAAGAAGTTTTATCTAATATTAACTTTTTTGTTAATGATGGAGAAGTAATAAGTATAATAGGTAAAAATGGTACTGGAAAATCTACTCTTGCTAGAATTATCGCCGGTATTTTAAAACCTACTTCTGGTAATGTTTTAATAGATGATTTAGATGTCCATAATAAGAATAATTTTAAACAAATACGAACCAATATAGGTATTGTTTTCCAAAATCCAGATAATCAAATTCTATTTAATAATGTACATGATGATATTGAGTTTGCCTTAAAAAATTTACAATTAGAAAATAAAGAAGAAAGAATAAAAAATAGTTTAGAAATGGTTGATATGAAAGATTATGAAAATTATGATACCTATAAACTTTCTCTAGGTCAAAAGCAAAGAGTTAATTTAGCTGGTGCTATTGCTACTTCTACTAAATATTTAATATTGGATGAACCTACTACAATGATAGATTCTAATGGAAAAGAAAAAATTTATGACATTATTAAGAACTTACATAAAAATGGAAAAACTATTATTTTTATTACAAATAACATTAATGAAATTTTACTTTCAAATCGCATTGTCGTAATGAACGATAGACAAATAGCTAGTATTATTAGGAAAGAAGATTTATTTAATAATTTAGATTTGTTAAAAAGCTTGGATATAAATATTCCTGATATTATTAAGTTGACTTTATTATTGAAGGAAAATGGGTTAAATATACAATTGAAAGATTATACAATTTCTGAACTAGCCCAAGAAATTTGTAAAAATTTTAATTCTTAATGGAGGTTCTATGAAAGATTTAATAAAGTTAATATTATTTATTTCTTATTTAATATTAATTTTTTATATAAATAATTTTGTTATGTTATTTTGTTTATTGATATTAAACATTTCAATTATGTTAATATTTAAATTAAATATTTTTGATTTTTTAAAGCAATTGCTAGTCTTAACTCCTTTTTTATTTATAACTGGTTTAATAAATTTTTTTACATCAAATTTAGAATATGGTTTGTTTATTCTTATTAGATTAATTGTTGCATATAGTTTAACTTTCACTTTCATAAAAATGGTTACTATTAGCGAAATTGCAAATGCATTAGAAAAACTACTTTTTCCTTTAAAAATATTTAGAATAGATGTATCTAAAGTTTCTCTTATTATTTCTATTGGAATTAGTGTTTTACCAAGTCTATTAGATGAGTTTAACCAAAAACTTGATTGTTTAAAGGCTAAAGGTTTTAAAATAAATATTTTTAATATGATTGTTATTTTTAGACCTTTATTAATTTCTATTTTGCTTAGAACTAATGAGTTTGAAGATGCTTTAATATCTAAAGGATTTGAAGAATAAATAATTACATTCTTGGGTATTCCTCTATAGCGCGGACTGCCTAAGGCAGCCCCTACACGTATTGGAGGCAATTAGCGCAAAGGAAGAAATGTATAAAAATATTATAGAACGATGAGGAGCCATGCGTGGGTGACCGATGAGAACTGTTAAAATACGTTAGTATTTTCTACAGTTCCATTGGGGAATGGCGACTGTTCATAATATTTTTATATATTTGCTTCCTGGGAGCAGAAACTTAGTGCGACCTGATGGTCGCATAATTTATTTTGCTTTTGTAAATTTTGCAGTAATTATAGTCATATCATCTTTTGGCATACCATAATAATTATCTATTGCCTCTTTCTTGATTATATCAGATATTTTTTGTACATTATCTGTTATTAGTTCTTCTAATATATCTTTTACCCATAGTTCTTTATCTTTGTATTCATCGTTTGATTCCATAATTCCATCTGAACACATAAGCATTATATCGTTTTCTTCTATATCTTTATCATATACAACTAAATTAATATTATCTAAAATTCCAGCTGGAAGTGATACAGATTTTACTATTTGCACTTTGTTATTATTCTTTATATATGTTGGACATGCTGCATTTTTTACAAATTCTATGTTTCCTGCATATAAATCTATTATAGCTATATCTAAGGTTGCAAACGAGTCTTCTTTAGTAGTTGTTGATAATGTGGAATTTATTAATTCTATTGAAGTATCCTTATCGAATCCATTTGTTAAAAGTCTTTGTAACATTTTTATAGCTATCTGGCTTTCTTTTCTAGCATTTGCCCCTGAACCCATTCCATCACTTATAGCTAATAAATATTTTCCATCTTCTAGTTTTACATTAAGATATGTATCTCCTGATACTATTTCATTTTCCTTTGTAGCTTTTGAAATTCCAATTTGCATAATATATTTATCCTTAGATATAAATGTATTTATACATAAATCTGTATCCTCTTTAAAGGCACATTTTGTTTTATTTAATACTATTTTTTCCTTAAATACTTTTGTTAATATTTTTGATAATGTTTCTAACTTACATTTTTCAATTTCATCTTGCTTACATGTATCTAAATATGTAGTTATAATATATCTTCCTGAACTTTCTTGTTTTATTTTTATATCTTTTAAATCAATTTGCTTTTGCTTACATATATTAATAACTTCTTCTTTTTTACTTAGATAAAATTTATCTTGGTTTTCTTGTTGTTCTATATCTTTGGCTATACTTGTTATAACTTTTGATACTCCATCTAATTGTTCTCCCATTTGCTTTTTATTTTCTTTTATTTTTTGATTCCATACAAAATTTACTTTACTTATTTTATATGTTTCGTTTAATAATTGAATTGCATTATTAATATCTTGTTCTAGTTTTATACTTACATCTATTGAATCAAATCCTACTATATAATTATTGTTTTTCGCAAATATTTCAAGTAGTGAAGTTCTTGTTATTTTCTGATTTTCTATTAGTTCAGAAAATATATCTGATAATATTTTTCCGTTTTCTGATAAATCTTCATATATAATATTATCTTTTAATTCATCGACAACATTTTCAAATTCTGCTATAAATAAATTTTTATTCTTTTCTTTTAATGTTTCGTCCATTTCAATTGTTGTAGCTGCTACTTCTTTATATGTATCTGCCATATCTTGCAAAGTTTCAGATACATTATTTAGTTTAAATATTGTTTGCTTATTTTCTTCTATATTTCCTTTTGATCCTTCTCTTAATAACCTCGTTTTTCCAAATAAATCTTCTATATTTATTTGAATATTTTGAGGAACTAACAATAATGCAAGTGATGCTATAAGCATTTCTCTATAGTATATTATTGGCTCTATATTTCCACTATTTAAATATGCAAGAATTGCATTTCCTAATGCGAATCCTATAATTACTCCTATTCTTCCAAATTTAGAAAATATTCCAGCTAACAAACCAGATAATGCATATGATGCAATTACAACTGGCTCACTTCCATTTATTATTCCAATTGTAGTTCCTATTGTTATTCCTGATGTTGCTCCTAGTAGTATTCCATTTTTCCATCCTAGTACTAATACTATTAATATACTTAATATATTTTTTAATTCAAACCCAAATATAGCAAATCCTCTTAGTGAACATGCACAAATTGCAAGCATAATACTTGCTCCAATTATTTCTTCTATTGCAAATGCTTTTTTTATTTTGAATTCATTTATTACTATTAAAGAATTTGTGAATATTTTATAGAATATGTATGAAGCTATTGATATTAATATACTTTGTAATAAATCATATATCATAAAGCTTCCAAATATTAATTTCCCAAGTTGTACTATTAAGACACAAATTAATACATGTTTTCCTAAGCTTAATTTTTCGTTATTAAATTCTTCTTTAACTTTTGGTCTAATAATTAAAGTTGACACAATAAATAATAAAGATGTTAACACATATGTTAATGTTTGTTCTTTTCCTAAGCCAATCGCTGTTCCTAATATTGTTAAAATATATATTATTAATGTTGGTATTTGGTTTGAATAGCTTGCCGCTAGTATTGCTATTGCAAATGGTGCTACACCACTTGTGCATTCTATTGTTGATAACATAAAACATATAATATATACTAATATTTTTTGTAATGAAAATGTATTTTTTATAATTGATTTTAAAATTGTTGTTTTATCAAATTCTACTTTTCTCTCATCCTGTTTTTCGTAAGCTTGTCCTTGTATATTTTGAAACATCCTTTTACCACCTCTTACTTTTTTAAATATGCTCATATTTTAAGCTTAATCTTTTGAATTATTTGTCACATTTAGTATTGCATTTAAAAAAGTTTTCTACTCTATGTGATATGTTCTTTCATTCTTTTTGTTTATTTTTTTATAGTATACATATTTTATATTAATTCGACATATTTTTCAATGGTTTAAGTAAGATTTTTAATATTTGTAAATTATGTAAATTCATGGTATAATATTTATGTAACTTTGAATTTAGGTTTTTATAGGCAGATAAACTCCTAAGACACATACCTAGGAGGTATAGTAGTATGTTAACAAAACCAGAAATACTGCATGGTGAATTCACCAATTGCAGTGCTTGCAAAGCTTGCATGGGAGATTGCTGTCAATGGTCTGCATGCGAGAATTCTCCATTGGATTTTGACAATGATACAAAAAGGATGCAACAGGCTTTAGAATCTGGGAAATATTCCATTGATTATGTTAGAACTTCCCTTAAGTCATTTATAAAGAAAGATGGATATCTTTCTTTGGATTTGAATCATATAATGTGTACTCCTAATGAAGCATTATATATTCGTCCAAAGAATGCCAATAGGCCATTATTTGATATTCTCCATACAGATACGGCAGAAGGTCCTTGTGTGTTCTGGTCGATTGAACGCGGATGTGATTTAAAATATAATGAACGTCCAATGTTTGGTCGTTTAATAATTGCTGTTGCACCCCATGAGTGCTATCCATTGTATAATAGACAAAATATAGCAAATGTTTGGAAACCATTTACGCCACTTTTATTTGAAATTGCGAAAAAGAATTTTCCAGAAGATTGGCAGCCTTATAAAGATATCAATTTTCGGCTGTAATAAAAAAGTATTAGCTGCCTCTAATACTTTTTTTATTTTGTTATTTTATACATATATAAGCATAATTAGCGTGAAGGGAGAAATATATAAAAATATTATAGAACGATGAGGAGCCATGCGTGACCAATAGAAATTGTTAAAATACGTTAGTATTTTTTACAATTTCATTGGGGAATGGCGACTGTTCATAATATTTTTATATATTTGCTTCCTGGGAGCGGAAACTTAGTGCGACTTGACAGTCACAATGAATATTGAATAGTGAATAATGAAGATTGAATAATTACATTTTTTGGGTGTTCCTCTATAGGGCGGGCTGCCTTAGGTAGCCCCTACATAAACAAAAAAGAGACTTTTTAAAGCCTCTTTTTTAGTAGTTTAGATTATTTATCTAATACTTTTTTCTTTATTAGTATAATTCCTCCTACTAACATAATTATTGATGCTGCAATTAGTAGATAGTAAATATGGAATTCTCCTGTTGGAGGTGTAATATTTATTCTTCCATCTTCTCCGCCTGATGTATCATGTTCAAAATTGAATGCTACAAATCTTTCTTTATATGCTTCATCTGAACCTTCTGCTGGATCACTTCTTACAGCTTTACTTAAGTCTGGATTTTGGTTTCCTGGTATTGCTCCATGGTCATATCTTCCAACTCCATTGTTATATTCAACAATTTCTGTTATATTATAGAATTCTTTATCATCTCCAGAACTTTCTGTTGATATTAATTTCTTTAATGTTAATTGTGCTGTTACTTGTGATCTATTAGAATTTGTTACTTCTTCATTCAAATATGCATTACTTGATCCATTATTAGGATTATAGCTTGCAGGATCTAACCATCTTTTTACTAATGGGTTATCGTCTGTTGCCATAAGTGTTGTTGTTTGTGTACTTAAATCAATTTTGTTTTCTACATTTCTACTATTTACTAATGTTGCATTATTATTTTGTTGTATATTATTTACAGAAGTTACTTTCCAATATTGTCCATTTAGTCCATCATTATCACTTGCTTCAAATGTTAGATTATTTGGAACATAATTTATAATATTTTTAGCAACTATTGTTCCATTTGTTATTGTATCTAAGTTTGAATTTCCAGCTATATCTATTTCACTATTATTTGTTAGTGTAATATTATATGTTACTTGTAGAGTTGCACCACTTAATAGTTCATCATCAATGTTTATTGTGTAATCCTCACCTTTATCATATATAGTTAATTTTCCTCCTGAAATTGGTATCATTCTAACATTACTACTTGCACCTTTTTTAGTATCTATTAATGTAGAACCATTTGCTAATACAATTTTTAATCCATCTACATCTTGATCTATTGTTAATTCTGATTTTGGTCTTTCTACAATTCCAAAGTCAACATTTTTAATTTGATGTGGATAGTTACCACCTTGATATACTGGTTTTGTAGTTGTTGCTTTTTCTACTTCTATAGACATCTGTGGTGTATATGCATATCTATAAGTTTTATCTTTTAATTCCTCTGCTAATGATTTGTGTAAATTATCATTCATTGTTGGGAAGTAATTATAGTAATTTTCTCCATAATAATTAGCATCTTCATAAGAATTAAATACTTCTGCTTTATGATTTACTATTGATACATTGTCTCCTGTTCTTGTAGTTGTATCATCAGCTCTTGTAATATCATCTGTTGAATATTTAATTACTTCATTTCTTCTTGCATGATTATCGTATGCATCTGATTTAGTATCTGCTTCTTTTTCTGCATACCAATATATCTTAGCACTACCACCATTTTCATTAAACTGTGGTACATTTTGAATTCCATTTGTTCTAGTCCAATATGTCATTCCATTAACACCTGTATTAGTTAATTGTTCTGAAGAATTAAATTCATATTGATACTCAGAATTTATATCATATCCATAATGTGTTGATTGGAAATCTTGACCATTATAAGATTTTATATTTGAGCCTTTATAAGTTCCATCAGCAAAATATGAAGATGTGTTCATTGCTGTATCATTATCATGTCCATATATGTATCTTATAGTATAGTCTCCTGGTACAAATCCTGTAAATCCATACCATCCATCTGCATTTGTTTTTGTTTCTGAACGGATATACATTTTACCATTTTTGATTTCTATTAATTGTACTGTTACATCTTTAATTCTTGTATCTGTTGATGGTGCATCCATTTCACCATTTCCAGCCCTTGTTTGTCCAGAATATACTTTTTCATCTTTTCCTGTATTATCTTCAAATACAATTCCTTCCATTGTTCTTGAATCCATTAGTTTATATACATATGCAGGTGCTCTATTTGTATCATCTTCATATGGTGTTACTCTTTCTACTTCACTATCTACATATGATGATATACCTCTTAAATCAAAGTTTCCTGGTGTAGAGTCTTTATCTATTACACCTCTTCCAACTTCATTATTTGCACTTGTATTATATCCATTAATTTCAACTAGATTTAAAGTATCTAACTGTCCATTTTTAGTATTTATTAATCTATTTGTTAATAATGTTCCTGCATCATTTTCATTTTCTCCAAGTAATTGTAATGTTATATAAATGTATTGTTGGTCATTATTATTTAAATATGCAATATTATTAGGTTTTAGATATATTGTTTTATATTTTGTATCGTTTTTGTATTCATTACTTCCACGACCACCATACATGCTATTTGTAGAAGACGTTACATCTCCTATTTTATTTCCATCATCATCTCCAACGTATGCATCTGTAAATACATAGTTTTTGTCGTAATAGTCTACAATTTCTGTTACTCCTCCTGTTACAGATGATTGGTTTTTAACTCTTATTTTGTATGTAACATATATTTTTAATCTATCTTCTCCAGTTAGCTCTGTATTATCTTTTACTTGGAAATTATCTGGAACTTTTCCATTTATATCTCCACTATATTTGCCTGAATTTGCATTTGCTGCTTCTTCTGATCTTACAAGTAAATCGTAACTATCTGTTTCTTTATTTGTTGAGCCATCTTCATAGCGTTGTCTTGCTTTACTAAATGTATAATTACCTCCACTTAAGTAAGCTCCACGAATATTTGTTAAGTAGTCTTCTTCTCTTACTCCAAATCCAAATACATCATTAACACTTGCTTTTCTAGAATCATAAGTATAAGTTTCAGTTTTTCCATTTAATTTTACTTCTGCCTTATATACATCTTTATATAATGCTAAATCAAATGTTGGTCTACATTTAATACCTAAATTAACATATAATTGATCTGCTTTTCCCCCTGGTTTATATATTCCTGGATATTCAACACCTGGATCCCATGGAACCCAATGATCCTTATCATCTATTGAAAATTTATTAGTTAAAGGATATTGTGATTGTGTGTATGAAGTGATTACACAGTCTTTTGCAAAATATTCTTTATTATTAGAAGGTGATGTTCCTGCAATTGCTGCTATTACTTCATTTTTTACTTCATCTTGTGGGAATACCTCATTCCATGTTCCTTTGCTTGGACTATTATAGTTTGTTGGATATGAACCTATTTCTTGGAATACATTGTTAAAGTTAGGTCTATTATTACTGTTTCCTTGCCCACTTTCAGATGCCTTTGATTGATTAGTTCTATTTACATCTTCACTTGTTCCATTTGGTGTTACTGGGGTAACATTAGTATATAACATTCCATTATATTCAAAAGTTACATAGTATTTTTTCATTGCATCAATGCCTTTAAATTCATAGTATCCATTTGATCCTGTTATAACTGGATTTTGTAAAGCAGTTGTTAGAGAGCCAGAATTTTGCATACTACAACTTATACTTGGATTAATTCCCCAACAGTCTATATCACTTCCTGTTTTTCCACATCTTAAGGTTCTTGCTGTACTTTGAGTACAGTTTAATCTATAATATTCAATAGTTCCTGTTGTTTTATTACAGTGTATGTGTTGCGTATAGCAACTTGCATTATGATGATGGAATTCTTCCTTTCCACATACATAATTACCATCTGAATTTTTACAATCATCAGTATGTTCATGGTTTTCTGGTTGTCTACATATTAATGTTCCAGTTACTGAGCTTAAATCATAACAACTTTCATTATGTGTGTGATTTGGTATATTACATATTAACCTATAATTCCTTAAATCATAACACGAAAAACTATGTGAATGTGCTGGATTATCCTGTTGACCACATGTAAATAAACATTCATCACTATGAGTATGGTAAACAGGCATTGTATAACAGCCTCCTCCATGTAAAGAATCACCTGTATGCGTATGCGATGGAGCATTATAACATTCATCTGTATGTGTATGGTAAATTGGTACTGTAAAACATCCTCCATATCTTGATGAATCTCCTGAATGCTGATGTGTTACTCCTTGTGATACGACACTTCCTGTAGCCTCATATAATGTAACTTTTACTCCTTGTAATAATTCACCTGCATCTAACAAATTATTACCTTGGTTAATCTTTCCACTATCTTTATCTAAAAATACATATCCAGATAAATTCATTGTAATTTTTAATCCTGGTGGTGTTTCTGGTGGTGTTTCTGGTGGTGTTGGTGGTACAGTATATACCATTTTTAATTTAACTCTTTCCCAAATTTCTTGCCCATCTCGTGCATATGCAACTAAATCTTGTGCATGTCCTGGTTCAGGATAATCTAATTCATATTTTGTATCTCTACAAGTATCATTATATGTATGTGAACTTGTTTTGTTATGGCTACATGTAATTTCTCCAGCACTAGGTCCACCACAATTTTTAGTAATACCATGTGTTGGATTTGTTATTTTCCATTGCCATGCTCTTAATTCTCCTTCATATTTAATTAATGTTCCTGTACATTCTTTTAAATAGTTGAATTCAACATCTAATGTAATAGTATCTCCTGCCTTAGTTCCATCTGCATTATTTGATTTAAATTGAACATAAAATTCTTCGTCTTTATGTGGATAATGATAGTTAGGTCTTGAGGCAATATCATTTCCAAATTTATCTACTATTTTAACTACATTTAATCTTTCATCTTTTTCATTTTTTACTTGTAAATCAATTATTTCTCCAAATCTTACTTCATAATCTCTTACATTATCGTCTAAATAATCTATTGAATATGGTCCTGCTGTATATATTTTAGTATTATAATCTCCATATACTTTTACTTTACTATAATCTGTTGTATCTTTTGGTTTATATCCACCTGCTGCTTGAACTTTATTATAAAATTCTCCATAAGCTACTGCTTCTTCTTTAAGCGCAGAATCATAGTAAAAATCTCTTCCTCCATTTATTGCTAGTGTCCATAGTATAGTTTGTGCTGTATCAATACTAGGAGCGTGGATAAGTGCATATCTAGCATCTTGGTGTTCTGTTATTGGTATTTCACTCGCTTTTACAAAGTGAGATTGATATTTTATACCTGACCATGTTGTTGGTGCTGTTGTACTAGAACTATTAGGACACACTTGAACCGAATATCCCTTTTCATATGGTGAACCTGTATATGTTGTGGTTTTTAATGAGCCACCTTTTTCTATACACATAATCCAACATCCATCTATTTGAATTGTTGCAAATAATCCTCCATCATGTACGAAATCAAATTCTTCAGGTGGTGCAGCATGTACAACAGATGTCATTAGCATTATTATAAAAAATGTTATTATTCCTATGCTTATTTTTTTATTCATATTTTTCCCTCCTTTCTTTATTGTATCTTTCGTAAAACTTTCTTATTAATATAGTATATTCCTAATCCAAATATACATATTGTAATTAATGTTATTAAAGTATATACATATACTTCACCAGTTTTTATTCCTAGTACTGCATCTGCATAACTTTGGTCATCTTCATCTTGAACATTATTTCCAGCTGTTGAATCGTAATCTTTTATTCCAAAATCATTGTAACTTTCATATATTTCTGCATTATTATTAACTATACCTGTGTTATTTTCTGTCATTGTTTTTGTTAATAATAGTGTTAGTTCTTGACTTTGACCTGGTTCTAAAATTGTATTGGCTAAAGCAGTAGAATATATATTTCCATCTTCTCCAACATACCAATCTTTATTTAATTCTGCATTAAATTTCATATCCTGTGGTATATAATCTACTATTTTTTTAGCATATCCTTCAACTGCACCTTCATTTGTTACTTTTATTTTATATTCAATAACTACTGTTGTATTTTTTACTGTTTTTGATTTTAAGTCTAATTTTGCAACTTTTAGGTTATTGTATGTATGTTCTTTTGTTTCTTTTGACGATGTTTCACTTATTTTAGTTATTGTTTTGTCTAATCTTAAGTCAAATTTTTGATTTACATATAAACCTATATTTATATTGTAGATATTTGAACTATATAATGATAATTTGTCTGAAATTGCTGTTATTCTATTTGTTCCATCTATATTTAATGTCATCGTTACTGCATTTGAATTTTCTGCTTCATTTAATCCTTCTTTTTTATATGTTGTTACATCAAATTCTGCTACATCATATAAGAATACTACTATATAACTTCCTTTTTCTAAGTTTTCAAATGTATAACTTCCTTTTTCGTTAGTTACTTTTTTTAATGTATTTCCAGATTCATCTTTTACTATTTTTCCGCTGTCTGCATTCATTAGTATTACTTCCATTCCTGGAATAATATCTTCTTGTTCATCTTTTCTACCATTTTTATTATCATCAATCCATGCTGTACCAGAAATATTATATTTATTATTATTGGTTGTTTGATTATCTCCTGAATTATTAACTATATTTGATGTTGCTTTTATTACGTGCTTTGTTGTATGTTGTCTAGAATATCCAATTCCTGTACACTTAACTTCTATTTTATTTTCTACTTCTTTTATTTGTGCTTCTGTTAATGATTTTATATCCATTTTAAGTGTTATTTTCGCAGTTTTACCTTCTGGTATATCTAATTTAAGTGTTGCTTTTCTTCCTGATGAACTTTTAGATGATGTAATTCCATCATCTATTGAAATGGTTGCTCCTTGGTATACAAATTCTTCTGGCATATAATCTATTATTTCTACATTTTTTGCTAAACCACTTGTTTTGTTATCTATTCTTATATAATATTCAATTTGGTCATTATCTGTTATTTGTGCTTCACCTTTATTATTACTAAATGTTACATTTAATACTGCAAGCTTTATTTCATTATGTACTTCATTTGTAGTTACTATTTTAGTTGTTTCTGCACAAGTTACAGTTGCTTGATTTTTGAATGTTCTTTCGTATGTACCATCTTCTAATTTATCTGCAATAACCTCTAATTTAACATTAAATGGTTCTTGCCCTTCTATTTTTTGTATAGTATATGTTACAACTCTTGTATTTTTGTCATATTGAAGTTCATCTATTTTATTATTACCAAACCCTGAACCATATGCATTTTTATATGTTGTTCCATCTGGTACTTTCATTTGAACTTTTACATTAGTTCTATCTTTTTGGCTCACATTTTTTAATTCTACTGTATATGTTATTGTATCATTTTCTTTTAACAATCCATTTGCTTCAGTTGGGAATGTTTTCATCTCTGCTGTTATATACCCTTCAACAATTTTAGATTTTACTGTATTAGTATGAATGCTATTTTGTAATTTTGGTGCTTCTACTATAGCATATGTTTCAACAAATTGCTCTATTGGTGTATCTAACATTGATTTAACTTTTAAATCAAATTCAACATTTAGAGTTTCATTTGGTTTTATAGTATCTATTGTTTTAACATATTCTGTTATATCATGAAAATCTACATAACCTGATTCTACATATTCTTGATATTCTTCTTCATATTCTTCAGATGTCATATATCTTGTATATATTGTTCCTTCTGGTATTGGTACTTTTACTGTTATATTATTTGCATCTTTATTTCCTATATTTTTTATGCTTAATGTATATTTTATTCTTTCTCCTTCTTTTATATCTCCTTGTATATTCGCACTAAGGTTTGTCTCAACTTCTATTCCTTCTCCTGTTGTTAATGTTACTGGAGTTGCACCAGCAACTTGAACAGGTTTATTTACAGTTTCTTCTTGTTGTTCATTATAATATACAGCATAGTTTGATGCTAATGTTTTATTATAATTTAGGTTTTCTGGTATACCTATGTTATAACCAAATCCTATAATTTCTCCTGTTTCCATTTTATAATCTTTTATTACTATTAAGTATGATTTTACTAAATTTACATCTAAGCTTTTAGTCCATCCATTATTTGCATCTTGTAAATCTTTTGTTGCTTGTGCATTTTGGCTATAATATACCTCTACTTTTGAAGAATCAATTCCTGCAGATATAATATTGCTTTTAATTTGTGCATTTAATGTTGTTTCTAAATCTTTGTTTGTTAGTACATCTTTATTTCCTTCAAATGGTACTCTTCCTAATATACTTATGTTTTCTATTGGTTTTTCATTGTTATTTATTATATTCATTGATATTAATGCTGTTTGTGCATTTGAAGCTAAATCTAACTTTCCTACTGCTTCTTTTCCACTTATTGATGTTACAACATCTTTTGCATTATTATAAGAAGAAACTGTATTTGTTGTAACAACTCCTACTGGTGCTACTGAATTTAGTTCTACTTGTGTATAACCTTTAGACTTTTCTTCATTTTCATATGTTGTTACATTTTGATTTGTTACATATATTTTTGCATTTTGTTTTAGTGTTGGTGTTAATTCTTTTAGTTTTATGTTTGCATCTACTATGATATTAGCACCTTTTGTAAATGAATCTGTACTATATGTTGTTTCTTCACCTTTTAACATTATTGTTATTACTACTTCTTCGTTGCTGTTTCTAGTTATTTTATAATCTGCTATTTCTAATTCTTCGCTAAATAATAAGTTTATGGCATTTAATTTTATATCTTCAATATAATTTGGAAGTACTATTTCTATTATTGGATTTTTGTATAAGTCACAGTCTATATCATTTGTTTTTAATACAACTCTCATTTCAACATTTTCATTTTCAATAACTGTTGATAAATTGTTTGTGCTTGCACTTGCTTCTATTCTTGTTTGTGGCTCTACTAATTTCATATTAGAACTATCATTATTTTTTGATATTTCAATATTATTTATAGTAGAAATTCCATTTGACTCTACCTTTATGTTTCTAAATTTTTCTATTTGTGCTCTAGAATATGGAATGTTACCTTTTAAAGTTTTTTCATGATTTAGTATTATTCTTCCTTCTGATATTGGCTTTGATAGAGTTACTGTAATTTCACTTACATTTATGTCTTCATAATTAAATACAAACTTTCCTTCTTCATCTACTGCTGTATCTTTATTAAATTCTACTAATTTATTATTTAATGTATCTTTAATAATTATTTTTCCTTCTGCTCCTAATACATTTTCAAAATTCTTTTTTGAAATAGTTGTTTTTTGATAATATGTATAATTTGTATCTTTTATTGATGTTACGTATTCTTTTCCATTTTCATCAACAAATTTATCTTGTATATTTTTAATTACTATTTCATCTACTAATTCATTATTTGCTATATCAATATTTTGTGCTACTTTATATTTATTGTCTCTTTCAGATTTTGAGTATAAATTTCCTTTACTTAATTTGTTTGTAATAGAATTTATACTGTTATATACAATTTGTCCAATACTATCTTCTATTTGTATTTGTTGTAAAATTTCATTTTTAGCTATTTCATTATTATATGTTGTTATTGTTACTTTTGCATTTTGTGATATTGAAAATGGTGTGTCTATTTCTTCTTCAAATATATATGTTACAACATATTCATCTTTACAATTCTTTTTCCATGATACTATATTGTTTGAATCTTTTTCATTTTTTACAATTATATTTATTTCACTTTTTTCTTCATCATAATTCCAATTTTCTTTTCCAAAGTTTATTCCATCTTGTCCATTGGTTGCCATTGTTGAGTTAGCTGTTACATTAACACGTTTTGGCTTTACTCCATTTATTTCAGGAACTTTTACTGTTAAATTAGTTTCTTGTACTGGTAAGTTGTTATTTTCTAATCCAGTGCTAATTATTGTTTGTACTACTAATCCTTTTGAATTTTGTAATGTATATGGAATAACTGTTGCAACTTTTTGTTCTATGTCTGCATTTGCTTCTGCATCAATTTCTACTTTCGTTTTTACAGAGCCTGTAATATTTCTTTCTTTTCCATTATCACTAACAAATATTGCTGATAACTTAGCAATATTCTCTTTTGCTAAGTTAAGTACATCATATTTATCTTCTTTATTAAATTCTATTGGTATTTCAATAACAACTTCTGAATTTCTGTCTATTTGTTTTAACTCAACTATATTGTTATTTTCATCTATTCCTTTTATTAATTCAGAAGGTTTATTTGTATTTGTAAATCTTACATTTGATAAGCCTTCTTCTGCCATTAATTTAATTTGTGCATTTTTTATATACCCTTTTTGTACTTTTAACCAAATAAACATTTTATTGTCTTGGTCATTAATATCTTTAGTAATAGTATGAGTATTTTCTCCTTTTGAATTTTTGAAATATACATCAAATTCAACATTTTCATTGCTTGTTTTTTGAGATTGTGCTGATAACACATCAGATATTGCATATGTTTTTGATGCATACATTCCTAATAGCAAAAAATTAGCACTTGTAAGTGTTATTACAAGCATTGAAGCTAAAATTTTACTTATCAAACTTTTTTTCATAGTAATTCCTCCCATATTTTATGTTCTCAATCTTTATTATACCTCATTTTAAGCTGTTTTTCAATCTTTTTATTGCAAAATATGTAAACTTTTGCGTAATTTTTCATAAAAATTGTATTTTTTATAATTACATCTCCCATATTTATATATTATTCTATATAATTTTACATTTTTTTTAATAATTTTTCAATTTATAAATATACTATATTACATATATTTTATACGGTAATCCTTACGGAGTAACAATTCTTCAAAATAATTTCTATAGTATTATTTTAAAATTAAATTATTATTACATTTTTAATAAATATCTACTAATATCTTACGCACAAAAAGCTTTTCATATTATAAGAATTGTAGGAACAATTTATTTCTATTTGCATATATTATTAGTATAAATTTTTCAAATATTGTTATCAAAGTGGAAGGGGATGTTAATTTTGGAAAATAATTCACCTGATATGTCTAATTTGTTAAACAATTTAAACTCTATGATGAATAATGGTACAATTCCAGATGATGTAAAAAATATTATTAATAATATAAAAAATAATTCTAATAACTCTAACAATTCTAATAGTGATACTTCTAATACTCGGAACAAATCCATCAATTAATGCAGATAGTATTTCTAACATAGTAAATATGTTTAATAATTCTAACAATTCTAATACCTCTTCTAATAATACAAGCTCAAATAATATCGATTTTGAAACAATACTTAAGATTAAAAGTATAATGGAAAAAATGAATAATAAAAACGACCCAAGAAGTAATTTATTACTTTCCTTAAAGCCATATTTAAAAGAAAGTAGAAAAAACAAAATTGAACAGTATATACAAATTTTTAATATGACTAGTATAATTGACGTTTTGAATTCTAGCAAAACTAAAGATTCTAATAATAGTTAGGAAAGGAATGTAAAAGAATGCCATATTTTTCATTGCCTTTTTATAATTATAATACATATAACCGATATAAAAGAAATAACTTTTATAGAGTTCCAAACTCATCTTATATACCTAATAATTATAAGAATGTATCTCCTAATGATTCCAAAAAAGATACCTCTTCTACGCAAAATAATAATTCTAATTTAGATTCTGATTCAAAAAAAGAAGATTCTAATGGATCTCCTATTTTTGATATTTTTGGTATTAAATTATATTTTGATGATATTTTACTTATTGTTTTAATTTACTTTTTATACAAGGAAGAAGTTAAAGATGAAAGTTTATTTGTTACTCTAATTTTGTTATTGCTTAGTTAAATATCTTAATAAAAAATACTCCTATTCTAAACAATACAATACTATAAATAAATATAATTAAAATTTCGAAGTGAGGCGTAGCGACCAAACGAGCAACATTGTTGCGAGTGCGATTGAAGAAGCCGACATACAGTATGGTTATAATGGGAGGCTTCGACAACAACGAACAAGAAATAATTATATTTATTTATAGTATTGTATTGTTTAGAAGAATTGTTTATTCTAAAATAATTTTATCTTCTTCTACATAAGCATATGTTTTTCTTGTATCATCTTCGTTTTCTATTTCTTTTATAATATTGGCTATTCTCAATTGTGTTGATTCTATACTATTTGCAGATATTATCGCTTTTTTATTTCCTTTTGCTCCTGCATGTGCTGTTCCCCTTAAAGTTCCAACAACAGCTACATTATCACTTGCAATTATTTCTGATCCTGCATTTACATCACCCATTATTACAATACTTCCATCAAATTCTATTTTCTGTCCGCTTCTTAATGAGCCTTTGTGAAACATGGTTTCTGATAATTCTATTTCTTGTGTAAATGCTTTTTTTATTCCATATAATCCAAGTACGTTTGGACTATCAAATTCTATTTTTACATCTATTTGAGCTTGTATCATTTGCCTTATTTCATCCATTTCTTTATTTTTAAGAACTTTTCCTGTAACGATAATTGGTGTTCTTTCTTCTTTATATAATCTTCTAAGCTCTGGTATTTTCTCCTTTAAACAGCTTATTATATCTGTTTGATTTGCTATTTCTTTTATTTTTATTGTTATATTCTCTTGTCCAAGTGTTATTGTAGCTGAATTATTTATCATTTTACATCCTTCTTTCTTAATTTTGAACTTGTGCATATGGCTCTGCTGAAGTCCCTTCATCTATTCTTTCATCATTCATTCCAAAGTATTGCTCCATAACATCTTTTGCTGCATATGCTGTTGTACTTCCATGTCCTCCATTTTCAACTAATATTACTACTGCTATTTCTGGGTTATCAAATGGTGCAAAACCTAAAAACCATGCATGTGTAATTTTTTTACCATTTTCATCTACTGTTCCAGTTTGAGCTGAACCTGTTTTTCCTCCTACTTCTATATTGAAATTTTTAAATATTGAATATGCTGTACCTCCACTTTCACTAGTAACAGATTTCATTCCTTCTCTAATAGCTTCTAAATTTTGTGGGTTAATTGACAAATTTTCTATTTCATTTGTAATTCCTAATGTTTCATTAAAATATGATTCATATTCTTCTTTTGGAATATTTGTACCATCTGAATTTTGTATTGCTTTTATAATTGTTGGCTTTATATTTTTTCCTCCATTAGCAAGCATACTTGCATATTTTGCCATTTGTATTGGAGTAAATTTATTATTTTCCTGTCCTATAACAGCTGATAATGTATTTCCAGCATACCACTGAGTATTAAGCCTTTTGCTTGTTTCTGGTCCTGCAATTTGTCCTACTGACTCTGCTGGTAATTCTACCCCTGTTTTTGAACCTAAACCAAAATATTTTTCATATTTTACTAAATTATCTATTCCCATTCTGTAGCCTATATCATAAAAGAAATAATTGCATGAATGTTGAATTGCTCCTGAAACATTTAAATATCCATGTCCTCTATGATAACTGTTCCATATCCAACATGCTGGATGGTCCCAGTATGGGTATACTCCTGTATCGTTTATTCTCGTTGTAGTTGTAATTGTTCCCGTTTCTAAACCTGCAATTGCTGTAATCATTTTAAAAATTGAACCTGGCGAATATGTCTCTGATACAGCTTTGTTTCTTATAGCTTTCGTTTCTTCTGAATATTCCTTCCATGTTTGTGAATCTATTCCAAATATAAATTTTGATGGTTCATAATCTGGATAGCTTGCCATTGCAAGTATATCTCCAGTTTGTACATCCATTACTACCATGGCTCCACCTGTTGCATCTGATTGATTTGATGCCCCATATTCCCCATTTCTTATGCCCTCTACGTTGTTCTTCAGTGCTGTTTGTGTTACTTCTTGCAACCTAGCATCTATAGATAGTATTACATCCTTGCCTTGTATTGCTTGCTCTTGAATATATTCATCTGTTATTGTACCATCAACTGCCATATCTATTTGTTTTATTCCATCTTGTCCTTTTAAATATTTTTCTGCAACTCTTTCAATTCCTGCTTTTCCATAATAATCGTTTCTAGTATAATCATTTCCTTTTTCTAATTCTTCTTTTAATTCTTCTTGACCTATTTTTGATGTATATCCTAATATGTGTGATGCTAGATTTCCTTTTGGATATGATCTAATTGGCTGCACTAATATACTAATTCCTGGAAATTTATCATTTTGTTCATTAAAAATGTCTCTACTTTTTGCACTTATATTAGAACTAATTTGTATTGATTTTGTAGAACTATATCCTTCCTTAGAAATTTGATATCTTATTGATATTATTTTTCTTATTTCTTCTATATTATCATTTTCAATTGCATATTTATTTTTGAAAACATAAAAGGCTTCTTCTGGTGTAGCATCTTCATTTATTTTATATGTTTTTTTCCAATTTTTTTGTTTATCTATATCTTCTTGTGTAAAACTAAATGGATTTATATTTATTGGAAATTCATCTACATATTTATCTTGATTTTGTTCTAAAACTTGTATCATATTTAATATTGTATTATTTAATGTGTTATTATCTATTTTTGTCTTATACATTTCTAGTGTATATGCTGTTCCTGTTTGTGCTAAGCTTATTCCACTACTATCTTTTATGTTTCCTCTAGCTGCTTTTAGTACACTTTCTCTAGTTAATCTTGTATTTGATGTTTGCCTATATTCTGCTCCATGAATTATTTGAAGATTAAATAATTGAATTAATAATATTATTCCTATTATATATGTAAAAACAGTTAATATATTATATCTTAATCTTATGTTTGACTGTTTTTGTTCTCTCAAATTTTAACCTCCTTCATAAATTAAAAATATCTTGTAAGTATTCGTGATTCCTTAAATGTTTCTTCTATACAATATCCAAGTTTTTGAATTAATGGATGTAATATAATGGTTAATATTACATTATACAAAGTTTCTATTAATAGTATTTTCATAAATGGCAATATTTCTAATGTAGTTCCTACAAAAATAATATTTAATAAATACATTCCTACTTCATATATTAGAGTTACTCCTGCTGTCATAAGTAAAATTGTTATTCTACTATCTTTTGAAAAGTTTTGCTCAAAATATCCTGCAATTAATACTACACAAGCAAGCATTATTGCCGAAGTTCCAATTTTTTTTCCAATAAAAAAATCTAAAAATATCCCTATTACTAATATGATAGGTATCCCTCGGCTTCTTCCTAAAAATAGCCCCAAAAATAATGCCATTATTACAAACAAATTTGGAGATATTCCTGCTATAGTAAACCAGTTGAATAAGTTCGATTGTAAAAAATATATTATTAAGAATGTTATAAATATTGATATTACAATTACTGTTTTTTTCAATTGAACCTCCTTAGTAAGCAGTATTTTGGTGAATAAGCTAATATAATTTTTAATTAAAATATTCTTATTCGTTTGTTATTACTAGTACAGTTTCTACTTTATCAAAATCAACTGCTGGTTTGATTATTGCATATCTATCTGTAATATTTTTTGTGTTTTCTATACTTTTTATTGTTCCTATTAATATTCCTTTAGGATATATTCCTCCCATTCCTGAAGTTTCTATTTTATCTCCTTGAACAATATTTGCCGTAGTTGGAATATATGTCGCTCTTAAACAGTTTTTTTCCTCTAGAGTTCCCTTACATATTAAGGAATCTCTAGAGGTACTCATTATTGCACTTAATGAACTAGATGTATCAATTATAGTTTGTACTTTTGATGTGCTATCTGTGGTTGATATTATATGACCTACCAAACCTTTATCTGATATAACTGTCATGTTTACTTCTATTCCATCTTTTTTTCCTATATTTATTATAAATGTACTATTATAATTAGTAACATCTTTATTTATTATATATCCTGCCTTTGTTGAATAATTTGCGTATTTTTGTGTTAAATTCATATATTCTTTTAATGTTTGATTTTCAGATTTTAATATTTCATATTCTCTTAAGTTTCTCTCTAATTCAGCATTTTTATTTTTTAGTTCTTCGTTTTCTTGTTTTAAAGTAGATATATCTGAAAAAAATTCATCATTCCCAGCTATTTTTTGCTTTAGGTATGTTAATCCATTCTGTACAGGCATTATTACTACTGTAAAAATGTTTTCTATGTGAGATAACTTTTCTATGTTTATATTAGATAAAATAACTAATAATATTAATATTACTATTGTTATTATTATTCCCATAACACCTGTATTTTTTTTATACATACCAATTATCCTTTCTTTTATCTTCTCTTTCTTGCATTTATTAATACACTTCTTAATTTATCTAAATCTTCTAGTGTTTTTCCTGTTCCTTTAACTACACAGTCAAGTGGATTTTCTGCAACATAAACTGGCATTCCTGTTTTTTCGCTTAATAGTTTATCTAAGTTTTTAATTAATGCTCCTCCACCTGCTAATACAATTCCTTTTTCCATTATATCTGAAGCTAACTCTGGTGGTGTTTTTTCTAAGGTTGCTTTTACTACTTCAACTATTTCATTTACAGATTCTGCCATAGCATCTTGCACTTGTGTTGATGTTATTATTACATTTCTTGGAAGTCCTGTTTGTAAATCTCTTCCTCTTATTTCTTTTGTTTGCTCTGTCATTAATGGCATTGCACATCCAATTTCCATTTTTATTTCCTCAGCTGTTGTTTCCCCTATTGCTAAATTTATTTCTTTTTTTATATAGCTAACTATATCTCCGTCTAGTTCATCTCCTGCTACTCTTAATGAATTACTTACTACTATTCCTCCTAAAGATACTACTGCAACTTCCGTTGTTCCTCCACCGATATCTACTATTATGCTACCACTTGGCTCTGATACTTCTAAGTTTGCTCCTATTGCTGCAGCCATTGGTTCTTCTATTAAATATACTTCTTTTGCTCCTGCTTGTACTACTGATTCTTCTACAGCTCTTTCTTCTACTTCTGTAATTCCTGATGGAACTCCTACTACAACCCTTGGTCTTCCTATGTTATATTTTTTTGATACTTTAGATATTATATTTTTCAACATAAGTTGTGTTGCTGTAAAATCTGCTATTACTCCATCTTTTAATGGTCTTACTGCCTTTATTCTTTCTGGTGTTCTTCCAAGCATGTCCTTTGCTTCTACACCTGTTGCCATAATTTCTCCTGTTTTTCTATCTATTGCAACTACTGATGGTTCTTTTAATACAATTCCTTTTCCTTTAAGTGTAACTAGCATATTTGCTGTACCTAAATCAATACCTATATCTTTGTCTCCAATCCCAAATAGTTTCATTAATTACATCCTTCTTTCTTAATTATTTATTTCTAATATTTCTCACAAATTTTACTTAATAAAATTTGCTAGTAAACATTTCTTAGTTTTAGCATTTTAATGTGTACATACAAATCGTATAGAAATGAAATACAAAAAGAGAGACTTTAAAATGCTATTAATGTTCACTTTTATTCTTAAAAATACTCTGAAATTTATTATCTCCAATAATAACATGATCAACCAATGTAATTCCCATTACATCTGCACACTCATATATTCTATCTGTTACTAGGTAATCACCTTTACTAGGTGTTGGATCTCCACTTGGATGATTATGTACTAAGATTATCTTTTGTGCTTGCATTTTTATTGGTTCATAAAGAACAATTTTAGGCTCTAATGCCGCAAAATTACTTCCACCTAATGCAATATCTACTATTTTTAATAGTACATTTTTAGAATTTAATATTAATAGTTTAACTAATTCTCTTTTTTCTAGTCTTAGTTCGTCCATTAATAGATTTGATACATCTTTAGAATTGTTAATCTTGACTTTTAAAGAATTAATTGGTTTAGACATTCTTCGTGCTAGTTCACAAGTTGCTATTATTTGTATTGCTTTTATTTTTCCAATTCCTTTTATTTTTATCAATTCTTCTATTGATAAATTTTGTAAAAAACTTAGTTCCTTATTTCCAATATCATCTTTAAGTGCAAGTACCTTTTGTGCTAAACCAAAAGCACTTTCTTCTTTTGTTCCTGTTTTTATGATTATTGCTAATAATTCTGAATTGGATAACTTCTCTGCACCATACATTTCTAATTTTTCGTATGGTCTTTCTGATTCTGGGAGTTCTTTCATTTTTAAAGTCATTTATTTTTCCTTTCTCCCCCATATAGTCTTTGTCAAATTAAATATAGTTATACTTTTCTATAAATAAAAATTGCTATTGCCATTCCTATTATACTTGCTATATTAATTTTTAATTGTAGCCCAAATGTAATTTTTATTATATTTAAATCTAATATTAGTGGTTGTGATAATCCAAACTCTTGTCCATAAGATAACCACCATAAAAAATCTACCTTTGCAGCAAGTTCTCCTAACAGCCCTCCTATTACAAGCCCTGCTAACAAAAATACTATAAATATCCATATACTTTTATCTCTTGTAGCCATATTTCCTCCTATATTCATTGGTACGTTTTTTACTATTATATTTTCTTTTGAAAATAAACCTATTATATATTTTTCCTATAGTATTATATATTCATAAACAGTTTTTTTCAAGTAAAATCATATATTTTTCAATAAAATTGTAATATTTAAGGAATTTATTTTAGACACATTTGTATTATGTTGACTATTTTGGTATATAATGCTATAATTTTATTAGCGTTATGCAAAAAAAATGAAAGGGGGTTTTTTTATGAATATGAAAAAACCAAACGTAACTTTAAAACTTAGTCTTGATGAGCGGCTGCTATTAGGTAGTAGCATTTTCCTTTTGCTATTGTCTATGGCTGTGCTTGTCATAGCTGCTAAGGCAGAAAAGCCTGCGTTAGTATTCCTGGGATTCTTATGCCTTGGCGTTTGCTACTATATGTTCACGCTTTTGTGCATCTGGAGAAAACCTTTAGATGGATCAAGGAAAGTTGCTTTAGAAATGTCTGGCTTTTTCTTGGCATTGTCTATGCTGGCAGTATACGGGATCTCTGGTGCCATATTTATGGACGAACTGATAACAATGGCAGTATTAGGCGCAATATGTTTCGTCATATTTTTAGTCTTTTTCACGTTTTTCTGTGTATGGCAGAAAGCAGACTCAGAATGATATAATTGATTAGGCTACATGACATAAAGAAGGCCCCCTGCGTTGCGTGGGGCCTTCTTTATTTTATATTAGAGTGTTAATTATATTTTATTATATTTATTTTCCATTTTTTCTTTTCTTTTTATTTTTATTGTGCTATATTATTAGTACATTTTTATTTTTTTATAATATAATATATTATAAAAAATACTTTTACCATAATTTGTGTGTTTAACTTTTTATAATATAGTAGTATAATTAAATTAAGGTTTATTAGTTTAGGAAGGAAAGATTTTTATTATGAAAATTGAAAAACTTAATGAAGATAAAATAAGAATAACTTTAAATTTAGATGATTTAAAAGAAAAAAACATTGATTTCCACACTTTCATGTCTAATTCTATTGAATCACAATCTATATTTTTAGATATGTTAGATGAGGCAGAAAAAAAAGTTGGCTTTGTTACTGATGATTACAAAATTATGATTGAAGCTTTAGCTCTTTCCAATGGTAGTTTTGTTTTAACCGTTACTAGATTTGCTGTTGAAAAGCAGAAGAATACATATAAAAGAAAAAGAGTTAATATAAAAAGAAAAAATCCTAATATAGAAAATTCTAAGGCAATTTATGAATTTTGTAACTTTGATAATTTCTGCGAATTTTGTAATTATTTACAACAACATAATTGCACTACTTCTCTTTCTAAAGTACAGTCATTGTACGAATATAATAACAAATATTATCTTGTTTTATCTGAAATAAATAGTAATTCACAAAAGTTAAAATTTTTCTATTCAGTAGTAACAGAGTTCGCACATTTTGTTAATTTCTCTGATTTGTTTGAGAGTAAACTTATGGAATATGGTAATATTATTATGAAGAGTAATGCTATTAAAACTTGTGTTAAACATTTTTGTAAATTATAAATAACTAAAGTGCGACCTAATGGTCGCACTTTAGTTATTTATAATTACATTGCTTGGGTATTCCTCTATAGGGCGGGCGATTGAAATCGCCCCTACATTGTTCGAGACTATTAGTTGGAGAATGGACTGCCAAAGGTAGCCCCTACAATCTTATAATTGTAATTAATAATGAATAGTGAATAATTATAAAGAAAGAAAATGCAAAAATGCATTTTCTTTCTTTATTAATATAAATAATTTTGTGGATTTTGTGCTATTCCATTTATTCTAATTTCTAAATGAAGGTGATTTCCATATGAACGACCTGTATTTCCTACTGCTGCTATAACTTCTCCTTGTGACACTTTTTGTCCAACTTTTACATATAATTCACTACAATGTCCATATGCTGTTTCTATTCCATTTCCATGTGATATTACTACATAATTTCCGTATCCACCATTATATCCTGTTGCTGAGGTAACTACTGTTCCTGATGCAGATGCCTTTATTTTTGTTCCTCTCGCAGCTCCTATATCAATTCCTTTATGTGTTGAACCCCATCTTCCTCCAAATCTTGATGTAACTGAACCTGATATTGGTTTTATTAAATTTATTCCTAATGGTACTACTTTGCTTGTTGTATTAGCACTTGAAGCATATCTTACTGGACCTCCTGAAGATTTTGCTTTTGATTTTGTATTATTTGTTGTAGTTTTAGTTTCTTGTACTTTTTCATATAATTCAGATATTACTACTTCTGATGTAACTATTTCTTTTGGCTCTGTTTCATATTTTTCTACTATTGTTATTTTATCTTTATTTGCACTATTTTTTTCTTTTAGACCATTTAGTGCTACTTCTGCTTCTTCAAATGTTGAAACAAATCTCTTTTCTTCCCCATCTACTAATATTGCATAATATTTATAATATGTTGTTCCTATTGCTTCAACTTTCTCATAAATTTCATCATCATTTGGCTCAATACCTTTTTTTAACAAACATAGTTTATATTCTGGCATAACATCAATTTGAACAAATGCCACATTTTCACTATTTCCATTTTCTATGTATTGATTTATTCTTTTTTGCAATTCTGCCTTATTTTTTGTGTATCCTATAAATTCTCCATCAAGTGAAACACTATATGTTGGTTTATATATAAATGCTATTATTCCTATAATTAATGCTAATGCTAAAACTGTTACGGATATTAGCTTAATCGACGTCCTTATATGTACTAATAACTTTTTCATAGGTATTTTATACATACTCCTTTTCTTATTTTTTATTTATGTTTATATTCTATATTAAGTATTTTTTTTTCACAATTCCTATTAGATTAAATTATTGTTTATTATTTATAATTATCTTTAAATATCTTCGTTTTTCTTCATTTTATAATTAATAATATTTTTTGTAATATTTTTGTAATATTCGTAATAATTATGTATTATAAGTGCTTTTGCCCTAATATTTGATGTTTTTTTAGTCTATTACCTCTAATCCTGCAAATTTTGCCATTAATCTTTTATGCCCTACTTTATCAAAACTTATATCTACTTTTAAGTCTTCTCCTTCTTCTTCAACATAATTTATTGTTCCCTCTCCAAATTTTTTGTGATATACTCTTTTTCCTTCTTTATATATTGAAAGGTCTACATTATTTGATTTTTTATTAAGATTATCTAAAAAGCTTTGTGCTGTTCTAAATGCATATGTATTATTTGAATAATTTGTCTTTTTTACTGTTTCATCTGAATATGTGTTTAATTTTGAGTTTCCATATTTCCATTCATATTTAGTATCCTCAAATTCTTCTTTTTTATTGTTTTGCAAATTTTGTGAACCATCTAATAAATTTTGCGGTATTTCATTAATAAATCTTGATACTTGATTATAGCTTGTTGAGCCAAATATTGTTCTTCTTTTTGCACATGTTAAAAATAAGTTGTTTTTTGCTCTTGTAATTCCTACATAACATAAACGTCTTTCTTCTTCTAGCTCTTTTTGTTCTCCTATAGATTTATATCCTGGAAATATTCCTTCTTCCATACCAACTAAAAATACTACTGGAAATTCTAACCCTTTTGCACTATGTAATGTCATTAATGTAACAGAATCTTGTTCTTCTTCAAGATTATCTATATCACTTGAAAGTGTTATACTTTCTAGAAATTCACTTAGTGTATTTTCTGCTGATTGTTCTTCAAATTCTATTGCAACTGTTAAAAATTCTTCTAAGTTTTCTATTCTATTCTCCGCTTCTACTGAGTTTTCTAATTCTAGTGCTTTTGTATATCCTGTTTTTGATAATGTAGCTTTTACTAATTCAGATATTTTTAATTTTTCTTTTTCTTCTTTTAATTCTTCTATTACTTGTATAAATTCTCTAGAATTTACAAATACTCTATTTAACCCATATTGCTCTGCATTTTTTATAATTTCGTACATTGATATAGAATTTTGCTCTGATAATTGTTGAATATTATCTAAACTTGTTTTACCTATTCCTCTTTTGGGTTCATTTATTATTCTTCGTAAACTTAAATTGTCATTTGAGTTATTTATTAAACGTAGATATGCAATTATATCTTTAATTTCTTTTCTTTCATAGAATTTTAGTCCACCTATAATTTTATATGGTATATCTTCTCTTACTAGAATTTCTTCTATTGCACGAGATTGTGTATTCATTCTGTATAATATAGCAAAATCTGAATATTTATAGTATTCTTCTCTTTTTAAATGATTTATTTGCTCTACTATGTACCTTGCTTCATCGTACTCATCATCTGCAACTGAAACTGTAGGTAATTGTCCTTTTTCGTTTTCTGTCCATAGTTTTTTATCATATTTTACCTCATTATTTTTTATTACTGCATTTGCTATATTTAATATATTTTGTGTACATCTATAATTTTGCTCTAGCTTTATAATAGTAGTTCCTGGAAAGTCTTTTTCAAAGTTTAGTATGTTTGATATATCTGCTCCTCTAAATGAATATATTCCTTGGTCATTATCTCCAACTACTGTTATATTTCCGTATCTTGCTGCTAATAATGATATAAGCATAAATTGTGCTTTATTTGTATCTTGATATTCGTCTACTAATACATACTTAAATTTTTCACCATAATATTCTAATACATCTGGATTTTCCATAAATATTTTTATTGTATAGTTTATTATATCATCAAAATCTAATGCATTGTTTTCTTTTAGTCTTTTTTGATATAGATAATATATTTCGGCTATTTTTTCTTTTCTGAAATCTCCTTTTACATTTACTGAATATGTATCTGGCTCTAGCATTTCATTTTTAGCATTACTAATTTCTGATAATACAGATTTATCTGTAAACATTTTATCATCTAAATTAAATTGCTTTAGACAATCTTTTATTAATGTTTTTTGGTCCTGTGTATCAAATATTACAAATGATGATTCGAACCCCAGTCTATCTATATATCTCCTTAATATTCGTACACATATAGAGTGAAATGTTCCAATCCATAAATCTTTTGTAATATCTTCACCTACAATTTGTTCTATTCTTTGTTTCATTTCATTTGCTGCTTTATTGGTAAATGTTATTGCAAGTATATTCCATGGTTTAACATATTTTTCTTGCATTAAATATGCAATCTTATGTGTTAATACTTTTGTTTTACCGCTTCCAGCTCCTGCAATAACAAGGCATGGTCCTTCACATTTTTTTACTGCTTCGTATTGTTTATTATTTAATCCATTTAATAGTTCCATTTTTACTCCTCTTTATTTGACATTTGAATTTTTTCAATTAATAATTCTATACATTTATCTATTTGCCCTGCACAATATCTATATACACTTACATCATATCCCCATGGGTCTTTTATATCTAAATCATTTGGGTCATTTTGTACATATTCTTTCATTGTGAATATTTTATCTGCTATATTGGGATACATTTGTATTAATATTCTTTTATGTGAATTTGTTGCACAAAGTATTAAATCCATTGATTCTATATTGCTACATTGTACATTTGTTGTTTTGTGTTTTCTCATATCTACATCATATTCTTTCATTACTTCTTCTGTATTATATGTTGCACTATCTCCGATTTTCGGCAAATATCCCCGCCGAAAATACTTGTACATTTTTAATATCGTTTTGTTCTAATCTTTTTTCCAATAAATGATGTGCCATTGCACTCCTACATATATTTCCTGTACATATAAACATTATATTCATAGCTACCACCCCATAATTACTTTGGCTATTATATCATTTATTACTTTTTCGTTCAATTATTTTTTATTATTTAGATTTTATTTTAAATAACTAAAAAAGTAAGAATAATATATATTTTTTATTTTACGTGCTCCAGCCTTCCCCACTGGGGCTGTAACAGGTAAACCTTAACAGCCCTCGGCGGTCCCCACAAAGGGTCGCACTTCAAAACAAAAAATATATATTATTCTTACTTTTTATTAATTAATTATACTTTAGCTCTAATTACTTGCCGCAAATATTCCAAGTATAAACCCTAATATATTTCCCATACTTGATATTTTACCACTATATAATTTATTTGATTCTGGTATTAATTCACCTGAAACAATGTATAACATTGCTCCTGCTGCAAACGATAAACATATTGCAATTATTTGTTCAGATATACTTCCAACTAATACTCCAAAAAATGCTCCTATTCCTGTTGTTATTCCTGAAAGTATTACATATATTATTACTTTATATATTTTCATTCCACCATTTTTCATAGGTACTGCCATAGATATTCCTTCTGGTATATCATGCAATAATATTGCTATTGCTAATGAATATCCTAGTTTTATTGATGCTCCGAAACCTGAACCTATTGCTAAGCCTTCTGGAAAATTATGAAGTGCTAATCCAATGCTTACTACTATTCCCGTCTTTAATAGGCTATTCATTTTAGATGTTTCATTTTTATTGAATTTTTTTGCAACTAGGATATCACATATTATCATTAATATTACTCCAAATACAATTCCAAGTATTACAGTTGGAATTTTGCTAATACTTAATGCTTCTGGTATTAAATCAAAACATACAATTGCTATCATTAGTCCAGATGCTAATGATAGTATGAAGCTTAAAAATTTTTTAGATGTACCTTTCATGAATACACCTATAATTCCTCCTAAAGTTGTTCCGAATGTTCCAAAAAATAATCCTATTAATGTTGTTTTTAATATATAATTCAAGAAAAAAACTCCTTTATAATAAACTACTATTAGTTTATTGTAAAAGAGTTCATTTTATGTATTTTAATTTTCTTTTTTTGTTATCATTTTTAATGCTTTTTCACGTTCTACTGTTATTACATGCTCACATTTTGTACATTTTAATTTAAAATCTACTCCTACTCGCATTATCTCCCATAATTTACTTCCACATGGATGTACTTTTTTTGTTCTTACTATATCTCCTATGTTATATTCCATATTTTGATTTCCTTTTCTACTAGAAATTACATATTTTGTATTGCATTATTTAGTCTTTTTATTACATTTTCTTTTCCTAAAACATTCATTATTTCATACATGTCTGGTGTATTTGTTCTTTTTGTTAAACATATTCTTATTAATGTGCTTATATCTCCAACATGTCCTTTATACTTTTCTGGCTCTTGCTTATATTCTTTTACTTCTCTTGCATATCCAAAAGCTTCTGCTAAATCTTTCATTTTGTTAAACCATGTTTCTTTATCATCGTCTATATTAAAATAATTATTTATATATGTTGTTACAATGTCTTTTATTTCTTCTTTATTATTGATATTTTGAAACTCATAATTTGATTGTTGATTATTGTATTTTTCCTCATACATATAATAAATATTTTCTTTAACATCTGACCAACTAGCTATATCTCTTCTAGGTTTAATATTTCCTCTTTCTATTCCTAATACCTTTAAGCTATATTCTTTATTGTTTGCTAACATATCTTTTAATTCATTATCATACTCTTTTGCCCAATTTAATGCTTCATTATATACCTTTTCAGCACTGTATTTTGATATTACTCTTTTTGATATGTCTAATAATTTTACCATATCAAATAAAGCTCCACTTACACTCATTTTGTTTATTTGAAAATCAAATTCTTCTATACTTGCATCTGGGTTTTGTTTTCTCCATTGTTCGAAATTTGAATTCGCTATATTTAATAAGTATTCTGTAACTGCTTCAGATGGAATTCCAACTTCTTTATAGTAGCTAACTGCTGCTTCTGGGTCTTTTCTTTTACTTAATTTTCTTTTTCCTCCATCTTCTTCCTTCATGATTGGTGCAATGTGTGCATATTTTGGTGCTTTAAATTCTAGCATTTGAAATAATTGTAAGTGTAATGGTACAGAAGATAGCCATTCATCTCCACGTATTACCATATTGGTGCCCATTAGATGGTCATCAACTGCATGTGCAAAATGATATGTTGGTAATCCATCTGATTTTATTATTACTATATCTTGGTCGTTTTCTGGAAAGTCTACATTTCCTTTTATTACATCTTTATGTTTTATCTTTTTTTCTGGATTTCCAATTGATTTTAATCTTAATATATATTCTTCTTTATTATTTATTCTTTCTATTGCTTCATTTACAGGTATATGTCTACATTTTGACCATACTCCATAATATCCTGTTCTAAGTTTTGCTGCTTCTTGTTTTGCTCTCATTTCTTCTAAGTCTTCTGATTTACAAAAACATGGATATGCTAAACCTTTTTCTATTAAATGTTTTGCATAGGCATGATATATTTCTTTTCTTAATGATTGCTTATATGGACCATAATTTCCGACATAATTTTCTTCATCTATCATACCTTCATCTGCTTCTACATTAAATTCTTTTAAAGATTCTATTATTTCAATTACTCCATTTTCTATTTCTCTTTTTTGATCTGTATCTTCTATTCTTAAAAAGAAAATTCCTTTTGTTTGATTTGCTATTTTTTTAGATATTGCTGCTTGATATAAACCTCCTATATGCATAAATCCTGTTGGGCTTGGTGCATATCTTGTTACTATTGCTCCTTCTTCTAAATTCCTTCTTGCATATTTTTCTTCGTAATATGATATATCCTTTACATCTGGAAATATCAAGTTTGCTAAATCTTTATAATCCATAATTACTCTCCCTTTTATTTATGATTTTTATTATTATATACCAATATCTTCGTTTTTACAAGATTAATTCGCCTAATATCAGGAGTATTTAATGAAAAATAAAAATCCTTCAATATAACCATGGCTATTATATTGAAGGGTTTTATTTCTTAGTTGACCTGTACTATTTTGTAGCCCAGATCAAAGGCTACCTCTTTCAAATCCTGGTGTTCAGACGATACAACCAGAATTTTATCTGAATACTTCCTTACATCAGTATTCATTTCAATCTCCTTAATTGATGCTATTCTTTTCAAAACAGCTTCATCAGAAATCGAAATAAACTCTGATACATTAGTTGATAATGTATCATCAACCAGCACCAACTGCACCCTTTCGTGTACAACTGGTTTTTTCATGTTTTGTGCCAAGTATAACATCATTACAACTGCAATAATGCTTGTACCCAAACACAAAACTACTGAAAACTGCTTTTTAAGCTTTCTTGTAAATATTTTTTTCATATTGGTGTCCTCTTTATACTCATTATGAAATGCCATGGACACTGTATAATTGCACAAATATTGCTTATATGCAAAATGACAGTGAATTTCAAGTTACATAATTTAATTATACTACACTTTACATAATATTGCAAATTGCATCAACTATTAATATTATGTTATAATATTAATATCTACATGTTTTATAAGGAGGTCATTATGAATATACGGTATCTTTTTGAAGGTATTTGGTTCTTCTCTTGTGTAGGTTTATATAAGTCACTGGTGCCAAACGGGATATGTCGCTTTAAAATTACAGACATATTCTGGCCTGGGGTTTGTGTAACCTTTCCGCTACTTTTAGCAAGTATATTTATCTTAAATCATTAGACCCAAGAAAAAACTGTCCCCAGTGGACAGTTTTTTCTATTTTAACAATTAATCTTATTTGATTTTTTATGTAAATTGTTGTATAATTAAATTACAAATAAATATGAAAGAGGGTATATTATGAAGCTATCTTATTACGATGGGTACAATATTCGGATAGGTAATAAAATTTATCCTGTTCCAAACTATGTAAGAAACTGTTCTTCTAATAGTTTCTATACAGTTAATGGTCGTTACTACATTAACGGCTATAAGGTAACAAAAAACGGAGAGTTTAAAAGAACTATACCAGCGATACTGCACCACATTTTTCATTAAAACCTTCTAGTGCCAACAGTTATTAAGTTGGTCACATCTATTAGCCCACTTTTCGAAAGAACTGTGGGCTTGTCTTTTTATTTATTAGATAGTATTACGCTGTTAATAACAAACAGAAAATACCAAGCATTAAATCGCTTGGTATTACTGTATTTTTCTATACCTCCATTATAATTGGCATTACCTTCGAGCTATTTTTGCCCATTTTTTGTACTTCTTTACAAAATCTCTGTTTTAGTTGTCTCTCTAATTCTATACACTTTTTTAGAAACCTATTTCGCTTATTCAAAACTAATGTGTATAACCAAATTATAACCAGTTACTAATTAAAATGCAAAACCTTCTATAATACTTTCTGTATCTTCAAATGTTGTCGCTACTTCCTATAACATTGCTTGTTTATAACTTATATAACATTAAAATTTTAATTACAATTCATATTTTATAAGCTCCGCTGTTTTGGGATAATCTAAAAATTTTTTATCAAAATACATTTGGAATGCAACAATAATGTCTCCATGAGTTACAATCAAAATATTTTTATCTGCATATTTTATCTTTATATCATGAATAAAATCTTCTATTCTATCATAAATTGTCTGAAATGCTTCTATTCCTTCTATTTCTTCATAACTACCTAAATTATATAATTTAGATTTATCTTTTATTAGATTGGTTGGCTTTAATGTCATTTCTTTAAAATCTCTTTCAATTAATCTATCATCTATCTGAATTATCAAATTTTTCAAATTCAATATATTTGCAGTATGAATAGTTCTTTTTAATGGAGATGAAATAACTAAATCAATTGGTAGCTTTTCAATTTCTGGAATTAATGCCTCTGCTTGTTTTACTCCTACATCATTCAAATCTTTTTCATTTCTACCATTAAATAATCCATTAGCATTTGCTTCGGTTTGCCCATGTCTCACTAAAAATAATTTCATATTTTTTCTCCTAGTTTAATTCTTTAATTAAAAATATATTAAGACCTATAGCGGCTCCATATGTTATAAGCAAAAATAAGTCTTTGTTTATTAAACTATATTATTAATTATTCCTATCAATTAATATTTTTTAAACTTCTTGACTTTTTACTTATACATAGTTTATAATAGATATAGGAAATGACAATTCCACAAACGTGGTTTTGCCGATATATTGATTAAAATAAACCAAGTGCTCGGCTAAGCAGAATGGTTTATTTTTTATCTATTTATGTAGTTGCTTATCCACCCAGTTCTTATATAGAACTGTTGTCAAGGCAACGTTTAATGTTAAAGATAACATTAGTAATATTATATAAAATAGTATCACTTTAACCATAAACATCACCACCCTTCCTACGAAGATTCGTAATTTAGGTGGCAAAACTACATCTGCTTTTTATCATTTCCTATGAACATTACTATACTATATTTATTTATAAAATACAAGCGAACAAAACATTTTCTTGTGCTTTTTCAATTTAGAAACCTTTACAAACCTAATGAGTTATAACCAAATTATAACCAGATTGTATATTTCGACTTACAAACAACTTGAAATCCATACATTTGGCTATACCTCCATTATAATTGGCAAAATCATTGGATTTCTCTTTGTTTTTTGATATATATAGTCTCTTAGAGAATCTTTTAATGTAGATTTTATTACTGACCATTCTTTTATATGTTTTTCTTCACATTTGCATATTTCTTCTTTTATTAATTTTTTTACATCATCCATTAAATTTTCTGATTCTCTTACATATACAAATCCTCTTGAAATTACATCTGGTCCTGCTACTACTTCTCCTTCACCATCCATTGTTAATACTATTACTATTAATCCATCTTGTGATAGGTGTTGTCTATCTCTTAATACTATGTTTCCCACGTCTCCTACGCCTAATCCATCTACTAATATCCTTCCTGATGGTACTGTTCCTGTAAGTCTTGCTTCGTTTTGTGTTAGTTCCATTACTCTTCCATTTGTTAAAATAAATGTATTTTTGGCATCTATTCCAACTTTTTTTGCAGTTTCTATATGTGCTATTAATTGCCTATATTCTCCATGTACTGGTAGAAAGAATTTTGGTCTTACTAATGATAATATTAATTTTTGTTCTTCTTGGCATGCATGTCCTGATACATGTACATCTTCTAATGCACTGTATACTACCTCTGCTCCTATTTTCATTAAGTCATCTATTACTTTTGATACGAATTTTTCATTTCCTGGTATTGGTGTTGCAGATATTATTACTAAATCGTTTGGTGTAATTTCAACTTTTTTGTGATCTCCTGCTGCCATTCTTGTTAATGCTGACATTGCTTCTCCTTGAGAACCTGTTGTAATTATAACTAACTGGTCATCTGTATAGTTATTTATCATATCTATATCTATAAATACATTTTTTGGTACTTGTATATATCCTAATTCTATTGCTGTATTTATCATATTAATCATACTTCTACCACATACAGCAATTTTTCTTCCATATTTTACAGATGAATTTACTATTTGTTGTACTCTATGAACATTTGATGCAAATGTTGCAACTACAATTCTCTTTGTGCAGTTTAAAAATAGTTTTTCAAACACATCTCCTACTGTGCTTTCAGACATTGTATAACCTTTTCTTTCAGCATTTGTACTATCTGACATTAATGCTAGTACTCCTTTGTTTCCTAGCTCTGCTAATCTTCCTAAGTCCATTCTTTCATCGTCTATTGGTGTATAATCTACTTTAAAATCTCCTGTATGAACTATAATTCCTACTGGTGTTGTGATAGCAAGTGCAACTGAATCTGGTATACTATGGCAACTTCTTATAAATTCTACTTGCATTTTCCCAAAATTAATTGTTGAACCTTGCTTTACTGTGTGTAATTTTGTTTTTCTAAGTAAACCGTGTTCTTCTAGTTTATTACTTATTAGTCCTATTGTTAGTCTTGTTGCATAAATTGGTATATTTATTTGTTTTAACAAATATGGTATTGCACCGATATGGTCTTCATGTCCATGTGTTATTATTAGCCCTTTTATTTTATTTTTATTTTTTTCTAAGTATGTTATATCTGGTATTACCAAGTCTACTCCAAGCATATCATCTTCTGGAAATGCTAAACCACAGTCTACTACTATTATTTCGTCTTCGTATTCAAAAACAGTAATATTTTTTCCAATTTCTAATAATCCTCCCAATGGTATTATTTTTAATGGACTTTTTTTAAATTGAAATTTATTTTCTTCTTGTTCTGCTTTTTGTTTTATGTGTTGATTTCCTGTTGTTCTCCTTGTTTTATTTTGTTGTTTTTCATTTTTATCCTTTGCTTCTAAAATATCTTCTTCTCTTTTTTTAGATATATTTTTTCTAGGTCTGTATTCTCTTTTTACAGGATGTTCTTTTTTTTCGCTTTTTTCCTTATGTTCAATTTCATTTGTCATATTTTTCTTTCATTCCTTTCTTGATTTTTGTTTATGTAAGAAAAATAACTATTCAATTTTTCAATTAGATAAAAACGTTTAATATACATTAAACGTTTGACTCTCATTTTTTATAAAACTAATAGATAACTAAAATCAGCCGCAATTTTAGTTTTACTATATATATTCCCGAATCAATACTTTTATATTATCTTTAAAATCTCATTTTTAATACATAAATTTAAATCTCTTCTTTACCATTAATGGTAACAACTGGTAATTATTGTACTATGAATTCTAAAAAAAGTCAAGTATTGATGTTTTTTAGATACGGCAATTTTTTGGAAGAATGGTCGATTGCATTTCTGTATGTGTTTATGTAACTTTGCAAAAATTTAGCAAGAAGTAATAATAATATATATTTTGTTTTGAAGTGCGACCCTTTGTGGGGACCGATGAAGCCTGTTAAGGTTTACCTCCTACAGCCCCATTGGGGAAGTCTGGAGCATGTAAAATAAAATATATATATTATTATTATTTCTTTTATTATGATTTATTTAAATAGTTGCACCTATTATTCCAGCATCATTTTTCATTTTTGCATATTCAATTTTTGGTAATTCTTTATTATATAACAAAGCTTGTAAATTATCTTGTATTTTTTTATTAAATATTTCTTTATAATATATAAAACTTCCTCCAAAGCAAACTACTTCTGGTTCAAATATATTAATAAAATTTGCAATTCCTATACATAAATCTGAAGTGTATTCTTCTATTATTTTTTTCATTTTTGTAGTCTTTAACTCATTATTTATTATGGTTAATAATTCAATTCCAGTAATATTTGTTCTAATTTTGTATTCATTTATAATTTTGTTCTTTAGAGCTGTAATTGATGCATATGTCTCAAAACATCCATTGTTACCACAACTACATTTTCTTCCATTTTTTTCAATTACAGTATGTCCTAATTCATATCCTTCCACTTTTTTTGATGTTAAAAGCTTTCCACCATTAAAAACTGCTCCTCCTATTCCTGTTCCTATTGTTAAAAACACACAATTATCATATCTTTTTAAACTTCCATATTCTTTTTCGCATAATGCTGCACATTTTGCATCGTTTCTAATTTGCATATTTATATTAAAGTGTTTTTTTAATACTTTTATAATATCAAAATTATTTAATTTTAAATTGTTTGAATATTTTATTTTTCCTTGGCTTATTGTTCCTGGAGATGCAATTCCTATTAATTTTATATTATCTATTTTTAATTTACTTTGTTCTAAAATCTCTATTATGGAATTAGATATTATATTCTCTAATTCATTTTCTATATTTTCTATATTCTTTAGGTCTGTTTCTTTTTTTATTTCTATTTCTCCATTATTATTTACTATTCCTACTCCAACATGGCTTCCACCAATATCTATTCCTATTTTCATAAAATACTCCTTTATAAAAAATTCTACAATATTCTAACTAACAATGAATAATATGCACTACACAGATATGTAACTTAACTATTAATTAAAAATATTAAAGTGAGCTTTGGGCTCACTTTAATATTTTTAGAATAAATCTGCATATGCATCAAATAAGAAATTACCCATATATACTTGTAAACATGGTACTAGTACTACTACTACAAAGAATATTAATACTATACCTACTATACTATATACTACTTGTGGTAATACTGCCATAATCTTATCCATTATATTATTAATATCTATTTCCATATATTCAACTAACTTTTCCATCATTGATGATAAATCTGTTTGCATACCTATTTTTAGCATTTCTATTATCATACTTGATGCTAACCCAGATTTTTCAAATGGGTCAATCCATGATTGTCCTATTAATATATTATTTATTGATGTTTCTATTATTGAAAGCATAACGTAATTCTTTACAACATTTTTACTTACTTCTAGTGATTCTTGTATTCTCATTCCATTATTTAGATTAAGTAGCATCGCTCTCATTAATCTTGAAAAATCTAAAGCAAATATTAATTTTCCAAATATGGGCATTGTATACTTAAAATAATCAAAGTTATATTTTCCCTTTGGTGTATGAACATACCAAAATACTATCCCTGTAATTACTGCTATTATTAATAATGGAATATACCAATATATCTGCAAACCTGTTAAGAACTCTGAAAACCATATTGATATTGGTGGCAACTCTGTTTCTGCACCTACTGCTGCAAATACATCTTGAATAGTTGGTATTATAAATATTGTTCCAGCAAATAATAATATTAAAATTGCTGCAAATTGTATAATATTAGGTACTAATATTTTTTTTATCTTTTTTGTGGTTACTTCTGAGTCTTCAAGATATGTTACAGCTTGTTCTAATGATTGAGTTAAAGATCCAGATAATTCTCCAACTTTTATCATATTTATATATATATAGGGAAATACATCTGAATAATATTCCATTGTTGTATACATGTTTTCTCCCGCTTCTAGTCCTGCTAATATATCTTCTAATATTCCTTGTAAAGTTAAGTTTTCTGTACTTTGTATTATGGTGCTTAAAGCATGAATGTTATTAAATTCAGCTTTTTTTAATAAATAAAAATTTTGTGTAAAAACTACTATATCTCTTGTTGTAATTTTCTCTGTTTTTGATAATTCATAATTTATTTTTTGTATAAAAGATTTTTTCTTTCTTTCTTTTCCATTCATTATACTAGATGTGTCAACATTTTTCATAATGTCTTCAATACCTTGAATGTTTTTCTTTGCTTTATTAACCTTTTTCTTAGTAATAACTAATGGTTCTGTTATACTAATTGGCACCAAATTATTTCGTTTTAATTTTTTTATAACTGCATTTCTACTTTGTTCTTCTATAATGTTACTTACTATTACACCATTATCTGATAATGCTCTATATCTGTATGTAGGCATTTTCTACCTCCATTTCTTATCTTCCTTTCTTAATTCTTAATTGCATTATTGTTCTATTTAATGTTTCTATATTTTTTTCTTCTATTTGTGCTTTTGCTTGTTCTAAAGTAATTCTATCAGCAACAAATAGTTCTGCAATTGAATTAATAAGTCCAATGCTTCCTTTATCTGAACTACTTTGAATTGCATCTTCTATTTCAGATACACTTAATTTTTCCTTTCTAATTAACCCTGCTATTATATTATCTACAACCATAACTTCTGGAACTAAAGCTAATTTTCCGTCTGTCCCAGGCAGTAATCTTTGTGATATAACAAGTTTTAAAAGTGATGCTATTAGATATTTCATGGTAGATTGATCACTTATATCATAAAAATTTATCATTCTATCAATTGTTTCTGCACAAGATTTTGTATGAAGTGTTCCTATAACCAAATGTCCTGCTTCTGCAGTTTCTATTGCTGCATCCATTGTTTCTCTATCTCTTATTTCTCCTACTACTATTATATCGCAGTCTTCTCTTAATGAATTTTTAACTCCATCACTATAACATAGTGAATCTCCTCCAACTCCAACTTCTTTTTGTACTATTATTGATTTTTTACTTTTATGTCTATATTCTATTGGACTTTCTAATGTTAATATCTTCTTATTTTGATTTTCATTTATTTCGTCAATTAATGCACTTAATGTTGTTGTTTTTCCAGAGTTTGTTTTTCCTGTTACTAACATTAAACCTTGTGGTTGATATGTCATACGCCTTACAATGTCTGGTACTCCTAAATCTTCAAACCTAGGTAGTTTATTTTTTATAATTCTTAGTGTAAATAATGGGACGTCATCTGATAATGAAATATTTACTCTAAATCTTAAATTCGCATATTCTAAAGATGTATCTAATTTTTTTGTATTTTTAAATATTCCATCTTTATCCATATTTCCTCTTACTAAATAATCATATATATCATTCATATCATCTGGTGTTAAAATTTCACATTGTTCTACTGGTACAAGACTTCTTACAATTCTTACCATTGGTTTTATACCACATATAAAGTGTATATCTGATGCATCATTTTCAATTGCATAATCTAATATTCTTTCTATTTGTATCATTTGTAATCCTCCTAATATTAAAATAATATTAATTTTCTATTTAATTCATCTAATGTTGTTATTCCTCTTAGTACTTTATTTATACCATCTATTACTAGTGGTTTATATGTTGTTTTCATTGCTTGTTCTTTTATTTTTATTGTAGATGCATCTCCAGCTATTAGTTCTCTTATTTCATCATCTATAATTAATACTTCAAATATTGCTATTCTCTCGTAATAACCTGAATTATTACATTTTTCACATCCAACTGCATCGAAAGTTGTTTTTCCACTAAAATCATATTCTTGTCCATATTTTCTTCCAATTTCTCTTATTATATTCATTTCTTCCATAGTAAATTCTCTTGGTCTTGCGCAATTTGGGCATATTTTTCTAACTAACCTTTGTGAAACCGAAGTTGCCAGTGTACTTGCTATATCATAATTTGATATTCCCATTTTCCTTAATCTTGTTATTACTTCTATACTATTTATTGTATGTATTGTTGATAATACATAGTGTCCTGTTTGTCCTGCTTGTAATGCTATTTCTGCTGTTTGATTATCTCTTATTTCTCCTAATAAGATTATATCTGGGTCTTGTCTTAATACAGTTCTTAATGAATCCACAAAATTTGTTTTTGCATCTACTTCTATTTGATTTAATCCTGGTATTCTTATTTCAACTGGATCTTCTATTGTTGTAATATTTATTTGTGGTTTATTTAGGTAATTTACAACCCCATATAATGTTGTTGTTTTTCCTTCTCCTGTTGGTGCTGCCATAATAGTTATGCTATTTTTCTTATTAAAACTTTGTTTAACAAGTTCTTCGTCTCTTGGAAACCCTAAATCATATAAACTTTTTACATTTGCATTTTTCTTAAGTAATCTTAATACAAATTTTTCTCCATATACATTTTTTTGTGAGGATACACGTATATTATAATCTGGATATAATAATATTCTTCCGTCTTGTGATTCTTGCTTTTCTTGGTGCATATTAGATATTGCTTTTAGTCTTCCTATAATTTGAGATTGTTTTTCTTTTTCTATATTTGTTATTGTATATAATTCTCCATCTATTCTGAATCTAATTCTCATAGAATCTTCTAATGGTTCAAAGTGTATATCACTTGCTCTTCTTTCAATTGCGGTTTTAATTATACTATCAATTAATCCAGTTATATTCCCTGATATTTCAATTTTATCTGTAGCTCTTCCATCAAATGCAAGTAGTATTTTGTCTATATTATCTTCGAATGTTATATATTTATCCATTATAAGCCCTTTATTTATTAATAATAATCGTATAACATCAACTGTTCTTTTATTTGTAGTATCAGCAAAACATACTTTTATTCTTCCATTTTCTATGTCAAATGGAATTGCTTTATTTTGCCTTAATACATCTATTGATATATAATCTTCCATTCTTATGTTTATATCATTTTGTGTTAAAATTATTCCTTTTTCACCTAATATTTCTCCTATTGCTTCTATTAGCATAGTTTCATCACATATATTTAATATGTGTAAAATTTCTCCTAATTTCTTATTTCTATGTACTCTTTGGTATTCAATTGCTTTTTCTATATCTTGTTGTGTAATTAGCCCTCTTCTTACTAGTTCTATTCCTATTGGTTGTGTCATTATAATTCCTCCTTGTCTTATGTGTATACATATTTATTATATATTATTTTCTATTTTTTTTGTATATTTTTTTTGTAATTCCAAATATTACTAATTAATATATTAATTATTCTTTCTTCACTCTAATTTCTATATTCTATTTTATTGTGTATTCAATTATTTTTTCATAGGATGGTGTGCTGTTTGTTTGTATTTGCACTTTTACAGTATTAGAATCTTGACTTAGCTCGAATTTTACATTTTTTATATTTTCACATATTTTTACATTATTAAAATATATAGAGTTTTCACTAAATGTATAGGTATTCCCTGTTAAAAATGTTATTTGATGAAGTTCATTATTTATCTTTACTATTTTGTTGTTTTCTTTTTTTACATCTTCAAGAAAATACATATTAAAATTAAGTATTTGAGCAATGTCCTCGCTATTTTGTCCGAATTCATTAATATTATTTTGTAATACTGAAGTTAAAGTCGCAACAATTCCAACAATAATTGTCATTCCTATAATATATATAATAAGGCTTGTTAATGTAATACCTTTATTTGATGTAAGTGTTATTTTTCCTTTTTCCATTATTTCTAAACTCCTTGTAAAGTAACTATATTCTTTATTGATAAATTTTGTATTTTATTGTTTAAAGAATATTCAACATTTACATTTAAAATTTTAATAATATCTTCTTTTGATTCATTTCCAACAGTTTCGTTATATTTTTCTACATTAGCTGTTACTTTATATTGCTTTGGTATTATGTTATTATTATAGAGTTCTTGTATTTTAAGAGCTATAGTTTCATTAGTTATATCTTTATATTCCATTTTTTGTATATTTTCTATTGTATCAATTATACATAAGCATGCTACTGAATTTCTTGCTATTTTTGAGTTAGAAATATAGTAATTATAAAATAGTGATGCTACTAGCCCTGTAAAAATCATTAGTATAATAACTGATGTAACAATATCTGCAGAAGAAAATCCTTTGTTTGTTTTTATTATATCCTTTAATCCTAACATTTTATCACCCTTGTTATACTAAAACATTAGATATTATTGTTGTTATAATATTTGCGACGCATAAATAAAATCCAATTGTTTTATCATCTTTATTTTTATTTAATACATTATTCAAAATAATTTCACTTCCCATTAATAGCATTGTTAATATAATTGTTATTAATGTTTGTATTAAATTACTATATAGATACATTAAGTATATTAAAATTACTAAATTTATTATGTAATTTGCTTTCTTATTAGCTTTTATATTTCTACTTACCATATATAGTAATATTAATATTATGCTATGTATTGCAATTATTAATATATCTTTATTATAATTTATCCACAAAGTTAAGTTATATCCAAATACTATTAATGATTGATAAACCATTACAGATTCATTTATACTTGTTTTTTCTCTATCTATTCCTGCTGTAATGAATAATCCTGAGAGATATAAAAATCCTATTATTGGTAATATTATATCTTTTTTTATTAATATTGAATTATATAGATTTTGTGATATAGCAAATATTAAAAATATTATTCCTGTAAAAATTTCTAATAAGAAATATCTTGGTCTTATTTTACTTTTACAATATCTACATTTTGCTCCTAAAAGTAAATAACTTAGAATTGGTATTAAATCTAGCATTCCTAATTTGTGATTGCATTTTGGACAATATGAATGCTTATATAAAATATTTTCCTTTTTTGGTATTCTATATACTGCTAATGTAAAAAAACTTCCAAAATAACATCCCATAATAAATATTATTATGTAAAAAAATATTTCCATTGCTTCTCCTTAAACCCAATACCTATGCCATTTAGTATACATAGTAAAAATACTATATATACTAAATGGCATATACATCTTTTGCATATGCCATTTAGTATGTTAATCGTTAGTCTAAATTTTCTACTAGGTTGTCCATCCAATTTCCAACTGCATTTAATCCTTTTGCTTCATTTCTTGCAGCGTTTTGATATCTGTCTCCAGCATCTTCTGCATGATTTAAAATTCCATTATCTCCTAAAACTAGTGATATTGTTACACCTGCTAAGATTAATAGAACTATTATTGTAATAATTAATGCTACTAATGTAATACCTTTTTGTTGTTTTAACATAAAAAATTCCTCCTTAATATATTTTTATTTTGTATATCTATATAAAATAAATATAGCCACAATTATTTTAGACCTGTATTTTGATTATCTGGCTGTGTTGTATTATCTGTTGTTGTATTATTCGATATTGAACTATTAGTTTGTGTGGTATTGGTTGTACCTTGATCTGCAACTACTGGCTCAGTTGAATTTTTTGAAAATGGATTGATTTTTCCTTTTTCATAATCCTTTCCTTTTTCGTAATTTATTAGGTCTTCTTCATTTATTTGATATGTTATTACTGTTTGGCTTTCATTATCTTGTATGCTTTCATTTACTTCATTTTTAATATTATCTGGTATTTCATATGACTCTATAATAGGAACTACTTTTCCTGTAGGTATATAATCATATAAAGTTACCCCTAACACTAATGCTATTATCATTATTAATAAAAGTATTATTGCTGTTTCTCTAAATATAGTTTTAAACATAGTATAGTTTTCCTTTCTTCTAATTCTCGGTTTTTTCCATATTTATTGCTATATCCTTAACTGTAAATGTTGCTTGTAAATTCTCTGTATCAGAACTTGAATCAGATACATTTCCTGGAACTAATTTAAAGTTTTCTATTTTAAATTCTAATGTTGAATCATCTTCTAATTGTGCAATAAATTCAGATATAGAAACATATTTACCATTTAATGTGAAATTCAAATTGTATGCTCCTGTTGAACTTCCTGTTGCTATTTCAAGTTTTAAAATAATTCCATTTTTAGTTGCATAATTTCCTATTTTAACCCATAAATGTTCTAAGTTATGTTTTTCAACAAATGTTGCAGTAACTATATCTTCGTTTGTACTTACAGCAGCTAAATTTGCATATGCTTCTTTTTCTATAATTAATTTTTTTGAATTGTCTGTTAATTCTACAATCGCTTTAGGGTAATCTGAACTTGTTAATGCAGATACTTTTTGTAAGCTTTGTTCTAATTTTTCATTCTTATTTTTTATTTGTTGTATTGAAAGAATGTCTATATTTAAAACACTAACACTTAGTCCTTTAGTTAAAATGATATATCCTAAGATTATTAGAATAATAAGTATTAATATCAATATTACTTTTTTCATGGCAACTCACCTTCTATAGTTACTCTTACAACTCCTCCTTGTTTTTGTCCTTTATCTGAAACAATATTAGTAAGAATTCCATCATTTTTTATTTTTGATATAAAATAACCTAATTGTTCGTATCTTTCTGCTTGAGCATCTATTATTATATGAGTACCTGTATTGTTTTGTACTGATGTTAACTGAACTTCTTTAGGTATTACTGACATTAATTGATTCATTAAAGTTGGAATTGCTTTTTTTACTTTCTTTTTTTGTGTGATTTTTGCATTTAGTTCTTCTAGTCTTTGTCTCATATTTATATATTTTGAAGTATTATCCTTTAATTTTTGCGTGCTTGTTTCTATTTTGTTTATTTCTTTTTCTGCAATTGCTATTGTACTTTCAATTTCTTTTTGCTTTGCATCTATCCTATTATTTATAAATATTCCAAAACAAGAATATATAATAATTAAGCTTAATATTGCACAAATGCATCTTACAAGATATCTATCAAAATTTTTAAAGTATCTACTAAAATCAAAAGATCCATTATAGTTTAATTTTTTTGGTTTTCCTTCTTTATTTTTTAAAACCTTTCCTCCACCAACATCTTGTGTTAACCATTGTGGTAATTTATCCATAATAGATTCTTTTTTGAAGTTCATAGCTTTTACGCCTTCACCTAATCCTTGTAATGCAAGTGATACTGGTGAATTTACTTCTATATAGTCTTTTATATTTACTTTTGTTTTGATATTTTGTAGAAAATAGGGTTTTAATATTTCACATCTTATATTGGTTAAATATTCTTGAAAGTAAATATCTATATTGTTTATTACAGATGCTGTTCCAGTAATATATAACCTATCTATTTTAGTTAAATTATTATCAAGTAATTTTTTTACTGTAGTAACAATATTATATAAAATAGGCATTATATCTTCTATATATTCATTTTCTTCTTCATATTGTAAGTCTTTACCTTGATTTGTATATATTGTTGTATTTTTACATATTTCATATGCTTTTGAGTATGAGTTTTCTTTTATACATATTTTTTCTAATGCTTCTGTAATTCCTTCATCAATTATTTCTATATTTGAAATTTTTTCATTTGTAATTGTAGTTAATGTTGTTCTATCTTCTATATTTACAATTGCAATATTTTCTTTTTTATTTAAATCTATTAAATTTCCTATACTTGTACCTATAGGTGATATACATGTTACCCTATATCCTTCCAATTGTTGTAATTTTTTTGCTATATCAGCTTTATTTGCAGAAACATGTATTACTTTTATTTTATCTTTATCAGATTCTTCATTAGTAAGAACATATCTTGCTTCTATTGCATCTTTATTAATGTTATTTTCATAGCAAATTGATTCAAACTCAGTATTTATAACATTTTGTATATCTTTTTTATTTAATAAACTAAAAACATAAAAGTAATTATATACTTCTTCTGTTATATTAATACTTATAGGTATTTTGTAGCTATATGTTTCTTCTATAATTTGTTTTATTGCATCTTGTAATTTGTCATAAAATTTAATGCCAAAGGAATCGATTTTAACAATGTCATTATCTTTTGTTACTTTAGCATATTTAACTATATTCTTTTCAACATATAAACCTAGACAAGTTGACATTTTTACTCCTTTGTTTTAAATTTCAAAATTATTATATTTAATTAAATAATTTTAATACTGTTTTAAATTATTATATTTAGCAAAATATTCATGAACATAATTATGCATATTTTACTTTAATATATTATAATTCTATATTTTTTACCAAAAAAGTCAATACTTTTCACTTAATTGTAAAGGAACTGTAATATGCTTGTAATATTACAGTTCCTTACATATTTTGCACATATAAAATCCATCATTTAAAGTGTTTGGAATTATTTTTTTTGATTCTAAAATTTTTATTTCTTGGTTATTTTTTCTACATTCTTCGACAAATAGTTTTATAATATCTTCATTTTCATCTTTTAAAATACTGCAAGTTGAATATACCAAATTTCCACCCTTTTTTAAATAGTAAAAACAATTTTGTAAAATCTTTATTTGAATTTTTGTAATTTCTTCTATATCAGTTTCTTTTTTTTGCCATTTTATATCTGGTTTTCTTTTTATTACTCCTAATCCAAGACATGGTACATCTAATAAAATTTTGTCAAATTTTTCTACATATTTACTATCAAATATTGTTGCATCTTTTGCTTGTGTTTTTATAATATCTATCCCCAGTCTTTTTGCATTTTCTGCAACCAAATTTAATCTATTGGGATATAAATCCCATGCTATTATTTGACCTTTATTATTCATCATTTGTGCTATATATGTTGTTTTTCCTCCTGGAGCACTACATGCATCTAAAACTTTTTCATTTTCCTTAGGCTGTAACATTTTTACAATCGCTCCTGCTCCAATATCTTGAACTGTTATATATCCATCTTTAAATATCTCTAAATTAGATATATCTTTTATTCCTTTTAAATGTAAAAAGTCGGATTTATCTACATCTATATGTTCAATATTACTTTTTCTTAATATTTCTTTTACTTCTTCTTTTGTTGTTTTTAAATTGTTAATCCTAATTGTTGTAACTGGTTTTTCATTAAAAACTTTTAATATTTGTTCTAAAATATCAATTTCATATTCTTTAAATAGTTCTTTAACAATCCATTCAGGCATAGAATATTTTTTTGATAGTCTTTCAATAATATCAGTTATTTTATCTATTTCTTCATAGTCTTTCTTTTCTATTTTTCTTAAAATAGCATTAACAAAATTTGCAGATTTATAATTGTATTTTTTGGCTAAATTCACGCATTCATTAACAGCTGCAGATTTTGGAACCTTATCTAAAAATATTATTTGATATGCTCCAATTCTTAGGATATTTAGTGTCCATTTTGAAATTTTATTTAATTTTATATTCGAATATTTTTTTATAATTACATCTAATGTTAATTTTTTTGAAATTACACCATAAACAATTTCTGAAATAAAATTTACATCTTTTATGTTTAATTTTTGTCTATTTTCATTTAAAAATTCATCTAATAAAATATTTGAATATGCTTTTTTTTCATCTACATTGTAAATTATTTTTAGTGCTATTTCTCTTGCAAAATCTATTTTCATAATTTACTTTTCCCTTCTTTTATACATCATTTTAATTAATAAATTTATTGTATTATACCATTTTTTTATAAATTTTGCATAATTTTTTATTTTTAGGAAAATATATTTTTATAAACAAACATGAATAAAATTTTCTAAGGAAACTCCCATTTATTGTGGATGACTTTCCAAAGAATATAAAAAAACGGAGGTTGATAAAATGTCAGTTGAAAAACATTTAAAAGTTACTGGATCTTCTGAAATATCTTGGAAGGATGCAATAGTTCAAACTGTTAATGAAGCTTCAAAAACTATAGATTATTTAACAAATGTTACAATTCTTTCTCAACATGCAGTAATAAGTGGAAAAAAAATAACAGAGTATTTTGTTGATTTAGATCTTGCATTTACAATAGATAGAGACAGAGATTAAAATAAATTATTTATATGAAAGGAGTGTATTTTATGAATCCTATTGAAACCAAAAAGGATTATCAAGAATATGTGGATAAGAAATCTCCTAATTCTCCAATTTTAAAAAATTGCTTTAACGCCTTTTGGGTTGGCGGTTTAATTTGCTGTATTGGCCAACTTATATTTAATTACTGCAAGTATAGAGGTTTAGAAATTCAAATTTCTAATACTATTGTTTCTATTATTCTTATTGGTTTAAGTGCATTCTTAACTGGATTGAATATTTTTAATAAAATTGGAAAATTTGCAGGTGCAGGTTCACTTGTTCCTATAACAGGTTTTGCAAATTCTATCGTATCTCCTGCTATGGAATATAAATCTGAGGGTTATGTTATGGGTGTTGGTGGAAAAATGTTCACTGTTGCAGGTCCTGTGTTAGTATTTGGAATTTCTGCATCAATTGTCGTTGGAATTATTTATTTAATATTCAATACCCAATCTATTACTTTAGTTTAATGTGAAAGGAGTATTTTATGCAAAAAATAGGTAAGCAAACTGTAAAATTTGACAATACTGTATCTATTATTAGTACTGCAAGTATTGTTGGCCCTAAAGAAGCTGATGGACCTTTAGCAAAATATTTTGATCAATGTCTTGAAGATGAATTTTGGGGTGAAAGTAGTTGGGAAAAAGCAGAAAGTAAAATAATAAAGGAAACTGTTAATACAGTTGTTTCTAAGTCTGGTATTAATTCCAGTGATATTGATTATTGTTTTGCTGGTGATTTACTTAACCAGTGTATATCCTCTAGTTTTGGTTTGCGAGATATAAATATACCATTTATTGGAATATTTGGTGCTTGCTCAACATTTGTTGAGAGTTTGTGTCTTGCTTCAGTTTTTTTAGATGGAAATGCAGGAACTAATGCAATTTGTGCTGCTTCAAGCCATTTTTGTAGTGCTGAAAAACAATTTAGGTTTCCTTTAGAATTAGGAAATCAACGTCCTCCAACTAGTCAATGGACTGTAACTGGAAGTGGTGCTGCAATTGTTTCCAAAAATGGTAATGGACCATATATTACTAATATAACTTTAGGTAAAATTGTCGATATGGGAATTAAAGATGCAAATAATATGGGAGCAGCTATGGCACCTGCAGCTTTAGATACTTTACTTACTCATTTTAAAGATACTGGTAGAAATCCAAGTTATTATGATGCTATATTAACTGGAGATTTAGGTTATATTGGTAAGGAAATTCTAATTGATCTTGCTGGTACTAAAGGTTATAATATTAAGTCTAATTATAATGATTGTGGTGTTTTAATATTTGATAAAGAAACTCAAGACACTCATTCTGGTGGAAGTGGTTGTGGATGTTGTGCAACAGTATTTTCTGGATATTTATTTAAGCAATTACAGGAAAAAAAATACAAGAAAATTCTTTTAATAGCAACTGGTGCTTTAACTAATTCCACTACTTCTCAACAAGGAGAATCTATTCCAGGAATTGCTCATGCAGTTTCTATAGAAATTTAGGAGGAAATCATATGGAATTTTTACAAAGTATAGATTGGATGCAAATGTTACGTTGTTTTATTGTTGGTGGATTAATTTGTATAGTTGGTCAAATTTTAATAGATAAAACAAAACTTACTCCTGCTAGAATTTTGGTTATTTTTGTTACAACTGGTGCTGTTCTTGGAGGATTAGGAATATATCAACATTTAGTTGATTTTGCAGGATGTGGAGCAACTGTTCCTCTTACTGGTTTTGGTAATGCTCTTGCTAAAGGTGCTATTGAAGAAGTTGGAAAATCTGGATTAGTTGGTGCATTTATTGGGGGAACAAAAGCTGCTGCGCGGAGGTATTGCTGCTGCAATTTTCTTTGGATACATTGCTTCACTTATTTCTAAACCTAAAATGAAAAAGCAATAAATATATTTTATTATATTAAAACTAAGATGAAGTAAAATAAAAATATTTATTATTATCTCGGCTCAATACGTGCATCAAAAAAGTCTAAAATATAATCTAAAAAATGGAAAGGGGAAGGTGATTCCCCTTCCCCTTGCTTAGACGCTTAATTCCCATGCGTCTTTTAAGCATTCTACTTCAAAATAGGCAACTATTAACTGGCAGTCGCTGTTCTCCCCTTCAACATATTGAGAAGCTCTTAGCTTTCCATTATAATGCTGGATGTTCTTTATTGCATTGTTTGCTCTGGTAATTATGTCGCATTTTTCTCCCCGATGTCCGATTATGAGCATAGCACTTACATATAATGCTACATCAATGCCAGTAATGTCGTTGATATTCTCCTTGTTTATTGATTTAACTGTCATACCTATTCCTCCTTTAATCTTCAACATATCGGTATACCTATATTATATCATTTTTTTGTTAATTTGTAAATACTTGTTCGCGATTTTATGTTTACTTCTTTTTGTTCTTTAGAGCATATTTTACACAGCTTATAACAACATTATTTATGCTCATATCATTCTCCTCTGCAACTTTTTTAATTTCATCATATATATCATCAGGAAATCTTATTGAAGTTTGTATAGTACTATTTTTAAATTTTTGTATATCAAACATATTATCCTCCTACATATATTATTTTTCTAATAGTATATTACTATACTAAAATTTAATCATATTTGCGATTTAATAACTATATTCATATTTTAGGTTGAATTTTGATATTATTTTTGATATTATAATTTTAATATTTACTAATGAAGGAGTTGTTAAATTTATGTTATTAATACATATTATTTTATTTGTAATTTCAATAATTGCAGTTTTTATGGTTTCATTTATTTATTCTTGCTATCAAGAAAAAAAGCTATATAAATTACTACATAAAGAAGATATAAAATTGTCTCAAGTTATGATATATAATATATATACAAATTTAAGAATTTTGGAGTCTAAATTTAAAACTAAAAAATGATTGCATAATGCAATCATTTTTTGATATTTATTTTATATAAAGTACTGGACGAAACCCAAGAGAAGATTCTGCACAAACACCAGCATAACTCATTCGCCAACACACCTGATTTGATGTATAAGTATGGTATAATCCTCCTCCGCGTGATATAAATGTATTCCAATATGTTTCTGCATAATCTACTACACCATTATATGCTACTTCATCTGTCCATTCCGACAGATTTCCTGCTACATCATATAAATTCATTTTTTTTACCTTTTCACTTGCACCTGTTGTTAGTAATGCGCATGTACCTGTTGAACTATCTGTTTTAAATTCACTTCCATTTTTAAATCCGTCTGTACTTCCATCAATATAATCTACATTTGTGTAATATCCCGTTATTTCATCTATTGATACATTATCATAATTTCCCCAATTACACTGAGTTCCAGAAATAGCTACTCCATTATTTTCTAAATACTTTATCATCATATCCCACTGAGTCCCTGTTACAAGTCCACTTGATACATAATTTTTATTAGAATATAATCTTTCACTCATTTCTTTTGCTGTATAATAATCTGCATGAAAATATGGTATGCTATCTGCTTTTACTACTATATTTCCACTTGCTTTATTTTCTCCATATGTAGGACCAAGCAAATCTGTTATTACACTGTTTCTTGCCAAGTAATTTGTATTTATCCATCCCCAATTATGACTATCTCTTGACCCTATTACATTTCCATTTAAACTATTTTCTCCAAATGTTACTGTATCTTTAAATGTTCCAGTTGATTTATCTAGTACAGAAACTCCCGCCTCATATCTTCCTATATAGAATCCTCCATACTTTTTTACTTGTTCCTTTTCTAATTCTCCTGTTGTTATATCCCATCTTGTATTTTCTACTTGCCAATCTATTTTATGGTAATTTTCTACACTACATGGTATCCATACAAATTGATTTCCTTTTAAGTCTTTTCCTACATCTCCGTTTTGTGATGAAGCATATCTTTTCT
>CAOJKP010000002.1 GCA_948438085.1 uncultured Clostridium sp. | reverse complement strand
ATTTTCCTGAATTTACATCTATTGCTGTTAATGCTTCTGTTTTATCTATTGTTATGAAACCTCCACATTTAAGCCATATTTTCCTATTTTTTACTTTTTCTAATTGATTATCTAATTCGTAAGTACCCAATAATGAATCTTCCTTATTTAATTTTACTTCTATATTAGCATCTAATTGTTTAAGGATATTCTTTATATTTTCATATTCTTCTTCATCATTTAATGTTATTTTTTCAATATCTTGATCTATTAAATCTATTAATATTCTTTTTATTATTCCCTGTGATTGATATACTAATTTTGGATCTCCTGTAGTATCTTGTTCTATTACATTTTCCCATTGCTTTATTAATTGGTCTATATCCTTTTTTATTTCTTTTTCACTTTTATTTATTGCAGATGTTCTAATAATTGCTCCGAACGTAGGTATTAAATTATTTTTAATAATTTCTATTAGCCTTTTCCTTTCTTGTTCCTCTTCTATTTTTTGAGATACTGTAACAAATGTTGCATTTGGCATTAAAACAACATATCTTCCTGTTAGATTGATATGTGTTGATACTCTCGCTCCTTTTTTATTTGTACTATCTCTTTTTACTTGTACTATTATATTATCTTCTGATTTTATAACATCTTTTATATTTGTAATTCTTACTTTTTCTTCTATATTTTCTACTTTAGAATCTACTTTAGGCAATATATCCTTTAAATGTATAAATGTATTTTTTCCTTCTCCAATATCAATGAATGCTGATTGCATTCCTTCTAATACATTTTGCACTTTTCCTATATAAATATTTCCCTCAAGTCTTTTTGTATCTTTATTCTCTACATATTGTTCTATTAACTTTCCATTTTCTACTAACATTATGTTTTTATTTTTTTGTTTATCTACATTAATAATTATTTCCTTCATGTTAACCTACTCTCTTAATTGCATTTATTCATTGCATTATCAATTCCTTCGTTTAGAATGATTTCTACTGCTTGTACTGCCTTTTTTATTCCTTGTTCTAATATTTCATATTCTTCATCATTTACTTTACCAATTACATAGTTTATCATGTCATTCTTATAATTGGGTGTACCTATTCCTATTCTAATTCTAGCAAACTCTTCTGTTGACAGTTCAGCTATTACCGATTTCATTCCATTATGGTTTCCTGGTCCACCTTTTTTTCTTATTTTTGCAATTCCTTTTGGTATATCCATATCATCATAAATTACTATTATTTGTTTATTATTAACTTTATAAAAATTTACAATCTCTCTTACTGCTTCACCACTTAAATTCATATATGTTTGGGGTTTTACCAATATAACTCTTTCGTTATTTATGGTTCCTATTCCATATAATGATTTAAACTTAGTGTTATTTACTTCTATATTTAATTCTTTAGATAATTTATTTATTGTTTCAAACCCCATATTATGTCTTGTTTTTGAATATTCTGGTTCAGGATTACCCAATCCTATTATTATATACATTTTTTCTCCCTATCTATTAAACTTGTTTTGTTGTTTTTAAATAATCTATGTATTCTTCTAAACAATAATTATTTTGCTTTATTATTTCTGCATGCTCTTTTCCAACATATCTCCAGTGCCAAGATTCATAAGTAATTTTGGTAATTTCTTGTTTGTCTTTTGGATATCTTAGTATAAATCCATATCTATCAGCATTTTTTACTAACCATTCAAATGCCTTTGTTTTTTCAAATTCATTTGTTACTGTATTTAAATCTACTGCTAGTCCAAGATTGTGTTCACTCATTTCTGGTCTTTGTACTACTTTTTGAGCTAAACGCTCAGCTTCTTCTTGTGTTTTTCCAGAACTAATATAACTATTAACTTTTGTTTTAAATAGTTCCTCTTGTTTTTCGTAACTTCTATATCCTGATTGTATCCATATTTTCGTTATTTTCGCTTTGTGCATGTCATTTATCATTTCTTTTAAATATGGCATTATACGTTTGTCAACTTTAATACCATCATCATATTCTTCTAAATCTGGTATATATTCTCTATTTACTGATGATGTATTGTTTACTAATTTTAAATTCCATTCTTCTATTATTTCTTGATTATATGTTGCACTTACTTGAAGTGTATTTTCTTGTGTATTTGTATTTATATTTTCTTTATTATCGTTTTTTTGGTTTGTAATACTAAAAATAATTCTAGTAATAATTATAATAAGTAATAATATTCCACTTACAATTATCGTCATTCCTCTTTTAAATTTTTTCTTATCTTTTATAACTACCATGCTTCTTCTCTTTTCTTAATAATTATTTATTTAGAATTGCTTTTATAGCTTTAATTTTTATTCCTTGATTTAAAAACATTTTTTCATGTTCTGTTTCAATATTATCTTTAATATTTTTACTATGTAAGTCATCTGTTTGCCATATAATTTCATACCCTGCCTCTTTAAAATATCTCAGGCTTGCTATGTATAGATTATCATCATCAGTTTTGAAAAAAATTTCTCCCTTATCTTTTAAGAATATCTTATACAAGTTTAATTGTTTAGTATGTGTTAATCTTTTCTTTTGATGTTTTCCTCGTGGCCATGGATTACAAAAATTAATATATATTCTATCTACTTCATCAACTTCATCCATCATTAATAAAATTCTTTCTATATCACATCTTACAAGTAATACATTATTTATTTTCTTTTTTTGCTCATTATATGTTTTTTCTATATTTCTTTTTGCTAATCCTAACATTGCATCAATTAAATCTACAGCAATATAATTTATATTTGGATTATTTATTGCAATTTGCGATATAAAACTACCTTTTCCACATCCTAATTCCATATGTATAGGTTGTTTATTTTCAAAACTCTCATGCCATTTACCTTTATTTTTCTCGGGATTGTCTATATAGAATTCACATTTTTCTAGTTCTGGTCTTGCCCATGCTCTTTTCCTTATTCGCATTTATTTCTCCTTTATATTGTAGTTATTATGCTATAAGTTTTATTTCTTTTATATAAATTATATAAACTTTTTTTATTTTAGTCAATATTATTTTAACAACCAAAAAATACAAGTAGCTATATATATAACCACTTGCATTTTTATTTACGCACTTTTTAATTCTAATCTTAATTTATCAGCTATCATTGCTATAAATTCACTATTCGTTGGTTTTCCTTTCGCAGCAGATACTGTATAACCGAATATATTTTCTACGGTATCTAATTGCCCTCTTCCCCATGCAACTTCAATTGCATGACGTATTGCTCTTTCTACACGACTTGGTGTAGTATGAAATTTTTTGGCAATGTTAGGATATAATTGTTTTGTAATTTGATTAATCACATCAATATCGTTTACTACCATCATGATTGCTTCTCTTAAATATTGATATCCCTTTATATGTGCTGGTACACCAACTTCATGTATAACATTTGTTACTAAGGCCTCTAAATTTTCTTCGCTTTTCTTATTTTCTGATGTTATTTCTATATATGGTGCTTTTATTTCTTTTGTTAGTGTATTTATATTTTTAAATTGATTTGGTCTATAATTTTTAAGTTCTTTTATCCTTTTTATTAATTCTTGTATATCAAATGGCTTCACTATGTAATAATCTGCTCCTAGTTCTAATGCTCTTCCGAGTGATTTTGTCTTGTCCTACAGCTGAAAGCATTATGCACATTGGTCTATTATCTAAATTTAAATTATTTACTTTTTCTAATACTCCTATTCCATCTAAGTGAGGCATTATAACATCTAATATCATTACATCTGGCTTTAAAGTTGAAACCATATTGTATGCTTCATTCCCATCTCTTGCAATTCCTATAACTTCCATATCTTCTTCTTGATTTACATATCCTGCTAATTTTTTAACAAATTCTCCATTATCATCTGCTAATAAAACAGTAATTTTTTCTTTCATTTGTTTTTCCTCCTAAATATTTATTTTTTTCACATTTAGGATTATAATATCACTTCCAATATTTTACAATAATATTTTTAAATTTTTTCTAATTTTTTTTATTTTTCATTTTGTTTTATAAGTCGATTTTTATATATTTTTCATGTATTTTATCAATTTTTGTTATTTTAAGTTTCATTTTATCTAATTCCATTTTTTTCCATTTATCTTTTGTGATTTCTAAAAAAATTTCAACATTATTTGAATAATTTTCTTTTGCAATTTTTATATTATTTTTTCTACAATAATACTTTAAATTCTCTATATTACTATATTCAACTTCTACTTTTATTAATGTTCCTAACTCTAGCTCAATAATATTAGCAGAATTTAAAACTTTTGTTGTTGCTTCAGAATATGCCCTTACTAGTCCCCCTGTACCTAAAAGAATTCCTCCAAAGTACCTTGTTACTATTACTATTACATTACATAAATTCATACCATTTATAATATTTAATATTGGTCCACCTGCAGTTCCTGAAGGTTCTTTATCATCGCTTGATTTTTGAATTATGTTACCTGATTCATCTACAACAATATATGCAAAGCAATTATGCTTTGCATCATAATACTTTTTCTTTATTGTTTTTAAAATTTCTTCGGCTTCTTGCACATTATTTATATAAAATACATTAGCAATAAATTTAGATTTTTTTTCAATTATTTGTTCAGTATAATTCTTATCAATTGTTTTAAATTTGTCCATCTTTTATATCAATTCCTTTTTTAGTTTAATCCTGCTGTATATCCTGTTGAATATGCAATTTGCAAATTAAATCCACCTGTATATGCATCTACATCTATTATTTCTCCTGCAAAAAATAGTCCTTTTATTATTTTAGATTCCATTGTCTTTGAATTTAATTCTTTTATATCTATTCCTCCTGATGTAATAATTGCATCATTTATACTTCCAAAATCTTTTATTGTAAATTTTAAATTCTTTAGTAATTTTACTAAGTTTTGTCTTTCTTGTTTAGTTATTTCATTAACATGCTTTTCGGGGCTAATTTTCGAAAGTTGTATTATTATAGGTATTATCTTTTTAGGCAATAAATCTTCTAGGCTATTTTTAAACTGCTTGTTTTTGTATTTTTGAAAATCATTTATAATTCTTAAATTTAACTTTTCTTCTGATAATGCAGGTTTTAAATCTATTAATAATTCTATTTTATTTTGTTTTAAAACTTCATCAATATCTTCTACTCTTAAAATATGTGCTGAACTACTTAGTATTATTGGTCCAGATAGCCCAAAATGAGTAAATATCATTTCCCCAAAATCATTATATATTATTTTATTGTTCTTAGTATGCTTTACTGTTATTTTAACATTTTTTAAGCTTAAACCTTGCAATGCAACACATTCATTTTTTTCTTTGACTACTAACGGTACAAGTGATGCTCTAATTGGAGTTATAGTATGCCCCAGTCTTTTTGCTATTTCATATCCATTTCCATCAGATCCTGTTTTAGGGTAACTCTTTCCTCCTGTTGCAAGTACTACTTTATCTGCATAGATTGTTTCTTCTTCGGTTCTTACTCCTATTACCTTTTTATTTTCTGTTAATATATCTTTTACTATTGTATTTGTTTTTATTAATATATTTTTTTGTTTTATTTCTTCTAGTAGTGCATTTAACACATCCATCGATCTATCTGTTACTGGAAAAACTCTATTTCCTCTTTCATTTTTCACTTCTAAGTTATGTTTTTTTAATAAATTTATTATATCTTTATTGCTAAAATTATTAAATACACTGTATAAAAATTTTCCATTTCCTGGTATATTGTTAATAAATTCTTCTATAGGTAAACTACTTGTTATGTTACATCTACCTTTTCCAGTTATCAAAAGTTTTTTCCCACAGATACTATTTTTTTCTATAATCGTTACATTATTTCCATGTTCTGCAGCACTTATAGCTGCTAACATTCCTGCAGGACCTCCACCTATTATTATTACATCCATTTTAATTTCCCTTTTTATTTTTTCATATTTGAAATAGCTTTTAATACTCCTAATTTTCCATATTGATAAGTTAATCCTCCCTGCATATATGCTATATATGGTGGTCTAATTGGAGCATCACATGATAATTCTATTGATGAACCTTGTGTAAATGCACCTGAAGCCATTATTACTTTATCTGTGTACCCTGGCATGTCCCATGGCTCTGGTATTGAATTTGAGTCTACTGGTGAACCCATTTGTATTCCTTGGCAAAATTTTATTAAATCTTTTTCATTTCCAAATTGTATTGTTTGTACTATATCTGCTCTTTCTTCATTATATAGTGGTTCTGGTATATATCCTAATTTTTCTAACATTCTACTTGTAAATATTGCCGTTTTTAAGCTACTTGCAACAACACTTGGGGCAAAAAATAATCCTTGCATTATGTTCTTGTTCATTCCAAGTGATGGTCCTACCTCTTTTCCTAATCCTGGAGATGTTAATCGTTCTGCTGCTAATTCTACCAATTCTTTTTTTCCTGCTATATATGCTCCATTTGGTGCTATCCCTCCACCTAAATTTTTTATTAGCGAACCTACAATTAAGTCTGCTCCAACTTGAGTCGGTTCTTTTTTACATACAAATTCACAATAACAATTATCTATCATTATTATTACATTTTTATCTATTGATTTAATTAATTTTACTATTTCTTCTACTTTTTCAATTGTTATACTTTTCCTTGTTGAATATCCTCTTGAACGTTGAATCTCTACTAACTTTACTCCACCTTTTTCAATTCTTTTTTTTATTTTTTCTTTATCAAATTCATTATTTACTAAATCAATTTGCTCATATTTAATTCCAAATGATTTTAATGAACTGGAATTCTCTTTTATTCCAATAACTGAATCTAATGTATCATATGGTTTTCCAGAAATACTTAACATTGTATCTTGTGGTCTTAATATTCCAAACAATGCTACTGTTAGAGCATGTGTTCCAGATATAAATTGATTACGAACAATTGCATCTTCTGCTCCTAATACATCTTTATATACTTTTTCTATTGTATCCCTTCCAATATCTCCATATCCATATCCAGTAGTGCTACCAAAATGCATATCTGATATATTATTATCTTGCATAGCTTTTAGTACTTTTAAACTATTGTATTCGCATATTTCATCAATCTCATTATAAATATCTTTTAATTCATTTTCTACATCTATTGCTAGTTTTAAAATTTCTTCATTTAAACCATATTCTTTATACATTTTCCTCATTCCTTCCAATAATTGTATTATACTATTTTTTATCTGTATAATAGCTTTCTCCATATCCATAATATACTTTATAGTATTCCCCTATAAATTCTGGTTCACGGTCTGATACTAGTTTATATGTTGGTTGTATCAAAATTTCTCCATTTTCATTTATTACTCCCCATTTTTCATCTATACAGACTCCCGCAAATCCATATTGATTAAATTCTGTTACTTTGTCATACTTACATTCTACTATATTTTTATTACTTTTATCTACAAACCCCCATTTATTTGCTTCTTTAATTGATAACAATTTATTATTTACAAATATTTTTTCTTTTTGTAATTCATTCCCTTGGGCATCAAAATATCTCACATCTTCATTATTTGATATTTTTATAACATCTTCTTTTTGTGTTACATTTGCATTGTTAAGAGATGCTATTAATGATAATGAGCTTGAATAGAAATCCGATTTATCTTTATTTATTGTTTTTGCTTGTACTATTTTAGTATCTCCAATTTTTTGTATTACATCGTATTTGAATTCCACTATAGTTCTATTTTTTGAATTTATTATTCCTAAATCTCCATCATCTTTCGTCGCTATAAAATAGTCATCAAATAAATATTCCATATATGTATAGTTTGCTTCTATTAATTCATTTTTATTATTATCTATAACTCCATATTTACCATTTGTAGTACTAGCTATAAAATACTTATCACTTTTAGTTTTATTCACTGCTTCATATTTTAAATCGTTAATTATATTACCAGATAAATCATAATACTTTTGTTCATTATTTTTTTTTTCTAATATATATATTCCATTTTCTTGTATACTATCTGCATCAATTGGTACAATGATATTTCCATTTATGTCTAAAACTCCATATTGTGAGTTTTTCTTTACAATAAATATTTTATTATTTTTTTCAAATTCTATATCTTGATATATTGCATCTATTAGCTGATTATTATTTTTTATTACACCCGTCATACCCTTTTTTGTAGCAATTATATATGTATTTTCTATATCATCATTTTCCATAATTCTATATATTTCTGAATATTCTTCATCTAGTATTTTCTTTAATTTGTTGTTAATATATCCATATCTATATCCATCTTGAGTTTTTACATTAACTATATATCCAGAATATTTATATTTATCCTTTTTAGTATAAAATCCATCACCTGATATAGAATCATACTTAGTTTTTATGATTAATTTTCCTTTGCAATTTATAACACCATACTTATCATCTTTTTTTACTAACATTTCCCCTTCTTTGTTGTTCAATCCTTGTATTTCATCATATATTGGTTTTGTTAGCTGTTTTCCATCGTACGATATTATCCCATATTTTCCGTTTTTTTTGTATTTTAGCACTTCTTTTTCATATGGAACATCACTTACTATACCATTTAATTCTATTGCGTCCACTTCTTCATATTCGTTAAATAATTTTTGTGCATTTGAATTTAATGTTTCATATGTATTATCCTTTTGACATATAAATACATCTTTTTCTGGATTTGGTATCTTTATACTATCATATATTGGTTCTACTATTATTTCTCCTTTTGTATTTATTACTCCCAATTTTTGTTCTTTATTCAATTGATAATAATTATATTCCACAACTTCTTTTAATTCATAATTACTATCTTTATTTTTATTAATTATAAATATTGCAAATATAATAACAACTATTACCAATATTATTAGTACTATTTTTTTCATATTTAATTTTCAATCCTTTCCAGATTATTTGTTTAGTTTCAATGTTATTTTATATTTAAGTTAAATATTTGTCAATGTAGATTAATTCTTACATAATATAAATCTTTGTTTTATTGTTAACACATTTCAAAAGTTTCTTCATGTCTATAGCTGGTATTGCTATACAACCAGCTGTTGGTTTATCACAAGAACAATGTAAAAAAATGGCACTTCCTTTCTCCCTCTCTTTTTCTTCATTATATTTTATTTCAATAGCATATTCATATTGCTTTTTATATTCAATTAAATGCTCTGCTGTTTTCCAATCAATTTCTTCTATTGATACATTTTTGCAATTCATTTCTTTGTTGTTCTTATTAGTTTCAACTTTCACTAATTCATTATAAAACTTTGAATTATAATCATCAATCCAATACATACTATCCTGAACTTTCACATATGGCAACATAGTTTTAATTGATTCATATATTCCAAAAGCTATTCCCAATCTAAATAATCCTTTTGGTGTTTTGCCATCTCCTTCTTTTAGTTTGCCTACTCCATTCCTACCTATGTACCCTTTTGTATATATAGTAGTTGCCCATTTATGATTAACATACTGCTTTAACTCAATTATTGCTTTGTTCTTATTGCTTTTTACAATTATAATACTTCTCAATTACGATTTTCTCCTTTTTATTTTTTATATTATACATTAAATACTTATGTTTTTACATATCTATGATTACGATTTTTTATAAAATATTCTAAGTTTTTTATAAAAATGTATTGACAAAGAACAAAAACACATTTATAATAGTTTTGTTTTAAACATCAAGCCAGTTAATATGCAGATGTGGCGGAACTGGCAGACGCACAGGACTTAAAATCCTGCGGTGGTTAAACACCGTATCGGTTCGATTCCGATCATCTGCACCATTAAGAAGAGTTTTTCAAAAAACTCTTCTTTTGTTTTACAACTCTCTACATATTGATTTAAAGCCTTTTTATCGTTTTTAAAACTGTATATATTTTTTACACATATGTACAAAATTTTTGCTACTGCATTACCTATTGCATACTTTTTATTTATTATTAAATCCATACGTAATACCTACCTTATAAATTTTAATAATCAATTTTGCAAATAATTTTACAATAATTTTCTCTTTCCAATTACATTCTTTCATAATTTCTTCTACAATTTCTTTCTCCATCTTTTTCTCCTTTTATACAACATTTATTAGCATCTGATATGTACATTCGAGATAAGTTTTACCTTATCTCTTTTGTGCTACCACTCTACTTCATATAATTCTTCTATTGATACTTCTAATGCTTTGGCTACTTTTATTAAAATGGATATTCTTGGTTCTTTATGTTGTAATTCTATTGCGTTTAGATGTGCTCTTGATACTCCACTCATCTCTTCTAGTTGTCTTAGTGAAATACCTCTTTTAGTTCTTACTTCCTTTAACAATATTTTTACTTTCATTTTTTCACCCTACATTATCATGTACATATATATTAATATCATACATTCCGTCTCCTGTGGGAGACATGGAAAAAAGTGGAAAGAATTTGACACGTTAAAATTGGATTTAAGCCATTTTTATTTTTAATCAAATAACTTATATGTCTTGATTTTTCTATGTTTTTTGTATTTTGGAAATATATTCAGAAAAAAATTAGAAACGAAAATAAATAATAAAAAAAGTACCTGCAGTGAGTGGAATAATGCAAGTACTTTTTATATACTATTAGAATAATTAAATAATATAATTGATATTAAAATTTGTCAAGGATAAAAATAACACAGAGTAGCATTAGCCACTCTGCTTCCTTTTTTCACGGATTTCAACAAGTTCACGATAGGTATGTCCTATCATATGTAGCCGTCTTTCAACAACATATGCTCTTACACCAAAAGCTTCTGCTATTTCAGCTTCAGTGTAACCATCATAAACCATAAGAGCCATTCCCTTTGCTTCGTAAACCTGTTTTTCTTCTTTGTCTTTATCCATCTTGCTTCCTCCTGCAATTCCTTTATTGGTTTTCTATTATATTTTACCATATTATGTTAAATTATACAATATCTATGCCAACTTCAATATTTTTTAAAATTTAAAAGTTTTTCTTGACATACGTATTATTACGTAGTATAATTATAATGTCGAAGGACAATAATATATTCAATAGTAGCTTTTTAAAAGCACTGAAGAAAAGAGGAGATTACATATATGTATCCTAAAGAATTAGTAAAGCTACTAGAAAAAAATGGATGGGTACAAATTTCTCAATCTGGCTCTCATTTAAAAATGAGAAAACGGTAATCAAACAGAAATAATTCCTATGCACAATAAGGATGTACCTAAAGGATTAGTAGCTAAAATCCTAAAGAGAACGGGACTAAAACAATAGTCCCACTCTAATCATATTTTGAATATATTATAATAATATACTATTAGGTGGGGATTTATATGAATAATTATGTTTATCCAGCTATATTTACTTATGATGATGAATGTAAGTGTTATATGGTTGATTTTGTTGACTTAAAAGGCTGTTCCACTTTCGGAAGTTCTATTAATGAGGCATATATAATGGCTCAAGATGCATTAGGTTTATATTTATCTGATTTAGAAGATTTTCCAAAACCAACTATTCCATATAACCATATAAAATTAAAAGCTAATCAATTCATATCTATTATTGAAATAGATTTGCTAGAATATAGGAAAAAATATAGTAATATAGCTGTAAAAAAGACTTTATCTATACCAACTTGGTTAAATACTTTAGCAGAAAAAAACGACATTAACTTTTCTCAGTTATTACAAAAAGCATTAAAAAAAGAATTAAAAATTAATAATTAATTTTCTTGACATTTTTAGAATTTTAATTTATTATAATGAATATATTATTGTCTTATTAGGAGATTTTAGAAACGGATAATTATACTCTATCCGTTTCTTTTTTTATTAAATTATACAATATCTATATGTACTGCATTTCCCATATTACTATTATTGGTATACGTATATCTTGCTCTTCCACTTGCTACATACTCTTTACATTTTGCTAATACTTTTGCCTTATCTACATTTCTTACTACTATATCGGCTGCTTTTCCTGAAATATGTCTTGAATTTTGGCTTGAACCTTTTTGTTTTGAATTGTGGTTTCTACATCTACACCCACTTGTTATTATTACTGGTTGTCCAAAATATTCTCTTATTTCATCTAATATCTTTACTAGATTTAAGTTTATATCTGAAAATCCACAACCACATTTACAAGCAAATTCTGACTGTTTAAAGTGTTTTATATCATTCCACGATAATTGTTTATTATCTCTTGCATTTGTTGTTATTGTTCCTGCTACTCCGTCTGCTGTTACTCCTAATTCTCTTTGCTTTTGCTTTATTATTTCAACTAACTTTGCATCTGTTTTTGCTCCATAGATTCCGTCTACTACTAGTCCATTTTGTCTTTGAAATTCTTCTATTGCTCCTATGGTTCCATTTCCTACTATTCCATCTATCTTGCCTCCATATAGTCCTAGAAATTTTAAGTTCATTTGTCTTTGTTTTATATTTAACATATTATTTTTCCTCACTTTCTTTATTTTTCTTCTTTGTAAAAAAGAATGTTATCACAGCTCCATATGAAGTGCTAAATAACATTAATGCTTCTTTATTTACTTCAAATGGCACAAATAATAAAGCAACCATGGCAATTGTCATTACCACGGTTACAAAACTTTTTAAATCACTCCATGCTTGTTTCATGTTTCAATCCTCCTATTTAATTATTAATCCTATTATACCACCTGCTATTGCTCCTACTACTGTACCTATTATGGTGGTTACAATCTTGTCCCAATTCTTAGATGGCTTATCCTTTATATCTTTTAAATCTTCTTTTATTTCAGATACATCTTTTTCTACATTAGTAACTTTATCATCTACTTTTGTTAGAGCCAAATACACATTGTTTAATTCTTTTATCTGCTCATCATGTTCGTCTAGTCTTTTCGTATTACTTTTTGCTCTATCTTCTACTTGTACTAATCTTTCTCTTTCGGATATCTCCATACACTAGCCCTCACTTTCTAGCAAAGCTTCTACTGCTTGTCTATATTTTTCTGGAATATCTTCGATTTTTCTTAATTCCTTTTTTATTAAACTATAATATACTTTTGCCATTATACATTTCCTCCTTCTACAAGTTCTGCTAATGCTAATTGTAAATCTGTTATTTGTTCTTGTAATTTTACTATTTTTTCTGTTTCTGTTGGTTCTGGTTCTCTATAATTTGGATTTTTATAAAATCCTTGTTCTTCCGTGTAACAGTATTTTCGTTCGCATATACCTTCTGCTACATCTTCTACTTCATATACTCCCATTTTTTCATTTGGTGCTTTTGCTATTGCTAAACTCCCATTGTCTACTAATATATTTCCATTTTCTTGATACCCTATTGTATCACTTATATGTATTATTTCATTATCTTTATTTGTTATTATATATTTCATTTTAATTTTCCTCACTTTCATTATAATTTGGTCTTACAACCTTTACTGTCTGTCCTTCTAGTGCTTTGTTTTGTGCTATGCCGAAAATTTCCTCCATATTATTTTCTAAATTAATAACTCCTGAATTATTATTAAATAAATAATATATTAATTTTATAGGATTGGTTGAGCCAAAATAAAAAATATTACCATTCGATAATCTAATCAAATTAGGTCTAGTAGAATAATTTACATCCCCCATGTTTCCTATAATTTCTTTATTTATAAATAGCTTTTTCGTTACAGAAAATAAATATACATTTTTATCTTCTGTAATAACTATAGCACTATTATTTGATACTCTGCTATTTAATAATGGTTTCGAATAAGTAATCATCATATCAGGTAGTAGTACTGATATCGAAGAAGAATTTATTTTGCATAACATTATATATGAATATCCTTTAAGAGACTCGTAAAAACAAATCAACACTGTATTGGGGGTTAATAGTGACATTAAACTTACTGTGCCACTAAAATCAATTTTACTAAGTTGTTTTGACGTTCCTTTTGATATTGTTGTTCCGTTTATAATACATACAATCCCTGTTAAACAGCCATAGGTATAATTGTCATAATTTACATTATATGTTATAAGGACTTTGTTCGAGGCTAATAGTACTGTAGATACATTTCTATACACACCTTTACTAACTAAAGTATATTTAGTTCCTAAATTAATAATATCAGTGCTGACAGTACATATAATGCCGTATAAATAATGATTTGTTCCACCTGCATAAGTAATCAATACTTTATCATTACTGATACCAACTAAAGAAAATACACTTCCATTATTTAATTCGCTGGTTAGTTTTAAACTTGATATTTCTACGCTTATTTCTAAATCATTTATTGTACATACCATTCCATATAAATAATTAGCAACTCCATTACCTCCATCAGTATGTCCAATAAAAACTCTATTTTCATCTAAAGCTACTACTGAACTATATGTAGAATCATATCCATTTAATTGTGTTACTGTACCATATTCTATATCAGTTTCATTTATAATACACACGACTCCATACATATAATAACCTACAGCTGAATTACAGAAAGCTATAAAAACTTTATGCTCATTTAATTCTATAGCATTAAACCTACTTGAGTAATTTGATGAATTTATCTCAGCCGTTTTATCACTTGTTATTTCATATTCTTCTAAATATTTTACAAAGTCACCCGCTGTAACGATATTTTTAGCTTTAGCATCTTCTATGATTCCATTAATGTCTATACCACCATTTTTTATTCCTTTTATTTTTCCAATCATACAGACACCTCCTCTGGCACATATACTTCTATTGTTTCTCCTTCTGTACCTGATGTATTAGCTACTCCTGCTATTTTATCTACTGGTAATATAAAATTAGAAACCTCTTTTATATTATCTACTATTATAGTACCTAATCTATATAAACCACTACCTTCATAAACTATACACAAATCGTTAGAACGGTTTAAACAATGAATGCTTAAACCTAAATTATGTTGTGTATATCCAAATGTTATAATTTTCTGACTGTTTACAGATATATTTAACCCTTCTAATGTTATTTTTGTTAAAACAATATCATTACTATCGCTACTTCCACTATTAGTACTACAAAGACTAATAATATAAACATCATCATTAATTGTCACAGTTGAATTAGTAGCTTTAGTTGCTGTTGATAATAATTCTGTTGTAGTGCCAACAGTTATTTTAGTATCTGATATAAAACATGCAGTTGCATACAATGAATCACTTGTAAGATTTCCTAAATGAGCAAATACTATTGTGCCATTTGAAAGTAATACAGGCGTTATATTTGAATATCCTGCATAGTTTTTATTTGTTATATTTGTATCAGTACCTTTTGTTATAGTAGTACCAGATATATTGCAAACAATAGCATGTATCCAAAAATAAGATAAAGATCCACTATACGTATAACTTATCAATACTTTTGATTTTGAAAGAGCTACGCCACCTGTAAGATGTCCACCATAATTAAAGCTACTAGATTTAAGAATTTCTGTTAGAGTTCCACTTGTAATTATAGTATCATTTATTGTACATACAACAGCACATAAAGCATCTTTGCTAGAACTCACTTTTGAACAAATTACAACTACTTTATTTTCAGTTAATTTAATTATAGAAGGATTATAAGGTGCATCTGATTTTATAGTATATTTAGTACCAACAGTTATTGTAGTATCTGATACTGTTATGATAAATGCACTATGTATATTTACAATCATAGCTTTTAAAGGCGATAATGCTACAATGTTGAATTGATCTATAGAAGATCCTGTTGTTGTTATTTCTACTGGCGTTCCAACAGAAATATTTACACCATCAACTATAAATACTATTGCATATAATGAAACACTACTACTAGAACTATAAGGTTTATAAACTGCACAAACGACATTGTCAGACAAAACACAAGCTTTATTATATGCTCCAGTATAAGATTGCGTACATATTGTTGTAGGTGAACCTACAACATACTCATTTAAAAACTTAACAAAATCACCTGCATTTACATTTCCACCACTTGCTACTTTATATTGTTCTATTACTCCATTTATGTCTAAACCTCCCCCACCTGCTTCAAGTTCAGTTATCATACTTCCTCGCCTCCAGTACTTACTGGATTTGTTAGGATTATAACTATATCCATTGTTACACTTTCTGTAGGCAATTCCGTTGCTTTTATTTTGTATCCTCCGTTGCAGCTTTCTATTACAGAGCTACCTAGTTTTCCTTGACTTTCTAAATGCAATGCTCCTTCTACTTTGTGGTTGGCTGTTATGTTTGTATCTTCTACATTATATTCATACAACTGCATTTCTTCATTTTGTACCCATTGTTCTGGTGTTATCGTTAAGCTGTATGATGTAGGTATGTCTGATTTGGTGTTGATTAGGTTAAGTAGATTTAGCGCTACATTTTCATCTAATACTTCTTTAGCTGTATCACAATACGTTTTTAAATCTGCTACCAGTTCATTTATTTTTTCTTTTGTAGTAATGTTTTGCTGACTTAAAAAAGTATTTATATTTCTTCGTATTTCTGCGTATATAGAATTAAAATTTAAAGTTGTTCTTTTATCTATAAAATCCTCAATTCCACTTTCTGTTACTTTAAATTGTGCAAATTCGAATTGATATGTTGTACCTTCATTCGTTGTGTCTTCCTGTTGTAAGCTAGGATATCCTTCTACAGATTGTAAAATCTTATACTGTGCTTGTTTTAATTCACTTACAGTATTTTCCTTTGTCAAATCAATTTCACAAATTAATTTGCAATAAATATCATTTTGAGTAGATGCTTCTATGTTAAATGTGCTTCCTCCTTCTTCTTGCAGAAATCTGCCTCCTATGCAAAAGAAACCATCTGTTAAATCTATACTATTTGTTGTATTGGAAAGTTCACACCCTTTTACAATTCCATTATTTTTAGCTAAAAATGTATCAATAAATAATGCAAAACAATCACTTGTAAATAACTGTTTACTAAACACATGTCCTCGTAATGCCATTTTTACCCCTCCTTTTTTTGTTTTAATTTATCTAAAAAAGCAATCCTAATATTACCCGTTTTTATCGTGTAAATAGGATTGCCTTTATTGATAGTTATTGCTGATATATAGGTATCTATAATATCATTTGTTTTATTTTTTATTTTAACTAAAGTACCAATTTGCCATCTTTTTATGTCGTACAACGTTGAATTTTTGTTTATATTAAACTGTATTAAATGACTATATGAATTGCTTTTAAAAACATTTAATGCTGATTGTCTCGCATTTGCTGTTTCTGTTTCATAAATTACTGTTGTATCTCCTACTGCTCTATTTTCTGCATCTTTATTTGTTGTTGTAGTTCTATCATTCAGCAAAAAGAAATCACTTATTGTTTTATCCTCACATAATACTGTTACTTTTGCTATTACATTTGTCCTAAATATCTCAGTATAGTTTGTTATATCTGACACATTGGTATCTATAATTTCTATATCTTTATTTTCTATATTTTCAATTTCTATTTTCATTCTTCCATTCTTAATCGTAAATGTATAAATAATATTGTAATTTTGTGTACAATTATTTATAAAAGTATGGAAATTATATATTCCATTATCAGTACTTACAGAAAAATTCTTTTTCGTATGTGTTTTTACCTCTATATCAATATAATTAATATTTAATAATGTATCTTCATTATTTAAAAATTCATTTTGTATCGTATAAGCAATAAAATCTTCTATCCCAGATTCTTTTATTAGGCTATTGTTTTTTAATATCAATTTTCTATCAAATAAGTTTGTAATGTATTTAATATTGATAGTATAATAACTTTCTCTATCATCGGTAATTGGTGCTTCCATAATTCCCATAAATATTGTCTTTTCCTCTTCTTTTATGAAAACAATATCTTTATCATGTGCATTTGGCTTTTTAACCACTGTTATAAAAGTTCTTGCATTAGTTTCTTCATCTAAATTTATTTGATAATCTTTAACTTGTATTACATCTACTATTTCAAATGTATTTCTATCTAAAAAATACGCATAACTATCCATTTTACACCACCTTATATTCTTTAAATATATTTAGTTTTGCGTCAAGTATATCATTATCAGCAACAAGAGTAATGATGCTTGTACCTTGTGGAAGTTTAAAGATATTGTTATTATTTAAATCTATTCCGTATTTTTGTTTAAATAAATTTTCATAAGTACCATTTATATTTTTCTTTTTTATATATATTTCATTATCTTTTGAAGATACTAGCATTTTCTCACCTTGTTGAAATGTAAGTGGCAATCTTAAATTATATACTATTTCCCTATTTTTGCTAACAATTATACCGTGGTTTTATTAAATGATTATTCATTTCTAATTTAAATGAAGCTTTTGTATGTCCATTATTATTAAATGTTATGCTTCTTGAAGTATAATCTGCAAATCTTGTACCCCATCTAAAATCCCACTGCAACTCCTCTTCTAATTTATTTATTGTATAAACTGTTTCTTTATCTTGATACCATAAACCTAAGCAATTAAAAGAAATAGATGAAGATAATCTCTCATCTTCATCTATTATTCTACCTTTTGAAATGCTTTTTACTTCTACGTCCTTTAAATATTCTTCTTTTCTATTATTTGAAAAAGGAATTTTATATAGAAATTTTAATCTTTCTGCACTTTCTACAAAATTAATAAAATCCCTAAAATTATCATAAGTTCTAAATTTAGCAATTCCGTCTATTCTGCCTTGTTCCATTTGTCTTAATGTATTTATAAAAATATTCCCTAGTTGCTGGTATTCTACAGAGTAACTATATCCTAATCCATCCACATCTGTTAACAAACAATAATTTATTTCATCCATTAGTGAATATTCTTGACCTTTTTCATTTATTAAATAAAATTCTGCTACCCTCATATCTAATACTCAACTCCAAATCTTTTATTTATATAATTAAATATTTTATCCAATTCTTCATTATTCAACTTCTCACAATAAACATTCATAGTAAATTTGTTCTCAGTCTTTTGAGAATTGTATGTTTTTTTATTTGTGTTTGATTTTTGTTCTTGTGTGTATTCTTTGTTTTCTTCTTTAGTTAAAACTCTTTCGCCTTTATGAAGTCTAGCAACGTAATCGTCATGAGGTACATAATCTAATCCATTTTTATGTCCTGGCAATTTTGATGTATCTCCATTTACATTAGCTTTTATTGTTAGTAATCCAGATAGAGCTGATGCTATGCCTCTTGCTGTATCAAATAATTTTTCTTTCCAAGTTTTGTTTTTTAATCCTTCATTCAAACTATTTAATATATTTACTCCTTCATCTTCAGCCAAATTACCTTCTTTGATTCCTGCTATTACTTTATCTATATTTTGCACACCTGCTTCTCTTAATAGCTCTCTTAATTCTTCGTCTTTCAATCCATTAAGCAAACCTGTTAAGTTATTTATTGCCTCTTGTTTAAATTGAGGATTATCTTTAATCTGATTTACAACCTCTTCACTCATCTTGGCGGTTTCTGATACAAGTTCAGGAGTTTGTTCAGCAACTACACCTGTCATTTCCTCTATTTTCTTTTTTAAAGTTCCATCTAGAGGAGATATTGTGTCATAATAAACGTTATACGAATTTGTTGCTAGATTCTTCCATGCCTCTACAACTTCAGGTGAATTATCAACTGTACTAGTTGCATTTTTCAACTCATCTGATAAAACTTTTAATCTTTCTTGAGATTCTTTTATTTGATTTTCAGTAATTTCATTTTGATTTTTTTCATATGTCTCTTTTTGTGTTTGTAAATTTATTATTTCATAACTTAATTGTTCTGATAAGCTTGCAATTGTATCATCTTTTCTTTTTTGATAACTGTTAGTAAATCTTTGATTTAATTCTTCTATTTTTTCAATATTTCCTTCTTTTATTATAGCTGCTGTTGTTTCGTAATCTGTGATTTGCGTATTGTATTCTATGATTTTTTCTTTTTGCTCGTCATAAGCGTTTACATTTGCCTGTAAAGTTTGAATTTCAGTGTTTAATTGATTTATTCTCGATAATGTAAATATAGTTTGTTTTTCTTTCATTAAATCCAGCTTTTCAGCTTCTTTATCTATTATCATTTGTTTATTGTTAGAGTAATTTTTTTCTAGTTCTGCTAGGTTCCTAATTGCATCACTTCTACTCTTCAAAGCATTTGTATATCCTTCTTCCATAGAATTTAAAATTATATTAGCTTTCTTTTTAGCAATTGTTTCATCTATACTTTGAGTAAGTTCTTTATATTTGTTTATTATATTATCAGTTATACTAAATTCAGTTCCAAGTGCATTGTTCAATTCTCCCAAAATAAATGAAACTCTTCCTTTATATCCTTCTTTTACTCTGCCATTTTCATCTACTAACTTCGTTAATTCATCTTTCAATTTAGATACATTATCTATCTCTGATAAATTAATGTCTAAATACTCTTTTTGTGCATCTTTTAATTGATTTAACGCATCTTTTTGTTTTTCTACTGCATTTATTTGTTCTGTCATTTTCTTTACATTTTCATCAGCTCTTTGTCCTAGTGTCCATAATACTGTTGCTACTGCTCCAATAGCTATTACAGCTAATCCTAATGGATTTGTAATAAAAGATATGACTCCAGCAAATCCATTTACTGCTGTTGAAGTAGTTGTTACAGTGCCTTTTACTACTCCTACGGCTTGTGCAAATGTTCCTAATCCATTTATTACTCCTCCAATTGTGGATGTTAATTTTCCGATTATAGTAAGTAATGGTCCCATTGCCGTTATAACTAGTCCAACATTCATTATAAATTCTACTTCCTCATTAGATAAATTACTAAACCAATTTACCAACCCTTCTATTTTTTTAAGTAGCTTTTCTATGTATGGCATTAGCTTTTCTCCCATAGCAATAGCTAAATCTTTAAACTTATTTACTACTATTTCAATTTTACTTTTTAATGTATCGTATCTCTTGTTAGCTTCATTAGTTAATGCTGTATTATCTTCCCATGCTTTTGTTCCAGTTTGAATAGCTTTATTAAATAAATCACCAGCATTCGCTGCTCTTAACAATGAATCTCTTAATCGAACTTCTGTTAAGCCCATTTCAGAAAGCATTACTATTGCACTATCACCTTTATCTTCTAATTTTCCTAGCCCTTTTATAAAGTCTGATAAAGCTCCCGCCGCATCTTTTTTCCAATCTTTTTTAAATTGTTCAGCTGTTTTTCCTGAAACTTTAGCAAAATCTTCCAAATTGGTTCCTGCTGTAATTAATTGTTTTAATTCTGTACTTGTCATTCCAAGATTATCAGCAAAATCTTTAAATCCTTTAGAATTGTTTGCAGATAATAATTCTAAATCTCTTAATGATTTTCCAGTTTTGTTTAACACATTATTTAATTTATCTCCACCAAGCTCAACTGCATTCTGCATTTTAATCATTGCTTTTGAAATTGCAGAACCACCCATTTCTGCTTCTATACCTACAGAACTCAATGCTGTTGCTAATCCTAAAACTTGACCTTCTGATAGTCCTACTTGTTTTCCAGCACCTGCCAACCTCATTGACATTTCTACAATATCAGCTTCTGTTGTAGCAAAATTATTTCCTAAGTCAACAATAGAAGAACCTAATCTGTCAAAATCTTTTTGTGACATTTGCATTATATTAGCAAATTTAGCAAGTTGCGATGCTGCCTCATCAGCTGTTAAATTAGTAGAATTTCCCAAATCTATCATTGCTTTTGAAAAACTTAAAATATTATCTGTCTGTATTCCTAATTGTCCAGCTGCTTCTGCAACAGCGCTTATTTCAGTTGTAGTAGAAGGTATAGATTTTGCCATATCCCTTATACCTTGCTTTAATGTTGCCATTTGTTGCTCTGTTCCATCTACAGTTTTTTCTACACCTGTAAAAGCATCTTCAAAATCTATTGCATTCTTCGCACACATCAATAATGCAGTTCCAGTAGCAACAGAAAAAGCAGACATTTTATTGCCTGCTCCTTCTATTTTTTCACCAACATTCTTTATCTTCTCTCCTGTACTAATCATTTTTGCACTAAAGTTTTCTAACTGATTAGTGACTATTTTTAATTTTGTATTATAATTATTTAATTCAGTTTCAGTTTTAATAATTTCTTGTTTTTTCTTAGATATAGCATCAGTATTTTTATCTTCTACACTTTCTAATTCTATCAATTGTTCTTTTAAGACAATTAATTTTTCATTTTGGAGTCTGTAAGCTTCTGTAAGATATTGTTGCTCTGTTTTTAACTTTTCTGACTCTTTTGTCATAGCATTCCATTGCGATTTTGCTAAATTAAAATTACTCTCATTTTCTTTTATTTCATTATTAAGTCGGTTTAATTTTTCTGTTGTTGTTTCAAAACCATTTTTAATATTGTCAAGGCTAGTAGTTGTTTTATCTAAATTATTTTTATAGTTTTGTAATTTTATTTCTGCATTAGTTAACTCATTTTGTTTTTTCTTGATTGCTGTTATATTTTTATTTTCTGCATTTTCTAAATCACTTAATTGCATTCTTAATGTTGAAACTTTATCTGCTTGGATTTCGTATGCATTCTTTAAATACTCTTGTTCCTGTCTCAATTTTTCTGTGCTTTTAGTAGAATCGTCCCACTGTGATTGTGTTAATTTGAATTGATTGTAGTTTTTATTCATTTCAACATTAATTTCTTGCAATGTTTTTTTAAAATCTACTGCACCTTCTTCTTTAAAGACTAAACCAACTCTTTTTAAATCATCTGCCATTTATTTTCACCTCTTTTAGGCATAATAAAAACACTAGACTATTATTAATCTAGTGTTTTATACTTAAATATCTTAATATTTTTACAAGTTCTGTATGTCCTTAATACACATTTCTACATCTACTTTACTTGTACCTTCTAAACCTATTTTAATTGCTGTTATTTTTATTTTATCATGCAATTTTTTCAAAGATTCATTATTATTTTCTTTGTTTTGTATATCTTCTGCTAATTTTTCTAGTTCTTTCTTTGTATTATCTTTAGAAATTTTTGATTCTTTGTAATCTCTCAGTAATCTTATAGCTTCACTTTGATATATATACACAGAATCATTTCTTTTTAAACAATATGTACAAATTAAAACAATTAAAATAAATAGCAATATAATTGGAATAATAAATGTATTTTTACTATGCTTTTTCATAAAATCACTTTCATGCATCTTTCTCCCTCCTAATAACATCTACTACAAGGAGTATATCCTTGACTTTGTGCTTTCGATAAAGTTGTTTCTATCTTACTCTTTTTCAAATACGAACAACCACTTCTATGATATTTCTTACCTGTGTTAGTAATATATACTATAGATGAATTTGTATCTTTAGTACTATTGTTTGATTTAGTTGTATTAGTATTATTATTGGTTGTAGATGTTGATTGTTTACTAGAACTATTCTGACTTTGTGTTTTAGTAGCTAACTTTTCATTTAATTCTTCAACTTTAGTATTTAATGTTGTTTTCTCTTCTTCTAGTGTTCTCTTTTGATTTTCCAACTCTTGTTTTTCACGTTGCAATAAATTCTTATCATTTTTTAGCGTTTCTATTGTTCTCTGGTTTTCCTGAATAATTTTATCTTTTTCTTCTATCAAATTATTATTGTTAGTCACATCATAGCTAATTGTTTCTTTAGTTGAATTTACATTACTACCAATACATATTAATAACAACAATGATAATATTATTATCAACACATTTTTCTTATCTTTAAAAAATTTATACTTTTCATTTGCATTGTTTCCATGTTCCTTATTTTCTTCCATTTATCTTCCCCCTTTATATAAAGAAGGATAACATTATATTATTGTCGAATGTTGTCGAAACATGTTAATAATTATATTTTTTTACATTCTGTGTAAAGAATTATCGCTTTTTTCAATTTTATTGTTGTTTTTCGAAGTATTTTTTATCATAAAATTAAGTATTGGCTCAATATCCTCTAATTTCACAAGTCGCACCGCTTGTCTATATGTTAATGGCTTTTCATAATTTGATGCGATTATTGCATATAACAATTGATTTGTTGCATACATTCTTTTTGTATATCCATTTATATCTTTTTGCCCCTGAGCATCTTTTTTTAATTGTTCTATCCCACCTCTATAATCTTCTAAATATTCTAAAGTAATTGGTGTCACTTCTAAAATTATAGTTTCTCCATTTTTTAATTCTACTTCCATAACTCTCTCCTTTTATTTAAAGAGGCGTATATCTACGCCCCTTGTACATTTTCTTGATTTTCATTATTATCTGTATTTCCTTCATCTGTATTTAATGTTGCTAGTATTTTTTCTATATCTTCATCTGAAGTAACTACTTGATTAAAAAATAATTCCTCTGTTATTCCTACTGGAAAATTTTTCATTTCGCTATTAATTCTATAAGATTTATTGCCTTCTTTGTCATATGAATATGCTCTAATAGTTAAAGTATCATTTTGTTCTGAAAAAGTATCCTCAGATGTTCCTATGTCATCTGTATTCTCTGCCAATTGACATTTTGGGTACCAAACATATTCTACTGCTCCTCCAAGCATTTTCTTTACTTTTCCAAAAGCAAAATATGGTCTTTGTGTTGGTGCTCCACTTTTTACTCCATATTTTCCTATTTTATCTCCTCTTGCTTTTGCTATGTCTTCTGGGTCAAAAGCAATTACTTCAACTGCTTGCTCTACATTTGAAGTTTGAGATGCTGTTACATAATCTTTTCCACTTGCTTTTACAACTGTACTATTTGAATTTTCATTAGTTCCAATTTGTTTTACTACTTCGCTTTTAACAGTAGTATTATAATTTTCTATATCAAATTCTCCATTTTCTAACATTTTATTAAAAGCATAATATAAAGCTCCTACTGTTTCTTTAATCATTGGTCTTTTTGTCTCTATTGACATATTAAATTCCTTCTTTCTTTTTAAAATTTAAAAATGCTTACCAAGTTTTTATTCCTAACTTGATAAGCATTGTTTTATAATATTTTTCTTTCTTTTTATCCCACAGAGGATAAACATGTGGATTTGCATCCATATTTACAGTTCCACGTTCTACCATTGGTCCATAGTACTTACCCCAACCTGCTTCAATTTCTGTTTTCTTTTTTCTATATGCAAAACAACGCACTAAGTGCGTATATCCTGCTTTTCTTATTTTTGACATTGGCTTAGGTAATTTAAGTGCATCGTTTACAAATTCTTTTACTCCTTCTTCAATTCCTTCCATAGCATTTTCAGCACCTTTTACATAATGTTCAATAATTTCTGTTAAATCTTTAAAACCATTATATGCATAAATATTATTAGACATTTTCTAATACCTCTAAAGCAAAAAAGGAATGTACTCTTCTTTTTTCTGCTGAATGTTCATGTTGTATAACAGGAAATAGATTTTGTTCATTTAACTTCCTTTTTAACTCTAATAATTTAGGATGTCTTGGTCTGTCTGCTATTATAGAAATTTGATACGTAACATTGGTATTGTATTTAGAACCGCTTGCAGTTACATCTTCCCATATATAATCCCAATAATGTATTCTAATTTCCTCTTCCATATCTTCGTCTTTAGGACTACATTCACTCAATGGAACATTTAATTCTTTTAACAAATCCAATAATTCTTCTTTACTCATATTTCTTCCTCCAATTTAACTCTTGGATATTCCTCTAGTGTTAAGTCAGTTTGTTTAAATCCGTCTTTATTGGTAAAATGATAAGCATTAAATACCTTGTGATATTCTTCGTCAATTTTAACAACACATAACGAATTAATCTCTTTTGTTTGTGGTATTCTCAGCTTGTAGGTTATTTTCTTTTTTCTTTCTTCAGCTTCAAATTTTAATCTATCTGAAATTGATAATTCCTCAAACCAAAAATCCTTTTTTGTATCATGTAAATATTCAATCGAATAAGTATCTTCAGTTTGCTTTATTACAAAAAGTCTAAATTCTCCATCATTGTACACTGGTAGAGTTGTAATATTTTGCTTGTAATTCAGCATAATCTCCTACATACAATTGTTTAAACTCTGCTAATGTTTTATATCTTGAATATAAAACATAATTTTTTAATAGACCTCTTGCTTTTAAATCAACCTCATAATTAATTTTTTCTCCAGATTTATCATTAATGTCAAACTCTGCTTCTTTTATATAACCTATAATTATTTCATCTTTTTCAAGAGGAGATATGTGTTGCTCTCCTCTTATTTCTTTTAAAAGTTCTTTTATTTGTGCATCGTTCATTAAATACACCTCTATTCTTTAATTTTCTCAATTAAAGGAACACCTATTTTGTTATTTTCTGTACTTAATTCCTCTATTCTTTTTTGAGGAATTTTTCTATTATCAAAGGGAAAAATATCTCCTTTTTGATAAACATGTTTCGTTTTATCTTTCATATCGTAAAACTCATCATAAATTACTTTATACATATTGCACCTCCTATTTTACTAAAGGAGCTTAATTTCTAAGCTCCTTGTGTGGATGTTTTTGTAGTTACTTCACCATTAACAGTAGTTGTTACTTCGCCTTCGGTCTGTACTATTGGTTTTAATGCTTTTAAATTTGTTATGTCAAGAACTACTGCATCATCATTAGCCTTTAATCTGCCATTTCCATATGTTAAAATTGAGTATGTTCTTAATTGCTCTAAAAATTTATAGTGGTCACTATAATCAATTCCCATTTTTGAAATTCCACAAGTATATTTTTGTGGTAACAATGCAATTGCTTTATTTTTTGGAACGAATGGACTTGCTACATATATAAATTTTTTGTAATTATCAGCTTTTACATATCCATTAAAACTTAGTACATGTGTCGCTTTGTATATTTTTGTATCTAGCTCATTTTGATTTGCAATAATAACTATTGTATCTGTATTTCTTTTACCATCTCTATTTAAAATTGGTAATACTGTTGCTCCAAAATCATCTGGACCTAAATCAGTAATTTGTTTTGCTGTTTTATCTGGGTATACTCCATTTACAACAGAACCAGCTAAATCTTTTAGCAATCCAATTGGACTATCTTTTCCTGTTCCAGCAATTATTCCTTCTTCAATACCTTCTTCGTTTACTTCTAATAAAACTGTTCTTACAAATCTATCTATCCATTTGTACCCCATGTTAATTATAGCTTTTGGTACAAACATAAATGCAGATAAAGAATTTACTTCTAAATCTAAAGTTTCAACTCCTGCCTCGATTTGGTCTGTAATTGCTCTTGTTAATTTACCCCAAGTAGCTTTTCCACTTCTTTCAGATAAAAACCATTTTTGAACTCCTGCAGGTGTCCAGTCAATGTATTGGAATAATGGATGTGTTGTTTTTAAATCCTCAAATATATAACTTACTGTTGTTTCTGGTAAATAGTCAATTTCTTTTCCTGTTAAACTAGAGGTGTCTTCTTGTTTGATTGCTCTATCAATCCATTGTTTTTCTTTCTCAGTTAATGAACGCAATCCAAATTTTGCATCATTTTCTTTTGTTGCAGAATATTCCTCAAATTCTTTTTGATATTGATTAATTACTTCTGCATAATTCTCATCTACTATACTTTGTATAGTTTCAATAATTTTTTCTGACTTTTGTTCAGCTGGAGCATCATTTAACTCCTTTACTAAATTTTCAATTGTTCTTTTATCAAATTTCATATTTTTACCTTCCTTCTATTAATTTCTTGTATTAAAAAAAGACGTCCATGCGTCCTCTTTAATCGGTTTTAAATTTTCACTGTTATTCGCTTCATCCTGATTACCTGTTGAAAATCCTTCTTCATATCTTTCAAGTGATTTCTTTATTGCTTCTACTACTTTTTCTCTAATTTCTTGAGATACATCTGTTGATTTTATTTCTATTGTATTGTTTTTTTGAATTAGGCTTTCATTTTCTTTTTGTAATTCTTTATTTTTCATAACTAAATTATAAACAAAATCTGCTTCCACTGCCTGCATAACTGTATTTTTTCTTTCTTGTGTTGTAGAAAAACCCCACTCATATGCTTCTTTGGAAGTTATCCATTCTTCTTTATCCATTTTTGCTTTTATTTCTTTCTCTGTTAAATTAGTTTTACTTGTGTAAATGTTTAGTGAGGGTTGCGTTATCTTTTCTAGGTCTTCAGCTACTTTTTTCATTTTGTTAGAATCTCCTCTTGCTTCTGTCCACGCATTATGTATCATTAAAAGTCCATTCTCTGGTACAACTCTTTCTTGCCCTGCCATAAAAATTACACTTGCAGCACTACAAGCAAAACCATCTACAATTGTTTTTAAATGTCCTTTAAAATCCGTTAGCAGACTGTAAATTGCTAAGCCTTCAGCTACATCTCCACCATATGAATTTATACGAACAGTTAAATTTGGTGTATCAACTTGCATTAATGCATCTTTTAATGTGAACGCATCTGTTTTTTTCTTTCCTGTGCCTAGCCAATCGTCTATCCAAGTCTTCTCTTCTATATTTCCATATATGTAGAGTTCAGTTTCTGTTTCGCTTTTCTTTTTAAAGTTTAAAAAATTATTCTCCATTTTCTTTTGCACCTCCTTTCGTATTTTCATAATTCTTTGTTAAAGCATGTTCATTTGCCCATGCTTCATCTATGTTTGGTAATTTTAATAACTTATTTATTTCATTTCTGCTAAATCTGTTTGCTGTTAATTTATCTATTCCTGTTCCACAATCTAATACATCCTTGTGGCTTATATTTGTTCTATTGAATTTAACATATTCTCCTTTTAGATAATCTTTCTTACCAACTAAAGTAATATTTAAACCATCTTCTATTAGTTCAAAATATTGGTCTACTCCAAAAGTTATAAAATCTTCATTTCCTGTTGATTTTTCTGTTTTATTTCCAAAAAACACGCTTAAAGGAATATTCCAATTTTGTGCAACTGTACTACCTATCCTAACAAATAAGATTTCAAAATCTGTTAATTCCTTTTTAGAATCCTTGTTTAAATTTATTAAATCAAACATTTCTGAAAGTAAAACAATTGCCTCCTCTTCGCTTAACAGTCCTTCAGTTATTTTTTCCTTATATTGTTCGTAAGAAATAGGCTGTTTTGTTTTAGCATCTTGTAGTGCTGGTTGTCCTCCTGGGTATTTTAGTCTCCATTTACTTGTATTCGCATTTATAAAGCTATTTTGAGTTGCTTTCAACAGTTTGTTTATATTAGTATTAAAATTTTCGCTAGCTGTTTTTAATTCTGTATTCTTTAATGAGTAATATATAGAGTTTTCTGCATCATATTTTTTTAACAATGTAATTGAATTTCCTTCATTATCTGATACAACTACATTGCTAAATATTTTTCCATAAAGAATCGAATTGCTTGAATTAAAATCATCTGCTACATATAACATTTTTGAATTTGTAATATCTTTATTTATCACTACTAATGCTTTTTGTTCTGTTAGAAGTTTCGTTACTAGCTTATACATAAACATTGTTCCATTTTCATTGTAATTTGGTTGTAAATTTAATCTCCAATATGTATCATTTTTAGTTTCTTCTATCTTGTTTGTTTTGTTATTCTTTGCAAATACCTGTATTTCACATTTAGATATTGTTTTTGCTATCAAATCTATTGCATGTGCTTCAGCTAGTGTATATATATAATTTGTCTTATTCTTGTTACCAAAAAATATATCAAATATATATTCTCCGCTTCTTATTTTTCTTGTCAAAAAACACTTCTACACCTCCTAAACATAAATAATCTCTTCATCTAATAGCTCTTGCCCACTCATCGCAGCCACAAAAGCCATAAACGGGTCATTTTTTCTTAATTTTGGTTCTATTTTTTCGTATTTTTTATTTCCATCTTTTCCGATTTTTATAGCAGTATTATTTATTGCCCATCTCATTATTGCACTATTTCCTATGTTTATTTTTCCTTCTGCAAATCCAACCTCTATCCTTGGTGCTACTATCGCCATAATACTATCAATTCTTCTTATCATTCTAACTTGCCCATAGGGGTTTTCTTTTGTTTCTATTGATATTCCATATTTTTCAAATATACTTTTTAATAATAAAAATCTATACATATCCAATATCCACTTTTGAATGTTATATTTTGCCATCTCTTCTATTAACCAGAGTATAATTTCTTCTGCATCTATTGTTTCAGTATTCACTACAACAAAATCCTGAAAGCCCTCTTGTCCCATATTATCAAATGGAAATTTAATGTCTCCAAAAAATTTGCTTTTTGAACATATCCATGTCTTTTGTCTCCAAATGTACTCACCATCTTGTTTAAACAAAAAGCCAGCACTCGCAAAATCATTTAATGAAGCATAGTCGATTCCGATTATTGCTTTTCTACCTTCTATCTTTCCAGTTTCTCTTGAAATTTGTTTATCTACATCGCTATAAGATGCTCTTAGAATATTGTTCCAGTCTGTAACAGATTGTTCCTCATCTTGTTGAGGTACATTCATTCTTTTAGCATAAAACTCTACTCGATATGATTTTTGTTTTTGCATTTTTGTATAATCTCTAATTAATTCGTTTAACAATGTAGGTCTATATCTTAAGCTAGGATTTGCTTGAACCCAAAATGTCACATCTATATCTTGCTTGTTACCTGTTTTTATGTATTTTTCCATAGGTATATCCACAAGTTTTTTATTATTTATTTTATAAATAATTGGCAACAACCCTAATGCATTTATTTCTCCATTTAAAACTGGATTTGATAAAGATATTTTTTCATCAAGAGGTCCTTCTCTAACAATTCCATTTGTTGTGATGGTAACAGTTCTTGAATGAACAATCTTTCCAAGTCCAGAAGAATACACATTTAATTGTTTATAATCTTCATAAGCATGTAGTTCATTGAAGACTATCATTCCTGTTTGCTTACCATCTTTTGTTTTTGCATTTGCTGTATTATATCTCAAAATAGAATGTGTTATTTTATTTATAACTTCTGTTTTATTCCAATAGAAATATTTTCTCATTATTTCTTTATTGTCTTCTAGCATGTTATAAACAACATTAAATGAATTTAACGCTTGTTCCTCTGATGTAGCAACTATGTCTATATGATAATTTTTAACACCATAATAATGTGTTTGAAGGAAATTAGCTAATGGCATTATCATTCCATCTTTTCCGTTGCCTCTCCCCATTAAGATGAATATATCTGGAAATATTACAACATCTCTATTCTTATCTTCATACATAAAAACAAAAGCATATATAAATTTTTGATATGGAAACAGTTTGTAATACCATTTTTCACAATATCTAATACATTTATGGTATGTATCTTCATCAAAAAAGACATCGTCTCTTGACAATGTCGGTTTTACTATATTTTTAATTAATAATTTTATTTCATCATCTGTTTCGTTTGGATTCTCTTCAACAAATTTTATATATTCATTTATTTCTTTACAGTAAACCATCTCTCTCACCTTCTTCTGGTGGTTTTGATGGTGTCTTTAAATCTAAGTCTTGTAGTATTTTAAGTTGTTGTCCGTTTACTTTAAGAATATTTTGCACGCTTTCGTTTGGTTTTTCTGATTTAAATCCATTTCCTGTCATTACTTTTATTCTTAATCCATTTTTATCTATATCTTTTTGTATATCTCTTTTCAGTTTTTCTAAATTTATATAATCCTCAACTAAACTTTCAAAATGCTTACCAATTTTTCCCTGTTCTAATAATTGTTCCAATAAATCTTGCTTTATTTGATTTATTTCTTCTTTTTCTTGAGCTTTTTTCATAACATACCCCCTTTCACGTGAGAAATTTTGTAAAAGTTAAACAGTTAAGACCTCACACCCGCTCTCCTTAAGCATTTTTTTGCTTGAGATTTTGACTGGGGTGTTCCGCTTCTCTTTAATGTTTTTTATAGTTATATTTTGTAATAGTTTCTATTAATCTTTCATTTGCAAATTTATTTATTGTTTCTATTTCTTCAATATCTTCATCTTCTACTTGTTCTATTTCTTTTAGTTCTACTCTATCTTCTCTTATCTCTAAAATAGTTTGTTTGTTTTTTAATTCATTAATATATTCTTCTTGTTTTCTTATTCTTTCCCTATATTGTTCTATTTCTTTTGCTAAATATTCTATTATTTCTTTATCGCTTATCTCAAATGTATTTTTAAAACGTGAAACTCTTTTCCTTGTCTCTTCATATTTACTTTGTTTTATCACCACATTAATATCTGTTGCCATTTTCATTCCTCCTATATTCCTATTTCATTTATACTTAAACATAATAATCCATCTATTACTTCTATTTGATAACTATGTTCTAAATGTTTTATTTTCTTTCCGTTCTCGAAATGTATTATCAAACAATCCTAGCTTTTCTAGTATCATATTGCATTCTCTTTGTGGTATGTTGCATAATAACATCATTGTATTTTGCATTACATTTAATACTTTTATTATATGATTTATTTGATTTTGTACTCTTAATGAATCTACTGTTAAACAATTAAAGAACATCTTCATAACTGTTATTATATCTTCATCATCTAGTAAATAACTTGCAGATATTCCTTTTGAAAAAGTAATTACTCCTGCTTTTTCATTTTCATCACTCATATCTTTTAATTCTACTTCTATGTTATTAACTTTATATGCTTGTACTAAATGTTCTAATTTCATATTTATTTCACCTCAACTTGTATATATACTTCACTTACTACATCTTCTATTCTTGCTATTCCTCTTCTTGATAATTGCAATCCATCGCAACTATAACCTAATCTCTTTCCTTGATTTCTATTTTCTTGTAATTCCATTAATGCTTCCATACACTCGTCTTTACTAGAATAGTCATATTTATTGTAGCAATTATCATGATTACATTGCATATATTCTAAATCTAATATTGAATATTCAAATGTCTTTTTAGGATTATATGGTCTTGTTATAATTACAAAATTATCATTTCTAGCAATAACCTTGAATCTTTTCTTTTGACCTTTCCATCCTATTTTCGCTCCTGGTATTGCAAATAAATACAATAATTGTTTTAAATCATATTGTTCATTTTTTAATATAATATCCTTAACATCTTTATCTATTTCTTCATTTTTTGAATATATTCTTTTTAACATATTACCATCGCTCCTCCGTTAATACTTTCTTCTTTTTTCTCCAAGTCCATCTATGTCTTTCTTCTATTATTTCGTGTGCTTCAAAACTTAAACTCATACAATTATTTATATCTAATGCTAAATCTGGTCTTTGTTTTATCGGGATAATATGATGTACTGTATCTGCATTTATTATTTTTATTGTCTTTGGAAAATGCTTTCCATCATTCCATTTACCTAAAAAAAATTGGCATTTACCTTTATCTCTTTCCAAAACTTTTTCTCTCAGTATTTCCCAATCTGTAGAATTATAAAAAGCATCTGTATTTCCTTTTGCTATTTCTACTTCCCAATTAACATATTTTCTTCTTTTACGTCGTTGTTTCACATACTTTACCACCTTTGCCAATGTAATGGCGATTTCTTTCTTTTTTCTATATTAGTGTCATATCCTGTACAATATAATGTATTATCATACCTATATCTTATATTGCATAAGTATTTATCTTTATTCTTACAGTTAGGACATATGTATTTCTTATATGCTTCTACTGTCATTTGTACCACCTCGTTTGATTTTTTATGTAAATTGTTATATAATGTAGTTATCATTATAATGCAAAGGAGTGTTTGATTATGACTAATGGTGAAATTTGTTTTTCTCAAGAATATTGCACAAACTGTCCTATTCGGAAGGAATGTACAATAAGACCTATTTTCTATTCAGATGAAGAATATGATTACTATAGACAGCAAACAATACATTTAAGTGCAACAATTGCTGAAAATATGGGATATAGTAATCCTTTCAATCATTTAGAAGCTGGTGTGAAATTGATGGACAAACGCAGAGCCAAAGAATTAGAAGAGCATCCTACATATTCACCTGTATAACATTTTTACACTTCAATAATTACCAACATATTAATTAAGTTGGTCACGTCTATTAGCCCACTTCTCGAAAGAGTTGTGGGCTTGTCTTTTATTGGTTGCAGAATTTAGATTCGAACTAAAAATGACAAGGTCAAAGCGTGTTGTTATACCAGTTAAACTATTCTGCAATATATTAAAATAGGGTTATGTTATCAAAGAACATAACTCTATTTTATAAAACTTACTAGGAAAGCTTTATTTGTTTTCTTCTATTTTATTCATCAATAAGAAAGGAGATTCTTTATATTAATACTTACCTAGTATTGTATTAATAGCTAATTTAATTTTCGTAAAATACTTTTTTTCCATACTCAACTGCAACATTATGTTCTATTTTACATCCTCTTGCTTTTTCCCAATCTTTCATAAAATATAAAGCATCTACCTTTCCTATATATCTTATTGATTGTGATAGCATATATATTGCTATATCTTCATCTGCAGGTGCATTTTCCAATACTGTATCTACTACTTCATTCCCTTCTTCTTGTAATCTTTTTACTAATTCTGCTCTTTCTTCTCTTATTTGTTCATTTGTTTTACCTTTCATAGGTTGACTTATCATAATTTTCATATTTCTACCTCTTTCTTTTTTATTAAAAAGAGTTAGCTATAAAATAAATCTATAACTAACTTTCTAAACAAACTAATTTTATATTGGAATGGTATATGGACTAACGACTTATTTCTAAGCATATCATTCTTTTTTCATCTTCGTTGTATCTATTTTAGATACATATCGATATTAATATAATACCACATTGTTTTTAAAAAAACAGATATTTTTCGGGTAATTTTTAGGTAATTTTCGGGTAATTTATATATTTATGATTTCTTCCATCTTTTTTAGTCCATTTGTTTTAATATTTTTTAATTGTTCTATTGTAATTTTATTTTTATCTCTGAACGTATCATTAAACCCTATTTCTACTTGTATCCATTTCCAATTATCTATGCTTTTACATGTTATTACATAGTTTTCTTCCTCTGTTAGAGAACCTAATGCTATTTCTATTTGTTTTACTTCTTGTTTTAATGGTCTTATTCTTGACTTGTCGTCTTTTATCCATTGCTTTACCATATCTCTTGTAACTTCTTTAGTTATTATTGTATTTTCTACTGGACTGTTATTATTTCTTGATTTAGGCATTCCATATAGATCGTTTTCATTATATACAAATTCTGCTTTTATTTCATCATCTGTCATTGTATCTAAACAATATTGCCAATATTTGCATCTTTCTTCTGCTGTTTCTATCTTGCCTTTAGTCTTTTTATATTCTTTTAAGGCTCTTTCTATATTCATCTGTACCTCCTACTCTTTTATTTTTAATTTAACTCCCATAAATGTATCTTGTCCTATTTGCTCATATTCTTCTTTTGTTACTTCTATTTCTTTTGGATATGTTCCACTTAGTTGTATTATTGTATTAATTCTTTTTTGTAATTTCTTTTCAATTGTCATTTACTTTCCTTTCAAAATATTGTTTTATGCAATTTTCACACACGCCAAAACCCATTTGGTCACAATGCTCATTTTCTGTTTTAGAACATATATCTTCTTCTATATCATTATTGTTCATTTTGCACCTCCAATGCTTTCTTTTCAAAATACATTCTCATATTTTTTATAAATAATTCATATAGATTATTTAGTGTATTTTCACTTAAATCTGCACAACTTAATTCATGTACAAATTCTGTAAAAATATCTTGAAAATCTTCATCTACACCATATTTCAAGAAATCCTGCAATCTTTCATCAGCTTCTTTTAGTACTTTTTTCTTACCTCCTTATAAATTACTCTCTCCACTACTGCTAATGCTTCATAACTGCTTATAAATCTTCCACTGTGTCTATTTACTACTTCTGCTCTTATTATTCTAATTTGTTGATTATATCTTCTACGATACATCTCTGCTACTTTTGTCTTACTTAATCCGCTTCTCCATAAATTTAAAATCTCATTTTCTCCCATACTACCACCTTAGCTGTAGTATTTGATTTTATGTAAATTTTATGTTATAATTATATTATAAAAAATATATGGAGGTATTTAGTATGCAGGAACTTTTAACTTTAGTACATCAGTATTTTGAGCTCCTTGTGATTATTCTTCTTGCTTTTATTGCATGCAAAAAGTAGCTCTCTCCCCCTGCTGAACTTTAGCAGGGGGTTCTTCTTATTTTTCTTCCAATAGTTCTTTCTTTATATCTCCTAATTCTTCTACAACTTCTGTTTCATTCCATTCAGTACCAACCCAATTATATTGTTGTTTATCTTTTATTTGCTTTATTTCTCTTTCTAATACTGATTTCACTTTTTCTTTAGGTATAGAATTATCTAATGCTTGTAATACTGTTTCTGGTATTACTTCTATCATATATACTTCATAATCATTTCTTTTTATATGCTCATTTATTCCCAAACAAATATAATATTTGTCCCCATCAATTATTAAGTTTCCATAAACCCACTCATTATTATCTATTGTTTTTCCTTTAAATTTATATTCTTGCATTTCTTTATCAACTCCTTTTTAAATTTGATTTTATGTAAATTTTATGTTATAATTTAATTGATACAGTTAACCTACACAGATGGGGGTATTTTTATGTGGACAGTTGCAGGCATAATCGCAATGTTACTTGGTTATTTTGGTTTTGGAGTGTTTGGTGTTAAAACTATGCTCTTAGGTATTGGGCTTATTCTCTTACAAATTTGCCATAACCAAACAATTAGGTAATCGATGGACTGACCAATTTATGGTCAGTCTTTTACTATTTTCTAACACTTCTCAACTGTCAACAAAATAATGCTTATTTGACTGTAAGTTAATAATATTATTTTTCTTTTTCAATTTTAATTGACTTACCTCTTTCAAATTATCCACATCCGCTTCTAACTTATCTATGTAATGTGTATGATTTTCTAATGTATTTTCTATGTTGTTTATTCTGTTTTCTTTTATCTTATTTTCTATTGTTTCTTGCTCTGCTGTTATATATATTAATATAATCATTATTAGTAATAATATTATTGTTATTACTTTATCTTTTTTATTTGACATCTTAAACCTCCTCTAACTCTTTTATTTCAGTGCATTTTAAATTTGTTATTCTTCTTGCTCTATAAGTTCTTGTACTATTGTTGCTTTTTAATGTTTTTAAATTTTTTAGAACATTAATTATATCTCCTACTATAAGCTTGTTATTATATTTGTCTGTAAACCCTTTCAACGTCATTACTTTGGCTAATTCATCTTTGTATTTTCTGCGTTCTTTTAAAACTTTTTTTAATGTCTTTGCTAACTTTGACATATCTATTGCATCTAAATTTGCTAATTCTAACTCGTGCAACAAATCATCTCTAACTAATTCAGTTTCTTTAATTTGCTTTTCTAAATCAATTTTTAATTTATCTATATTTTCAAAAAAATTCTTCATTTCAATTAAAAATTCTTCTTCTGTCATATTTTTTGTTGTACTCCTTCTAGTATTTTCTTACATATATCTAGCCCACTTGGTACTAGATTACATTTATCTTTTCCTACAAAATTTTCTAGTTCCAATAAATTGCATCCGTTTGCACATTCCTGTTTCTATTGCTGTTTTGCATATTCCTTCTATCTGTTGATATTTCATAGGCTAGTCCTCTGGCATTTCATATACTTTTGGAGCTTCGTATTTTCTATAATCATATTGCGTTTTTTCATATTCATATTTACTATATAACCTTACTATTTTTCGTAATACTTCTTTTGCCTTCTGTTCAGTTTTATAATATCCTAAATCCCAACATTGACTTTCTGCACTATTAGTATCTGCTCCAATTCCAAATCCATCTCCATCTTCTGAGAAATCTTCAATAAAAATTCTTGTTAGATTATCTAAATTTATAATTTGCTTTTTATCTTGACTTACTATTATCATTGTTTTAACCTCTCTTTCCCTTTTTCAGTTATTTTATATACTACTTCCTTACAATTTGTTTCTGCATCTAACTCTTTCCCTACTATGCAAACTTCTCTTTCTTCCAATAGATGTGTTAATCTTGGTCTTGCATAATTGTAGTCTATTTCTTTTGTATAACCTCTATATGCCATATACCTTGCTATTTGCTTTGCTGTTGCTTCTTCATGTTCATTCAATATACTTAATACTTGTAATTCTCTTGTTGTTTTATCCACTCTTTCATTTGCTTCTCGTCTTGTTTCTTCACATTCTTCATTCATTTGTTATCACTCTCCTAATCTGTATAGTGCAACCTCATAATCATCAAATACATTTGCAATAATTTGCTCTACTGTCTCCCATTTCCCTTTAGCAATCCCACAACCTACTTTATATGGCATACATACACTTAATCCTAAATCTTTTGCCATTTCTTTTATTGTTGTTAAAGCTTTTTTCATTGCTATATAGTCTGTTGTAAAGTCTGGCATCTGACTAAACATGTTACATATTGTTTTATCGTCTATATTTATTTTAAATACTTTTCCTTTTAGTTGGTTATAATCATAATTTTTGCTATTGCAAAACAGGTTGTATTTTTCTTCTAACCCTTTATATTTGTTTGCTAATTGTCTTGCTACTCCTCCACACATTTTTCCAAATGGATTTACTTGATGAATAATAATATTTTCTTCACACTCTAATATATTTTTATTTATTATTTTTACCATTAGCTTATCTCTCCTTTATTAATATTTTGCCATCTACTCCATATTCTTCTAATGGTACTTCTCTTATTACTTTTACTTTTGATGTTCTTACTTTTCCATCTGAACCTTCTGGTAGTACTATATCTGATATTTTTGTTTTAACTTCAAGAATTGCTAAGTTGTTCCAATTTTTTCCAAAATTTAATGCCCAATTTAAAGTTGATATATGTATTCCATAACTACAATCTTCTTTTACATTAGAATCACATTTTTCAGTTTTGTATTTTCCAATCTCATATATAAAATTTTTATCTCTATCAGCTCTATATATTCCATTACTATCTTTTCTAACTGCTTTATAAAATGTTGCTGTAGTTTTTGTATGTTCAATTCCATGAAAATCTATAAATTCATTTATATTCTCTGGGTCATGTACTATTCTTGCGTTACCTTTAACATTAATTTTTCCATCGAATTGTCTATTTAATACCTGGACATTTCCACATGCTTCTACTGTGCTGTTGTTATATGCTCTTACTGTACTGTTGTCACATGCTCTTACTGTACTGTTGTCATATGCTTCTACTGTGCTGTTGTTATATGCTCTTACTGTACTGTTGTCACATGCTCTTACTGTACTGTTGTCATATGCTTCTACTGTGCTGTTGTTATATGCTCTTACTGTACTGTTGCCACATGCTCTTACTGTACTGTTGCCACATGCTCTTACTGTACTGTTGCCACATGCTATTACTGTACTGTTGTCATATGCTTCTACTGTACTGTTGCCACATGCTTTTACTGTACTGTTGTCATATGCTTCTACTGTGCTGTTGTCATATGCTTTTACTGTACTGTTGCCACATGCTTTTACTGTACTGTTGTCATATGCTTCTACTGTGCTGTTGTCACATGCTTCTACTGTGCTGTTGTCATATGCTTCTACTGTGCTGTTGTCACATGCTCTTACTGAATAGTAATAGCTATTTCTTACTATAGCTGGATTACTATAAGTTCCAAATTTTATATATATTCTTCCTTTAAAATCTAAAGGTATATCATTTAATTCTTCTTGATTCTTTACTGTTATTTCTTCTAATTTTGAATAATTTATTTTTTTCATATTCTCCTCCTATAATCCTAATTGTTGTGCTGTTGGTATGTAAAATTTACTTCTGTGTTTTGAATCACTTATTGTTGTTCCATCATATGTATACTCTAATCCATTTTTACAATTACAACGTGCTACAAAATCATATTTTATTTTTTTGTCTCCATTTTCAATATTTTTTTTATAAAATATTAATCCTAATCCTTGACATACATTACATTCAACTTTTTGTATTACTTCTTTGTTTTTCTTAAGATAAGGCAATTCTTCATCAATTGATATAATATCTGCCAATTTAGGCATAAATTTGCATTTTCTAAAAGTTTCACTTACCATTTGTCTATATCGACTAATTGATTTATTTTTTAATTCTTGATACCAAATATCTCTTTGAAATTTATCAAGTTCTTTTTCATAATACTTCTCTATTCTGCTTGTTTCTTCAATAAACTCAGCCACTTCCATTTTTTATACTTTCCTCCAACTCTCTTGTTTTTCTTTTTATTTTTTCTTCTTCGGTTTCTTGTTGATATTCATTTTTAGTTTTAAATTGTAAATCGCTAGCTTTAATCTTATCAATTGTATCTAACCCATCTCTTAACCAATTATCCAATATTCCTTTTGCATAATCCCATCTCTTTTGTTTTCTTGCTGTTCTTGTCAAAGCCTCTTGTATAACTTCAATAGGAAAATCATCCAAATATGTTATTGCTTCTTGAATTACAGTTAAATTTGTACTTCCTAAAGTTTCGATTATATTTTGTTGAAGCTCTTCCACATCTTTACTGCATAGTAATTCTGTAGCTGTATCATCTTCTTTTTCATTTACATTTTCTTTTTCATTATCAGTTATTTTTGTTATTCCGTGTTATAACATTTTTAACACTGTTATTTTTGTTATCGTTTGTTATAGTCTTGTTATTACTTTTCCATCTTTTTGCCATTCCTTTTTTACCTGCTTCACTTCTCTTTTGTCTTTCTTCTTGCCACTTTTCATTATCTCTATCCAATTGTTGCTTGATAAAAGAGAAAGCCATTTTTACTATTCCTTCTAATTTAGGCAATTCTTTAGTTTTTTCATATATCATTATTGCTCTCATTAGTTGCCCTAATTGTTCATCTGTCAGCAAGTTAAATTGTTCTTCATAATCTAAATACATTAGAAAGCTAATCTTGTCCATTTGCTTTCTCCTTTCGTATAATATAAGAGGCAAACAATTATGCCTGCCCTTGTTGTTTTAATCTTCTATTTTTTCTATTTTATTTATATTTGGATACATACTTAAATATTGATTTCTTATTCCACTTGTTGTTATTTTATATTGTTTACCTATCTCTAATTCGTTATACAAATCAGTACTATTCCATTTCCCTAAAAAAGTTAAATCTGTTATTTGATATGTATTATTTTCTGTATCTACAATTAAATATTTATCGTTGGTTGATGAATTTCCGCTTCTTTTTATGTATTTATCTTTTACTATAATTTCTATTGTTTGTGTGTTTCCATATTCAACTTTCCAACTCCAATAAACTGCTCCTACTATTATTCCTATAATTATTGCACCCACTATAAATCCAACTATGTTTTCTATATACCCTTTTTCATTCTTTAAAATATTTACCATCTTTATTTCCTCCTATTTTTATAAATAACTTTTTCCTACAATAGCTATAAATTCTGCTCTTGTATGTTTTCTTTCATATTCTTTTTGTACATCTTTTCTTAATTGCTTTATTACTTTTTCATCTGAATGACATTCTTCACATATCAATTTGATAAATTTATGCTTTATACTTCTTTTTCTATTACTACCTCCATAGACTTCATGAGGGTCTAATCTATTGCTGAATTTTCCGCAACATTCACATACACCTTTTTTAATTAAATCCTTATCCCTTTGTCTTTCTAGTTTTGCTTGTTTCTTACTTTGTTTTTTTATTGTTGTAAGTTTGTTTTCTGTTTTATTTTTCTGTTGAGGTTTAGGGACTGGATGAAATTCTTTACTTAAATCTGTTATTATCATTTGATTCCTCTCCTTTATGGGGGATATGGCACTAACAAATTAATATTGTTTATGTATTTTTATTAACTTCTATTAGTGCCATGCTTTTAACAAACTATCTATTTCTGCTTGTGTTTTTGTTTCTATGTTTTGACTTTTACAATCTTGAATTACACTATTTAATAATCTTGCCATTTCTTTTGTGTTATATGTAGAGCTACCAAAATACACCCTTAAAACTAACTCCCCATATTCATTTACTACTTTTTCACTAAACCAACCCAAACCTTTCTCTTCCCATATTTTAGAAAACCTATTCATTGCATCTTCTGACATTCCTAATTCTTGATATGTACCTGCTTCATAAATATATTTTCTATATATTTCTTTTCGACTTATATTTAGTTTTTGAGAAAGTTCTTCTATTAACTTCCATAGGTATGCATTAGCATTCTTTGAACGTTTTTTAAACCATTTATTTATATCTAAAACTAATTTATTTCCTTTTAGTTCTTCTGTATGTCTTAAAATATTTTTGTTATCAAATAGGAATGTTATTTTGGCTTTACCTGTTTTATTGTCTATTCCCATATAACTTATTATTGCGGTATCTTGCATATTTTCACCCCTTATATATGTTATACATAAACACATATTCTAAAATTTTTACTTATTGTATATTCATTTAAATTTGTTTCCATTTAGCTTCCTTTCCATCATATTTGCATTCTTATGTAAAGTATTGTATAATATCAGCATAGGTTTATACCTTTAAGTAACCGTCAACCCAACTTAGCCTTTATGGCGGGAGGTACACATCATGGCACTTTTTAATGTTCCTACTGTTTATACAGTAGTGTTTGGAGCTCGTTTCGATGACTTTTTAATCCTCACTATTACCTACAGGACAGATGGTGGTATTGCAGTCTCTACTCAGGTTGTGTTAAACAAAGACTGTCGTGAGCCTGACTTTATTTCAAGAAAGAAAAGCATCTGGTCAGCAAAAGAGCTGGAGAGTATCGTCGAGCAAATAAATGCATGGTGTGATAGTTTAGACTTTCCTAGACCTAACTGGAAAGAATAAGCTATCCCCGCTTCGGCGGGATATTTGACACGTTTTATTTTTTATAGTACAATATATACAAATATGGATTTATGTATTTAATCTTATTGAGTTATCTGTTAGATTCGTGGTCATCAGATAGCTCTTTTTTTGTTCTTCTTAATAATTCTAGTGCTTCATCTTTTTTATCTTCTATAACTAACACTTCAATTTCTCCAAGAACATTTACTATGCTTTCTTGTATTTCATCAATTTGCTTGTCCATAATTACACTCCTTTCTTTAAACTTAATAATCTTGCTTGTAATTTTGCTAATGTTTCTTCATGCCACAAATGTATTGCTAATGGTTTGTCTATTTTTCTTAATTCTTTTAGTTCTTCTTGTGTTGTAAATATCTTCCTCACCTCCTACCAAATAATCTTATACATAATCATTCCTACTAGAAATGTTACTACTGATACTGTTTCTATTATGTCTATTTTTGCTCTTAGTCTTTTGTATTCTTTTTTATAATCTTCCATTTGTTTTTACCTACCTTTCACTTAAATAGTCATGATTTTCATTTATGTATTTGTTTAAAGCTTGTCTTGTTACTTTAAATGGTGTTGTATATCTTTGAGCTTGTAGTTTTTCATCCTTAAATATTTTTTGAACTGTTCCTAACCCAAATCCAGTTTCTGTTTTAACTTGTTCTATTGTTAATAATTCATTAGGGTCTTTTCCTTGATTGTTGTACATTAATAATTCGTTTGTTCTTTTTTGTTCTTCCAACATTCTTCTCAATAATTCTTCCATTTTCTCACTCCTTTCAATTTGTATCGTGTCGTGGCATATAAGTATAATACATTTAAAAATTTTACTTAGTAAAATGTAGTTTTACTTGTCAATATCTTTCTGTAAAATTTTCGCATTTGTATCGGTCGTGGTATTTTGTTTACTGTTGTCAACGTTTTTGATAAAAAAAATATCATCAAATTTACATTCTAACGCTTTACATATATTTACTGCTAATTCTGGACTTGGATTTCTTTCTCCTTTTGCAAGAAGACTTATTGTTGTTTGACTAGTATTTGTATTTCTTGCTAGCTGTCTATATGAAAAGCCTTTTTCCACTATTCTTGCAACAAAGTCATTTACACTTTTTATTATTACTGTTCTATTTGCCAAGTGTTTTCACTCCTTTCTTGTTTACTGTTGTAAACATTATAACATACCGTTTTCAATTGTCAACACTTTTTTAAAATTTTTTCAAAAAACATTTACATTTGTAAATATATATTGTATAATGCTGATTAAGGAGGATGCTAAATGGAACTTTCAAATAAAGAACTGGGCGAGTATTTAAAAACAATAAGAGAACAATTAGGATATAGTATTTACGATGTCAATAAATTATGCGATATTTCCCCTAGCTACATATCTCTTATGGAAAACGGAAAAAGACGACCTAGTGCAATAATTTTAAAAAAAATATCGTCTATTTATAATTTAGATTGTAACGACTTATATAAAAAAGCTGGATATGATGAATTAATTGAATATGTAACAGCTGAAGAATGGACAAAGGTTTCGGAAAATGTACTAAAAAAAATAGGTGCTATTCCTATATCAGACATAGAAACTACTAAAATTCCTATATTGCGGAACCATTAAAGCAGGTTATGATTATTTAGCACAAGAAAATATTATTGATTATATTTCTTTTAAGATAGATGGAACTGACAAAGAAAATTACTATGCTTTATATGTTACTGGTGATAGTATGACTCCCCTTTTTGATGATGGTGATATTATTATAGTTCATAAGCAGGATGACTTCGAAAATGGCGAAAACTGTGTTGTTTTAATTAATGGCGATGAGGCTACTGTAAAAAAGGTTTATAAAGGTGAAGATGGAATCGAACTTAAAGCTGTTAATCCTTATTATCCACCTAGAATATTTACAAAAGAAGATATAAAAAGTATACCAGTTAAAATAATTGGTGTTGTAGAGAAATCAATTAGAAATTTTAAAAAGAAATAAAAAGGAAGAATGATATATGAATATAAATGATTTTTGTCAATGTAAAAACCCTTCTTCTGTTTACACAGAAACCGATAACTTTTATCAATATGATATTTGTAATGATTGTGGAAAAGTATTAGAAGATGGAATAAGAAGTATTGATGATAATGGTGATACTTATTAAAGAAATAAAAACAAGGAAAATAGATGTTATCAAGTTTACCACGACCGATACATTTATTTTCCTCCCAAACACTATTGAAGTGTTGTATATTTATTATATATAAAATATACCTTCATTTCAATAGTTTGTTTAAAAATAAATTATTAAAATGGAGGATTTTATTTTATGAAAAATGAAAGAAGAAATAAAAAAACAAAACAAGTGGGTAATCGGTGAAGGTTCCCTTTATTATAGCGATACTTTAAAATGCTGGGTGTATCAATACTATAATACCAACAACCAAAGAAAAACAATTAAACAATTAAAACAAGAAACCGTAAAACATTTTAAAAGTAGAGTTGTTGAAATAAAAAATCAACTTAATACTGGAACATATATTGAAACTAAAAATGATACTCTTAAGTCTATTATAAAGTCACATATCGAACAGAAATTAAAAGATGGAATAATAAAGGGTAATTCTTATAATAGAGATATTGAAACTTTAATACAAATAGAAAAATGCTGTAATACTTTTATTCATAAACCCATTCAAAAAGTTACCTTAAATGATATTCAATTAGCAAAAGAAAACATGAAAAAATATTCAAAATCTGGAATCAACAGAATGTGGAGATTGTTAAAAAAAGGATTTGCTATTGCTTCTTCCCCATCAAACATGCTTATTCCATTTAATATTATGAATGATGAAAACTTAAAAAAACCAATCTCTAAAATTGGAACAAAAAAAATACTTCCCCTTACCCCATCAGAAAGAAAAAAACTATTATTTGTATTGGATAATCAAGAAAAAAATCATAAATATAGAAATATAGTGAAAATTGAATGGTTAACTGGCATGAGAATAGGAGAAGTACTTTCTCGTTCTGTCAACGATATCTTAAAAAACAAAACTGTGCTTCACATTCATAATACATTAACTAGAGACAAAAATGGAAATATAATATTAGGAGAACATACAAAAACATATAATAAGGAAACTGGAATTGATGAAGGAGAAAGAAATTTTCCTCTTGACAATATAGAAATAAAAAATATTATTAACGAAGAACTCTCAAAAAAAATAACCAATATATATAATTTGTTGTTTTGGAATTATACGAAAAATACATTTATAAGCGACAAAGAAGTAAATGCTTGGTTAAGAAGAATTAATACTAAATATAAAATATGTCAAGGTACATTACACAATCATAGATTGCGACATGACAGAATAACACAATGGAAAGAATCTGGAATGGATATGGAAGCAATACAATATTTAGCAGGACATATTGAGGGTAGCAATATTACAGAAACAGTTTATATTGATGTTTCAGAAGAATTTGCATTTAAAGAATACAAAAAAATCAATTAAACTCTACTGCATACTTACTGCATACTTTTAATAATTACAATATGCTTAATTTGTTGATATTTAAGCCAAAAATAGATATTAGTACCCGACCATCTGCACCAAAACTAGATGAATTTAACCCAATTCATCTAGTTTTATTTTTATCTAAAATCATTCGTAAGTATTGATATTACTGCATTTTTTAATTTTCCGTTATTCAACCTATTTTCAAAAACATTTAAAATTATTCATTATTTTTTACTTTTTGCTCGGGATTTGCTCGGAGCATTTGCTCGGAAAAATAACCTCTATAACACTAATAAAATATAGTGTTAAAAGACTTTTAGTCTTGATTTTTTTGCTCGGGATTTACTAGAAGCACTTGCTCAAAAAAATAATCTCTGTAACATTGATAACATATGGGGTTAAAAGATTTTTAGCTTTACCTTTTCGATTGAACTTTAAAAAGTTTTGCTCGGATTTTTAAAGAGCTTGTTTTCATAAACAAGCTCTAATTTTATTTATTCTCTTATTGAATCAATCATCAATTTATTTGATAGATTATAACCATAACTAAATGATTTCTTTCTTTCACAATCTATTAATTGTAATTCTTTTTGTATATATTCATCAAACTTTTCTTTCGACATTTTATCTAATGTGTCTTCCATTTCTTCCTCTATATTTGATAATTCACTCCATAATATTTTTAGTTCTTCATCTTCTGCAATTTCATCTATTATTTTTTCTTCCATATTTTCATATAATTCCTCAATTGTGTTATTGTTTTTATTATTTTTCTTTTTCTCTTTCAACTTTATTTCCACCTTCCTTATAATTATTAAAATAATCTCTTACTAATCTTTTTAATCTATCTTTTGAAAAATCAAATAATATGCTTACATATTCAAATGTTGTTTCTATAAAATTATTAAGCTTATTATTTTCTCTTTTTAATTTTTTGTTTTCTTCTTGCAGTTTACAATTTTCTTCTTGTAAATACTCAACTTTTTCTATTGCTTTAAATGATTTTGTTAGGTGTTTTCTTAGTTTATTGGTATATATAATTAAATTTTTGTTTTGTTCTATTACCATAGGAAGATTGTTTGTTTCTATTTGTTGTATTGGTTTATGTTCTAATTCATATTTAATATTTTCATAATTCGTAACTTGTTTAAATTTTTCCATTGATAAATGTTGTGCTTGTATATTTTTTCCTCTTTCTAAATCAAATCCATTTTCGCATACACATTTATAAAAACTATCTTGTAATTTTTTATAACTTTCCCTTCCTTTCCAAAATTCCGAACAAGCAATTTTATTAATCTGTTTTCCACTTTTTTTATCTAATTTGTGAACTACTGGCACAAATACTATGTGCAAATGTGGAGTAGTTTCGTCCATATGTACTTTTGCAGAAATTATATTTTCTTCTCCTAAGTTTTGATAATTTGCTACAAAATTATATGCCATTTTAAAATATCTTTTTGTTTCTTCTTCTCCAATAGTTTCAAAAAATTCTTTATCTGATGTAATTATTAACTCACACATTACATTACTTACAGTTTTGATTTGTCCTTTTAAGTGGTATTGTTCTTTTAAATTATTAAAAGCCTTTTGGTATGACGTATTTACATTTTTAAATGAATAATTTTTTTTTGAATTATTTTTGTTTATTTCCTTATTTGAATAGTTAGTATTTTTTCTCTCATTGTGTCTATATACATAAGCTAGTTGTCCCATTTTATAGTTTTCATTTCTTATAATTGCATAACTCACATTTTATTCGCCCCCATTCTTTTTTACGCTTCGTAGTCTTACTTATGTTCTAACACTTCTATTCTTTCTTAAATAACACTACTTTAAAAGTGTTAGAACACACTAGAACACTTTTTTACACTTCGTTAAAAAGTGTTCTTTGTGTGCTTAAGGGAACATATTTCCCTTAATAAACCCATTATTCAAGATTTTTTAAAAATTTCTATCATTATTCGTTTTCTGAATAATTTATAAAAAGTGCTATAATAAATAATCTCTATTTAAAAAATCTTACTTGGAAAACGTTTGCCGTTTTCCAAACCTTTCCGCATTATTCATAAAAATAATTAAACAAGTTTAATCATTTTTATGAATTTATCTTTCGTGTTCTTCAAAGTTTGTATTTTTGCCTTTGCATAATCCGTCTATAAATGCGTCTACTTCTTCCCAGGTTTTAAAACAATTTTTATCATCAACTGAATACCAGTTTTTTCTTTTATCATTTTTTTCTATTAATGCTACTGCTTTGTTGTATGTATAATCATTTGATATTTTTAATAATAGTAATTGCAAATCACTATTAGATAGCATATATTCATTAAGCCCATTAATTCTTTTTTGTATTTCATCTTTCCTCAATTTCTTGTTCTCCTTTCTCATTTAATATTTTTTGGTTTTCTTCTAGTAAGTAATCTGTATTTACTATTTCATTATTCATATAATAATTATTAACTTTTTCTAGCTCCGCTTCTTTGTATTTGTTAAAAACAGACGTATATGTATTTAATGTTATTGCTACATCAGTATGTCCCATTAATCTTTGTAGTGCAACTGCTCTCATTCCTGCTTCAATGCAACGTGTTCCATAAGTATGTCGCAAACTATGTGAAGATATTCCAGTTACTCCAATAGCTCTTAATATCTCTTTTAATCTTCTATTTGTATTCTCTGGTCTTACATAATTATTATCTTTATTCAAAAATAATTGTTTATCTCTATTTTCCTCTGCTATTTGCATTTGGCGTATTATTTCATCTCTTATAAAACCTGGAATAGGTACTTCTCTAATTCCCCCAAAAGTTTTAGGTAAATATTTCATTATAATTTTATGTTCTTTATCAGTTGATAAAGTTTTTGTTACTGAAATTAAGTTTTTATGCAAATTAATATCTGTACTTCTTAATGCTAAAGCTTCACCTACACGAAGTCCCAGATACATTTCAATTAAATATGCTACTTTGTAAGGCTCGTTTGTAATAGAAACACTTCTTAAATAATTAGTTAATTGCTGTTGTTCTTCTATTTCTAAAGCTCTAACTATTTTATTTTTTTTATTACTTTTGGGGCTAATTACATCATTCATTGGATTTCTTATAATATATCCCTTATTAATACCTTCTTTAAATGCTTGTGAAAATTGTTCTCTTATCTTCTTAATTGTAGAATTACTATAATCTTTTAAAGTATTCATATATTCCTGTATTTCATTACTTGTTATTTCATTAATATTTTGCTTTGATAACTCTGTTTTTTCAATAGTTTTTATTGTTTCTATTATTCTTGCATATGTTCTTTCTCCAACTAAATTTAAATCTAATTTCTTTTCAGCAATTTGTTTCATAAGCATATTTAATGGTATTCCATTATTTTTTATAAATAAACTATTTCCTTTTTGACATTGAATACTTGTTAAACAATCTCTAGCTTCTTTTTCTGTTTGAAAAGATTTATATTTTCTTTTTTCTTGTTTCGTTTCATTATCAATTATGTAATAAACTACTTTCCATTTTTTATCTCTTTTATCATAGTATACGCTTCCAATTTTTTCTTTTTTACTTTTTTCCATAATACTACACTCCTAAATTCTTTTACTCATTTTCCATAGCAAATATGAAATTAACATTACTTGATTATTCTTTCCCACATTTATAGACGGGAAATCTTCTCTTTTAAATGTCTTATATGCAACTGTTTCGCATATGTTTAAATCTTTCATTACATCTTTTACAGTTAACATAGCAAAAGGATTTTTTATTCTTCTAATTGTTTCTACAACTATTCTTTGTTCTGGTGTTAATATTTCTTTCGTTTCAATTACAATATTTTTACTTTCTGTATTTTGTATTTCATTTACTACTTGTTGCGTTATTTCTCTCATCTCTTCCATTGATTTACTCCTCCTTATTATCTTTTATAAATTTTAAAATTGTAGCTTGTATTCCTAATATCATTTTTAACGCTTTACTATTATTTAGATTTTCATTTTCTTCATTATTTCTTTGTCTATCTATTGGATTTTTTCTTTGCTCAAATCTTTTTATGTAATTATTATCATTTAATATTAGTAATCTTCCATTTTCGTCTACATTGTCATAGTGAAAACTTGCATTTTTAAGAAATTCTAAATACTTCAAAACTTCTTCTTTTGTAAGTGTTTTAAGTTGATTTTTTTCTTTATTTACAATAATTATATTTCCTCTTATAGTTTCTCCTATACTTAGGAATTCCTTATTAATGTAAATATTAGGTCTTAGATTTTTTCTTTCTTTTTTGCAAACAATAACTATATCCTCATAAAAAATATTTTCTGTTTCTCCACCTATCATTCTTTCAATTTCTGCTATATCATTTTTAATTTTTTGATATACTGGCTTTTTTCCTGGTTCTTGATAAATAATTACAATTTTGTTATTACTCATAAAAATCACAACCTTTGTTATTTAATTTTGACAAATATTGTTGATACGCAAAATCATCTAAATATTGTTTATTCTTTTTGTCATCTATGCTAATTATATCCTTAGTAAATAAGCAGTCTATGTTTTGATTTTTTTTCAACTTTTTTTGTTTTTTGTTCATTAATTAAAATCTCCTTAAATATATTTGACTATCAATAGTCTTTTTTGGCTTAAGCTTAACTTTATGATAGCATTGTAATTTTAAGTAAAGTATAAAAGCCCAAAAATTACATAAAAAACCTTATAATATCCAACAAAGTCAAAAAAAGCTGAAAATACACTTTTAGCAAACTGCCAAAAGTGTATCAATATCAGTACTTATTAAGATTATAAAATTTGAAATACGTTCAAAATTTGTTATAAAAAAGCACTGAATTAATTATTCATAATTCAATGCTTCTTATTAGTTTTCAAAATCTTCTTTATTCTTTACATCTAAGTACCATATATTTATTTTCTCCATTTCTCTAAATTCTTGTTTAGTTATTTTTAATTCTTCAAACATTTCATCTGTAAATTCCAAATCAATTTTAGATATAAAGCATTTTCTACTACTTGGTTCATATTTACCATTAGTACAAAACAAAGCTCCTTTCATTAATCTATCAATACCATTTGCAATATTTACATTTATTTGTGTACACTCCAAACGCGGACTATTAGGTTTATAATTGTTTAATTTGAAAAAAGCCATATAATTATCTGTTTCTATATGCCCACTTAAATATATTCTATTAGTTTTATAATCTACAAGTTCTAGTGCATAATAATCTTCTTTTTCTTTAATATTTATTTTAAATTTACATTTATCAAATTTTTTGCTAGAAGGATAATATCCATTGTAATAAATATATAATGTATTAGTTTCAAAAGGATTAAAACTATCTTTTTTATTTATTTTATTGGAAGTATTAAAAAGCTCACTTTCATTAATTTCTAGTTCATTGCATAATAAATATATTTCCTCTGCATTTGGAATAAGTTTACCACTTTCAAATCTACCAATAGTAGTTGCATTTTTATTAATTGCATTTGCAAGATTTTCTTGACTTAATCCTTTTTCTTTTCTAAATTTTCTTAATCTTTCTCCAAAATCTTTTCTATTAAATTCAGCCATATCACATCACTTCCTTTAATAAATCTTCCTAATATTAATTATACCATTTTCTTCCTAATTTTTCAACCGTAAAAACCTTTCAAATGCTTGATACATCTTGCATATATTGATTTTTATATAAAAATATGTTATAATAAATATAACTTCATAGTAAAAAGAATGGCTTTGAAATCTTAATAATCAATCCATTCCACAAGCGTAATGCTTGATGTTCAGTGATAACATTCAGGCATTACGACTGCCTGGATTTTTTATACAAGATTAAGCATTGCTTATTCTCTCGTATTACATCATTGAATTTTTACTTGAAGAATTTATACAAGGGAGAATACGCAAATGAAACACTTATTATGTGATGGTGGTCGGTTGTCCTGGTGGGTAATCGATTGCTGACAGAAAAAAGTCATTCGGCTTTTGGGGGAGATTAGTTTCTCCCCTATTTTCTGTAATTTACTTGAAAATAATGCTATTTTAGTTTATAATTAAATTAATTAATATAGATTAGTCGTAATAGTTTATATTAATTATAGCTTTAAAGGTTAAGATTTAAAGCACTAAAACACGGGAATTTGCGTATTCTCCCGTGTTATTTTATAAAAATCTATCTAAAATAGTATATTTTACTAATAAATTCTATTAAAATATACAATTATTTATAAAAAAATCTGCATATAGTGCATATTTCACTGCACTATATGCAGATTTTATATTTTTGATATGTTTACATAATTTTGATACACTTATATTGTAATAAGGAATTATTATTGATTAGAACAACTAATGTTTACTTCTACAGTTTCTGTATTGGGGGTAATAATTATGAATGGATTTAATAAAAGTATTACAATTAATCCTAAACAAGTTTTAATTATTTTTAATATTTTACGTGATATAGGATTAAATACAAGCCATAGAGGTGCTAAATATCTTAACAAAGCAATTCAGATGCTATTAATATCTAATACTGATATGTTTAAATTTGAAGATATTTATAAACATATTGCAACTATATATCATAATATAACTCCAAAACAAGTAAAAAATGATATTTCTTATACTCTTAATAATAGAAACGAAGAAAAAACTATACGAAATTTTGAAAAAATTTTTTGTTTTGAATACGACCAATATCTATTTACAAATAAAAACTTTATAGAAGAAATTAGTCGTATTATAAAATTAGAAATTGATTATTCATAGATATATGTAGTATAATAGTTTATTTCAAATTTATTCGTATATTACCTTGCTTCCTTCTACATCATACTCATATGTTACCATTTTATTGTTAATATATCAAATATTGTCGATTTGTATATAAGAAGTGGAATTAAGTGAAAAAGCGATTATAAACATACTTACAAATAACAAGAAAAGTCACATTTTAAAGTCATTCAAGATTTAGATAAGACATTTTTTCCTTTTTTTATTTGACTTTACATATTTATAAATTTATAATTATTATAAAATTATAAGGACGTGATATTATATGAAATCTCAAAAATTTTTACTAATCATTATAGTTATATTAATTATTTTTATATGTACAACATTGTTTCTAAATTTTGGTATCAAATATATTAATTTTTACTTTACTTCAAAACCTTGGACAATGACTGCTACTATAGAAAAAATAAGTCAATATGATAAACATTTTAACATATTAGCCAAAAGAGAATCTGATTCTGGATTATATCGTTTTTCTGTAAACAAACACACAAAATTAATATATAATAATAAAACAATTCATATTGAAGATTTACAAGTAGGTCAAAAAATTGTAATTACATCAAGAGGTAACACAATCATTGAAACATTTCCCGCAAGTTTAGATTGGGTTACAAAAATAGAAATTTTAGATAATTAATAAAATCTAATACAACAACAAAAATAAGCACTTGTTGTTGTATTAAATTGTGTCGAAAAAGGTCGAATATTGCAAAACTTTTTTTATTGACAAAACATTTTATAGTTTGATAATATACTACTACATTATTCGTGAATATATCCGAATAGTACACAAAAAATGACACATATATAGGAGGTATTCTATGAAAGGCACTATTATTTCATCAATTAAACGGACTATATCATTTATATTAACCCTTACTATAATTATTGCAACTGTTAGTGTAAATGTATACGCAACAGATTCATCTTTTCCTGTAAACTCAGATTCTGATAATACAGTTATCACATATGATGTAGCTACTGGAGAAACAACCACTGAAGAAGTCTCTTTTGACTACACTTCTATGACTACAAACTTCTATTCAGAAGATGGCTCAACCGATATAATTGGATTAGAGAGCACTTCTTCTAATGGAAATATTATTGTAGGACCTCAACCAACAGTAAATAAAGTTACCGATACATTAGCTTCACCCTACCGAAATATATGTCATATAACAGCAACTTTTCCTGACTCCTCTGTAAAAGGTGGCAGTGCTACGTTAGTATACTTTAATGTTATATTAACAGCTGCACATTTAGTTTATGACTCTGAATGTGGTGGTTGGGCTACAAGTGTTGAAGTATCACCTGCAAGAAATGGAGGTAATAATCCATTAGGTTCTTCTTATACACTTCAGTATTCTGTTCCAAGAGGTTATGTTAATTTTCCTACACTTAATGGTGATAAGGATTGGGCTGTTTGTAATATATCAAGTAGCTATGATACATTTCAATTATATGGATATTACACAAACATTGACTCTGTACCTGGCAAAGAAGCGACATTACTTGGATATCCTGGTGATTCAATAAGTAATAACTATATGTATAGCTCAAGAGGTTGCATTTTAAATGCAACTGATACTGTATTAGAAATGTCTTGTACTGGAGGTTACGGATATAGTGGTGGTGCTATTTTAGATAGTAGCTCAAATATTCTTGTAGGAGTATACAAAGGCACTGCTCAAAACGGTTCATGTACAAGAGCTGTTCGAATAAATGAATTTCTTTTTAACTTCTTAGCTGATCGTGCAAATGAAATGTCGCAAAATAGCCAATAATTTTATTCGCACTTTTATAAAGATTTTTCAAAAATTTTCGAATAAGTAAGCAAAAATCTGTAACTGTCAAATTTATTTTTATAATCTTTTTTTGACACTATTTAATAATATATTTTATGCACGAGACAAGTACTAAGATAGCTCTCTTCCCTACTTTGACCTGTAACATTTGCACCAAAACTAGATGAATTTAACTCAATTCATCTAGTTTTATTTTTATCCAAAAACATTCGTAAAATCTTTTAAAATTGTATGAAAAATATAATATGTGTGCTATAATATATTATATATAATTTGAAGGGAGATTAATTATGTCAGTAGAAAAACAAGAATTATTAAAATCAATAGAAACTTTACCAGAAGAACTTGCAATTCAAGTTCTCGATTATATAGAATATTTAAAATTTAATTCTATTATAAATAATGCACCACAAAACTTAATTATAAAAGATAAAGAAGATTTAAAAAAGAAATTAGAATCAGGAATTGAAAGTACAGAAAAAGGCGAAGTTTATTCTCTTGAAGAAGTCTTTGAAGAAGTACAAAAAATATAGCAAATCGGAGAATTTAATTATGGAAAATTACAAAATAAAATTTTCAAAAGAGGCTAGAAATGACTATTTTGATATTATTAGATACATTAAATATAGTTTAGTAGAACCTACTATTGCTAATAAATATTCAATATTGATAAATGAAGAAATTGAAAAATTAGCATATAACCCACATAGGTTTGCTGTTGTAGATATTAAAGTCAAAAATTATTCTAAGATATATAAGTTAATTATAAAAAATTACATTGTCTTTTATAGAATAAGTGAAAACAATAAAATTGTAAATATTGAAAGAATTTTATATGGTGCTTCTAATTGGACGGATAAAATTTAAAATAGTTTATCTTTAACAATATATAACATTATTTGTTATTAAATCTTTTGCTCGTAATCTGCTCGGACTAAATATAAATAATGCTTATAAATAGCATATTACACAACTTTGAACATTCCCATCTGCACCATTAGAACCTCAAGTGTTTCGTAAGATTATGCTTGAGGCTTTAATTATAAAAATAGTGCAAAGTTCTAACACTTTTCCAAAATTAGAATTTTTATAAATAGTTAGAAATGTATTTTTTAAGACAGATTACCTAAATAGCGAGTTCGGTAATTTGTTCTTTTTTTGTATCTTTTATATCTAATGCAAGTTTATCACTAATAACACTTGCAGAAATTCTTTTATTTTCTATATCAGCATGTGCATATCTTAAAGTAGTTTGAAAATTAGAATGACCTAGCCATATTTGCATGTCTTTAACTGGTACACCATTTTGAATTAATAAAGTTCCACAAAACTATGCCTTAAATCGTGTAACCTAATATGTCGTAAATTATTGCTATCTAATACTTTACTAAAAGTTTGTGTTACATATCCAGGTTTCATTAGTTCTCCATTTTCCATTAAACATATATAGTCTTTATAATCATTGCAATAAGTATTGCCATAAAACTTTTTATATTCTTCATACTTATCTTTATAGGTATTTAATAAATCAGCAATGAAATCAAATAAAGGTAAAGTTCTATAACCTGAATCACTTTTTGCTCTATCTTTGAAAATGAATTGTGTAACACCATCAATTTTTCCACGACCTACTGTATGTCTAATTGTTAATGTTTTTGCTTTGAAATCAATAGCATTCCATTTAATACCAATAACTTCTTCACGCCTTAAGCCATATATACCAGCTATAATTACTGGCAATTCAATAGGTGTAGTTTTAATAATTTCCATTAGTTTTAGTAACTCATCTTGTGTATAATAATCTGCTGTATATTCTTTAGTTTTAATTGTTTCTAATTTAGTAGCAGGGTTGCTATCTATTATTTCTGTGATAACTGCACTTTTTAAAGCTCTACTAATATTTGCTCTATAATGTTTTACTGTATTTCCAGATAGACCCTATGCAAATAGTAAATCAAAAAAGTCTTGAATGTGTTTAGGTTTCAAATCAACTAATTTTATTTTCTTTGCTCTAAAGTATTTGTATAATCTACCTTTAATTACTTGCTCATAACCTATATAGGTTGTTTGTTCAACTTTTCCTTTTTGTTTTTCTAGCCACTCCAACATATAATCACAAAATAAAATGTTTTTATATTTATCATATATGTTTGGATCTCTTAATTGTATTTTAGATTTTTGTTCATACTCAATTTTAAATTGTTCTAATTTTTCTTCAGCCTTTTTCTTGTTTCCTTTTATAGTATAACCTGTAGGAATCCATTTCGGTTTTCTTTTTCCATAGTCATCATATAAATTTAAAACTGCATAATAAAGACCTTTCTTTTTTTGTAAGCTACCTGTTATCATATTTCTCCTTTCCGTTGTAACAGTTTATATTTAACTTATCATTGATATTTTGTGTATTATACCATGATAATAAAAAAATTCCTACTGTTCTGTCATCACATATTTGATAACATTAACTTTAGGAATTTTATATTCTCTGCCAACTTTTTTACTTTTAATTTTCTTTTCTCTTAACATACGATATGCAAGAGTATTACTAATACCACCTAACATTTTTCTCATTTGTGTAAGATTTACAATGTCTGGGTAATCTGTAAACATTAAAGTATAAGTTTCTTTCATATCAGCCATAGTTCTGTACCTCCTTTGCTAAAATTTAAAATAAAAAAGTCCTATTCATCAATAGAACCAATTAAATACTATAACAATATTTTTTCTTATATTTCTGTGTTGGAATTTTAATATTCATATTTATTGATTTAGGAATATCTGATCCAACTTTTAGCTTTCTATCTATAACAAAATTACCTTTACTATTTCTATGATAAGCACTTGAATTCCATTTTCTAAATGCTAAATCACTCATTTCATAAGAATAAGATAATTCTTTACTTGCTTCAATATGTTGTTGTTTAACAAATTCATATAATTGTTTATCAGTTTCACTATGTCTTTTGTTTCTAATCCACTCTCTTTTTGCAATTTTACGATTTTCTCTACTTATTTCAGCCCTATATTCTTTTTCTTGAATATATCTTGTATCGTTTTTAATTATTTTTGTGATATAAGATGGGTGAACATTTAATTCTTTTGCAATATCAATTGGTTTATCATGTTCATTATAATACTTGTCTAGTATATAGTTCTTGTTATCTATAGTAATCACAACCTTTCAAACAATTTGGTAAAATTTCTGTCTACATATTTTTTATACAAGGATAGCACTTGACATTTTATATTAATTGTTGTAATATGTTATTATATTTCAACTATTAATATTTTATATCATTATAAAGTAATAATTGTAATATGTCAATATATTACAATAAAATTTTTAAAAAAATTTAAGGAGAATAAAGTAATGGAATTTAATTTTAAAAGTAACAGTGCATATTCATATATGAGATATGGTGGCTATCAAGGAAGATATAAAGGAAAAGAATATTATATGATACCAAATCCAGAAGCTAGTATAAATATTAGAGATTTATATGATATGTTCAGTAAAATGGATTCAATATTGGTTGATTTACTTAATATAGGAAGAATTTGTATGGATGCAGATGATGATCAAACTAAATTTACTTGTGCATATTTTTTTGTAGAGCAATATGGCTTGTTGGGATTTATGGTTGAAGCACCAATTAGCCCTGATTTTATGCTAAATGATGAAATAACATTAAAAGAAAATAATTTTATTAATAAAAATTGTACAATGAGAACAAAAGATTACTTTGAATTATTCTTTCCGTTTGCAACTAACGATGAAATGAGTTATACAATAACAAATAGGAAAGCAGTTATAGAAACAAATTCAGACTTACAAAGAATGTTAAACAGAACATCATTTAACAATCAATTAATCTATTCTAGTTTTTACTGTGAAAAAATAGATTGGATAATTGAATATGCAAAAAAAATGTATAAAATATTTAAAAAATATGTAGATTTATCAAATAGTAGTGTAAATAATTATGATGAATATAAAGCAAGAGAAACTATAAGTGATTACTATTTTTCTGGAATGCCATACAAAATTAATATGTATGGAAATGCACCAGAAATATCTTGGCAACCTAATTCTTTAAAACAAGCAATAGATATGGCTTTTGGGTTTATGCTTTGTAGTGAAAAAAATCCTTTAAGAATATGTAAGCATTGTGGTAAAGTCTTTTATGCTAAAAATCCTAAAGCTGAATATGATAGTAGTCAATGTAGAAACCAAGCTAATGTATATAAAAGCAGAAATAAAAATAAAGCAGATTAAAAATAATTGTTGAAATTGTAGAAAAAGCATTGTTTTTAAAATAAAATTAAAGTATAATAAATCCATCCTTTTCCAAAGGAAATCTTTGAGGAAGGAGGTGCAACTAGAGTGAGTTCATTTGATTTAATCTGGCGATTAATCGTTTTGTTACTTTTAAGTAATAATGATGATGAAAGCCAAGACACAAACAAAGATTAATCTTTGGGGCAGGCGGACACCTGCCTTTTCTTTATTTTGAACAATAAAAAAAGAGATATGCGGACACATATCTCGTGCAAACCTTTGTGAGTTCATTCGATTTGCTAGCTAATGTTATTATAACATCAATTTTATTATATGTCAAATTATTTTTAAAAATTCATTATTTGCATAAATTTTATTATTTTTAGTCGTTATCATCTAAATCATCAAATAATTTACTATCATAAAAATCTTTTATAGATATTCCAAATCCAATACAAATATAGTGAATAGTATCAGAAGATGGAGCTTTCTTTATAACTTTGAAAATACTTCTTATTGTTGATGGATTAATACCAGAAGCTATTGCTAATTGATTAATATTCATATTATGTGCATTGCATAAATCATCTATTCTCTTTCTTGTTGCTTCTAGCAAAGTCATAGTATTCCTCCTATTCTCATTAAAGTTTACAAAATCAGTATAGCAAATAAAAATATTAAATATGCGTTAAATATAACGCATAAGCATTGACTTTTATGTGCAGTAATGGTATAAAAAATATAGAATAATAAACTGATGAAAAATGGGAAAATTTTAGATGAATAATAAAGTCGTAAATAAACAAATACCATTAGAAACAATAGTGAAAGTTGCTAACCAATTAGAAGATTATAAAGAAAAATATGATAGAAAATTTGAATTAGAAGAAAATAAAAATAAGAATATTCCTTATGGAGAAAAACAATGGGAATATGAAAACGGAAGTACAACGATAAAATATACAATAGAATTTAAAAATGGGAAAAATATAACAGAAAGTGATTATAACTGGTTTGTTGGAAATCTAAATCAGCCAAGTACAATAAAAAGTATATCTATTGACTTGTATGTTAGCTTTTATACTAAAAGCCCTAATAATACTATTAATGATGTATATAATAAAATTAATGTATCACTATACTTTAGAGAATTTGATGTTACTATAGATGTAGACACTACAAATCAAGAAAACGAAGCACATAACTTATATTCAGAAGTAATGAACATATTAGAAGATAATCAAGATAGATATAATAAAACCATGAAACATAGAAAAATAAGAACACAATGTTTTACAATATCCATAGGAATTATTTTATCATACATTTTATATGTTATTTTGAAGATCAATACAGATAAAATATCTCCTATATTTGCAGAGTATTTAAATAATAAATATATTCTAGTATTTGGTCAATGGTTTGTTGCAATCCTATTAGGAAATGTCTTTTCATATTGGTATATCTTATCAGTATATAGACCTTTGTTACCAGAAACGAAATATGCAGGATACAATTATTCAGCAAATAGAGGAAACTATACAGATGATGTTGATGACTATGTAGAACATTCAGAAGTACATTTTGGAAAGTACTGGGATGCAGAGAAAAGAAGAATAACAATTGAAAAAATATATAAAATAACAAATAAAATTGTTCTAGCACAATTAGCAATTAGTATATTATTATTTTTTATTTTAAAATAAAAAATGAAAAGAGGATAAAATGGTTAGTGTAGAATATGCAAATGCTTATAGTGAAGTTTTAGAGATATTAAAGTTTATTTCTAAAGAAGATTATAAGAAGATTCCTGCAAATAAGATAGAATTATTTAAGCTAAATTCGAATAAAGAATATGAATTTACATATGATTCTGAAAAGACATTAGATGAACAAAATGTTTCTAAAAGAGCAAAAGCAATAATAGGAATATTATTTAGAGATTATTGGGCAACAGAAGTACAAAGAGAGAAAATTATCAGAAAACAAAAAAATGATAGATTAATTTTAAAAGAACAAAAAAAGTCATTATATGATATTGAAAATATATTTAAAAAACGAAATATTTGTAGTGAAACAGAAGCAAAAGAAGAAGTTACTGAAATGGTAGTTTATAAAGCAAATTTTATTACAAGAGTTTTTAATAAAATTAAAAAATTTTTAAAAATAAAATAATATTTCTTATACTATTAAGAAAAGAAAAAACGAATGAAGGGATTGTTTATGGCTAAAAATGAAATAATCAAAATAAATTCAGAAATGCTAAATAAAATGCAAGTATTAGGAAGAGGCGCTTGTTCAGTCGTATATAAATATGGAGATAATCAAGTTGTTAAAGTATTAAATGAAAGTGGTATGCAACTTCATAACGAAGAACAATTTGGGCAATTACTAAAAATTAATAATGATATTTGTGCATTTCCACAAAATAGAGTTGAAATTAATGGAAAATTTCAAGGATATACAATGGAATTTGTTGATGGACAACAATTACAAGAAAAAGTGGGTGAAATTGATTTAGATACATTAATAAGTGCAATAAAAAAAGCAGAACAAGATATAAGAAGTTTGGCACAAGATAAAGTATTCTTTCAAGATTTAAATCAAGGAGGAATAATGTGGAATGAAAAAAGTGGTAGGATAAAAATTATAGATACAGACTTTTTTGAAGTTAATCAAGATTTTGAAGAAAAAGAATGTTTTAATGCAAATATGACATCATTTAACACAATGTTAGAAATGGAATTGGGCATAATGTCGGGACAGGCAAAGGGATTAGCAGAATATTTACATACCAATTCACAATTTAGTAATGCTTATAGAGAATATATGTTAGGATCATTAATGGGAAAAGAATCTTCTGTAGTTGATTTAATTCAAATTGCAAGAGAAGTAATAGAAAATGAATTTGGAGTTATACCACAAAATTTAGCAGAAATGAGAGAATTAGTAGGCGAACAAGAAATTGAAATACCTGATGTTGTAGAGATACCTACATTTTTGCCTCCTAATCAACAAGTTGGTACTCCTATTTTAGGAAAGCAAGTGTTAGAAGAAATGTCAGATACACCATTGACTGATGAAACGGAGAAGGAAATGGAAAGTCAAGAATTGGAATTACAACAACAAAGTAGTTTAGATAACAATGATAATGAAAAATGTTAAATAATATATGAATTATAAAAAGCTTAACGATACTTTTCTGGAATATACATATTATATTTTTCCTTATTAAATGATAAGTTTAGTTTCCTTAATAAGCTATCATTATATTTATTAGATTTTAAGTTATATTCTAAACTCCATAATAGCCATGAATAATCATACCACTTATCGCCAAGTCCTGAATTTTCTACATCAATAAAGCCGATAAATTCATTGTTTTTATTTACAAATATATTAGGCAAACATAAATCTCCATGAATAAAATCATTTCCTATATTGTCCATTGATTTGAATGCGCATTTTGAATTATCTAAACTTCTTAATACTTTTATTACTTTCACTAAAACATTTACTAATAAGTTAGGATTATTTATGAATCTTTCATTAATTAAACTATCTCCATTAATACAGGTTCTTAAATAATAACATTTATTATTTTCTTCTATATAGCAAATACTTTTACTTCCTGGTATATTATTAACAGTAAAATAATCTAATCTTTCCTTTTCTCTCAATAATCTTTTATTATCTTGAGAAACTTTTAAGATGTATTTATCTTCAAAATTATATACTTCATCTTCACTACGTCCTATTGTATCAATACTACATGTAAGATTTTTTACATATTCATTTATAATTTCTGGAAACATAATTATCTCTTTCACAAATTATTAATTTATTCATCTTTTAATGCTACTTTTCTAGTAGCAAATAAAAGATCACTTTTCTTTTGCTTTTTCATATAATGATAAAAATTGATTCTTTATTCTTTTTGTCCAATCATAACTTTCACCAATATTACTATGAATGCATTTCATAGCAATACATAGTTGCTTTATAATTTCTTCTCTTTGTGTTTCATTAAAAGTATGCCATACATTGTATAAAGAAACGCCATCTATTTTTTCTATAATTTCATAAAAATGTGGAATATCCTTCCTATCAGTACTTGAATAATACAATTTTGGAATTAAATTATTTGTTTGTTTTATAAAATTCAATTTCCTTTTGAAATGCGTTTTCATTATCACTATTAGTGCAAATTTTAACAATAAAAGAATCCTCTATACTGTATATAGTATTAGTAAATCCCACATTGACTTTCTCTACTTTAGGATTACTTCCAAATAAAGTTGCATTTTGATTTAGAATTGCATTTATTATTTTTTCCATTAAATCACTATTTGTCTTGGTTTGCATAAATATTAAACTAATTCTCCCTTTAAATTTTTATTCATAAGTTCTAATATATCTTCATATTTATAACCCTTTTCAAATAAATATGCCATTTTACACCACATAATAGGTAGGCTCATTCTATATGCTGGTATTACTCCACGTTGTCTTGCCAATATTCCTGGTTCGTTAACATTCATAGAAGCTGAACCAGTTTTTATTTGTGTTGTCATAACAATTGGTATTTTTCGTTCTTTAAGAATATCAAAAATCTCTAGATATTCTTGGTTAGGGTCACCAACTCCATAAGAACGCCAAATTATACCTTTCACTCCGTGTGTCTATAATTGCTTTTAAATATTCTTTATTAAGTCCTGGACTTTCTGTAACGCAAAATAGTCTATTCACTGGAAGATTTGTTATACAAGATGGCTTCTCTCCAGAAAAAAGCCTATTGTTCATTTGTATTATTTCTTCATCCAAAATAATATTTACCCCTATACTTCCTGCAGGTTTTGTCCTAGATCCAAATCCACTAAAAGATTCTTCACTAATTTTGAATAGATTTACTCCACTAATAATTTGCGAATTAAATACTGCAAAAACGCCTTTTATTTCTTTATGTTTATTATAAAGTAAACGAATTGAATTTGCCAAATTTGTTTGAGCATCACTTCCGTAACACTGCAAGTGGCAACTGAGCTCCGTGTTAATACTACTGGTTTATTAAATTTTTCTAACATAAATGTTAATGCAGCACATGTGTAATCTAGTGTATTTGTTCCATGTGTTATAATAAATCCATCATAGTAATCATGATTTTGCATTAAGCATTTAACAATTTTTTCCCAATGATTTGGCGTTACATTTGAAGAATCACAATTGTATATATTTTCAAAAGTAAAATCTATATCTTTTGGAATTAAGTCACTTTCAAAAAAGTCCATTGAATAATCTACCTCTGTACTAATCGATACATGATTTTCGTCTTTTTCCTGTCCGATTGTTCCACCTGTTGTTATAATTAAGATTTTCATTAATTTATTACCTCCTTACACTTTTATACCTAAAAGTAAATCTTTTAATAAGTTGTTTCGTAAATAAATTCTATCATAATTTTATGCTTTCGACAACTAACAAAATGATTAAAATTATATTTGTAATGTGATTAGTTTTACTTGCAAAACTATAAATTCTATGTTAAATTATGAATATAAAATTAACATAGAAACAAAAATTTTATTTCTTTGCTAACTAATATCTAATGGAGATTATATGAAAAAAAGGCAGAAAACCATCTGCCCCTTTCTTTTACTACCATGCCTTCTCTTCGGTGTTAACATCCCACCGAAGGCGTTTAATTATCATTGTTTCATTTTTAACATATGTGTGCTCCTGGTCATAAGTGAAGCCTATTTCATGCATCCGTTTTCTTCTTTCAAGTGCCGCTTCACAAATTCCACAATTCAAAGCATTTCTGCTGATGTTCTCCCACGCATATCTTTCCATCATTAACTCCTCAGAGTTTCTGATATATTCATAATCAGCTTCTTCCGTTAATAAAATTAATTCTGAAATTGTGCATTTTTCAACATCAATTGCGAAATCGTTTGCTATAAAACTTTCCGACAGTAGCAATTTTTCTGGCTGTATATAACAGCCTTTTTTTATGACTGATATTTCTAAGCTATAGAGCATTTTCTGTTGCTCATCTGTTAACTCAAGCATACTTATACGCCGTTGCCACTCGTTTAAGCACTCATTTTTTTCAGCAACTGCTGTTTCGCTTACTACTCTTACAAGTAGCTCAGATGTCATAACATCTCTTAAGTCGTTCATGATAATGATAGCCTCCTTTATTTTTCTACTTTGGAAATACCATATGAGTATATTATTGTATCATATTGCACATAGTATTGCAATCTAATTTACATTAAATTCACATAAAAAAGAAGACATTATTTGTCTTCTTTTCCCCATATTATGCATTTTTTGCTATTTCTGCTATTTTTTTAAATGCTTCTGCATCTGTTACTGCTATTTCTGCTAACATTTTTCTGTTTATTGTAACATTTGCTTTTTTTAATCCAGCAATTAATTTGCTGTATGTTAATCCATTCATTCTTGCTGCTGCATTTATTCTTGTTATCCATAATTTTCTGAAATTAGATTTTTTATCTTTTCTTCCTACATAAGAATAAACTCCAGATTTCATAACAGCTTGTCTTGCCATTCTAAATCTATAATGTTTAGCTCCATAGTATCCTTTTGCTTGTTTTAATATTTTTTTATGTTTTTTACGTGTTATAATTGCACTTTTTACTCTTGCCATTTTATATTTCTCCTTTCTTTATTTCTACTGTATTAGTTACCATATGGTAATAATTTTTTTATTCCTGCTTCACAAGTTTTATCTGCATAACCTGTTTGTGCTCTTAATTGTCTTTTTTGTTTTGTTGTTCTGTGTGCTAGAAGATGTCTTCTATTTGATTTTGTTCTTTTAACTTTTCCTGTTGCTGTATAAGAATATCTTTTCTTTGCAGCTCTGTTTGTTTTTAATTTTGGCATATTATCCAAACTCCTTTCTTTGTTAAATTGTATATATTATTTTTCAGCTTTTTTAGCTAATATAATAAACATATTTTTACCCTCTAATACAGGTTTTTTCTCTGCTGTTGCAACTTCTTGTAATTCTTCTATGAATTTGTTTAGTATATCCTCTCCTTGTTTTACATAGTTTAATTCTCTTCCTCTAAATCTAACTGTTACTTTTACTTTGCAACCATCTTCTAAGAATTTTTTCGCATTTTTTACTTTAAAATTAAAATCATGTTCTTCTGTATTAGGTGTTATTCTGAGTTCCTTTGTTTCTGTTATTTTTTGTTTTTTTCTTGCTTCTTTTTCTTTTTTAGCTTGCTCAAATTTGTATTTTCCATAGTTCATTATTTTACATACTGGTGGATTTCCATTTGGAGCCACTAGAACTAAATCTAAATTTTTTTCATAAGCAAGTTCTAATGCTTTTTGGGTATCTATTATTCCTAATTTTTTCCCTTCATCATCTATCAATTGCACTTGTTTTAAACGAATTTGTTCGTTTATTGGTAATTCTTGTTTTATATAAAACACCTCCATAATAAAAAAAGATTGACATATTTGCCAATCCACATTTTCCCTACTATTAAAAAACTAATTTAATAGCATTATAAATCTTTGTTTATAAACCTTTTTCCATAAGATAAGGTGAGAAGTGGATGACTTCTTCTTTTTTAATGTTAATATAATATAACATTTTCACAGTATTGTCAATAGTTTTTTACAATTTTATTTCTTGACTTTACTGTAAATTTAATGTATTATATTTTATTATACGAAAAAGGAGAATAATTTATATGCAATGTAGTATATGTAAAAAAAATCCAGCTATAATATTTGCAAATAAAATAGACGAAAATGGAAAAAACACTTTAGAGGGTTTTTGTTATAATTGTGCAAAGCAAAAAGGAATAAACCCTTTGGAAGTTCTAGCTAAACAATCTGCAGTATTAGAGGGAGATAATATAAATTTAGAAGAAATGACTTCTCAATTTGAAGATATTTTTAAAGATTTAGCACGGAAATTTAAATGTTAATGACTTAAATTCTGATAATATATCTCGGTGCAGCTATTCCTCTTGGTTCAATTTTTGGAAATGGATTTAACAATAATAATAACGAAAATACTTCAAATAAAAAAGTTAAAGTTGATAAAAAGGTTAATTCTAAAAAAACAAAATATTTAGATACTTATGGTACTAATTTGACTACTAAAGCTAAAAATAATCTTTTAGATTTAGTTATAGGTCGAGATAAAGAAATTCAGCGTATTGTTCAGATTCTTAATAGACGTCTTAAAAACAACCCTTGCTTAATTGGTGAACCTGGTGTTGGTAAAACTGCTATTGCTCAAGGTCTCGCAATAAAAATAGCTGAAAAAAAAGTTCCTGCAAAACTATTAAATAAAGAAGTATATTTATTGGATATGACATCTGTTCTTGCTGGTACTCAATTTAGAGGTCAATTTGAAGCTAGAATGAAATCTATTATTGATGAGTGTAAAGCTCTTGGAAATATCATTCTTGTTATTGATGAAATTCATAACATAATGGGAGCTGGAGATGCAGAAAATTCTACAAATGCTGCTAATATTTTAAAACCATCTTTAGCAAATGGTGAAATTCAATTAATTGGTACTACTACTTTAAAAGAATATAGAAAATATATTGAAAAAGACTCTGCTTTAGAAAGAAGATTTCAACCTGTAATTGTTGAAGAACCATCTATTGATGATGCTATTCAAATATTAATTGGTATAAAAAAATATTACGAGGATTATCATAAAGTAAAAATATCTAATGATGTAATTGAACAAGCTGTAAAAATGTCTGAAAAATATATACATGATAGATTTTTACCAGACAAAGCAATTGATATTTTAGATGAAGCATGCTCTAGAATTAATTTAGATAATAAAGAATTGTATAAATTAGAATTATTAAAAAATGAACTTAAAAGTGTTCAAAATCAAAAAGAGGAAGCTGCAACAGCTGATTCAACAGAAGATTACCAAAAAGCTGCAGATTTAAAAACTAAAGAATGTCAGTTAATTGAGCAAATAGATACTCTTAATTCTAAATTAAAATTAAAACAATTAACTGTTCAAGATATTGCTTTAGTTATAGAACATTGGACAAAAATACCTGTTAAAAAAATAACAGAAGAAGAAACTAAAAAACTTTTAAATCTTGAAACCAATTTGCACAACCACATTGTTGGTCAAGAAGATGCTGTTCGTGCTGTTTCAAGAGCTATTAGAAGAAATAGAGCTGGTTTAAAAAGCACTAAACGTCCTCCATCTTTTATTTTTGTAGGACCAACTGGTGTTGGTAAAACACAACTTGCAAAATCTTTAGCTTACGAAATGTTTGGCTCTGAAGATTCAATTATTAGAATTGATATGTCTGAGTATATGGAAAGCCATTCAACTTCAAAATTAATTGGTTCTCCTCCTGGATATGTAGGATATGACGATGCTGGACAATTGACTGAAAAAGTAAAAAGAAAACCCTATTCAATTATTCTTTTTGATGAAATTGAAAAAGCACATAATGATGTTTTCAATATTTTGTTACAAGTATTAGATGATGGGAAATTAACAGATTCTCAAGGTAATACTGTTAGCTTTGAGAATACAATAATTATAATGACTTCAAATGCAGGTTCAAATTTGAATAATAATTCTATAGGATTTGGAAAACAAACAGTAGATAAGTCTAAAATTTATGATAGTTTAAAAGATATATTTAGACCTGAATTTTTAAATAGAATTGATGAAATAATAATATTTAATTCACTTAATACAAACGAACTGCTAAAAATTGTAGATTTGATGTTAGAAGATACTAAAAAGGCTCTTGCTGATAAAAATATTACTTTAAATATTTCTGATGATGCCAAAAAATATTTACTTGAAAAAGGAACGGATTATAAATATGGAGCAAGACCTCTAAGACGTGCTATTCAATCAAATCTAGAAGATATCCTTTCAGAAATGATATTGCGTAGTGAACTTTTAAATGGTCAAGAAATTTTTGTTAACTGCATTGATAATAATTTAAATTTTTTAGTTAAATAGAGTTTAAAAGATGGTAATTAAAATTACCATCTTTTAAACTTTATTTGTTTTATCACTTGACCTTTTTTGTTTAAAAATGTATTATATTGTATATTAATAAATTCGGAGGATTTTATATAATGAAAAAACATATTCCAAACATACTAACTATAATTAGATTTTTCTTAATTCCTGTTATAGTTTATAACTTATTTAATAATAATTATATGGTTGCTTTTGTATTTTTAACTATTTCAGGATTAACAGATATATTAGATGGCTTTATAGCTAGAAAATTTAACTTTGTAACTAATTTTGGAAAGCTTATTGATCCACTAGCAGATAAAGCTACTCAAATTTCTATTTTATTTGTTTTATTCACTAAACATATATTACCTATATGGATATTAGTTATTGTATTAATTAAAGAACTAGTTATGATTGCTGGTGCATCTTTTCTTTATGGTAAAGAATTTGTTGTATCAAGTAAATGGTATGGTAAACTAGCAACTGTACTATTTTATATTGCAATTGTAAGTTCATTATTTTTGAATCAATTTAATACTATGGTTACAAATCATCCTGAATATTCATTATCTACACTTCCTGGTTTTGATATGTTCCTATATTATTTAGCATTAATTTCCACTTTATTTTCATTATTTATGTATTGTAAAGAATTTTATTCTGAATATAAAGGATTTAAAATTTCATAAAAAAGAAGAAATTGCTAAACTATACATTTTTTAGTACAGTTTGGCAATTTCTTCTTTTTATTCAAAATCTTCTAATGCACTATTTAAATCTTCTTTTCCATATATTTTTATACCTTCATTAATTCTTAACATATCTGTTTCAGTAAGATACATAGTTGATATATCTGTAGTTTCAATTTCTACTTCTTCCCCATTTTCTAATACAGAATATATTGCTATATGCCCATTATTAGGTCTTAAAACAAAATGTTCATTGCAATATCCATCTTGCTCTTTTATCAAGATTATCTCATGTGTTCCAAATGATTCTATTGTCCACTGACTATACTGTTGTTGTAATTCTTTTTGTGATAAATTTACTAATTCTTGTGGTAATTCAACAAACTCTTTAGTAGTATGGTTACATTTAGTATAATGTTTTTTTAATATAAAATTAGCATTAGGTGAAATTTTTTCTTCTTCTGAAGATACAGATGTTATAGATTCATGTTTTAATGTATTTTGTTCTTCTTTATTTGAATATGTGGTTGATTCTTGTTCTTGCTCTTGTTCATCTCCTGTATACAATTTATATCCTATATACATTCCTACTGTAAATATAGAACAAATAATAAGTGTATATAAAAAACTTTTTCTCATGAATATCCCTTCTTAACTTTATTTACAAGTATTATTTGCACTAAAAGGAATATTTATACATTTATATGTAGGTTTTGTAAAAATTCGATATAATAAAATCTATTACAGAAAATCTTGAATATTTTACAGTTAATTCAAAAAATTACAAATATTTTCAAAATTTATAAGTATTTCCGACGCCTGTGTCTCTTATGACTCGTTAGCGGATTTTTATATTCTTATTAATATTTACATCATATCTTCTTGTAATTGATTTTTCACATATTCTGCAATTCTTTTTGCAAAAGGGTCTGTTTTGAAAACAGACCCCTTTGCAAAAAATTCTTACACAAAACTAACATTTTATACCATATACTTCAATTACTGTTGCATCTGGCACTTCAATTATAGTTCTTTCATAATCTTCATAAATAGTTTCAGTTAATTCATTATTATACTGAACCTTGAATCCCGCAGTACTTAACGCTTCTGTTATAGATTGAATACTATGTAATCTTCTCGAAATTTTTGAATACCTTTTAATACTCGGCGTATAAGTATATCCCGTTTCGAGTTCATAATAGGCTCCTTCTGTTTTAGCAGTCCAATCATTTAACGACTTAACTATTACAATCATATGTCCATCTTTTTTTAGTACCCTATAACATTCTGACAATGCTTTTTTGAGCTCTACGTCTGAAATATAGTGTAAACATAAACGAGAATATACAACATCATATGTCGAATTTTCTTCAGGCATATTTTGTGTAACATCTTCTATCTGAAATGTTAAATTTTCTATTTCTTTTAGAAGATTTTTTGTATATTCTATGCCTTTTCTGTCCAATGTTGTTGCAGTTACTTTTTTTCCTTGTTCAGCCCAATATGCCTCAAAATATCCAGCAGTACTAATTCCAATTGATTTTATTATATCAAATGAAAGTCCCTTTAAAAAATCAATTGCATGTTGCTCTGTTGGAGAATACTTAAAAATATTCCTTTTCATTAATTAAGAAACAATCATATACTCACCACCTTTGCAATATGAAATTTTACAAAAACTCTGTTAATGTTTGACTATTGTCAAAATAGTACTTATCAAACTCGACTAATTTTTCGTAAAATTCTTTATACTGTTTTTCAATTGTCTGTATTTGATTCAAATCCATAATTTCATTTAACTGAATAACAGCATACCTATCCGTGTAAGCAAAAGTTCCTTCCATATCATCTTCACTGTACTTTCCTATTTCATTGATATCTTTAAAAGCATATCCTCTTTTTTGATAATACTTTATCTCACGTATTACCCGCATTTCTTCAGATATTTCAACAAAGATTAAACTTTGATTGTCAATAAATAATCCTTTTAGAAAGGTTTTTCCAAGAATATCCCGATTAATTCCAAAAATATCGTTATTTCCTGCTTGTTTTACAAAATACCCTTCAAAGTCCCAATCGCGACCTATACCTTGTAATTTTGGTGTAGTAATACCTGAGAACTTAAACATTTGTTTTTTATTCATGTGTACCCCTCCTATCAACTTTTGATATATTTATTATAGCAAAGCTCTCATATTATGTGAAATACTTATTCATTATACTCACATAACTTAAAGTTATATCTAAATTAATGCTAATTCTTGAACGAGATTTTTTAGTTCTCTAAATTTATTTTCTATGTTTATATATATCCCATACTCAATTGGTTTAATTTCAAAAGAAGTTGCTATCTGCACAATTTCTTTTGAATTAAGTTCATCTAAAACTGTTTCTTTTGTTACTAACCCAATATTGGAATCATATTTTAACATTTCTAGCATTGTTCTATAATTGATGCACATAAAATGAATTGCATGATTCGATACATTTTTTATAGATTCAAAAAAGTTCTTTGTTGTTATAGAAGATTTTCTAGGCATATAAATTATTTTATCTTTCAAATCTTCTAATGAAACTTTTCCACTGAATTCATTATATTTACTATTTACAATTAAGATATCATGTAAATCCATTAATTTAATAAATTGAATTTTATCATTTGTATAATTGTCATCTTTTTTAGCAACTACAATATCTAGTTCTTGTTTCTCTAACTTCATAAGTTGCTCTGATAAATCACTTCTATCAATATTTACAGTAACATCAGAATATTTTTTATAATACTCCGATAAATTTTTTCCAAGAATTTTATTAAAAACTGTTACATGTGTACCCAAGTTAATATTTTTTATATTAGTATACTTAAGCTCAATATTTTCCAATACTTTAATTGGAACACTAATTTCATCATATACTTTTCTTCCTAATTCGTTTAATTTTAACCCTTTACTATGCCTGTCAAATAGCTTACTATTTTATTGTTTTTCTAAATTTTGTATATGTTTCGTTATAGCTGGTTGTGATATATTTAATTTTTCACTAGCCTTTGTAACATTTTCTTCATCGGCTACTATTTTAAATATTTTATACAATTCTAAATTTACCATTTCAAAACTTCCTCTCATATCAAATTATATCACAATTTTTTATTTATTTCATTCCTCCCTTTTATTGATTAAGAATTAATTATTATTTTTTATCATAGTTTCAATTCTCAGTTTTAATCTACAATTTACCTCTAACATAATTTCTCCACTTTCATCTGTTCTAAAAATTCTAACTCCGTAAATTTTCTAATCTTTCTATTACTTCACCATTAGGATGTCCAAATTTATTATCTTTTCCTACTCCTATTAACGCATATTGTGGTTTTACTTTTTCCAAAAATTCTTTTGAACTAGATGTTTTTGAACCATGATGTGCAATTTTTAAAATATTTGCTCTTAATTTGTTTGTATTATTATATTTTTTTACAATTTCTAATTCCGCTTCTTTTTCTATATCTCCTGTAAATAATATGCTAAAATCCATATAACTCAATTTACATACAATTGAATTATTATTTAAATCATCAAATTTTAATTCTTTACTTGGATATAATATTTCTATACTTGTATATTTATCTATATGAATTTCGTCTCCAGCTTTCACTTCTATAATACTTATATTCTTTTTTTTAGCTAAATAAATTATTTTTTCATATTCATTAGTTACTTTACATTGCTTAGATATTATTAATTTATCTATTTTCAATACATTTATTACCTCAATTAATCCTTGACAATGATCACTATCAAAATGTGAAATTATTACAAAATCTAATTTCATAATTCCTCTATCTAACAAATATGGTACTAATGTATTTTTTCCTATATCAAAATCTGTATTATCTGTGTTTCCGCCTGTATCTAATAATAATTTCTTATTCATTTTTGTAATTATTAGACTTGACTCTCCTTGTCCAACATCTATAAAATATATGTTCAATTCTCTAAAATTATCTTTTATAAACGTGCAAATAAAACAAACTAATAAAAGCAAGAATATTATTAGTTTTATTTTCTTTTTTAATTTACTGAATATCTTTAATACTTTCATTTGTGTAAATCTTTTTTGCTTTGTTTGTTTCAGTTTTATATAATAGAAAATTAGGAATATAACAATATAATATGTAATAATTACAATAATATTAGGTGTTGTGATTGTTATATATGAAAATGGAATATTAGATATTGATTCCACAATAAAATTTAGAATAGATATTAAAATACTTAAAAGATAAAAAATTGGTTTTATTGGAATAATTATACTTATAAATCCTAAGATAATTATTACTCCAATTATTACTGATGTTAAAATATTAGAAATAAAAAATAAAGTTGATATACCATTAAAAAATATAATGCTAATGGGTAAAATTGCAATTTGAGCAGATATTGATACAGATAGTAAAGTTATAATATTTTTCGGAATCTTTTTTAACTTATTTGAGAGTATTATTGTAACAATATTATTAATGCTTACTATTCCTATAGTACCTGCAAATGATAATATTAAACCTATATCTAATATTGCAAATGGATTTTTTATTAGTATTATTAGTAGTGCTATACAAATATTATTCATAGTATTACTTTTTTTATATATTATTCCGTGATATTAGCGTAAGTATAGCCATTATACATGCCCTTTTTACTGATGGCGTGCTTCCTACCAATAAACAAAAAAATACTAAAATAATAATTATAATAATTTTTTTACTTTTTTTTGATATACTGATTATACTTAAGAATTTGCTTATACCAACAATAACGAATGATACATGTAATCCTGAAACTGCCATTATGTGAGATAAACTACTTTTTCTATATGCTTCTTTTTGATTTTCTAAAATATTATCATCATTTCCTATTAGTATCCCTAAAAGAATATTGGCATTATTTTCATCTTTAAAATTATTCTTAATTACATTTATAACATATTTTCTACAGCTACTAATTATTGTTCCAATATTATATGATTTTTTATTAGCTATTGTTATACTATTTGAACCAATTGTTCCATATATGCCATTTGATTTTAAATACTGCTTATAATTAAATCCTTTATAATTTCTACTTTCTTCTGCTTTCTTAAACTCTCCTTTAAATTTTATTTGAGAACCGCTTTCTAGGTCTAATTTTGTGTTTAGCAATACTCTTATGTTTTTATATTTATTGTTATTATTTAACTCGTATATTTTTATTTTATATTGATTATAATTATCTTTTTGTTTTGTTTGCTCTTCTACTATTGCTATTCCTTCACATTTATCTATACCAATAAATAATTTATCATATTTGTAATTTAAAATACTTGTAATTCCAAAACTAATTACAAATGATATTATAAATATCAATATATTCTCCTTTTTAATAAACAAATTAATATATTTATTTATCTTATATTTTTTTAAATATATGAGTATTAATATACATATTAAAATTATAATATAAAAGGCTATACTTGTTATTAAGTATAGCCCATATATAATTCCTATTACATATCCTAATGTTATTGTTAAAAATGGTCTGTTGTTCATATTACTCCTTTATAATTCCCCCATTTTTTTGTTAAATAACTCTTGAAGCACTTACATATCTATTTTGATATCCACTTGTTAATAAAGATGATGTTATAACACCTGTGCTTTCTGTTGATGCGTGTATGAATTTATTATTTCCAATATATATTCCAACATGCCCTATTCCCTTATTTGTTCTGTAATTTTTAAAAAACACTAAGTCTCCTGGTTGCAAATCTGATTTTGCAATTTTTTGCCCTACTTTCGATTGAGCTGTTGCTGAATGTGATAAACTAACTCCAAAGTGTTTATATACATACATTGTAAATCCAGAGCAGTCAAATCCTTTAGGTGATGAACCACCATAAACATATCTTGAACCTAAATATTGTTTTGCATATTCAACAACTTCTTGCCCCTTATTGCTAGAACTTGTCACTGTACTTGTTTGCTTAATTTCTTCTTTTGGTTCTGCTACCGCTTCTGTAGTTTGTTTATTTGTTCTTGCTTGTGTAGAAGATCTTGAAGTAGTTTTTACTTCTTTTTCAGATACGTATTTCTTTAAAATATATCCTGTTTGATCTTTATATGTGACTTTATACCAGTCACCTTCTTCTTTTATAATGTTTACTTTTAAATTAGTAATCATTACTCTTAATACTTGTGAATCTGTATTTGCTTCTTTTCTAAAGTTAATTCCATCTGTTGTAACATACCCTGTTTTATTTAAATTTTCTTCTTTATTTTCTGGCTCTACAGGTTTTGTTGTTTCCGTGGGTTTAATTTCTTCACTTTTAGTTAATTTTGAAAATGGAATCCATCCTCTTTCACTATTAGCTTCTACATAAGCCCATTTATTTAATTTCTGTATAAGTTTAACTTTAGTATCTTTTTCGTAGCTAGTAACTACATTTGCATTAATTGTTGGATGTATATATACATTTTCTTTATTTTGTACTGTATATATTTCCTTTGCGGTTCCAATGTTTTGTGTTGTAGATACATCCTTTTTATCTTCTTCATTTGTTTTTTGTTCTTCTTTTTCTTCTGAATTGCTATCTTTAATTTCTTCTTTTACAGTTAAATAGTCTTTATGAACATACCCTGTAATTTTTTGATATTTGACTTTATACCAATCACCTGAGATTTCTAATACTTCTACTTCATCACCTTTTTTTGGTATAAGTTCAAGCACTATAGAATCTGATTTAGGATTTTTTCTAAGTCTTACTTCATCTGCTAAAGTACTTCCTTCTGAAGCACTACTTATGACTTTTGCAGCTCCAACTATTGTAAGTGTAATTAAAGAAACCGTAAGCATTTTCTTTATCGAATTCATAAATTTCTCCTTTTTGATTTTTAGCAAATTCATACTATATAAGTATACAATTTTTTTCTAAAAATGTCAAATTTTAGTATTTTTCTTTAATATAGCAAGTTTATTTATCTTATAGCTTACATCATTCTATTAAATAAATGTTGTATATTTTTAAGTAAATAAAATTTAAGCTTCCTTATATAATAAAGAGATTGAAAATCAATCTCTTTATTATTATATTATTTTATTTACATAATTGTACTTATTGTTACACCATATTCTTTATGAAGTCTGCTGTTCTTTTTGATGCAACATTTATAAATTCCTTAAAAGTTACATTATTATTTCCATTTGGTATATCTGATATTGATCTTATTATTATAAATGGTATTTTATCTAGTGTACAAACTTGTGCAATTGCAGATCCTTCCATTTCTGTGCAATCTGCATCAAACTCGCTTACAATAGATTCCTTCATTTTTATCTTTGTTACAAAAATATCTCCAGTAGCAATAATTCCTTCCCTTGATTTTATATTTTGTTTTTCTATACTTTGCATTGCAATTTTTGCCTTTTTTATTAATTCTTCATCTGCTAATAATATATCTCCTACTCCTGATACATATCCCCTTTTATGTCCAAATGCAGTTATATTGAAGTCATGCTGAACGATTTTTGTACCAATTATTATATCTCCTATATTTAAATCGTTTTTTAATCCTCCTGCACTACCAATATTTATTACATAATCAATATCATATTTATCTATTAAAATTTGTGTTGTTCTTGCAGCATTAACTTTACCAACACCAGATTTTGCTAATATACATTCTTTATTATTTATTGTTCCTTCTATAATTTCTATTTCATATATTAATTTGTGTTCTTTGTTTTTCATTATTTGTTCTATTGCATCAAATTCTTCATCAATTGCTGCTATTATACATATTTTTTTCATATACTCCTCCTTGCAAACATTTAAACTTTCTTCTATATTATAGCAATGCTTCGAAGAACGGACTGCCAAAGGTAGCCCCTACAATTCTAACTTAAAATGGCGTACTTTCCTAGTATATAAAATAAATTAAGAGATTGCTTTGGCAACCTCTTAATTTTATTATTACTAAGCTAATTCAACAACTGCTCCAGCTTCAATAAATTTAGCTTTTAATTCTTCAGCTTCTTCTTTAGCTACTCCTTCTTTAACTGTTTTTGGTGCTCCATCAACTAATTCTTTAGCTTCTTTTAATCCTAATCCTGTAGCATCTCTAACAACTTTGATTACTTGGATTTTGTTAGCTCCAGCATCTTTTAATACTACATCAAAAGATGATTTTTCTTCAGTTGCACCAGCAGCTCCTGCTCCAGCCCCAGCTGGTGCAGCTGCAGCTACTGCAGATACTCCAAATTCTTCTTCTATAGCTTTTACTAAGTCAGCTAATTCAACAACTGTCATTTTTTTGATTTCTTCTATCATTTCTTCTTTACTCATAATAATAATTCCTCCTAATTTTTTTATATTTTAAAATTTTGTGATTTTATAAGAGTTCACATCTCTTTAATTATTTCTTATTTTCTAAAATAAATCAAAAGCAAGTATTACAAGGAAATCGAATTAAAAATTTTGAAATTATACGTTTGTATATTGAAAAATTTTTAATGAAGATTGACACTGTAAAACGAAGCTTTTCATTTATTTTTACTAAGCGTTAGCTTCCTTTTGAATGCGTACTTGATCAAGTGCAACTGCAAATTTTGAAATTGTTGCAAGTAATCCACCAGCAAGCATTGATAGTAATGTTTCTTTTGATGGTAATTTAGCTAAAGTTATTATTTCTTCTGCTGTCATTACTTTTCCATCAATTATTCCACCTTTAATTTTGTAGAAATCATTTTTCTTTGTGTATTCATATACTGCTTTTGATGGTTCTAGGTAATCTTCATTAGACATTATAACTGCTGTAGGTCCTAATAAGGCATCATCTAATTCATTTACTCCACATTCTTTAAGTGCTCTTCTTGTTATGTTGTTTTTTATAACTTTATATTCTGAATTAGTTTGTCTTAATGTTTTTCTTAATTCTGTTACATCAGTAACATTAATTCCTCTATAATCTGTTAATAGCACAAGTTTTGCTTCTTTTATACTAGCTGCTAATGCTTTAACTTCTTCGTCTTTTTTAGCGATTATTTTTTCATTTGCCATTTTTTTCACCTCCTGATAATTTATATATTTTATTATTTTCTAAGATAGTTTTAAAACTTTCCTAGTATTTACATTTATACAATAGTAAAGTAAACTTCTTTTCTATTATATAATAATAGCAACTCTTTATAGCCAATTGCACATAAAGAGTTGCTTAAAAACTCATTATTTGTGCCTCGGTAGGACTTATAAGACGCCTACTTTCTTTGGCTATATTAAAATTATTTTTGGTCTACATATATACTTGGTCCCATTGTAGTTGTAATTGCAATACTCTTAATATATTGACCTTTAGCTGCTGCTGGTTTAGCTTTAATTATAGCATCTATAACTGTGTTATAATTTTCAACTAATTTTTCAGCACCAAATGATACTTTTCCGAATCCTAAGTGAATTATGTTAGTTTTATCTAATCTATATTCAACTTTTCCTGATTTAATTTCTTGTATAGCTTTTGTAACATCCATTGTTACTGTTCCTGATTTTGGGTTTGGCATTAACCCTTTTGGTCCTAATACTTTACCAAGTCTTCCAACAACCCCCATCATATCTGGAGTTGCAACTATAACATCATATTCAAACCAGTTTTCTTTTTCAATTTTTGGTATTAGTTCTTCTGCTCCAACGAAATCAGCTCCTGCAGATTCTGCTTCTTTTGCTTTATCCCCTTTTGCAAATACTAACACTCTTAATGATTTACCTGTTCCATTAGGTAATACAACAGTTCCTCTAACTTGTTGATCTGCATGTTTAGAATCAACACCTAATTTAACATGTAATTCAACTGTTTCATCAAATTTAGCTTTTGGAAATTTTTCTAATAATTCCATAGCTTCTTTTACTTCATAAACTTTTGAATCGTCTACAAGCTTTTTTGCTTCTAGATATCTTTTTCCTTGTTTCATTTTAATCCTCCTTTGGTATTAACGAGTTTTTAAACTCTCCCAATATACTTATTTATTAATCTTCTACTACAACACCCATACTACGTGCTGTACCCATTACCATACTCATTGCAGTTTCTATTGATGCTGCATTTAAGTCTGGCATTTTTGTTTCAGCTATTTGTCTTACTTGTTCTTTAGTTATTTTTGCTACTTTTTCTTTATTTGGTTTTCCTGAACCTTTTTGAATTTTTATAGCTTTTTTAATTAGAACTGCTACTGGTGGTACTTTTGTTATAAATTCAAAAGATTTATCTTTATATACAGTTATAACAACTGGTATTATCATACCTGGTTGATTTGCTGTTCTATCATTGAATTCTTTAACAAATTGCATAATATTGACACCACTTGAACCTAATGCTGGACCAACTGGTGGAGCTGGTGTAGCTTTTCCTGCTTCTATTTGTAATTTAATTATATTTGAAATTTCTTTTTCTGCCATTTTTTTCACCTACCTTTAAATGTACTTATATAAACTAGGATATCTAAGTTTTTTAAACTTAATTCCTTGTATTTTAAACTATTTTTTGTACTTGAGAAAATTCCAATTCTACTGGTGTTTCTCTTCCAAACATTGAAACTAGAACTTTAACTTTATGTTTTTCTTTATTGATTTCTTGAACTACTCCAATAAAATCTTGTAATGGTCCATTAAGAACCTTTACAGAATCATTAACGTCATAGTCGATATTAATTGGTGCATCAAATCCCATATTTCTAATTTCTGCATCTGTTAATGGTATTGGATCTGTTCCTGAACCAACGAATCCTGTAACTCCTCTAGTATTTCTTACTATATACCATGATTCATCTGTTACTATCATTTTAATTAGAACATATCCTGGAAAAACCTTTTTTAAGTTTGTTTTTCTTTTTCCGTCTTTTATTTCTATTTGCTCTTCCATTGGAACAACTATCTCAAAAAAGAAATCTTCTAATTCTCTATTTTTTATAGTTTTTTCTAGGTCTGTTTTGACTTTATTTTCATACCCTGAATATGTATGTACAACATACCATCTTGGAATTAATTCACTATTTTCTTGAGACATTTTTTAGCCTCCTTTTTATTCTGAAATAGTATTATCTTCTATTGTATTATCATCTGCAATTGTATTGTCGCTAACTGTATTTTCAGAAACAGCATTTTCAATTGTATTTGTTTGTGTTGCAGATTCTTCTGTTTTTACAATATTTCTTAATCTATTTACTCCATGTGTATTTAATGTTTCAAAAGCTAAGTCTAAAACAAAAACTATAGCTGCTGTTAATAATACTATAGTTATAACTGCTATGGTACTATTTGCAACTTGCTTTGGTGTTGGCCATATAACTTTTTTTAATTCTGCTTTAAAATCCTTAAAAAAATGTTTGCCTTCATTTTTATTTTTTTCTACATTCGCCATTTTATATCCTCCTTAAAACAGCTTTATCTATTTTGTTTCTTTATGTATAGTACGTTTTTTACAGAATTTGCAATATTTAACTATTTCTAGTCTATCTGTATTATTTCTTTTATTTTTTGAAGTCATATAGTTTCTTCTTTTACATTCTGTACATTCTAATGTTATCATTTCTCTTGGTCCTTTTGCAGCCATCTAAAATACACCTCCGTAATCTTTTAAGCTTTACTTTTAAACGATGTGAACATATCTTTTAATCAATATGCTCAAATAGTTTATCACAAACTTCTATTAATGTCAACATTTATATTAATTTTTAACGTCTTTTTTGTATATTACTTTTTTCCTTGCTTTTTTTGAACAGAAAATCCAAATCTTCCTAATTTCTTGCCTAGTGAATAATAATGTCCATTTGAATATGATATTAAATTACATTTTGATATATCGAATGCTCCGCTTTTATCTATGTATTTTTCATCTGCATTTATTGCTAAGACTTCTGCAATAAATGTATGATGACTTCCAAATTCTTTTATTTCAATTACCTTACACTCAACAGATACAGGACTTTGTTCTATCATCGGACATTTTACAAAATTTGCTTTTTGTTTTGATAAATGCATACTTTTAAATTTATCTATATCTTTTCCTGATTTAACTCCACACCAGTCTGTAGCATATGCCAATTTTTCATTTGTTAAATTAATTACAAATTCCCCAGATTCTTTTATTAAATTATATGAATATCTTGTAGGTCTTACTGAAATATAAACTGTTGCAGGATTTGTATTTAAAATACCTGTCCATGCAACAGTTATAATATTAGATTTATTCATATCACCGCAACTTACCATAACTACTGGTAATGGGTAAATAAAGGTACCTGGTTTCCACATTACTTTTCCCATTTTATCTTGCTTCTCCATCTTCTCTTTTAGGGCCTTCCCATTTTGTTCTATCCCATCTTATATTTCTTCCACGTACAGTTGGAACATCTAAAGTTTTTCCCTGTTGAGCTTTTGCTGCTATATTACTTATTACTGATTCTGAAGATGCTTTTGCAGCAGATTTATTTAGTTGTTGAATTGCCTCTCTTTGTTTTGTTAATGCACCATTATATCTACTAGCTAATTTTGTTATTTTATTTGATTTGCTAAGTTCCTTTTCTTTTTGTTTCTGTTTTAATTGTTCATCATATTGTTGTCTTGATTTTTCATCTTTTAGTTGTTCATATGCCCATGCCGCTTCTTCTCTTTGTTGTTCTATACATTCTCCATTGGTTAATGTTCTTTCCTTTTTTCCTTCTTCTATAATTGTTATTGTATTTCCTTTTTCATCTCTATATGCACTATTTATTTTATTTTTCTTCTCATAGTATTCTATACTTACATCTAGCATTTTTATCAAATTTTCATATTTTTTCCTAACATTTTCATCTGTTAACGTTCTTCCTCTTGCAATTTTTAATATTGTATATGCATTCTTCATTATACATCCTCCTACTCTATATTAAAAGTTTCAGTATTTTTTAGTTTTTGTAAAAAAAACCTAATTTTATTAATAATTCTTGTAAATATATTTTCTTTTCTTATTGCAAGACTTATATTTTGCTCACGTGATTTGCTTACCACATTTTCTATATCTAATATATTTTGTGATATATTTTCATTTGAGTTATATATTTCATATAATCTATTTTTTAACCCTTCATTTTTACACCAATACTGGTAGTTTAACATTGCTAATATTTCTAATGTTTCTTTCCTTAAAGTTTGTTTACTTATTAAATTATTTTTGTCTAATAAAATAGCATATCCATACATTTTTTCTTTTTCAAATATTTCTATAATTTGACTTGGTATTTCATTTTTATATTGTATTGGTAAGTTTTTTAATACTTCTAATATTTCTGCATAAGCTTTTCTTGTTTCAATACTTATAACTTCCATTACTTTACTCTCCTCTATAGCTATTTTCGTTTCCTATTTCAGGTTGATTATGTTCTTGCTTTCTATTTTTTTCAATACTTTGACTTATTAATAACTGTTTTATATTGGCTGCTTGTTTCTTTATATCAGTAAGTCCTATTTCATTCGTAGCAACCATAACTTTTGACTCAATATTGGTTAATTGTTCTTCATCAATTAATTCTTCTGTAATTTTAGCAAGTATCTCATCTATTGCATTTTGTATATTTAGTCCTGCAATTTCATTTTTATAATTTGATTGTTTTAATTTGCATAATAAATCATATTTTCCATTTATATCTGGTGTTAATCTTAATTTCCTTTTTATCATTTTTTCCAATGTAGCATCTAATATTCCTTCATATTTATCTTTAGCGGCTTTGTATTCTTCTACTTTAGATTTTTTATCTGCAGTTTTACCACACATTTTTATTTTATCTTCATAGCTTCTTAGTACATCTAGATTATATATTACTAAATTAAAAAATTTTAAAATAGTATCCCCATAATTATCTTTTATATGTTCTTGTATTGTATCTCCTCCTGTTATGTAATCACTAATAAATGTTTCTTCTCCATATAAAGTAGAAAATATATTATATACGCCTTTTTCTTTTGAATATCCATTTGTTTTTACCCCTAATATCCTTTCTGCTAGTTCCATACTCATTCCATTATCAATGGATTTCCCATTTTTTCTTTTTTCATCTTTAAATAATCTATATTTATCCAGTCCAGACTCACTATCTCTATCTGATACAACATGTAATAATTGCTGTAAAAGTATTACTTTTGTTTCTTCTTTTGTTTTTGTATGCACAGAAATTCCTTCTATAACTTCTGGCTTTAATGATAAAATGCCATATCTACCATTCCACTCCCCAAAATCATTAAATGGAACCTCATCTGTACATATAACTTTAATTTTGTTTGATAGTTTATCTGTCATATCATCTTCACTATAAAAACCTTCAAAAACATTATTCCCAGATATCATACCATTAAAAAGTTCTATAACTCTTGGTTTTAAATTATTTGCATTTGTTTCCTTCATTAGTTTCTCCTAAAAATATACTTCTATATATTTTATAACATAAATTTTTTAAAATATATAGTATTATAATAAAAAAAATTAAATTATTTTGTATATTAATTTTCGCTATATTTGTTTATATTCTTCTTTAAAATTTCTTTTTATATTTTTATCATGCTTTTTTATATACGCACTAGAAATTTCATCTGCAGTTATATTATATCTTAATAATGTATCATTATAATACATTAATACATCACACATTTCTTCTACAAATTTGTTTCTTACGTCTTCATTATTCATAATTGCATTATCATCTTTTTTCTTTATAATTGCTATTACTTCTCCAACTTCTTCCATCATCCATAACAATGAATTTCTTGCATATTTTTCTTCCATTGGATCCCAATCATTTTTATTTTTTTCCCATAATATATTTTGCATTTTCATCATATCAGATATTCTTAAGTCTTTTTCATATTCCATTATTTCCACCTTCTTATTTCCATATTCTTTCACAATTTTTTATTTTCTAACAATTCAAAACCTTCATTGTAATCATTTCTTGAAATTATTTATTATTGTTTTTATATATTCTAATGTTTCTTGTAATACAAATTTAAAATGGTTCTCATTATCATAAAATCCATGTGTACCATTTTCTATAATAATTAATTTTGAATTAATACTGTCGTTTGCACATTTTTCTACACTTTCATAATATACATTCTTGTCTTTATTTCCATGTATAAATAACTTAGGTAATAAATTATTTATTAATGCTTCATATGGTTTATATTTAGTAGTTTGCATCATTAATTCTTTCGTAAATATATATGTTTTTCCTGTTCTTAAACTTTTTGTTTCAAAAAATCCTTTTTCTAATGTTTCTTTTATGTTCTCCTCGCAAAATAAATCTGTTTTATTATAAACTAAACATGGATACCATAATATTAATCCCTTAATATTAGAATATTTATTAAAATTTATAAGAGGAATTATTCCTCCTCCAAAACTAGCTCCTAGTAAAATAATATTTTTATATCCTCTTTTTGAAACATTTTCTATAGTAGTCTCTAAATCTATTATTTCTCCTTCTATTGTTACTATATCAAATTTGCTTTTATTTTCTCCATGACCTCTAAAATCGAATCTAAAACTATCGATTTTGTTTTGATTTAATACTTTTGCTAGTTTTGTAAAATTTCCATTTTCTTCTTTTCCAGCTCGAATACCATGACACATTATAATACAAGTATCACTTCCATTTTGTTCTAATATTCCATTTAATTCTATATTATCTATAGTTTTATAAATTATTTTTTCCATATGCATTCTCCTATAAATATATATAATCTTAACATAATAAATAAAAAATTTCTATCTTAATTAATAAAAAATAAATAAAAATACATATCTTAGTTAAAGATATGTATTTTTATAATAATTAATCTATTCTCCATAATTGAAATTTACCTGTTATTTCATCTACATCTTTGGTATCACCATAAATTACTGCACCTAAGTATTCTAATTTATCGTTTTCTTTTGCATTAATTGATTCTACTAGCTCATCATCTGTTCTAGTATCTAGCATGTCTTTTGGATAATCTGCAACTAATAAATTTGGATTGTTTTTAGCTAAATCTATTGTATTTTTTAATTTTCCTGCTTTCACCTTTGTTATTATAAAAGGAAATTTACTTATTCCTAAATGTTTGATTCCTGATTTATCTGTTATTATTGATTTCCCCATTATTTCTTCATTAGAATATTTTCCTATAGAAATAGCTAAATGTCCAATTACATTTAGAGCAATTGCTGGTTCAACATTTGATGCAATAATTCCTACAATTTTTTTATCTTCATAATTCATAATTTTTTACTCCTTTATTAATTATATTTTATTTATAATAAAGGAGCTAATACATTTTCAAGCACTTCTATTTTTGCCCATAAATTTCCGCCATGCATATTTCTGGGATATTTAAGCATATAACCTCCTATTAATTTCATTAATATTTATATAATATATAGATTATTCTTTTTGCTATTACCTATTCATAGTAATTATATCATAAACTTTGTGTAAATACAATTATTCTTTAAAGATTTACAATAAAATTGAATCCTAATAGTTAGTAAAACTAATCATTAGGATTCAATTTCATTACTGTATTCATTTGTAATACATTATCAATTTCAATAAAGTTATCAGTAAATGTATAATATTACATTTTATTTACGCCATATTTCTTCTAAATATTCTAACCCCTCCTTATAAATTGATAAATCCTCAAAAGCGATTAGCAATCCACAGTTGTCTTCGCCACAGGTAGCCCAGTAAGTTATCTCTTTTTTATCAGGTTCGCATTTCAGTTCCATTTTTGTGGTATAATCAGCATAATAGGCTTCTTTTATTCGTGAAACAGATGTATACAAAATAACATCTATTTTCATTTCTAATTCTTCACGTTCCAACAATGCTTTTATTGCCTTTTCATGTAGTTTGTAATCTTTTTCGGCTTCCATAAAATTTTCTCCAGTTTCACTAATGCCAACAGGCATTAGTTTTGCCCCAATAATAAGGCTTTGCTTAAACAGAAATTGAAATGGACTTATGGAATCAAAAGAATCACCAACGTCATCCTCATAAACTATTAGTCTTGCCCACCTATCAAATGGTTTTGTTGATTCATACCGTGTTTGCTTTTGACAAAAAATTATCTCTGCCATATTGATTACCTCTTTCCTTAATATTTTTTTGAAAACAATATTATTGTACTATCAATTTAAAATTATGTAAAATACATATTCATTAGCAAAACATAACTTAAAGTTATACTTTACAATTATTTTTTAGTATCTCAATTAATTCTTTTAATTCTTTATTATTATTAACATTATAATATACTCCAAATTCGGCATTGGGAAGTAAAAACCCAACATCTAAAATACTCAATTCATTATTGGCTATTTTTTCTTCTATATATTCTTTCGTTATAACTGTTATTACATCTCTACTCTTTAATAATTCAATCATAGCAGTATAACTTATATTATTAATATTAATTACATCATTGGAATTATATTCAAGTACTTTTATTAAATTTTGGTATGCACTCGAAAATTTTTTCAATGTATAAATTGTTGTATTTTTTAAATCATCTTTAGAAAATTTTTTATTTAGATATTTTGAATTACAGTTTACAATAAATACATCATGTAATTCTCCAATTTTTATAAATTTAATTTCTTTTGAATCATATATTTCATCACTATATTTTTTAGAAAAAGCAAGATCTATTTCTTGTGTTTTTAATCTTAAAAATATATTTTTAGCTGTTAATTTATGAATATCTATAATATTATTTTTGTTATTATCATAGTATTTTAAAATTGCACCATCATAAATTTTACTAGGCATATTTACATGGATACCTAAATTTATTGTTTTATGCACATTAAATATATCTTCTGATTTTAAAATAGCATTTACAGGCTCTTTTATCTGTGAATATAATTTCTTACCATTTTCATTTAATATCATTCCATATTTACTTCTTTTAAATAATTGTACATTTAATTCTTTTTCCAAATTTTTAATATGCTTTGTTACCGCAGGTTGTGATATATGCAAAATTTCACTTGCCTTTGTCAAATTCTCTTCGTCTGCTACAATTTTAAATATTTTATATAATTCAAAATTTATCACTATATCACTCCTATCTTTGTTATAACTTATTGGAATATCACTTTTTAATTAAAATCATTCATTTTTTTATAATCTGCTAAGGCCTTTTTAGTAGTAATTGTTAATTTATCAGGTAAATTATTTAAATCAAACCATTTCATATCAGATGCTTTATTAGGTTCCATTATTTTAGGAATTCCACTTTTGATTTTACATAAATAACTCATTGCAACCCAATGTGCATTTTCATCTTTAATTATATGATCACATACACCAATTAGTTTGATTACTTCTATATCCAAATCTGTTTCTTCTTTTGTTTCTCTAATTACTGCGTCTTTTAAAACTTCAAACATTTCTAATCTTCCACCTGGTATACACCAATACCCCTGTTCTGCTGGTACTGCCCTTTTTTGTAACAATAGTTCATTATTTTCATTTAATATAAAAGCTCCTACTCCCACTCCTATATAATCTTTTCCTATTTTCATTTTTCTTAACCTTTCTTTTTTAATCATTTATTATAATTCAATTACATCATCTTTTATTTACTCAAATTGATTGGCTAATTGATCAACTGTAATTCCACTTTTTCCTTCCCAATCAATTATTACATCATCAAATTCTTTTGCTCTAAATAAATTTAATTTATTATAATCTTCTGTATCCATTTTAAAATTTATTGCATCTATATTTTCATTTATTCTACTGCTATTTGTGGTCTTTATTAATACATTTAATTTCTTTTCTTTAATAATCCAATTTAAGATAATTTGATTTTGTGTTTTATTATATTTCTTTGATAATTCAACTAATATGGAATAGTTTCTATTAGCTGTCCTATTTCTTCTTAAAGGTTGATAAGCACAAAATATAATATTATTTTCTTTACAATAATTTATAATTCCAATATCTTCATTTAATTTACATTCTAAATTATAAACACCTTCATAAATATTGATTGGATAATATTTATTTACTTCTTTTAATTGCTCAAGATTAGAATTGGATAATCCAAGACTTTTTGCTTTTCCTAATTCTATCATTCTATTCATTTCTTTGTATGTTTGAATTAATGGTAGTTTTGTGTAAATAACAGAATGCAACATTAAACAATCAACATAGTCAATCCCCATTACTTCCAAATATTTATTTAATTGTTCTTCAATATCAGTTATTTTTTCGACCGTTGGCTCTATTTTTGTTGTTATAAAAAGTTTATCTCTTCCAATTTTATTAATAAACTCTCCAATAAAAGCCATTACTTTTCCTTTTTCATATAAATAACTAGTATCAATATAGTTTTGTCCTAAATTGAATGATTCAACTAATGCATTCATGCTAGCTTCTTTTTGGTTTAAATCTATTCTAAACGTCCCTATTCCTAATGGAAATATATCTTTAATATTTATCATTTTGTTCCTCCTATTTGCATATATTTAATCTTCAATCATCTTATGTTGTTCTGGATACCAAGCTGGAGTACAAGGCATAACAATTTTACAATTAGCATTCCAATAATATAATTCACCCTTTTCAATTAGCATAACATCACCTTTTTCAAAGCTTATAATTTCATCTTTTTTATTTAAAGTACCTTTTCCATCTATCACATAAATAAGTTCTTTACATTTTTCATTTACACAATAACCTTTTTCAGGATATCTACCAGTAATTTGTGATGTAGCAAAATTAATATCAGAATCGTTTAATGGATATTCTAATCCTTTACAATTATCGCTATTGCTAAATTCATTTGCATCCTTTAATTTAACTATTTTCATTTTATTTCCTCTTTTCTATACTTTTATATCATATTTTTATCTTAGATTACTTTACTTACTTATACCACAAAATCTATAGAAATACAATTATTTTTCGCATATTAGCTATTTGTATATATCAAATATTTGTTGTAATTTTTATACTACACTAGCTATTACTTTAGCTATTTGCTTTTTTATGTAAATCATAGTATAATTATTTTATGAAACTGTACTAACCAAGTAGTCGATATTTTGACTACGCCTAATTATAGGAGAGCAGTATGGAATTTATAAAGAATGCAGTAGCACTTATATTTATGTTAGCCTTAGGCGTTGGAGTAGAACTTCTTTTAGAAATCTTAAAGGAAACTAACCATTGGGGGTTATATGCAATTGTTGCAATTGCAATCATTATAATTGGATGTTTAGTATTATAAAACCCCCAAGAAGCACCCTTCTGGGTGCTTCTTATATGTCTAATAATATTTTTGTTAAAAATTAAAAGTCATTTAAATTTAGTTGTATCAAAATGTGTAATATGCCAAAATAAAAAAATTACTTTCAGATTGTACATATTAAAAACTTTTTTATTTGCTTATATACTCTAATACATCTGCTACATTTTCAAAAATCATACTAGCAACTTCCTTTGCGCCTTCTTCTGCAGTCATCATTGAAAAACCATTATATTCTTTTATCATTGAAATATCATTTCTTCCATCTCCTATTGTAGCAACATATTTCTTATCTATTTTTAACATTTCTATTAACTTCTTTATGGCATTATCTTTTCCTGCATCTTTTGAAACAACATCTACAATTACAAAATCATGATTATCATAATACATTCCTGGAAATGCTGAATGTGCTTTTACATTCTCTTTAAATATATCATTTATTTCATCTTCAATAGCTTGAGCTAATTCATAATTTGATGTTCTTATTCGTATCTTTAATAATTTTTGATTTTTGTATTCTACTTTATCTTCATCATCATAGAAAAATACTTCTATATTTCCCTTTGTTTTTAGATATTCTATTATGTTATTAGAAACTTTTGGTTTAATTGATTGTTCATATACTTTTTCATTATCTTTATTAAAAATTACTGCACCGTTATTTGAAATAATATAGTCATATGGAATATTATATTGTTTTATTACATTACTAACACTAGTTTTACTTCTTCCTGTAACGACAACAAATTTTCCACCATTGTTTCTATATTCTTCAATTGCTTTAACATTTTTGCCCATATTTTCTTCTGTAATATATATTGTTCCATCGTAATCACTAAATACTATTTGCTTTTTTAGTTTATCTAACATTATTTAGAGTCTCCTTAATTTTTATTTTTTCCATATACTTCTGATGCTAATGGATTCAAAAAATAGACTAATGTATCATCTGTTTTAAATTCCACTGCATCCCATTTTTCTCTTTTTATATACGAAAATCTTGTGTCTTTACCAACCTTCTCCATTAATACATTTCTATCTTTCACTACAAAATCAGCTGCAGCTTCCCATTTTAGTCTTGTTTCATCATAAATTCTTATTTTTATATATGTAAGCTTTCCATATTTTGTTTCTATAGGATTATTTAAAGCATATACATTTCCTCTTTCAGTTTTTTCTAATAACATAGCAATTTTACTAATTTTTTCATCCAATAGTATTCTTTGCTCTTCACTTTTAGGAAATATATCTAAAAAATCAATATGTTGTAAATCTTCAATTTGTAGCATATCTTTTTCGATTCTATTTAAATTTTTATTTATTATTTCTTCTAACATTTTGCTCCCCCATAGTTCATACTTAAATTTCTTTATTGGTTATATTTAATTAAAGTTTGTTTCAACCATTCATATACTCTTTTGATTGATGATATACTTACGCTCTCATCTATCGAATGGCAGTTTTCAATTGTTGGTGCAATTGTACATATATCTAAATTCTGTATATTAGTAGAGAATATACCACCTTCCATACAAGCATGAACTTTCTTTATAGTAGTTTCTTTATTATATAATTCTTTATAAGTTTCTGCCAAAATATTTCTAATAATAGATTTGTCTTTATATGGAAAAAAAGGTTTATTTGCATCAACTGTTAATTCAAAACCATATTTTACCGATAATTCTTTAATTTCTTTCAGTAACTCTTCTTCTTTTAGCAAATCTGAACTTCTAATACTGTATTTTACTTCTAGCTTATTATCCTTTATTGATATTTTACCAATATTGGCTGATAATAGAGGAAATTCATCATCTTTATAAACTTCTAATAGTCCATTTTTTATTTTTGAAATAAATTCAATAATCTCTTTACTTTCTTTTATAACAGTTTTATCTTCATAATTTTCTAACTTTAAGTTCAAAGAATTTTTTTCATCATTTAAGTTACAATCAATCTCTACTATTTTTTCATTTATACTATCTACATTTTCCTTTGATGAAAATACAACATAACCTTCACTTGGAATAACATTGTCTCTCTTACCCAAATTTATATCTGCTATGTTTTTATAATTTAATTTTTCTAATAATCTTGCTACTAACTTTATCGCATTACATCTATTTTTGTTTATATCATCTCCAGAATGCCCTCCCATCAAACCACTAATTAGTAATTTATAACAATTTTCATTCGATATTTCATAATTAATTTCTTTGTTCATTGTTATAGAACACATTCCTGCACTTGATGACTCTATATCTGCTTCTTTAATTCCATCTAAACTAATTAAAGTTTTGCCTTTTATTAATGAATAATCAAAATTACTTGCTCCTAACATAGTCGTTTCTTCTTGTGTGGTTATCATTACTTCAATATTAGGCATATCGTCATTTTCTTGTAAAATAGCGAGAATAATTGCAATTCCAATACCATCATCTGCACCTAATGATGTATTTTTAGATTTATAAAAATCTCCATCTATATAAAATGGTATTCCTTTATTATCAAAATTATAGCTTTTGGTAGATACACAAACCATATCAGAATGGGCTTGCAATATTATTGTTTTATTTGAATTATTATTTTTTCTTAAGTATACAGTATTATATTTACCTACTTTATATTCAAGATTATTTTCTTTAGCAAATTTAACTACATATTCAGCGATTCTTTCCTCTTTCCCAGATTCTCTTGGTATTTGCATTATTTCTTCAAAATATTCTAATACACTCTTCATTATCTCTCCATAATATTCTAATTTCTATTAATTTTATACCATAAAATTAATAGAAATACAATTATTTTCATTTATTAGCAAGAAAAAATACATTTCGGGATATTTTTTCTATTTTCGCTTCCTCTATCTTTTTATTACTCTATAAATTACTTTAAATTTTCTAACCACTCAAAACCTTCATTATCTAAATCTTGTAATTCTTCTATTTTAAAATACTTTACTTGTTCTAGTTCTTCTTCTTGCAACTTACATTTTTCTATATCCACATCTTGTCTAACGTAATATACTGTAAAATGTACTTTCTCATTTGTATCCATACTCAAAAATCTCAAATCTTCTTTATTTAACCTAATCCCTATTTCTTCTAAAGTTTCACGAACACCTGCATCAATTGTTGTTTCATTCAAATCTACTTTTCCACCACAGATACCCCATTTACTAGGATTAACTCTTTTAAAACGACTACGTTTTTGAAGTAAAATTTCATTTTTACTATTTATTATTACTACTCCTACAACAGATATATAATATCCTTCAGGTACATTATTAAGATTACGAGCCTCTATATGTGTTAGAATCTTACCTGTTTTATTTCCATTTATATCAACTAATTCATGTTTCTCCATAATATTTTTTCACCTTTTTATAGTTTATTTATTAATATCACTATCATCTAACTATATAGCTATACCACAGTAATATCAACGTTTTTTAGCAAAATCAAACAGAATACTAATATTTTAGCATTCTGTTTACATAATGGCTCCTTTGCGTAGGACGTATTCGAAAAATCTATCGCAAAAAAGTTACTTATTTCCGTTTCAAATGTAGTTATAGCAATAGTTTGCAAGAAATGTACCCACAATTTGATTTTTTTGCTATTAACTATGTTTCAAATTTAACATAAAAATTTGGGTTTGGCAATACATTTAGAAAAAGTTTCTCTAAATACTTATCTAATATATTTTGTATTATTAAAAATATCTAATTGATATATTTTTCCATCTTCAAAATCTCTTATAAATTGAATACTTGTATCATGTCCTCTTAGTTCTTTGTCTGTCATGCTTTTTACATCTTTTATATCTAACCATTGTACATCTAGTATTTCTTCTGTATCAAATTTAATACTTTCTTCTACTATGTCTGCTGTAAATCTTACCATTATATGTGTTTCTCCATTTTCAAAATCAACACAACTTATAGGTAGCACTCCTGTAAGTTTTACTTTACAACCAGTTTCTTCATGTGTTTCTCTTATTGCTGCTTCTGTAATTAGCTCATGTTCATCTACATGTCCTGCTGGAAAATTCCATTGTCCATAACATTTCTTTTTAGCCTCTTTTACCATTAATATCTTACTATCTCTTACTATAACACAACCTGCTATGATTACCATTATTTTCTCCTCTTTTCTATAATTCAATGACATCTAAATCATCTGGTACATATATATTTCCATTAAAATATTGTTTTGCCTCTTCTGTATATAATCTCTTTCTGTTTTCTAAATCGTTATCACTTGCATGATATAATACTAAATTTTTAACATTTAAACTCGCCCCTATTTCTGATGCTGTTTTTACAGTAGAATGCATTTTTTCGTATGGCTTAAATATATCTACCTCTGAATCCATACACATTGCCTCATGTAATAGCCAATCTGCATTTTCTACTTCATCTCTTAATTTTTCATCAAATGTTTCATCACCTAAAAATACAAGCTTTTTTCCATTTTCTAATATTGTTTTAAATCCAAATTGTCTATCTTTTTTTGCTTGAACATCTAAAAATTTAATATTATAATTTAATATTTTTATTTCTTCTTTATCTTCTACTATATTAAAAATAATTCTGTTATCAATAAGTTTTGTAAATTTTTGTGGTAGTACTTCAAACATTATTTTTCTAATTGTACTTTCTAATTCTTTATGCATATAAACATTTAGATTTCCATTATAATTATTGCTATCAAAAAACTTTTGTGCATATCTGATAATCCAAAACATTCCTAGTATATGGTCTGTATGCTTATGTGATAAAATAATGTTATGTATTTTTCTAAAATCTATGTTTGCATCCCTTAATTGTTTTATTATTTGTAGTCCTCCACCTGTATCTACTAATATATGTTCTCCTTCATTATTTTCTAATGCAAAGCAAGTATTATAACAATCTAATGTCATTGCATGACCTGTTCCTAATATGTTTAACTTTTCCATATCTATCCCTTTCTAATTTTCAATTATCTATTACTTTTATTTTATTTTTTACATTTTCTATTATACTGTCTAACTGGCTTTCTTTATACATCTTTTCTATACTATCTATTTCTAATATATCTCCACTTGTGAAATTATAAAGATATTCAAAGTCAAAATATAAAAACTCTGATATACTCTTAAACCAATTATCAATGGAATCGCATATCTCTTGTTGTTCTTCTTCACTCATTTGACCAACAGTAATTAAATATATCTTCTTTCCTTTCAAGTTTTCACTAGCACAATAAGGATTAAATCTATCAAATACATTCTTTAAAATACCTGTTATTTGATTCATATAAATTGGAGACATTATTATAATATTATCACATTTACCAATTGCATCATAAATTTGATTCATATCATCTTTTAATACACATTGATTCCCTTGATTCTTTTGACAAGCATTACATCCTATGCAATACTTAATATCCAAATCTGCTAATGAAAGAAAAATATCATTTTTATTTTTTAATTTGTTCAATAAGTTATAACTATTGTGTTTTCTATTACTTGCACTTATGTATAAATTCATCTCTTACCTCCAAAATTTTATTACTTATTCTAATACATTTCTGGTATAATTTCTTCTTCCCAACTTTTAATTATTTCCAAATAACTATCATTATTAAAATATAATTGCAAATGAGTTTTATCTAATAAATACAACAATAATAGTATACTTTTTGCAGTTTTTACTTTTTCTTCTCTAGAAATATAATCATAGAAATTTATAGTTCTTGTATTATCATATGTATGACTTTCATTATTTAATATAAGTCTATACATAAAATTATTATAATATTGTCTTTGATTTTCCTTTTCTAATTTATCCAATATTTTATCATTTCTTGTTAATTCTTCTATACCTTTATTATAGTTAAATGTTGCATACGATTCTAAAAGTTTTCTCATAGTGTTACCAATTGTGTCATCTAATTCATTTTCAATATTATAATTATCAATCAGCGCATAATTATATATCTCATTTAGCATCTTTTGATAATCATTTCTAGATTTATATTTAAAATCATAAAATTGATTGTTTTGTAGTTCAAATAATATATAATCAGATTTAATATCTGAACATGCTTTTCCAAAATTCAACATAGTTTCTAGACTATGTGTAAAATTAATTATTTTACTCTCGCTATTATTTTTCATAACTTTGTCAAACATCATTCTAAAAAATGTATATAATCCTACTTTATTTTCCATATCAAAGCTTGAAATAGGATCATCTAATATAATTAAGCAGGAATCCCTAAACTCGTCTTTTTCATTTGTATTTTCGAGTATTTTTGTGAAGAAATAGCATAAAGCAATAATATTTCTTTCTCCTGTTGATAAATCTTTTGGCTTTATATCTTTATTATGAGACTTAACTATATATGTATCTTGACTATTATCATATTCTATTTTTAATTTATCTTTAGTTAAAAAAATATATTCTAAAAATAGATTTATTTTATCATTTGCAATTTTTACATTTTGTTTATCACTTTGCAATTTTAATATTTCATTATAATTTTTATCTAAATCTTCTTTATTAGTCTTAATATCTAATAGTAATTTCTTATATAAATTTTCTTGAATTTCTAAAGATTTATAATCATCTAATATTTCATACCAAGAAATCTTCAAATTTAAGTTATCTAATTGTTTCTTATTTTCTGTTTTATCATCAATGGATTTGTTAAATTTTATTCTTTTATCTTCTAATTTTTTCATAATCTCATTTAATGAATTTTCTAATTCTACTATATTAGTAGAAATTTCTTTTATAGGAGTATAAATATTATCTATTTTTTCGTCTATTTTAGGGATAATATATATATTTATTTGTTCGTTAATCTTTGCAATTATATTATTGGCTTCTAATACTAATTTTTCATCCAATGCATTAAAATCTTCTTCTAATTCTTCTATAACAATGTATTTAGCTTTTAGTTCTTCTAATTCTTGTTTATGTTCTTCGACATCTTTATTTAAAATTTTATTTATACTTTCAACAATATCATCTTTTATTGCTGTAATATCTTGAAAACAATATGGGCAAACTTGTATATTCTTGTTAGAAAATTCTGTTCTAACAGTTTCATAAAATTTTTGTTCTCCATTTTCTATTTTTGATAATATTAATTTTTCTCTTTCTGTAAATTGAGCAATTTCAATCTTTTTTTCTAATAATTCTTTTAACTTTTCATTATTCTTAGTAAATTTATCTATTATATCAATTGATTTGGTAATTTTCGTGGTATTATTATTTGTCTTTGTATATATATTTAGTAATTCCTTATATTCTTTTTGTAATTCTTCTTTTGTTTTCTCTTCATCTTTATTGTTTGTTATACTGTTTATTATAGAATCATATTGAACTGTAGAATTTCTAATATTCCCCTTTATATCTTTATCTCTAGAAGCCCAATTACTTTTTAAAGTACTTTCAATGGTTGCTTTAAAATGTTTTGGACTACATACATCATTTTGATTCTCAAATTTCTCTTTTTCAATATTTAATCTTTGTTGTTCTTTGTCTAGTAGTTTCCTCTTGTCATTTAATAATTCTATCTGATCATCTAAATTTTTTTGTTCTCCTAACATTATTATTGTTTTCATTCCTGCTTCTGATGTTTTTACGTTTGCATCAATAAAATCTTCATTATATAAATATATCTTATCAGTATCTTCACGCAATAATTCATTATTTTGAACATCTTTAAATTTAACAACTATATTTTCATAATTTGACTTAATTCCTTTGGATATTGTAGACTTCCCTGTTCCGTTTTTTCCATAAATATTACATATTCTAAGTGTCTTTTTATTATTAGGAAAAAATTCCAGTTGCGTATTATTAAATATATTTCCACTTATAATTATTCTATTAAACTCACTAATTTTCATATATTGTATCATTCCTTAATACTATCATTATCTCTATTATTTAATCTTTTCTCTAGCGTTTCTATACTTGGTAAATTATTCGCTAAATAGTCTGGTATCTCTTGTAAATATTTATATTCTGCTACTCCTATTGGTTTATTTATATCCTTTAAAGCTAATTCTGCAGTTAACTTGTGTTCATCTCTACACAATAAAATTCCTATTGTTGGATTGTCATCTTCTTTTTTCAATAACATATCTACTGCATTTAAATAGAAATTTAATTTGCCTGCAAATTCTGGTATAAACTTAACAGTTTTTAATTCTACAACAACATAGCATTTCAAGTTTAAATTATAGAATAGTAAGTCTATATAATAATCTTCTCCTTCTATTTCTAAATGATATTGTCTTCCTACAAAAGCAAAACCATTTCCAAATTCTAAAAGTAAATTAGTAATATTAGAAACTAATGCGTCTTCTACATCTTTTTCTAGTACATCTTTTCCATACCCTCCAATGTCAAAGACATATGGATCTTTTAACATTTCTAATGCTCTTTTTCCTAGCTCTATTGGTAATGTTTCTTTATAATTGCTTATTTTATTATCTAGTAATGCTTGTCTGCTATATAAATCAGTTCCTATTTGATGTTCTAATATCGTTCTTGACCATAGATTTTCTAATGTTTTTTCTGCATACCATAATCTTTCTTGTTCATCTTTTATTTTATCCATAATTGTAGTTATAGTAGTCCATGGCAATTTTGCAACATGATGTTGCAAAATTGAATCATACTCAAATTCTTTT
>CAOJKP010000001.1 GCA_948438085.1 uncultured Clostridium sp. | reverse complement strand
ACACTCTCTTAAATTATTGCTCTCTCTCTCTCTCTCTCTCTCTCTCTCTCTTACAGCCTCTGGCATTTTAACATTTTTATTCATTTGTATTTTCTCCTTTTTTTGTTTATTATATATTAACTATTTTTCTATTTCAACATTTTTAATTCTTTTAATAATAATTTTTCAATTTTGTCTACATCTGGAAATATCAAATTTATTCCGTTTTGATTTTAATTTAAAAATTTTGTTTACTTTATTTGCAATTTCTTTTTGTGTACCTTCAACAACAGAAATTGCTTGATTTCTAATAGTGTCTATATGGTCTATATACTTCTCAGTAATTGGAAAAATATTTTGTATTAAAAAAACTGTATCTTTTCTTCTATATTTACCAATTACTATTGTATCACAAACTCCTGTTTTTTGTATTTTTTGATATTGTAATTTTCTATATTTTTCTATTTTAGAACTCATAGGAATAAACCATAGAATTTTACTATCTATATTTTTAATACAAAAATATGTAGGCCTTGTATTTCCGTTTTCATGATTTTTCATTAATTTCTCATCTCTTACAAATTCAAAATATTCTTCTTTTATATGATAGACATAACCAGTTTCTAAAAACATAAATTTTATCCTTTCATTATTAAAGCCCTCTATATGTTATATAGAAGGCCAAATATTTTCAAAATAGATAATTTATTACTCGCACCACTATAAAGCGAGAACATTTAGCGAAATGGATAATTTATTACTCGCACCACCATAAAGCGAGAACATTTTCTTGTTATATTTATTATACAATTTTGTCAAAATAATTGTCAAGTACAATGCATAAATAAATATATTATATTTTATGTATTTTTATAGATTTTATGTGTATTTATAATTCATATAACATTAAATTGCAATTTGAAAATGTTCCTTCACCATTCCAAGGGTTTACTACCACTTTTACATAGTCTCCTTCTTTAACATTAATAATTACTGACTGAGTAGACAAATTACAAATTGCATTAATAATATAAGCTCTAGTAAAATCAGTACTAATCATTTCATCATTATTCTTGAATATAAACATTTGGAGTCCTCTATTAACTTCATTTGATTTTGCATTTATAAATCCTGTAACAAGTACTCTTTTAACTCCTGCTCCTATTTTTATATTGCCATTTTCTAATATAAATTTGTTTTTTATATCTCCTGTAGCATTTTCAAAGTCTATCTTTGTACCATCACTAGTTGAATTTGTTTCATAAGTTTTCGAGGATGTTGCTATTATATTCGCTTTATTAGCACTTTTTTCTTCTATTCTTCTATCTATATATTCATCTAATTGTTCCATTGTTAAGGTTACTTTTGAACCATCTGCTACTAATATTTTCGAATACATTTCATCTAATGCATTTTTTTCTTTTTGTTCTTCTTCTTTATATTTATTTCCTGCTATTTCTGCATTTTTTAGTATTCCATTTTCTCCTAGTGTGAAATGTAGAGTTACACCAGCGAGTATTAGTAATAGGATTATTGCTATTATTAAGGTGATTAAAGTGATGCCAGTACAGTGCGACCCGGCGGTCGCAGTGAATAATGAATAATTTTTCTTGTTCACCATTACACTCTCTTAAATTATTGCTCTCTCTCTCTCTCTCTCTCTCTCTCTCTCTCTTACAGCCTCTGGCATTTTAACATTTTTATTCATTTGTATTTTCTCCTTTTTTTGTTTATTATATATTAACTATTTTTCCATTTCAACATTTTTATAAAAAAAGAATAAAAGAATATTCTAGAATCTAGAAAGTTCTTTCATTCCTCTTTTTTATGAACAAAAATTATCCTTTTGTTCATCTATTTTTTAAATCCAATTCCATAAGCTTCTCTCGCATTTGATATTACTATAAATGCACGTGGATCTATTTTTTTACTTATTTGTTTTATTCTCATTGCTTCGTTTCTTGATGCTACACACCATAATATTGTTCTTTCTTCTTTTGTATACATTCCTTTTGCTGAAATTGCCGTTGTTCCTCTTTGCACATTATCTCCAACCATTTTCGCAATTTCTTCATATTTATTAGAAACAATAAACATTGTTTTGGTAAAATATATTCCTTCAAATATTATATCTATCATTTTTCCCATTAAATATATTGTTATTGCTGAATATAAACCAACTTCTATTTCTTTAAAAAATATTACATTTATAAGTACAATAATGATATCTAGAATTACAATTAAATTACTTGTTCTATACATTGGCTTATATGTTTTTATAATATATGCTAACATATCTGTTCCGCCAGTAGATGCATTAGATTTAAGAACTAAAGCAGAACCTAACCCTACTATTATTCCCCCATATATGCATGCTAATAATCTATCTTGTGTTAATGGATTAAATCTTTCTAATATATCAATAAATATACTTAAACTTAAGGTCCCTACTAATCCATTAATAAAAAAATCTTTTCCTTTTCTATAAATTGCCATTATAAATAATGGAATATTTAGAGCTATTATTGTTGTTCCTACTGGTAGCTTAAATAAATAGTAAGTAACTGTTGCAACACCAGTTAAACCTCCTGATGATAGTTGATTTGGTAATAAAAATTGTGAAACGCCAAATGCCATTATAAATGCACCTATTATTATTAGCATATAATTAGATATATTTTTTAATATACTATTAGATTGTATTTCATTTTTTATTTTCTCCATAAAAAACCTCTTGTAAAAAGTATTTCCACTTTTTACAAGAGTATACTATATAAAAATTATTTCATTATTTTTTGTTTTTCTTCTAATATATCATCATATGTTTTTAAAATAGTTACTTCAGATTTTCCTGGCTTTATTGTATCATCTGTTGAGACAACAACATCTACTTCATATAGTTCTTTAAGTTTTGTTATATTTTCTTTTTTATGCCCTATTACATTATTAACATCTGATGAATTTACCTTTATTTCTACTTCTTTTACTTTTGTATTAAATTTTTTTATTTTATCTACTATACTATCATACCATATTCCTCCTTCAACAAGTTGTCCAAATGCTGGATGAAATGGTCCTGCCACAACTTGGCTTTCTTGGCTTGATGGATTGCATATTGTATCTGTATTTTGTAAACCTATTCTTATTATTTCTATTTTTTTTCTATTAAATAAATATACTAATTCTTTACATCTTTCTACTGCTTGATTAACTGTTAATGGCTCATATTCTCCTTTTATATATTCTTTTTCTAATGGAGTATTATTTATTACTAAAACTGGATATATTCTCATCATCTTTGGTTTTAATTTTATTAATTCTTTAGCTGTATTTATTTCATCTAGCTTTGTGCTTTCAGGTAATCCTACCATCATTTGATGCCCTAAATTAAATCCATATCTTCTTATAAGCTTAGATGCTTTTTTAACATCTTCAAATTTATGTCCTCTTCCAGCTCTAGCAAGTATGTAATCATTGGCAGACTGTACACCTAATTCTATAGTTTTTACACCATATTTTTTTAATCTTTTTAATATAGGCTTATCTATATAATCTGGTCTTGTAGAAATACGTATTGCATCTATTTGCTTTGTTTTAATATATTCATAAGCTGTTTGCAATAGTTCTTCCTGAATTTTAATATCTATTCCTGTAAAACTACCACCAAAAAATGCAACTTCTTTATATGTATTTTCATCTTTAAAATTGCTTAAATAATATTTTATTGTTTCTTCTAAACTTTCTTTTGTAATCATTTTAGTTTCCCCACTTATACTTTTCTGATTACAAAATACACAATTGTTTGGACATCCTAAATGCGGAACAAATACTGGTATAACATATTGCTTTTTTGCCATAATATCACTCTCCCTATTCTATATATTGTTAATCTCCATTGCATTTTTTGCAGCTTCCATTTCTGCATGTTTTTTTGATTTTCCTTTTCCTTTAGCTAGTACTTTGTTGTTACAACTTACCTGTGCTGTAAAACTTTTGTCGTGGTCAGGTCCAGATTCTTCTATTATTTTATATTCTATAAATACTTCTCCATTTATTTGTAATTTTTCTTGCAATACAGTTTTGTAATCTTTAATTCCTACATTGTGACTTGCTTGTTCAATACTTTGTTCTAAATTATTTAAAATAAATTTCTCTACTTGTTCAATATTCGAATCAAAAAACATTGCTGCTATCACAGCTTCTACACTATCTGCAAGAATCGCTGGACTTTTGGCTCCTTTATTGTATAATTCACTTTTTCCAAGATATAAGAAATCACTAAAATTATGCTCTAAAGCAATTTTATATAGGCTTTCCTCACAAACTACTGTGGCTCTAACTTTAGTCATTTCTCCTTCTTTTAAACTATTATACATATTATATAAGTATTTACTTATTACAAATTCCAAAATTGCATCTCCAACAAACTCCAGTTTTTCATTGCTTTTTACTCCATTTTCATTAGCATAAGATGTGTGTGTTAATGCATTTTTTAATAACTCTTTGTCCTTAAATTCATATCCAATATTTTGTTCAAATTTTTCTAATTGCATAATCTCACCTCCAATTATTAAATATTATTTATTATACATTATAAATTAAAAAAAAGCAAAAATATTTATATAATAAAATTTTTGCTTCTTAAATACAAATTTATTTTATACATTTTCTTTTATGTATTCAACAACATCGTTTACTGTAACGATTTTTTCTGCATCAGCGTCTGGAATTTCTAAATCAAATTCTTCTTCTAATGCCATTATTAATTCAACTATATCAAGTGAATCTGCTCCTAAATCATCTATAAATGATGCTTCATTTGTTACAGAACTTTCAGTTACTCCTAATTGTTCAACTATAACATCTTTAACTTTTTCAAATATTTCTTCTGAACTCATTTATAAGTTCACCTCCTCTCAACATTAATTCGATTTTCATATTTACACAATAATATATGTTTAAAAAATTGTCAATACTTTTATCATATTTTTATCTAATAAGAGTGTTCTTGCAAGATATGTTGTTCTTTAATTACGTATATTTCAATATTATTGGTATATAAATTTTTACTAACATTTTATTTGACTAATTGTTCGATTTTGCAAATTTTTCTATCATTTGGTCTACTGCTTTATTTTTTACAAATTGTTCTGCTTGCCTTATTGTAAATTCAAATAGTTTTTCATCGCTACTACCATGTGCTTTTACAACTGGCTTTTTAACTCCTAAAAATAATGCTCCTCCATATTCTTTATAATCCATTGCTTTTTGAAATGTGTTTAATAATGGTAATGCTGGTATAGCACACATTGTAGTCCATATGTTACTTTTTATACTTTCTTTTAGTGTGTTCTTAACAAATTTTCCAACACCTTCAACTGTTTTTAAGAATACATTTCCTGTATAACCATCTGCAATTAAAATATCTAGTTTTCCAGAAAATGCATCTCTTCCTTCTACATTTCCTACAAAATTAATATTTAATTCTTCCGCATTTTCTTTTAATAATTTATATGATTCTTTTACTAATTCATTTCCTTTTGTTTCTTCTGTTCCTATATTTAATAGTCCTACAGTTGGATTTTCTTTACCAAACGTATTTGTTAAATATATACTTGCCATTTGTGCAAATTGTAGAAGATTTATAGGTTTGCAGTTTGTATTTGAACCACAGTCCATAAGCATAAGGCTTCCTTTATATGCTGGTAATATTCCCGCAAGAGCTGGCCTATCTATTCCTTTAATTCTACCAACTAGTAGCGTTGCACCTGTTAATAATGCTCCAGAATTTCCAGCAGATACAAATACATCTCCTTTTCCTTCTTTTAATAAGTTGAACCCTACTACCATTGATGAATCTTTTTTTTGCTTTATAGCCTGAGTTGGTATATCGCACATTTCTATAGTTTCAGTTGTATTATGTATTTTTAATTTATCTGATATTTCACTTACTGAATTTTTATTAAAGAGTTCTTTAATCTTTTTATTAATTATTTCTTCATTTCCTATTAGAAGTATATTAGCATCTATTTTATTTATTACATTTACAGCTGCTTTTATACTTGCATCTGGCGCGTTGTCTCCGTCCCATAACATCGAATAAAATTATCATTTCTTTACCACCTATTTTATTTATTATTCTATTGTATTTATAATGTACTCATTTTATTATTAATTATATAAATTTGCAATAGTTTTTTTATAAAATACCAAGTAAATTTCATCATACAACGAATTATCATATTTTAAAAATTTATAGTTATTTTGCTGGAGAATGGACTGCCGAAGACAGCCCCTACATTGCTTGGATTACTTCTTTGTAGATTTTACATCATTTTCCTAAAAGAACAAAAGCGGACATTAATAACATTTGCACTATTTAAAACATTTTAAAGTCCAAAGTCTTTGTTCGCTCGCCAAATTTTATACAATAAAATTCTAAGTGAAATGTATTTATTTTATAGGAAGTTCGGGGAACTTTCCTATAAAATAAAAAAAGAATTGCAAAGCAATTCTTTTTTTATTTTATTAATTATCCAATTATTTCTGCAACTATTCCTGAACCTACTGTTCTACCACCTTCACGGATAGCGAATCTTAGTCCTTTTTCAATAGCTATTGGTGTGATAAGTTCTATTGTCATAGTAACATTATCTCCTGGCATAACCATTTCTGTTCCAGCTGCTAATTCTATAACACCTGTAACATCTGTTGTTCTGAAATAGAATTGTGGTCTGTATCCATTAAAGAATGGTGTATGTCTTCCACCTTCTTCTTTAGTTAATACATAAACTTCTGATTTGAATTTTGTATGTGGATTTATTGTTCCTGGTTTTGCTAAAACTTGACCTCTTTCGATGTCTTTTCTATCAATACCTCTTAATAAAACTCCTATGTTATCTCCAGCTTCTGCTTGATCAAGTAATTTTCTGAACATTTCTACACCTGTAACAACAGTTTTTCTTCTTTCTGCAGTTAAACCAATTATTTCAATTTCATCTGAAACTTTTACAACTCCTCTTTCTACTCTACCTGTTGCAACTGTTCCACGTCCAGTAATTGTGAATACATCTTCAACTGGCATTAAGAATGGTTGATCTATTGGTCTTTCTGGTGTTGGTATATAACTATCAACAGCTTCCATTAATTCTTTCATGCATGCATATTCTGGTGCATTTGGATCTGTAGATGTTGATTCTAATACTTTTAATGATGATCCTTTTATAATTGGAATTTCATCTCCTGGGAAATCATAGCTTGATAATAAGTCTCTAACTTCCATTTCAACTAATTCTAATAATTCTGGGTCGTCAACCATATCACATTTATTTAAGTAAACAACGATATATTTAACACCAACTTGTCTTGCAAGAAGTATATGTTCTCTTGTTTGAGGCATTGGTCCATCTGCTGCTGAAACAACTAATATTGCTCCATCCATTTGTGCAGCACCTGTAATCATGTTCTTTACATAGTCTGCGTGTCCTGGGCAGTCAACATGTGCATAGTGTCTGTTATCTGTTTCATATTCTACGTGTGCTGTATTAATTGTGATTCCTCTTGCTTGTTCTTCTGGTGCTCCATCGATTTTATCATATGCTTCGAATTGAGCTTTTCCTAATAAACTTAAATATTTTGTAATAGCTGCTGTTGTTGTTGTTTTACCATGGTCAACGTGTCCGATTGTTCCGATATTAACGTGTGGTTTTGTTCTTTCAAATTTAGCTTTTGCCATTTTTGAATTCCTCCTTATTTTTTTTTATTTTTATTTTTTTAAAATTTAAAGACTAATTTTAAGTACTTGCATTTTATAACACTTTTAGTAAAATTGCAAGTCTTTTTATTTATTAAATGTATTATTCTTCATTTTTTGTACGTGATGCAACAATAGATTCAAATACTGATTTTGGAACTTCTTCATAATGAGATGGTTCCATTGCGTATGTTCCTCTACCTTGTGTTTTTGAACGTAAATCTGTAGCATATCCAAACATTTCAGATAATGGTATAAATCCTCTTATTATTTGGTTACCGCTTCTTGATTCCATTCCTTCCATTTTACCACGTCTTGAATTTATATCTCCAATTACATCTCCCATATATTCTTCTGGAACTGTAACTTCAACCTTCATTATTGGTTCTAATATAACTGCTTTTCCTTTTTTACATCCCTCTTTGAATGCCATTGATCCAGCTATTTTGAATGCCATTTCTGAAGAGTCAACTTCGTGATAAGATCCATCTACTAATGTTGCTTTAAAATCTATAACAGGATATCCTGCAAGAACTCCACTTTCAGCTGCTTCTCTGATTCCTTCTTCAATTGGTTTTATATATTCTTTTGGAACAACACCACCAACGATTTTGCTTTCAAATTGTATACCTGTTCCTGGCTCTAATGGTTCCATTTCTAGCCAAACGTGTCCATATTGTCCACGTCCACCAGATTGACGAATGAATTTTCCTTCAACTCTTACTGGTTCTCTAATTGTTTCTTTATAAGCAACTTGTGGTTTTCCAACATTTGCTTCTACTTTGAATTCTCTTTTTAATCTGTCTACTATGATATCTAAGTGTAATTCACCCATACCTGCTATAATAGTTTGACCTGTTTCATGATTTGTATAAGTTTTAAATGTAGGATCTTCTTCAGCTAATTTTGCTAAAGCTATTCCCATTTTTTCACTTGCTACTTTATCTTTAGGTTCAATAGCTATATCTATAACTGGTTCTGGGAATTCCATTGATTCTAGAATTACTGGATGTGCTGGATCACATAATGTATCTCCTGTTGTTGTATCTTTTAATCCAACTGCTGCTGCTATATCCCCAGAAAATACTTCTTCTATATCTTCTCTGTGATTTGCATGCATTTGTAGAATTCTTCCTATTCTTTCTTTTTTATCCTTTGTTGAGTTTAATACTGTTGAACCAGCTGTTAATGTTCCTGAATAAACTCTAAAGAAACATAATTTTCCAACAAATGGATCTGTTGCAATTTTAAATGCAAGTGAAGCAAATGGTTCGTTATCTCCTGTTTTTGCTTCTATTTCATTTCCATCTAAATCTACACCTTTTATATGTGGTATATCTAATGGAGATGGCATGTAATCTACTATTGCATTTAATAATTCTTGAACGCCTTTATTTTTATATGAAGATCCGCAACATACTGGAACTATACTATTATTTATTGTTCCTTTACGTAACCCTCTTTTTATTTCTTCTTCAGATAAAGTTCCTTCATCTAAATATTTCATCATTAATTCATCATCTTGTTCTGCAGCAGATTCTACCATTTTTTCTCTATATTCTTCTGCTTGTGCTTTCATATCATCTGGTATATCTTGTTCTTCTATTACTTTTCCTAAATCGTCTTTATGAACAAATGCTTTCATTTTTATTAAATCTACAATTCCTTGGAAATTATCTTCTGCTCCAATTGGTAATTGGATTGGAACTGCATTTGCATTTAATCTTTCTTTCATTTGTTCTACACAACCTAAGAAGTTTGCTCCTGTTATATCCATTTTATTTACATATGCCATTCTAGGAACATGGTATTTATCTGCTTGTCTCCATACAGTTTCTGATTGTGGTTGAACTCCACCTTTTGCGCAAAAAACTGTTACAGAACCATCTAATACTCTTAATGATCTTTGAACTTCAACTGTAAAGTCAACGTGTCCAGGAGTATCTATTATATTTATTCTATGATTTAACCAGTGTGTTGTTGTTGCAGCAGATGTTATTGTTATACCTCTTTCTTGCTCTTGAGCCATCCAATCCATTGTTGCTGCACCTTCATGAGTTTCTCCTATCTTATGCACTCTACCTGTATAGAAAAGAATTCTTTCTGTTGTTGTTGTCTTACCAGCATCAATATGAGCCATAATTCCTATATTTCTGGTTGCTTCAAGTGATACTTCTCTTTTTCCCACTTCTATTTTCCTCCTTCTTTATATACTGTATTTAGGCTTTTTTATTAAGAATAACCTAAATTGTATTGTTTTACTTTTGTAATCTTACAAGTTTTTATACTTGCTATACAATTATTACCATTTATAATGTGCAAATGCTTTATTAGCTTCTGCCATTTTATGCATATCTTCTTTTTTCTTAAATGCTCCACCGTTTCCGTTTACTGCATCTATAATTTCTCCTGCTAATTTTTCAGACATTGTTTTTTCATGTCTATTTCTTGCATAAGTTACAAGCCATCTTAGTCCTAAAGTTTGTCTTCTTTCAGGTCTAATTTCTAGTGGTACTTGGTATGTTGCACCACCAACACGTCTTGCTTTAACTTCAAGAACAGGCATTACATTTTCTAATGCTGCTTCGAAAACTTCTAATGGATCTTTTTGTTCTTTTTCTTTTATGATTTCAAATGCATCATAAACTATTTTTTGAGCTACAGATTTTTTACCATCTAGCATTACATTATTTATTAATTTTGTAATAACTTTGCTATTGTAAATTGGATCTGCTAATACGTCTCTTTTTGCTATAAATCCTTTTCTTGGCACTATTCTTCCCTCCTTATTTATTTGATGTTTATTACCAAACATCTAGGTACTCTGAAAAGTTTTAAACTTTTCCGTATAGTGCTTTATAATATTTCCAAATTTAAGTACCATAATTTAGTAAGTATTATAAGCACTAATCTTAATTTTGCTTATTTTATTTTTTTGGTCTTTTTGCTCCATATTTAGAACGAGCTTGCATTCTGTCTTTTACACCTGCTGTATCTAATGTTCCTCTTATTATATGGTATCTAACACCAGGAAGGTCTTTTACTCTTCCTCCTCTTATTAAAACAACACTGTGTTCTTGTAAGTTGTGTCCTATACCTGGAATATAAGATGTAACTTCATATCCATTAGATAATCTAACTCTGGCAACTTTTCTTAATGCTGAGTTTGGTTTTTTTGGTGTAACAGTTTTTACAACTGTACATACTCCTCTTTTTTGTGGTGCTCTAGAATCTGTTACTTGTTTCTTTTTAGAATTGTAACCATGTTGTAGAGCTGGAGCTGTAGATTTTGAAGTTGAACTTTTTCTTCCTTTTCTTACTAATTGATTAATTGTTGGCACTTAAATTTCACCTCCTATTTTTCTTACGGAAATCTTATATTTTCCGTTTTTATATAAATAATAACCGCAATAACTACTATTATTAGCAATTATTGCGGTTATTATTTTATCACTTATTTCCCTAATTGTCAACGTTTTTTAATTTAAAATATCTCCAAAGACATTTGTAGGGGCACCCTTTAGGCGTCCATTCATCGAAGGGTTTTCTCGAGCAAATTTTTTATAGAGCGGACTGTCATAGGCAGCCCCTACATAGGAAACGGTATTTTTAAGATATATAAAAGGAATAATAAATATATATTATTATTCCTTTTATATCTAAATTATTAATCCTCATATCTTCTTCCGAGTTTGTTGTTTTGGGCTTATACGTCCACGTGTTTGTTGTTGTTTATTAATAGCTTCATAGTCTAATGGTTCTACTTTTTTGCTTAATGATTCTTTAAATGGGTTTTCCATTTTATATATAGAATCACTTAGTTCTGCATTTCCATCTGCAAGTGCTAATCTACGTTTTCTTACACCTAATTTACTTGCAATTTCTTGCCAAAACTTTTTAAATCCCCTATCTTTTTTCTTAATTGATGCTATACCTAACTTAGCATGTTGCTTTGCCTTTTTTTTCAACTCTTTTTTGTATTTTTTTGAATATAATTCTTCTCTTTCTATATGCTTTGGTTTAGTATCTGTTTCTTCTTTTCTTGGTGTTGTTAAATTTATGTGTGGGTCATCTGGAGCATTTAAGTCTATATATTCATCTGTTCTTATTGTTTCAATATCTTGTTTTATTTCAGGTTTTTCCTCTTTTTCTACTGGTGGAACATTAAAATTATATATTTCTTCATTATATGGATTTTCATCATTTTCCTCTACTTCGCCCAATTTTGTTCCTTCAGATTCTGCTCTTTCTATATATGTAACTTTTTCCTTATCATATTCTAAATCTGTTGGCATAAAGCTTCCATCTTCTAAATCTAGTGCTACAAGGTACATATGAGCATAACTTGGATTATATTCATTGTAAAAATTATACAAATTTATATCTACAAAATCTGCAATAAGTTCAAACTGTTTTCTATGAGCTTCCATTTCCTTCCATATTACATCTGCAATTTCTCCACTATTTCCAATTATATATTGTTCTACCTCTTGTTCAGATACTTGTACATCTTTTTTCCCTGTAAAAAAGTTTTCTAATTCTTTTTTCCTAACTATTTCATCTCTTATAGCATTTTTAACTGAAGCTCTTGCATATTTTCCTAAAATATCATCTGTAAATATTTTTTTTGCTTTATCTGTCATCAATTCAGCAGATATTTTCTTCGTAATTTTTTCACCGTTTTTATCTGTTAGAGTATATTCTCCTGTTTCTATATTCATTTCAACTTTAGGTCTTTTTATATATTTGCTTGCTATAAATAAATCTTTATCAAAATCTTCTATAGTTATTCCAACTTCTTCATATTGACTTAGATACTCTATTTCATAATCTGCAACCATTTTTTCTAGTTTTTCTGCATTTAACTTTAACTTTAAACTTTTAATTTGCTTATTTCCATTTTTTTGAGCTTGCATTTGAGCATCAATTCTTTCACTTTGTTGCATTATCGCATTTCTAAGCTTTTCTTCTATGATTTTCAAATCATTTGTAGCCCAATGTATTAATAGACTTTTTTCTCTTTTTATTTCTGAAATCATTTTTTGTTTAATATTAGGATTTTTCTGCCAAATTATACTTTCTTGCATATTTATTATTCTATTTATTTTGTGTTCTTTTTCTGTAGCTAATATTTTATCTACATCTTTGTTATCCATTGTATCTCTCCTTATATATATAAGGACGTAAATACTACTACAGAGCTAATAATATTACGTCCTTATTATATACTTTTATTTTACAGCTTCTTGACTTTGTTGTTGATTCATATAGTCTATAAAATTGTCTTTTACTTCATCAAAAGAAATCCATCCTAAGTCTCCATCTTTATTTCGTATCGCAACCATTATTTTTACATTTTCTCCTAATTGTTTTGCATCTGCTATATTTCCATCCATTAAGCAATGTTCATATTTTCCATCTTCATTTACAGTCGCAATTAAAGTAATTTCTACTTCCTTATTTTGTCTATTTTCTATTTTTCCTGTTGGACCGTTTCCTTCTGAATCATAGAAATAAGTTCCTTCTTCTAAAATAGCTTTACTTCCAATCTCAATTTTATTTTCTAATTGTTCTTTTACTTGTTGTTTAAGAACTTTTACTGATTGTTCTATACCACTTACTTTCATTGATTCTTTAAATGATGTTTTTTTGCTTTCAATAGTTGGTTTTTCTTCAGGTGTATTAATACCTAAGTCATTCAAATCCACTACTGGTACATTTTCGTCAGTTTTTTCTATATTTTGATTATTATTTAAATCTTTTTGGTTATTTAAATTAGATATTGCACTTGCACCGATTCCTATTGCAGCAACAGTTCCTCCTATACCTAATCCAATAGCAATTTTCTTTCCTATTGACATTTTAGGGTTTCTTTCTACTTCTGCTAATTCAAATTTTTCGTGTATTTCTGCTAGTTTTTTAATATCTCCTCTATTAAGAAATGGTGTTTGTACTTTACTACCTATTGTTGTTAAATCGTATGTCATTTTGGTTGGTGCAGGTACAGTTTTAAAACGCATTGCATCTATATATTGTGGTGCTAATAGTGTATTGTATTTTTCGTCATATGCTTCGTATAATCTATATAGATTTATATCCATTTTATCTGATAATGCTTTTGCTTTTTCTATTTTCATCTCAACATCTTCAAAAATACTTTTTGCTGCATATTTATCCATTAATTCAAGAGCAAAAGCTTGTTGTGCTTTTTTATTTAATAATTTTTTATCAAAATCATGTTCAACAATATTTCCATCTTTATCTTTTATAGTATATTTAGCTGTTTTTATATCAAATTTTGCTTCTGGTATACTATTAGCTGGCGGATTATCTCCTTCTTCATGTTCATCATTTCCGTCATTTTCATGTTCTTTATACTTTTCTTCATATCTTTGTTGGATTTTTTCACGCATTTCTAAAATAGATTCATAAACTACTTGCTTTGCATTTTCATCTTTTATATATTCATTAATGAATTCATCAACATTTGAGAATATCCAATTTACTTTGGTATTTTCATTATCAAAATGGCCCAAACTTTCTTTATACCATTCTATTCCCTCTTGCTCAACTTGTGCAATTATATCTTCATCATTTATTATTTTATCTAATTCATCATAAAACCACTTAGTATATTCTTCTGTTAATAAATCGTTATATCCTTCATGCCATTCATCAAATTTACCATATAATACCATAGACATTTTATTTTTTATAATATCTTCTTCAGAAAGAGGTGGTTGTTGTGTTGAATTTTCAATTTCTTCACGTCTTTGTTCTATCTCTGGTATTGCTTTATTTATTGATTCTATCTTAGACTCTAGCTTACGTATAACTTTAGGATAATCTATAGGCATATAATTTTTATCTTTATATTGATTCTCATATGCTGTTAACTCTCTATTAAATCTTACTTGAACTAACATTATCCAATACATAATGTCTTTATCTGAAGATACTATACCTTCAATACCATCTGCTTTATATTGATTAATAAGATTTGAATCATTAATAGTTTCTTCTATTATTTTTGCTATTTCATCATAGTATTCTTGTGGTAATAGGTCTTTACCATAATCTATTTGTACTTCATTAAAATATGCCATCAACTCATATTCCATTTTTTCTTTTATTGTCATTGGTTGTTGTGGTTCTTGTTGACCTTCTCCATTTTTACTTTCATCACCATGTTGTTCTTTGTCCATTATTTCTTTTCTTCTTGCTTCTATATCTTTTAATGCTTTTCTTAGACTACCAATTTCTTTATTTTTCTTTGCTATACGTCCTTTTAATTTACTAATTTCTTTTTGGTTTTTAGGTTTACCGTTTTTATCTTTATCATTTTCATATTTCTTCAATTCAGCTTTATCTTTATCGTTTTCGGCATTAAGAACATCTATAGCATCATGGCAGTAATCTATTAAATGTTTTTTGGTTGTATATATTTTTTCAAATCCACTTTGCCCAAGCATTTCTTGTTTACTATATTCTTTTAAATCATCTTGATTATTAATATATTCTTTTATTAATTTTGTTTTATAACTAATATATGCTTTTGGCAATATATCTTCATAGCCTTCTTCTACTTTTGCAAAGTATTCTTCAAAGTCTTTTTTCATAGACTCTTTAAATGAATCCATTTTGTGTGCATCTTCTGTATTTTCTTTAGGTTCTTGTTGTTTTTTATCCCTATTTCCTTGTTCTTCACTTTTAGTAGTAGTTTTGTCTTCAGCATTAGGTGTTTCATCAACCATATCAGCTATTTCTTCATCTAATATTGCATCTGCCCATTCAAATGCACTATCTAAAGTTTCTCTTATTTTTTGCCTTACTGTTTTTTTATCTTTTCTTGGGCTTTGTTTATATTCTTTTTTACGTTCTGGTATTTTGAATTTTCCAAATAAAGCCGCAAAAAATCTTGCTATAAAATTACTACGTTTTTTTGGTTCTTTATTATTTTCTTCGACACCTAAGTCTTTAGCAGTTATTCCTAATCCAGATACTGTTTTTATTACTTCTTCGTTAAATTCATGTCCATAATTTTCAATTTCTTTCTTTTCGGCATTTACTTTTTCTATTTTTTTATCAACTCTAGCATATTCTTCTGGATTTGTACATTTTAATCTTTCTTCAGTGAGCTTTTCTAACTTTCTATCTGCTTCTTGCATTTTTCGTTTTCTTATTCCTTCTAATGCTTTATTATTTACTCCTATGCATTCTTTTGATTTTTGAATTACTTCTTGTCTTTTTTGTTCTATAACTTCTGGTGTTTGCTCTTTATCTGCCATTAATTGTTTCAATTCTTGTATACTTTTACTAGTTTCATCATATACTAATTTAATTTGATCTTCCATAAAATCTCCTTCCAAAATCTATAAATAGACTCTTCTTTTCCTATTTTAATATTAAGTTTATTTTTTGTCAATTTTTTACAGACATTTTTCCTCTAACTTATAGTTTACCATAAATTATTTCTCATTTCAATAGTTATGTTAACTTTTTTCAAACTTTTTATGGATTTATTGGCTAATTTCTCATATTTTACCTTTTTATCCTTTATTTTTTCTTCTAATTGTGGCAATATTCCAAAGTTTGCATTCATTGGTTGAAATTTTTCGTTTGTTGTTGATATATACTTAGCTAATGCTCCAATTATAGTATCATTAGGAAATATTACTTTTTCTTTCTTTTTTAATTTCTTTACAGCATTAATTCCTGCAACTAACCCGAGAACAAATAGATTCTACATATCCTTCTACCCCTGTTATTTGACCTGCAAAAAATATGTTATTATCTTTTTTTAAATTATATGTTTCATCTAATAATAAAGTCGAGTTTATATAGGTATTTCTATGCATTACTCCATATTTCATAAATTCTGCATTTTCTAATCCTGGTATCATACTAAATATTCTTTTTTGTTCTCCAAATTTTAAGTTTGTTTGGAAGCCTACTATGTTATATATTGTTCCTTCTTTATTGTCTTGTCTTAGCTGAACTACTGCATATGGTCTTCTTCCGTGTTCTTAAGTCTGTAAATCCGACAGGCTTTAATGGTCCAAATCGTAATGTATCTTGTCCTCTTTTTGCCATTATTTCTAGCGGCATACATCCTTCAAATATTTCCTTTTTTTCGAATTCATGTAATGTTACTACTTCGGCATTTACTAATTCATTATAAAATTTTTCGTATTCTTCTTTATTCATTGGAAGATTTATATAACCATCTTCTTGATTGCTTATTCTTTTTTTCCACTCTTCAATTTCTTCGTCCTTTTCTCTTTCTTGTTCGTATCTATTTCCATAAAAGGCAATGTTCATATCTATACTATCTTTTGCAATTAATGGTGCTTGTGCATCGTAAAAATATAGTTTATCTTGCCCTGTTAGTTTAGAAATTTTAGTTGCTAATTCATCACTTGTTAATGGACCTGTTGCAATGATTACAATTTTATCTTTTGGAATATCTATTGCTTCTTCATTTATTATTTCTATATTTTTATTTTCTTTTATTTTGTTTGTTACAAGACTTGAAAATTTTTTTCTATCTACTGCTAATGCTTGACCAGCTGGTAAGGATGTTTCATCTGCACATTTTATTAGTAAGGAATCCATAATACGTAATTCTTCTTTTAATAGCCCACATGCATTGGTAATTAAGTTGGATTTAAATGAGTTACTACAAACTACTTCTGCAAGGTTTTCGTTTGTATGTGCTGGTGAGTATTTTTTTGGTTTCATTTCATATAGTTTTACTTTTATTCCTTGTTTTGCAACTTGGTATGCTGCTTCACATCCAGCAAGTCCTCCTCCAATTATTGTTATGTATTCTTCCATTTTGTTTTTCCTTTCTTTTTATTAATGTGCTTTTTGTTAGCAATATACTAAGTATAAGTATATTAGTTAATATTACCTACAAGTAAATAATCCCCTTAACGTTATTTCATATATAGTAATTCTTCGAAGAACGGGCGATTAGCTTTGCATAACAATATTAACTCGCTACTCGCTCGAAGAGCTAAGAAAAAAATCGCCCCTACATTGCTATGGTCATTTCTTTGTAGGACGGACTGCCAAAGGCAGCCACTACACGTCTACATTATTCACTAATATTATACATTAATTTATTTTCATTCAAATAATTTCAAAATGTCTTCTTTAGATAATTTTGAAATAAAAGATGTTTTTGTGTTAAGCACATCATCTATTAATTTTGCCTTTTTCTCTTGTAACTCATAAATCTTTTCTTCAATAGAATTTTTTGTAATCAGCTTATATACTTGTACATTATTTTTTTGCCCAATTCTATATGCCCTATCTGTTGCTTGATTCTCTGCTGCTATATTCCACCATGGGTCATAATGTATTACCATATCTGCACCTGTTAAATTAAGTCCTGTTCCTCCTGCTTTTAATGATATTAAAAATACTTTTATGTTTGGATTTTTATTAAATTCTTCTACTAATTGCAATCTATTTGATATTTTAGTTTGTCCTGTTAGTTTAAAATAGCTTATATTCTCTTCCTTCAACTTTTCTTCAATTATTTCAAACATAGATGTATAACCTGAAAAAAGTAAAATTTTGTGTCCACTTTGTATTGCATCTTTTAATATTTCTATACATTGGTTTAATTTGCTAGACTCACCTTTATAGTTTGTTATAAATAAATTTGGGTGACAACATATTTGCCTTAATCTTGTTAAAAGTGCTAATATTTTTATCCTACTATTTTCTAATCCATTTATCTCTAATTCTTGTTGCAATTCACTTCTTGCTTGTGCTAAATATGACAAATAAACTTTTTGTTGAGTTTCTTCCATTTCATTGTTTAATACAGTTATAGTTTTATCTGGAAGCTCTGTTAATACTTGCTTTTTTGTTCTTCTTAATATAAATGGTTCTATTTCCATTTTTAACTTTTCCATTGCTTCATTATTTTCTTTAGATAATATTGGTATTTCATATTTTTCTTTAAATTTGTTATAACTAAATAAATAACCTGGCATTAAAAAATCAAATATAGACCATAATTCTGATAATGAATTTTCAATAGGAGTTCCTGTTAAAGCATATTTTGTTCTACCATTAATTTGCTTTATTGCTTTTGCATTTTTTGTATTACTATTTTTAATATATTGTGCTTCATCTGCTATTATGTACCTAAATATATAGTTTTTTTCATTGTAAAATTCTATATCTCTTTTTAATAAATCATATGATGTAATTACAACATCATATTCTCCTATGGAATTTATTTGTTGTTTTCTTGTTGAAGTTCCACCTGATATAACAAGTGTTTTTATATTAGGTGCAAATTTTTCAATTTCACTCTTCCAATTTAGAGATAATGAACTTGGACATACAACAATTATTGGTTCCTTATTTTGTTTTGTGTTTTCTATATACTCTAACATAATTGATATTATTTGTAGGGTTTTTCCTAATCCCATATCATCTGCAAGTATTCCTGAAAAATTATATTCATCTAATGTTTTTAACCATCTATATCCAACTTTTTGATAATTTCTTAAAATATTATTTACTTCATTAGGTATAGTTATTTCTTCTATACTATTTTTTTCTTCAACTTTTGAAACAATTTGCTTATATTCTTGATTCTTACTTATATTTTTACTATCTAATTTTTCTAGAATTCTATTTATGTATAAACTTCTATGCATTGGTAAAATAATTTGTTCATTTTCAAAGTCTTTATATTCAAATTCTGTTCCTTCTATTAAATCATTTATAAATTCTAAATCTTGACTATTTTCTATACTTAAAAAACTTCCATCCTTTAATTTATGAAACCTTTTTTTCAGATTATATTTTTTTAAAATCTCCTTTAATTCATTTTTATTAAAATTAAATCCACTTAAATCTATTTTTAGAAGATTGTTTTCCACTTTTACTCCCACATTGTTAATATGTGCTTGTTTTACTTGTTTTTTTAGAAAGTCATTTGTTGTTAACACTTCATATTTATTTATATATTCATTTACCCCATTTGTTAAAAATTCATATATATCATTATCTTGTGTTAGTACAAATCTTGCATTTTTTTTATCTAACATAAATCCAGATTTTCGTAACATATTAAGAACTTTTGCTTCATTAACTGAATTCCTTGGAATATCTATGCTTTCTTTTATTGGGTTAAATTCTAAATTATTATATCTAAATAACACAGTTGCTATTATATAATTTTTATCATTGCATTCTAAAAACATTCTTACTTCTAGTTTTTGTGGCATGCATTGCATTAACTCTTCTTCATCATCTTTTGCTAATATTATATCGTCTTCTACTTTTGGTAAAATTATTGAGAAAAAATTTGGCAATTGCTCCTTTGCAAATTTTATTTTGCTTGTATAGTTCCTTTTAAATACATCTAATATTTTTAAAGTTGATTCTTTATATGAATTTTCACATTGATATAAAGAGTTGTTATATAATAAATATATATTCTCTTTTCCATAAAAAACTTCGTATGTATTATATGTATCTATATTACATACAATTTTATATTCTTCTTCATTTTCTTTTCCAATTTCAAATTTTATGTCTGGCTTTTCTTCTGTAAATAAGACTTCATTTGTTATATAATCTTTTTCAAATAATACATTTTTTCCTTTAAGTATAGAAAATAGTTCGTCAAGAGATGTATTGCTTAATATAATACCTGAATTATTTTGCATTGGTCCATAATTTTTATATAAGTTATTTGAAGTATTTGTTAAATATTTCATTATTTCCGCATTTTTCATTACAAATTTTAGTAATTCTATACTATCTTTATTAAACGATTCTTCTGTATGCAAAAATTCAAGTTTTGTACCATATTTATATATTTCTTTATTTTTCATTTTTTCATAAAAGCTTATTATATCTTTTATTTTATATAATTGATTTGAGTTTCCTATTTTTAATTCAAGTTTCAATTCCTTAGTGTATTTATCATATATTAATTTTGGAATTAAGTTTATATTTTTATCTAATATTCGTGAATGAGAAATTGTAGTTTCTTCTATATAATTATCTTCATCTTCATAAAATGTGTTTATTAAATCTTTAAATTCTATATATCTATCTTTAGGTTTTTTTTCTTCTTTTTCAGGTTGCTTTTCCATAAAAAATTCTCTCCTTTTCAAATAGCCTTAATATTATATCACTTTTTTTTATTTTTTCAAAGTATTTGATAATTTTTTAATATAAAATAATTATATTTTGACAGTAACATTAGAATTATGCTTTGTTAAAGGAACTTTTTTGCATTTTATTGAAAACGGACGCCCAAAGGGCGCCCATACACTTCTTATTAGCTATTTTTTTCTTTGTATACTTTAATAAATTCTTCTTCATCTATTTCAGTTTTTTCCATTAGATATGCTATTATTTTATCCATTTTTTCTTTATTTTGTTCTATTTTTTCTTGTGTTTTTTCAAAGCATTCTTCTAAAATTTTATTTATTTCATTTTGCATTATTTCTGACATTCTATTGTCTGGGTTTTTTATTTGACCATATCCTAATTCTGACATACCATAAGTTGCCACCATATTCTTAGCAAGTTCAGTTGCTTTTTCTAAATCGCTTGAATTTCCATTTGCAAATTCTCCTAAATAGACTTTTTCAGCAGCCATGCCTCCCATTGATACCATAATTCTATTTAATATTTCAGATTTTTTAGAAGTGTATTTCATTGTCTCTTCGTTATATGAAACATACCCAAGAGTTCCAGTTCCTTCTGCATTAATAACTATCTTTTTTATTCCTGGTGTCTCAAATAATAAATATCTTAAAAGAGCATGTCCTACTTCATGTATAGCAACTTCTTTTTTATCTTCGTTAGTAATTCTACTTGGATCTATCATATAGTTCCCATTAAAAATTTGTTTTGTCATTTCTTGAATTGTAGGAATTTCTTCTTTTTTTATTGTATCTATTTTTCTTTCTTTATTTTTAGCATGTTTCATTAATGTTTCTTGCATTACTTTATCAACAAATCTTCCATTTCCTATGTTTTCTACATTATGAAAGTATTTCATTAATATTAATACATTTTCTTTTGCATCTTCTTCTAGTTTCATATTCGCAGATTCTACTTTTTTATAAAATATTTCACAGTATTCATTTTCGTCATAATCAGGAAAATCAAATGTATACCCTATTCTTGAAAAAACACCAGAATTCATAGCCATAAAGTTTTGCATCTCTTTTTTATATCCTGCAAATATTATTACTATTTCGTCTTTTTTATCTTCCATTGCTTTTATTATAGTAGCTAATGCTTCTTGTCCAAAATCACTTTCAGATTTATTATATAAAGTATATGCTTCATCTATAAATAAAACTCCACCCATGGCTTTTTCTATAACATTTGCTGTTTTTATTGCTGTTTGCCCAACATATTCGGCAACCAAATCTTTTCTTTCAACTTCTACTAATTTGTTCTCATGTATTACTCCTAAATCATATAATGCTTCTGCCACAATCCTTGCTACTGTCGTTTTTCCAGTTCCAGAATTTCCTGTAAATACCATATGTATATTTTGTTTTGGAATTTTTATATTATTTTCCTTGGCTTCTTTTAAAAAACTTATATATGCTTCAAACTCTTTTAACTTTTCTTTTATTTCCTTCATTCCAATCAAATTTTCCATTAATTCGGTTGCTGTTTTTCCTGATGAATTTGAATTGTTTAGCTCTTCAATATTAGGAATATCTTTAATAACTATTTTCTTTACTTCTTTACTACTATTTACTGCATGGTTTATAATTACTTCTTGAATTAATTTATCAATAAATCTTCCATTTCCAAAAGACTTTTTGCCTGTAAAGTATTCACAAATTTCATTGATTTTTTTCTCAACACCACTCTCCAATGTAAATCCCATTTTTTCAGTTTTCTTTACAAACATTTGGGTTAATTCATTTGATGTATAATCCAAAAAGTCAAATGTATACCCTATTCTCGATTTAATTCCTGGATTAATTTTTAAAAAATCAAACATCTCATCTCTATATCCAGCAAATATTATTACTATTTCATCTTTTTTATCTTCCATTGTCTTAATAATTGTTGATATTGCTTCTTTTCCAAAATCATTTTCAGCTTTATTATATAAAGTATATGCTTCATCTATAAATAAAACTCCACCCATGGCCTTTTCTAATATTTCACTTGTTTTTATAGCAGTTTGCCCAATATATGCTGCAACCAAGTCCTTTCTTTCAACTTCCACTAATTTATTCTCTTTAATTAATCCTAAATCATAAAGCATTTTTGCCATAATTCTTGCAACCATTGTTTTACCTGTTCCTGGATTTCCTGTAAACACCATGTGCAGATTTGATTTTTGAAGTTTCATTCCTAATGTTTTAGCTTTTATTGTAAAAAGAGCATATTTTTCAAATTCTTTTACTTTTTCTTTTACTTTTTGCATTCCAATAATATTCTCTAAGCTTTCATCAACAGTCTCTTTTTTATACACATTTGCTGGAAATACAAAATCATTTCTTGAATTATTATAAGCTGCTAAATACCTTGCAAATTCTATTTCAGAAAATGGTACAAATTCTTTATTCATACCAACATATTCAACAAATTTTGTTTTAATTTCTTTTTCTTTAATCCTCAATTCCTCTAATAATTCTGGTTTTATATCCTTTAGATATATTTCAAACATTTCATCAATAGAAGTATCTTCAACTTTATATCTATTTTCTTGAAAAACAAATTTCAATTTTGGGTTTAGTTCAATTAACTCATCGATTTCTTCTTGTGTAGAATCTAATATTATATAACTTTCAGAAGACAAATCAGTTAACATATCTATAGTATGCTCAAATTGCTTATTCCTTATCTCTTTATATTCACTTTGTGGAATATTTTTATATAATTTATAGTCATTAACAAATTCTTTAATTCCTGTTATTATAAATACCATATCATTTTGTATTGGTTTAAATGTAGTTGCATCGTAAACAGGCCATTTATTGCCATTAACATCTGTCCTACTTGTATAAATATATGTATTTTCTGCTGCTATATTTTGTAATGAAATTTTTCTATATGCTGCACTTCTTACCTTATCTGTATTTTTTAAAATATCAATAATTTTATTTTCACATATTTCTTTTATTTTTAAGTCATTTCCCTCTAATGTAATATGTAAATTTTTTTGATTCCATATTCTAATATTATTAATTAAATTTTCTATATTTTTTATTTTATATTTAAACTTTTTTAATTCTTTAATATTTTCATTGGTTAATTTTTCTAATGATTCTAGTTTTTCTTGCCTCTCTTTTTGATTTTGTTTTTCTATTTCATCTTTATGCTCATTATAATACTTTCTTTCTTCTTCTATCTGCTTTTCTCTGCCACATCTTTTTAGATAATATAAATATCCTGCTATTGTTCCTGTACATGCATCTAGTCTACATGAATACCCATCACAGAATTTTAGTAGCTCCTTATGTGACCTTGTATAGTAATACCATTTTTCGTATTTATTTATTTGATTTGGCAATCTTTTAGTATCATCATTCATAAAAGCAAAATCCTTACATGTAAATGGTTCATATATTTTTATATGTCCTTGCTCTGTTAATCCTGGCATTACATGTACTAATCCTCTGTTTAATAATTCCATACAAAATTCAAATGTTTTTTCTGGAATTGTGCTTAATGTACCTTTTTTAGTTTCCCATTTAAAAGTAAAGTAGTCACTTTTAAATGTGTTTTTTCTAAATTCCTCTCTATCTTGTAATTTTTGTGGCAATAATCCTTTATTTTTTAAGTATATAATATATCCTGCATAAAATTTTGGACACCTATCATATTTACATCCCACGCAAACATTATTATCATAGTAGTATTTTGAATAAGTAAATTTTTCATTTAAACCTACTACCTCATTTTTATCTAATTTTTCTATTGCGTTTTCTTTACTTATAAAGCATATGGTTGTTACATTTGAATTAAATTCAATTAATTTACTTTTGTCATTTCTTTCAACTTCTTTTATTTTACAATTTCCCTTTTCTAGTATTTTACATATGATATCTATTGTATTATCTGATAAAAATCTTAATCCATTTGGTACGTTCCATTCAAACTCATAGTCTTTATTTTCTATATTTTTAATTTTCATTATTCTATTCATAATCTCATCTGCAGTATATTCTTTTTCTTCATCATATTCTTTTATATCTTCAATATTATTAGTACTTTTTTTTACATTCTTTTCTTCATTTTTTGATTCCATTTTATTTCTCCTTATATTTTTAAATTACCTCTTTAAAATTAATATAACATATTAATTTGTTTTTTTCTATAATAATCAAAAAACTAACAGAAAAGTTCTACCTTTCTGTTAGTTTTCTGATTTCTTCATATATTTTATCTTCAACATTATCTATATCTATTTTTTGTGCATTATTGCTCATCTTTTCTATTGTTTCCTTACTTGTTATAATCTGTTCTATTTTTCGATTTAAATTATTTTCGTTTAATTCATCATTTTTAATAATAAATGCTGCTTCTACATTTTCTAGTACTTTTGCATTATATTCTTGATGATTATTGCTTACGTTTGGTAATGGAACAAATATAGCAGGTTTTCCTACTTTTGAAATTTCCGTTATAGTCATAGCTCCACTCCTTGATATTACTAAATCACAAATATTCAGCACTTGTTCCATATTATATATATATGGAACTATTTTTACTCCTTCTAATTTTACTTTTATATTTTCTTTTACGTATTCATATTGCTTTTGCCCTGGAGCCCAAATTATTTGATATTTTCTATTTAATTTACTATTAATTAATTTTACAATTGTATCATTTATTGCTTTTGCTCCTTGACTTCCACCAAAAATTAAAACTATTGGTTTGTCTTTATTTAATCCTACTTCGCTTATTATTTTTTCTTTTTGTTCACTAGTCATTTCCATTTTTTTTATTTTTGTTGGAGTTCCTGTAAGTACAATTTTCTTTGCATTTTTTATTCTTGGCTTTGCCTCATTAAAAGATACTAATATTGTATCTACTCTTTTAGCTAACATTTTAACTGCCTTACCTGGAAATGCATTACTTTCATGTAATAGAGTAGGTATTTTTAACTTAGATGCTGCTAATATCACTGGTCCGCATATATACCCACCTGTTCCTATTACAATATCAGGTTTAAACTGTTTCATAATTTCTTTTGCTCTTTTTATACTTCTTAATGTTTTTATATTATTTATTATGGTAGTTAAATTAATTTTTTTACTAAGTCCATATGCTTCTACTGTTTTTAGTTCATACCCTGCTCTTGGAACCAAATCATTTTCTAAACCACGGTTTGTTCCAATAAAAATAATTTTAGCCATTTTATCTTCTTTTTTTATTTTATTGGCTATTGCTATTCCAGGATTAATATGTCCTCCTGTTCCTGCACACGCAATTACAACCTTCATGTATTTCTCCTTCTATATAATTTATACCTTTTTACTTGACCTAGATATATTTAATAATATTCCTACTGCACAAAGAACAATTACTAAGGCTGTACCTCCATAGCCAAAAAATGGCAATGGAATACCAGTATTAGGCATAGATGATGTTACAACTGCTATATTCATTATTGCTTGTAATCCAATTAAAGATGTAATTCCAACTGCTAGCATACTTCCAAACATATCTGGAGCTTTCATAGCTATTAATAGACCTCTCCATATAAATATTGCAAATAATATTATTACAACTGCACATCCAATAAAACCCAATTCTTCTGCTAAAATTGAAAATATAAAATCATTATGTGGCTCTGGAATATATAAAAATTTTTGCTTGCTTTCTCCTAAACCTGCACCAAATAGCCCTCCTGAACCAATTGCATAAAGACTTTGTATTATTTGCCATCCAGTATCTGTTGGATCGTTCCATGGATTTAAGAATGTGGTTATTCTAGTTAATCTAAATGCTCCCTTTCCTGTAACTTTTGCAAGTATATACATTCCAACACCTGCTCCTGCAACTCCTAATGTTCCGGAATGTTAAAAAGTATGATAACTTTGTTCCTGCCATAATCATCATTATTGATATAACTATCATTATTACTAATGTAACACTTAAATGGTCTTGAAGAAACACTAAGATAAGTGCTATTGGTATAAAATACATGATTGGTATAAAAAATCCTGTTTTTATATCTTTTAATTTATTTTTGTTTTTTGTTAACCATGTTGCATAAAATATTATAAGCGCTATTTTTGCAAATTCTGATGGCTGAATTGTTGTAAATCCTAAGTCTATCCATCTTGTTGCACCTTTCGATTCTGAACCTATTGATGGTATAGCAACTGCAAGAAGAACTAGTAATGAAGCCCAATATGCAATATTTGAAAATTTTGCCCATATTCTATAATCGATTTTAGAAATAACTAATAATAATATTATCCCAAGGACTGCAAACATCGCTTGTCTTGTAACATATGCATAACTATTTCCAATTTTAGATAGTGCTGATGGAGAACTTGCAGAAAGTACCATCACTATTCCTATAGATAATAATATTAATACCGTTATAAACAAAACAAAATCAAATGGTTTACTAGTATTCAATTCTATATTTTTTTTAGAATTTTTTTGCATTATTTCTAACATTCCTTTCTAAATGCATAAGCTTCTCCCATTTATATCGATAATAATCCTATAATTGATACTATTAATGTGCATATACTAAAAATTGAAACTACTTTATTTTCTCCCCAACCTGATAATTCAAAATGGTGGTGTAGTGGCGCCATTTTAAATATTCTATTACCAGTTTTTTTAAAATATGTAACTTGTAACATTACAGATAATGTCTCACATACAGGGATTATTGCAATTATTAATAAAATTAGTGGCATTTGTAAATATAATGCCATTGCTGAAACTATCCCACCTAGTAATAAAGATCCTGTATCTCCCATAAATACTTTTGCTGGGTGCATATTAAACAATAAAAATCCTAAACACACTCCTATAACAACTGTGCCAAATATCGTTATTTCTTTAATATCCAGCATTATTGATATTATTGTTAAACATGTAATTATAATTGCAGATACAGATGTAGACAATCCATCTACGCCGTCTGTTAAATTTATAGCATTTGTAGTTGCTAGCATTACAAATATTGCAAATGGAATATATACCCATATTGGTAAATCTATATAAATTTTTAAAAATGGTATAAATGTTCCTGTTTCTAGCTTTAATCCATTTACTAGATAAATAATATATATTACTGCTATAGCAAGTAATCCAATCATTTTATATGCTGGTTTCAGTCCTTTTGTATTTTTAAAAACAATTTTTTTTGTATCATCTATTAGTCCTACAACTCCAAAACCAATTGTTACTAATAGAATTGGAATAAGCCTTTTAGATGTCTCAATGTCGTCTTTTGAATAATCCCATATTAAGAATACTGCAATTAAGGTAATAGCAATTGCTATTATTACCCCTCCCATTGTTGGAGTTCCTTGTTTATCTAAATGTGATTCTGGACCATCATCTCTTTCAATTTGCCCAACTTTTAACTTTTTTAATATTGGTATTACTAATATCGAAAATACTACTGTTGCTATAAATGACATAAGTAATATCTTTATTTGAAAACTCAATTTTCTCACCCTTCATTTTTGTTTTTATTTCATTTTGTCTATTATTTCTTTAACAATTATCCTTTCGTCAAATGGATGTTTCTCATGGTTTATTTCTTGGTATGATTCATGTCCCTTTCCTGCTAATACAATGATATCTTTTTTATTAGCCATTTCAATTGCTTTTTTTATTGCTTCAATTCTGTCTGTAATACATGTATATTGACCTTTTGTCTTTTTTATTCCTTTTTCAATTTGAGAAATTATTTCATCTGGATTTTCTGTTCTTGGATTATCACTTGTAATGATTGTATAATCTGCTATTCTTCCTGATACCTCGCCCATGAGTGGTCTTTTTACTGAATCTCTATCTCCTCCACATCCAAATACACTAATTACTCTTCCTTTTGTGTAAGATTTTACTGCTTGTAGTATACTTTCTAAACTTTCTGGTGTATGAGCATAATCTATCATTATAACTAATTCTTTTTTATTATCTACTAATTCACTTCTACCTGGAACTCTGACTTCATCAAGTGCTTCTTTTATATTTTCTGCATTTGCTCCTAGTTTGATAGTAGCATAAATTGCAGCTAATGCATTATATACACTAAATCTTCCTGGAATACATACTTTTACTCTCTCATTTTTACCATCAATTTTTGCTTTAAAATCTACATATGAGTTTGTTATTGTAATATCTTTTGCTAGAAAATTACAAAAATTATCTATTCCATATGTACTAATTTCTGGTATATTTATTAATTTTGGTATTTTGGCTCCATATATATCATCTGCATTTATATATGCTGTTTTACACATATTAAATAATTTTAATTTTGATTCGAAATAATCCTTCATGTCTGGATGTTCATTTTTACTAATATGTTCTTGAGATAAATTTGTAAATATTCCGATATCGAAATCACATCCATCTACTCTATGTAATTTTAAACTTTGAGAAGAAACTTCCATAACTACAACATCAACTTTTTCTTTTTTCATATCATAAAATATTTTTTGTAATTTTATACTTTCTGGTGTAGTTCTTGAACTTTCTTCTATTTTTTTATCTCCAATATATGTTGCTATTGTTCCTATTAAACCAACTTTTTTTCCTTGTTTTTCTAATATTTTTTTTATCATATATGTAGTTGTTGTTTTTCCCTTTGTTCCTGTTACACCTATTAATTTAAAACTTTTTGATGGATTATCATAAAAATTACAAGCACATATTGCAAGTGCTTTTCTAGTGTCTGGAACTACTAATAATGTTATATCATCACTTATTTTTAATTTTTTTATGTCTGTATCATCTTGAACCATTATTGCAATAGCACCATTTTCTATTGCATCATTAATATATTCTACTCCATCTGTTTCGAACCCATGTATTGCAACAAACATTCCGTCTTTTTTTATATTTCTTGAATCTGAATCAATATTTTTTATATTTAATTCTAAATTTCCCTTAGCTTTTATTCCTTCTATTCCTATTAATATTTCCTTTAATTCCATTCATTTTCCCTCCGACACATTTTTCAAACTTATTATATAACTAAATCTATTTTTTGTATATATTTTTTTCTTATTTTTTAATTAGTTATAATAAAATATATTCATCATAATATATTTTATTATCAATTTTTCCTATACAATTAAAAGCGAAAAGATTTTAAAAATCTTTTCGCTTTTAATTTTTATTTTTTATTTAGATAATTTTATATGTATTCCAAAATATACTGCTATTGCTGTTACTGCTACTATTGAAATTATTAATGGTACATTATTAACTCCTGTTTGTGGTATTTTATTTGCAGGAACATTGCTATTTGGTTTATTGGTATTTGATGTTGAACCTTGATTTGGATTATTTGGTAATGGATTGTCGCTTGGATTTGTTGGTGTAGTTTGTGTTTGTTTTAATTTTATTTCTTTTTTTATTTCAGAAAATGTTGCTGGTATATCAGCATCTGTTATACTAATATTTTTTAATGAAACTGTAGGATTAATTGTAGCATTTTCATTTACTTTAAATGTCATTCTGAAAATAACTTCATTATCTTTTCCTAATCCACTTCTTGTTATTGCAATTTTACCATTTTGAGAATTATAAGTAGCTCCCTCTGCTGGTGCTTCCCAACCATTTAATCCTTCCATTTTTACTAATGTTAGCCCTGTTTTATCATAGTCTAATGTTGCTGTTAGTGCTATAACTCCTCTTTCTGATTCTATATCAGATACATATAAATCAACACTGAATTCCTCTCCTTTTGCAAACTCAGTTTTTACTGTTTGTAAATTAACCTTGCAATTCATTGCATATATATTTCCAACCATAAACATACATATAATTAACATTGACACACCTATTGTTAATATTTTTTTCATAAAACTCCTCCTATAAATTTTATTTATATTTATTTACAACATCTTAAATTATTCTACCATATTTTACATAAATAGTAAATACCCTTTTAGAAATAAAATATATTTGTAATATTTGTAAAAATATTTTAATAATGTTTAATATTATTTATATTATATTAAAGTTCTCTAAACTTCCTATAGAATGTTTTAAATATGGCAAATGTCATTTATGTCCGTTTTTGTTCTTTTTTTTTAATAAAACTATAGTTGTAGTTATCACAAATATTATCACACCAACTATTATATAGGTGTCTTCTTTATTTTGACTTTTATAACCTTGTTCTTTAACAATACTTGTTCTTTCAATTTTATATGCATTTTCTAATTTTTCTTCCATTTTTTCTGATTCTTGTATATTTTCTATTTCTTCTTGCTGATTTCTTCTTATTACATCAATCTTATATTCTTTTTTAGTAAATCCATTTGGTGCTGTTACTTTTACTGTTATTAAGTTACTTCCTATTTTCAAATTTTCTTTTCCTTGAATTATTACTTTTGACTCTTCATTTTCTGGAATTGCTAAAACATTCAAGCTAGTTATATTATTAGATATTTCAACTTTATAGTTTGTTATAGATGAATCAAATGGAGGAGATATTAATTCATCTTTTATTGCTAATATTTCTAAATTAGTATTTGCAGCTAATTTATCATCTGTTTTTGTTACATTAATAGTATATATATTTTTTTTGCTTTTATCTTTTAATATTACTTCTATATTTATAACATTTAGTCCTTCTTTTATATTGGTATTTCCAGTTATTAATACATCACATTGTGGGTTTTCTGGAATTGCTGTTATTTCAATATTTTCAATATATGTTGGTATAATTAAATAATATTCATATACATCCTTTTGAAATACTGGTTCCATTCCCTCTATATCTAGCCTTAATATTTTTAAGTCTGTACTTGATTCATTTTGTGCATAGCAAACATATACAAAGAAATGCATTATTATAAATATTATACTTAATATAATTATTCTCTTTTTCATAACTCCTCCATTTTTACTGTTTTATTTCTTGAAATCCTAGAATGTGCCTTTGTATTAATAATAAATCAATAGATGTTGGTTTCCTTCCATCTTTATTTATATTACTTGCCTTTAAATATATTGGTAATAATTGATCTAATCCTAATATATATCTTTGTATTAAAAGTAAGTCAATACTATTTATTTTTCCATCTCCTGAAGCATCACCATATATAATAATTTTATATTGCCTTATAATTTTTCCATTTTTTTCTATTTGTACTTTACAACCTGTTCCAACATTATCTGTAAGTTTTAATTCTTTATTATTATAATCCACAATTCTTACAGTTAAGCTTGTTTTAATTTTTTTAATTATATCTTCTACTGTATTTTCGTTATAATCTATTTTACTAATATTTAACCCATCTACAGTTAATGTTTCATCAAAGATAATATCTTCATTAGAGAATTCTACTACATTTACTACACACTCTGATTTTATATTTGAATTATCATCAGAACTTATAATAATTTTTGCTTGCCCTTGTTTTATAGCTGTGATTGTTCCATCTTCTTCAACTTGTATAATTTCTTCATTAGTATTATTGTATTTTATAGTTTTATTATTTGCATCAGTTGGTTTAACAATTGTATTTATTTTTGATTTTTCTCCTACAATCATATATAATTCATTATCTTCTAATAAAATATCTGTAACTGGACTATATACCGTTATTTCAATTTGATTTCTTACATCATTTTCTTTTGATTTAACTGTTATAATAGTCTTGCCAGAACTAATTGCCTTTATATTTCCATTTTCATCAACTACTGCTACTTTAGGATTACTTGATATATATTGAATTTTATTTTTATTTGCTTCTGGTGGAAAAATAGTTACTTGTAATTTTTCCTGTTCTCCTTTATTTAAAGTAGTTCTATTTATATTTAATTTAATTTCTTCTATTTGAATTATTTTATCACTTACGTAAGATTGATACACAAATCCTACTATTCCATTTTCTAATATTACTTTATCCCATCTTTCTCCTGGCTGATTTCCTTTATATATTCTTGTCATTATTGCTTCTTTATCAACAGATGTTATTATTTCATAAGATGTTGAAGGTCCTGTTCTAATATTTAAATTTGAAGCTGTAGAACATACTTTTTTATTTTCATAAATAAAATCAAAATCATTGATATTGGGACTATGTGTAGGAATATTTGGCATATTTTCATATACTGGTATAATAAATGTCATTGGTGTATCCAATATTCCACTTCTTTTATAACCATTATAAATAGATTTTGCCTCACTATAAGGTGCTAAAACATTTGTCATGTATTGATGTGAAAATAAATTATTACTTCTTTGATCATTAACATCAAACTTTTGTAAATATATTGTATTTTGTCCAACATTTATATAACTAGATCCAATAAAAATTGCTCCACCTGTTATGGCTTTTTGTTTTGTATCCCATGGTATTATATATTTGTCTTTTATTTGCTGTGATGCACCCTTTCCATCTTTTGCATATTGCAATCCCTTTTTTATTGCTCCCATTGGTTCAGATGAACTTGTTGCTCCTATATTATAAAAATTATATAATCCTTTATATCCTTCTACATTTCCACTAATTGAACTATGTGACAAAAATGGTCCTACTTCCTGTTTAATTCTAGATGCTAAATGATATGGACTAACTCTTGACGATTGTCCTGCTGATAAAATCAACTCTGAATACCTTTGGCTCATATTAATTGTATTACCATATATATCTAAATAACTTACTCTTGTATTATAAAATTCGGTTCCATATAATATTTTTTCTATGCTTTCTAAATTATTACTATATTCATCATATGATAATGTTTCAAATTGAAATATACGAGCTTCATTTAAAAAATTTCTAGGATCCATACAATATTCGATTGCTCTTTTAGAACAATCCACCCATCCTTTATCTACTTCTACGTTATATTGTCCAGGTGTTGTATTTTTCCAATTATCTGAATAATTTTTAGGTACTAAATTTTTTCCATATATATTTTCTTCGCTAATAACATAATTCCAATCTAAATTTGTGTATAATGCTTTAAACTGCCAATTAGGATGTTTTTTTACTATCTCTTTTAAATATGCTTGATATGAATTGGGAAAACTTTCTATACCTTGCGTTATGTTAGAGGCTTGTACACCTAAATATATAGTTATAGTTAATAATATTGTTATAATTAAAATACCAAAAAAAATATATTTTTTCTTTATTTTCATATAAATCTCCATTAGATTTTATAATATTTTTACATTTTCTCCATTGCTTTTACAATAAACCTTTTTGTAGAGCTATTAGTACAGGTAATTAATGTTACTTCTTTTTTCCCTTGTGTATTTTGGGATATGCAACTTACATCATTTGGCAATACTGTATAAATATCGTATATTTCATATTCAACTTTTCCGACTGTATTATCAGAAATTGTAAATTCATCACCTATTTTCAATTGCTTCAATTTATAAAACATATTAGAATTCCTTGGTGCATTATGTCCTGCTACACATAAATTTCCAACTTCATTGGGATTTCCTCCCCAAAATTTTGCAACTGCTTTATTAAGCGATTCATTAGTACACTGTTTTAGTATATATGTTTTAAGTTTTATTTTTGGAACTTCCATTTTGGCTATTACATCATACCCTTTATATTTTGTTATTACTTCTTCTTTTTCATATTCTTTATTAATTTGATTTTCTATGTTATTTTCAATTACTGCTTCATTATAATTGCTACTAAGATTTTGTGTTTCATATTCTGTTTGTCTATTTTCTATAGTTGATTCTTTAAACTGCTTCATAACCAACCACATTATAATAACCCAAATTAAAGCTAATAAAGTTATATTGAAAATTCTTTTCATTTTGTTTTTCATATAAAACTCCTTTTATGTAATAAGATTGTTTTTAACAAAACAATCTTATTATCCATTACTTTCTTTTCTTATTTAAAACTGCATATATACTAATTAACAAAACTGCTAATGTTGCTACTGGAACATATATATTGTTCCCTGTTTTTGGTAGTTGTTTTGGTGTTTCTTTTTCTGTTTCCTCAGATGGAGTTTGTTCTGGTTTTTCTTCTGGCTTCTCTTCTGGTTTTTCTTCTGGAGTTTCTGGTGTTATTGGAGTTGCTGTTTCTTTAACATCAAATTGGAATGATTGCTCTGCAATTACACTATCAGAATTATCTCTATCTATTAACTTTAAAGTTATATTATATTGTCCTTCTTTACTAAACATTGCTTTTGTTTGTAATACTTGAGATACATTTTTTCCTCCTATTGCATAACCTTGGGCATCTCCCCATCCACTTTGTATAATATCATGTTCTAATCTAGCTTTATCGGTAGCAAGTAGTTTTACTGTTCCACCTTCAGGTGTAGTTGCTTCTGCTATTAATCTTGCATGATCATAATAACGTCCCATGCTAGAAGAATACGAAATAGTCATTGCTTTTTCAACATCTTTTACTATTTCTCCTTCATAATCTAATTTTAATTTATAATCTACATATTCTGGCTCAACTGTTATATTTTTTACAATAGGTGTTGTAATATCATCATATGTTACAGATGCATCTGCATTTGCTAAGCCTTCTGCTGTAACTGTAAGTTCTGTTGGATTTGAAGTAGTTATTCCTTCTTTTGCTTTAAATATTACACTCATATTGCTTCGTGGGTTTGTTCCACCTGCCTGATCATGATATACTACTTTTATTTTATCCCCAGTATCATTTGCTGTTCCACCTTCTGCGCTTACATAATCAAATATTTTATTATCATAAGAAATATCAAATGTATATGCTCCTAAAGGTTGTCCGAATTCAACTGTTAATTTTACTTCTTCTTCTGGTCTAACTGTTGTTTTATCAACTTTTACATCAATAGTATCTAGTGCTGCTGCAAATACATTTGTACTAAAAATAGCAATTGCTATAATTGTTAAAATAGTAAAAATACTAATAATTTTTTTCATAAAATTTTTCCTCCTTTTTTTGTTTGTAATTTTATTATGTTATCTTTTATTTTAATTATGTAGCATTTTTTTACCATTTTTAAAATTTAAAAAATGTTTATATACATATTTTTTACACAAACAAAAAATTTCATAGATTTTTTATTTAAATATAATTAATGGTTATATTGTTTGGAAATTCCTATATAGAACGGACTGCCAAAGGCAGTCCCTACATGTGTTGTATTACTTCTTCGAATAATAAAACAGTAAAAAAAAAATGTTTATATAAAAATATAAACATTTTTTTAATATATATTATTCTAATCCAATTAATACTAATTTAATTTTTGCAACATCATTTACATCAATTTTGTTATTAAAGTCCATATCTGCTGCCTTATGATAAATTCCTATTAAATTTTCATATTCAATAACATGTAATTTTGCTTTACCAAGGTCTGTTGCATCAACTTCTCCATTTTCATTGATATCTCCAGTAACTATTAATGTATATTCTAAAGTTGTTCCTCCTTTTACTATCATTCCTGTTGCAACGATAGTATTATCTCCTAGAACATTTCCAGATTTATCTGTAAGAACTACATCGCAGTTTGCTTCTATGTTGTTTTTAAATTCACTAAATTTTGTGTTAGGATTAACTTTTGATATATCTGTATCTCCTACAACATATTTAGTAGATGTAATATATTCTTCATCTGGTGTTTGTTCTTGTGTTAAAGTAACATTAGTTTCTGCTTTGCTAATTTTGAATAATTTGTCACCATCAGCTACACCAATATCATTTATTTTAATATTCATGTTTTCTGTAGCAGATTCGTTTACCTTAAATGTCATTGAAAAAACTGTTTCATTGTTTTTATTAACAGCCTCTCTAACAATTGCAAATTTTCCATTGCTTTCATTATATGATACATCTTTTGTTGGATTTTCCCATCCATTTTTACCTTCCATTTTTATTAATGTTAAGCTTGTCTTATCATATTCTATTACTCCAGACAATGAAATAATTCCTCTTTCAGAATTGATATTTGCTATGTTAACATTTACTGTAAATTCTTCTTGTTTTTGTACTTGTGTTTTTGTTGACTTTAATTCAATATCGCATCCTTCAACTGCATATGCACTTGTACTTATTATTATACCAGTTAATATAATTATCATTAGTACAATTGATGTTAATTTTAGAACTTTTTTCATAAATAATCCTCCTAAAAAATTTTTTACCTTTTAATTTTACCATATTTTTCATATTTTTTCAATCTAAATTTTAAAAATTTTTATTTAATTTTTACTACTGAAATTATAATTTTTTAAAAGGACTCCCAGTCATACTTCGTGCGACTGCCCCATTGTTAAATGCTCTTAAAAAATGCTCTTACAGATAGTTCTAACCTTTTTAATCATTATAAGAAGAAAAGAAATATATACTTACTTTTTTATATATTTCTTTTCTTCTTATTTCATAAATAACTTATATCTGCTAATCTTATTATATTAAATTTACTATTTTCAAATATCAATTCATTTATTGCACAGTTGTGTTGACAATATTTTTCTCTTTCTTCTGAAAATGGAACATCAGTAATTTCTCTTATTAATGCTTCAATAGCAACTCCATGTGATGCAATTAAAATTGTTTTTCCTTCATTTTCTTCAACAATTCTTTTTATACATTTCAACATTCTTCTAGCAACATCTTTCATTGATTCTTGTTCTGGTATTCCTTCTATAGAATTTATCTTCTCTTGTGTTTTTTTTATATTAGGATTTATTTTGTTAACATCTTCCCATTTCCAACCATCATATATTCCAAAATACATTTCTGACAATTCTTTTAATTTAATAATCTCTATCTTGTTATATTTTACTATTTTAATGATAGTTTTTGTAGTTCTATCTTCTGTACTAGCATATGCAATATCAAACTTTATATTTTTTAATTCTTCAAATAATGCCTTTGTTGAATCTTCTCCTTTTGGAGTTAATTCATAATCATTTCTACCTGTTAATCTTTTTTCTATATTTCCTATAGTTTCTGCATGTCTAACAATTATAATTCTAGTTTTCAAACTTGTCCCCCATAAAATCTATATATTTATAATTCCTTCTAGGAAATACAGGAATACCGTTATCATTTTCTAATGCTGTTAAAATGGATTTTACTCTTATTGGTAAACTATCACTTTCATTTTTTATAAAGCTTAATAATTGATTTCTATATTGTTTTGGTGTAATGTTTATTAAATCTATCAATTCTCCAAGCATTCTATACCAATCTGAACATTTTTTTATAGTTGGTGTTGACATTACACTTCCTTTTCTATTTCTTCTATAATTAAAAATAGGAAATTCTCCATATGTTGTTTCTTTAGCTAATACATTCGCTTTCATACAGAATACTTCGTCTTCATAGTACATTCCTTCTATAAATTTAATATCATTATCAATTAGGAATTTTTTATTCCAACACCTACTAGAAACAGAAAAACTAACATCACATATAATCCTAGCTTCTTTTGTTGTATTTTGTTCATTTGAGATCCTTAATTCATTTTTATTTCCTAAATCTTGATAACTTAAATATAATAAATCATATTCATTATTTCCAATTAAATTACTTATATTTAGTAAAACATTTTCATTATATAGCTTATCGTCTCCATCTAAAAATAAAATATATTCTCCTTGGGCATATTTGATTCCTAAATTTCTTGGACCTCCTGCTGTTCCTGTATTTTTCTTTGTTTTATATATTCTTACTTTTTCATTAGAACTATATTTATTTATTACTTCTTGTGTGTTATCTTCTGAGCAATCATCTATAATAATTATTTCATAATCATCATAACTTTGATTTAATACACTTTTTATTGCTTCTTCTATATATTTTTCTATATTATATGCAACTATAATTACACTGAATTTTATTTCATTTCTTTCCACTATAATCCTCCTTGTACGCTAATTAAATATATGTATTTATATAGCTATTTTTCAAACATAGATTTTTCAGGAAGTATTTTTTCGAATGAATCAATTACTGCCTTTTTACAATAATCTACATCTATATTTTCAACATTATCATTAAAACATGCTACTTTATATTTTTGATTTTCTATTACTTTTTTTATTTGTTCAATATGTTCTCCAATATTATATTTTTTTCCAATATCTTTAGCTGGTATAAACTTTCCTTCTACTAAATTCCAATATCTCATTAAATATTGAGTAATATCATCACTACTTCTAAATCTATGTCTAGATGTATTATCAAATATTTCTTTTTCTAGTTCATACAACCTTTCAAATGTAGATTTTAAGTGTGCTTGAGAAAAATGCGGATTGTAAAAACCTATATAACCCTCATGCCATTTTGACAGTATAAAATTAATTAAATTAATTTTTATTCCATATTTTATGTTATATCTTTTTCCTAAATTCTTTTTTAATTGCTTAGCTTTTGAAAAATGGGAATTAATAATTCCTTTATTATTTAATAAAAGATGTTGAAATTGTTCTTCATAAAATGGAGTTATATCTGGATATTCAAAATAACAATCCTTTGGTAATCCTTTTTCAAAAAAGTCTGTTGGTTTTGTTTTTCTTAGTAAAAACATATCATCATTAAAGTATACAAATTGCTCAGACAAATCTTTTATTTTTCCTAAATTAATTTCAATCGCACTAGAATTAAATGTTGGTAAACATTCCTTATCCATAAAATCGCTATGATTTACTAATCTTAGTTTTGGATGATTTTCGTTTAACCATTCTGGTTTTTGATTACAAGTTACAAAAAAAATTTGATTTACCCATGGCGCAAATTTTTCTACGCCTCTAAACCAGTATTTCAAATTATCCCAATCTCTATACTTATTTGATGTTATTTTGTTCACATCTTCTGATAAATATTCACTTTTTGTTTTTTGCCATTCTATATCTTTATCATCAACCCATAATAGTACAAAATCTATTTTATTATTTTCCACATAAACATCTCCCTACATTCTTTTCTATTATACTATTTTATTTATATTTCGTCAATATAAGCATATATACAACAATAAGAATGCCTATATTAAAAATATAAGCATTCTTATTTTATCAAATTTTGTTTTAATATTTATTAAATTTTTCTTAATATTTAATAAATTTATATTTCTGCATTAATTTTACTTCCCTTATTAACTTTTATTCCTGGTTTTGGAGTTTGTTCTTTTATTAATATTTCATCTTCTTTTGCCTCTTTTGATAATTCAACATCTAATTGTAATTCTAAGCCCACTTCTTTTAATATTTTTCTTGCTTCTTTTAAATTTGTTTCTCTTATTTCTGGTACTTCGATTTCAATTGTTTCTTCTATTTCTTCTTTATTATCCTTTGAAAGCTCTAAGTATGGAAGAACTTCACTTAAAACTTTTCCTCCAACAGGTGCTGCAACAGCACCTCCTTGGTATATTTTAACAACACAATTGTAACATTTCTTGATTTATTTAATATAATATTATGAGGTGTTTAATATGTTTACTAATATATTCTATGATGCTAAAGCACATATAAAAGGTGGAAATAAATATCCTAAAATTGATGGCATTGTTACTTTCAAGGAAACTAAAAATGGTGTTTTAGTTACTGCTAAAATTAATGGTCTACCCCAATCTGAAAATCATTGTAAAGGAAGATTTTTTGGTTTTCATATTCATGAAGGAACTAGTTGTACTGGAACTTCAAATGATGAATTTGCAAATGCAAAATCACATTTAAATCCTACTAATTGTCCTCATCCTTTTCATATTGGAGATTTACCTCCATTAATTGAAAATAATGGATATAGCTATATGAGTGTTTTAATAAACAAATTTAAAATAAAAGATATTTTAGGAAAAGTTGTTATAATTCATGATTCTCCTGATGATTTTACTACTCAACCAAGTGGAAATTCTGGAACTAAAATTGCTTGTGGTAAAATTGAAAAGTAATATATTTAAGAGTATATAGATTAAATTACTTTTACTTCTATGTTTAATGCTTTATTATTGCATTCTATATACTCTAAGCATCTTTTAAATTCATCTTCAAATTTAAAACTTATTTTTATATCTCCATTTTCTTTTACATATATATAATCTATTAGTTCCATCATTATATCTCTCGAAAGCTCTGTAATTCCTTTTTGCTTTCTAAATTTTTCTATCCATTCATTGCTACTTAAGCTTTGGCTTTTATACTTTTGCTTTTCATTTTCTAGTCTTTCTATACTTTGCTTTAATCTTTCAATATCATTTTCATACTTTTGTTTATATTCTAAATATTCTTCTCTTGTAATATCTTCATTCTTCCAATCTTCATATAATGTTCTTTTAAAATTTGATATTTTGGAAATCTCATTTTGTTTTGTAATTATCATATTTTGGACATTTTCATTTTTAGTATTTTGATATGTATTTTTATTGATTTGCTTTACAAGTTCTTCTGTGTCAATTAATAAATTAATATGTAAGTTAATTGCTTTTAACACTGCTTTTTCTAAGTTTTCCACTTTAATAGAATGCTTTGTGCATAAGTTGTTTGATTTTTTCCTATATGTACTACAAATATAATATTCATACTTACTTCCACTTTTATTTGTACTACTTTTCTTATTCATTGCTCTTTTGCAATCTTCACACCTCAAGAATCCTGCCCATATTGATAATTCTTTTGTTTTTTGAGATACCTTTGTATCTCGTTTGCTTAACTCTTGTGCTTTTTCAAAAATTTCTTTATCAATAATAGCTTCATGAGTGTTTTCTACCCTTACCCATTCTTCCTCTGGCACTTGTTCTACTTTATGTACTTTATAGCTTTTTGTTCTTCTTTTTCCCTGAACAGTATTACCTATATATACTTCATTATTTAAAATATTTCGTACTGTAGAAGGTGTCCATGTATATGTATTGTCTTGTATTCCGTAGTTGTTATAATTTTGCCCTAATTCTATTTTTTTGTGCCCTGTAGGATTTAATATTCCTAAATCGTTTAATCTATGGCATATTGCTATTTTTCCTAATCCTTCATTTACATTCCAATCAAATATATTTTTTATAATGTTTGCAACACTTTCGTCAATTATTAATTTATGCTTATCTTTTGGATTTTTGATATAGCCATAAGCTGGAAATGCCCCTATAAATTCTCCTTTTTTCTTTTTTCCATTTAATGATGTTCTTATTTTAATAGATGTATCTCTACAGTATTCATCATTAATTAAGTTCTTGAATGGTACCAGAATTGTATTTGTACTTGATGGGTTTTTAAAACTATCTACAAAATCATTAATGGCAATAAATCTTATATTAAATAATGGAAAAACTTGCTCTATATAGTTTCCAACTTCTATATAATTTCTTCCAAGTCTTGATAAATCTTTTACAATTACACAATTAATATTTCCATTTCTCATATCTTCTAGCATTCTTTGAAATGAAGGTCTATTAAAGTCTGTTCCTGTAAATCCATCATCTATATAAGTATCATAAACTATCAAATCATCATGCTCTTCTATGAATTCGTTTAGTAAAGTTTTCTGACTTGTTACACTATTACTTTCTTGCTTATCTTTGCCGATTATCTTCATCTTCTTGTGAAAGCCTTATATATAGTGCAACTGACCATATTTTCTTCTTTATGGCATTATTTTCATTAGAAGAATATTTTGATTTTCTTCCTGCCATTAATTTTTTACCTCCCTTTTCTATAGCAAATGAAAAAACACGTATACAAAAGTTAATCTTCATAAAAAGTCCACAGTCATACATTTGTACATCGAGGACATTTTTTATGAAAATTGTCTAGTACTACTTGTCTTTGATTTGTTTTACTAATTTAGTTTACATGTTCATTTGAATTTGTTAGACTTTTTTATATTTTTGTTTTAAAATATTTAACATACACTGGCTAAATGTTTTGCTATTATTAGAATATTCCATTTCTATAGCCATCTCTCCCACTTTTATTTTATATGGATTCTTTGTATTTAATAAGTATTGTTTTATTTTGTTCTTTTCTTGCAAAATTTTATACCTCTCTCAAATTTATATGTTTACAGCCTGTTCACAACAGCATAAGTAATCTGTAAAGCTCGTACCTCACTAACAGCTTACTTAAGTTTATTAGTTTTAAAAATTTTTATTACTAATTTTTTGTATTATAGATACTTATTATTTTTTAATACTAAAATTAGGAATTACATTTCAGATATATTGAAATGTCTAGAAGAACAAAAGTGGACATTATAACATTATTTCTGTTTTAAACTTTTTAAAGTCTGCATTTTTGTTTGTCCACGAAAAGATTTTTTGGAATTTTTTCTGTGAAATTTATTTATATTATAGAAAGTTCAGAAATCTCTCCTATAATAAAAAAATGGGATTAGAGTATATACTCTAATCCCATTTTGAGCCTGTGAAGAATTACATAACAACATATATCATAAATCCACTTTTATTCTTCAACCTTTTTAAACATTTCTTTCCCAACTCCACATAATGGACATGTCCAATCTTCTGGCAACTCTTCAAACTTAACTGCTTCTATACTATCATCATATATATAACCACATACTGTACACTCGTATTTCATATCTTTCACTCCCTTTCTAATTTAAAATTTCTTTAACAAGTTGTTCTAATTTTTCTGTTGATTCATTATTAAGCTTTGTTTTTATTGTAACTATTGTATCACATATTTTTACATCTTTAAAATTTTTTATAATTTCTATCATGCATTTACCTGCCATCGGTGCCCATGAACCATTTTCAATTATTCCTATTTTTCTATTTTGATAATTTTTATGATCTAATTGTCTTAGAAATTTCTCTGTTGTCGGAAATAGCCCAGCATCATAAGTTGGAGAAGCTATAATTAATTTATCGTATATAAATGCATCTACTATTGCTTCTGCCATATCTGCTCTTGCTAAATCAATTGCAATTACTTTTTTTGCTCCATTCTCTTTTAAAATTATTTCTAATTTTTCTATTGCATTTCTTGTATTCCCATGAATCGAATTATATGCTACTAAAACTCCTTCGTCTTCTGGTTTATAGCTACTCCATATGTCATACTTACTTATATAATAGTCTAAGTTATCTTTTAGAATTGGTCCATGGAGTGGGCATATCATTTTAATATCTACACTTGATATTTTTTTTAATAATTGTTGAACTTGAAGTCCATATTTTCCTACAATATTAAAATAATATCTTCTTGCTTCACAATCCCAATCTTCTTTGGCATCTAGTGAACCAAATTTTCCAAATCCATCTGCACTAAATAATATTTTTTCGGTTTGTTCATAAGTCACCATTACTTCTGGCCAATGTACCATTGGTGCCATAAAAAATTGAAGTTTATGTTTTCCTATATCTAAAACTTCTCCTTCTCCTACTATAACATATCTATCAGATAAATCTTCATCAAAGAACTGATTCATCATACTTTGTGTTCTTTTGTTCAATACAATTTTCATTTTTGGAAATTTTTGTGCTAATAATTGCACATTAGCTGAATGATCTGGCTCTAAGTGCGATATAACAAGATAGTCTACGCTTTGTTTACCTAAGCATTTACTTAAATTTTCAATCCATTCATTAGTAGCTCTTCTATCTACTGTATCCATTATTACGTTTTTCTCATCCTTCATTATATATGAATTATATGATACGCCATTTGGTACAACATATTGACTTTCAAATAAATCTATAGTTTTATCATTTACTCCTATATATTCTATATTCTGTGTTATTTTAAAATTCATTTTTTTATCCTTTCCTTAACATTGACAAGTATAACATATTTATACTGTTATTTTCAATAATATTTAATCATATTATTTTAATTTAATTTTTGCTGTTTAAAAAATATTTAATTAATAATAAATAACTAGAAATTAGTCTCCTAACTTCTAGTTATTTATTATTCTTCATGATATTTTATTAATTAAATATCTAAATCAAGTAACATTAATTTTAACCTTGCTATATCAGTTATATCCACTTCGCCATTTCCATTAATATCTGCTGCTTTTAATCTATTATCTTTTAATTCTATTATGTCAATTAGATGTAATTTCATTAATGCTAAATCATTAACTGTTAATTCACCATCACCATCAACATCTCCTAGTATAACTGGTGCATCTGGATTTTTTTCAATCCAATCAACTTTAGCTATTGCTGTTCCTTTATTTCCTGCTTCATCTTCAAATTCAAATGTATATTCTTCATTTGTTGTAAATACATGTGTATTTCCTCCTACAACTGTTACATTTTCTTTATCAAATGTTATTGTTGCTATTACTTCACCAGTTGTTGGTTCTTCAGTGCTATATGTAATCGTTGCAACTGGTACTTCTTTATCTATATTACTTACTGTCGCTGTTGCTGTTCCTTCGTTTCCTGCTGCATCTACAAATTCGAATGTAAATGTATTGTTTTGTGTAAATGTATATGTTTTACTTCCATTATTGTTTGTTATTGTTATTGGTTCACTTTCATCTACTAATGTTACTACTACATCTTGATTTGTTGGTGTTGTTATAGAGTAATTTATTTGTGCTGTTGGTGCTATCTTATCTATCCAATTTACTGTTGCTGTTGTCATTGATGTGTTTCCTGATTCATCTACATATTCAAATACATATTCTCCATTTGTTGTAAATGTATGGGTATTTCCTCCTTCTACTGTTACATTTTCTTTATTGAAGCTTATTGTTGCTATTACATCTTGATTTGTTAAGCTTGTTGTACTATATGTTATTGTTGCTACTGGTAGATTTCTGTCTATCCATGTTACATTTGCTACTGCTGTTCCTTTGTTTCCTGCTAAGTCTTTAAATTCAAATGTGTATCTTCCATTTTCACTAAATGTACGTGTATTGCTTCCATTATTATTTGTTATTATTATATCTTCACTAGCATTTACTAATTTTGCTACTACATTTCCATTTGTTTTTTCTGTAATATCATATTCAATTTCCGCTGTTGGTGCTGTTCTATCTATCCAGTTTACTACTGCATTTACTCTTCCTGTATTTCCTGCTTCATCCATATATTCAAATGTGAATGTTTCGTTTTGGGTAAATGTATATGTCCTTTCTCCATTGTTATTTACTATTCTAACATTTTCTTTATCAAATGTTATTCCTGCTATTACATTTTCTGTTGTTGGTTCTATTGTACTATATACCATTGTTGGTGTTGGAGGTACTTTATCTATCCATGTTACGTTTGCTTTCGCAATACCTTTCTTTCCTGTTGAAGTTGTAAAATTAAATGCATATATACCATTTTGTGTAAATGTATGGGTATTTCCTCCTTCTACTGTTACATCACTTCCATCTTCAAAGCTTATTGTTGCTATTACATCTTGATTTGTTAAGCTTGTTGTACTATATGTTATTGTCGCTACTGGTAATGTTTTATCTATCCAATCTACTTTTGCTTCTGCTGTTCCTGTATTCCCTGCTTCATCTACATATTCAAATATAAATGTTCCATTTTCTATAAATGAACATGTATTTCCTCCTTCTACTGTTACATTTTCTTTATCAAAGCTTATTGTTGCTACTACTTCCCCGTTTGTTGGCTCCATAATATTGTATGAAATTGTTGGTGTTGGAGGTACTTTATCTATCCAATTTACTTTTGCTGTTGCTGTTCCTTCATTTCCTAATTCATTTACAAATTCAAATGTAAACTCTCCATCTTCACTAAATGTATATGTGTTACTTCCTCCGTTGTTTGTTATTGTTATATTATCTTCTGAAGTTAATGTTGCTATTACATCTTGATTTGTTAAGCTTGTTGTACTATATGTTATTGTTGCTACTGGAATAGTCGTATCTATCCAATCTACTTTTGCTGTTGCCATACCTTCATTTCCATAAGGTCCTCTAAACTTAAATGTAAACTCTCCACTTTCAGTAAATATATATTCATTACTTCCTTCATTATTTAGTATGGTTACTTCGTTACTTAATTCTCCCTTAACTTTAAATTTTACTGTTACTTTTACTGGTTGATTGGTTATTTCTGTTGTATCATACTCAAATATTGCTTCTGGTAATGTTTTATGTAACCAATCTACTTTTGCTGTTGCTGTTCCTTCATTTCCATAAGGTCCTCTAAATCTAAATGTAAATTCTCCACTTTCACTAAATGTATATTCATTACTTCCTTCATTATTTAGTATAGTTACTTCATTACTAAATTCTCCATTTACTTTAAATTTTACTGTTACTGTTACATCTTTATTTGTTGGTGTTGTTATATCATACTCAAATATTGCTTCTGGTAATGTTTTACAAATCCAGTCTACATTGGCTGTTGCTGTTCCTTTATTTCCTTCATTATCTTCAAATTCAAATATAAATGTTCCATTTTCAGTAAATGTATATTCACTACTTCCATTATTATTTAATATTATTATTTGTGTGCTTGGATTTACTAATGTTGCTACTACATCTTGATTTGTTTTTGTAGTTGTACTGTATTGTACTTGTGCTGTTGGAATTACTACTTGTTTTTTGGTTGTATCTTCATAGAAGTTAAACATTCTTGCTCCAACATGTCTTTTTGCTCCTGTATATGATGTTTCTTCTCCTATTATTTTTACATATCTTACTTTAACTGAATCACTAAAGTCTATTGTTTTTGTATTTTGATTATTTTGCCAATTTGATATTTGTGCAATTTCTGTGAAGTTTTCTCCATCCATACTTCCTAGAATTTTTCCACTAAGTATTTTTCCATTTTCAGCATGTGGTACATAATCCATTGCACTTAAGTAAACAGCTGAGTCAAATTTTACTACTATATATTTTTCATTATCTGTACCTGCTGATGAATTTAACCATCTTGTATTATAATTTCCATCTATTGCATTTGATGCAGCTCCACTTTGTCCCTTATCTTCTGCTGAGAAACCTGCTATTGTTAATTTTGATATTGGTATATATTTTCTTGTTGCTTCTTGATTATCTTCTGTAAAGTTATATTCCACTGGATCACTTGGCAAATTTATACCTTTTGCTTTTGTTCTTACTAAAAGCTTTTTAGTTCCTTGTACTACTGGTTCTTCTTCTACATAAGACTTCCAACTACTTTCTCCTTCAATCTTCCATTCTAAAGTATCAGTATTGGTTATTCCAATTAATCTGTTTTCTAAATCATTTACGTATGCTCTTTCAGGAGCTTCTGGTTTTTGAACATATAAAACATATTCTTTATCTAAGCCTTCAAATGCAATTATTATTTTATCCTCTGGATTTAATCTTTCTATTTCTTCATCAGTAAGTGCGTGGTCACCACCATTTACATTTGTCCATGTTTGCTTAGAATCTAAAGAATATTTCCACTTTTTATCTTTAAATTCCTGTAATAAAACAATTTTTTTAGCATTTTCACCTGTCAATTCAAATGTTGCTGCTGTTACTGCTGTTGTATCTTCATATAAATTAATCATTACTGCTGATGCAAACATATCATACGTTTCTATTTCAAGTTTTACATATTGACCTTTAACATTACTATCACATTCAATTGTTCTCCATATATTATCTTCTTGAGAAAGATTTTCTACTTTTCCACACTCTATCCATTCTTCACCATCCATACTTGTAAATACTTTACATGTTTTTGGAAAAGATGGATCTAAATCTCTATATTTTCTATGAATAAACTCTAAAGCAGAAATGTATTTAGGTTCATCTAACTTTATTGTAAAAAATGCTTTTTTGCCTTCATTAACAAGATGTTGATTGAATGCTGTATGCCACATTGTATTAATATTTCCATCAATTGCATTTATTGCATAAAATGGTCTAGTTGCATCATTTGTTTCTGAAACAAATGCATGTACTGATAAATGCTCTATTGGTATATATTTTTTATCATTTGATTGATTATCATCTGTAAATTGATATTGGGCTATATCACTTGCTAAATATTGTTCTGATGCTTTTTTTCTAACATACAGAATTTTGTTACCTGTTACAACTGGTTCTTCTTCTGTATATAATTTCCAATTACCATCATCAATTTTCCATTCAAGTTCACTAGAATTTTTTATTCCAATTAATCTATTTTCCCAATCATTTGCGTATGGTGTTTCATCATATACCTTTTTATCTAAGTCAATATAGTATTCTGTATCATTTCCAGCAAACTTAATTTTAATATCATTTTCTTCTGTTAATGTATCTAATTCTTCTTGGTTTAATATATGTGTTGATGATGTAGTATTTTTCCATGTTGTTCCATCTATACTATATTGCCAACTTAAATCTTTATACTCTTCTCTTATTTTAATTTTCCCTGCTTCTTCTCCATCTAAGCTAAAATCAGCAACAGCTATTTTAGTTACATCTTCAAAGAAATTAAACATTTTTGCCGATATGAAAGTTCTTCCATCTCCATAATTTGATGTAGCTTGAAATTTTACATACTTAGCTTCTTTTGCTTTTGGTAAATTGATAACTTTAGTATTTCCATTATTTCCCCATCCACTAAATGTGGCAACTTCTGTCCATTTTTCTCCATCTGTACTTACATATAATTTTCCAGCACTTACACATCCATTTCCACTTCCTGCTGGAACATATTCAACTGCTGATATATATGTTAATTTATTTAGCTCTACTGTTATAAATCTTTGTCTATCATTTCCATTCCAATCTGAATGCCATCTTGTATTTATATTTCCATCTAATGCGTTAGTAACATTTCCATATTGTCCACCACCTGTTGCTTCACTTGAAAATGAATGTAAACTTATTCTTGATAAAGGAATATATTTTCTAGTATCTGGTTGATTATCTTCTGTAAATGCATATTTTCTAGATGTACTTGGTAAAGTTGTTCCTGTTGCTCCTACTCTTATTTCTACAGTTTTATCTCCTGTTAAATCTGGTGCTTCAGAATATGAAGTCCATTCATCGTCATCATTCAAACGCCATTGCATTACATTTGTTGCACCTATAATTCTATTTTCTAAATCATTGTTATACAATGTTGGTAAAGTTGATGTTGTTATATCTATTTTATATAAATTATTTTTATCATAATTTACACCAACTATATGAACATATATATCATCTTCTGCTGTTATACTTGCTATTTGTTCTGGTGTTAGTTGTAGTTTATGTTCTTCTTCAGCTGAAAAATCAACTTTAATCCAATTTTTTGATTGATTTTCAGCATCCTTTTCACCCATTGGATTTCCATCTATACAATAATCCCAACGAACACCGCTTCCATCAAAACGACTTGCTAATACTATTTTTCCTGCATCGTCACCATCAAATGAAAATGTTGCTATTGTCGTATCCATTTGTCCTAATAAATAATTTGCTTCTAATCTTGTAAGTGATGGTTGCATTACTGTAAATTTATCTGCTGTATTGTTTGGTAAATTTTTTGCTTCATTTAAAATTCTTGTTTGTAAAAGTGTAAACTTATATGAATTTTCTATACTTGTTAATTTAGGTTTTATTAAGTTGGTTAATTGTTGCATTGGTAATGGATAATATTTTAAATTTTTTGCTATTTTTTCTGCTAAATTATAGTAATCATTTTCTGTTTTATTTGTATTTGAATTATAAACATTAATTAATCCAAGCCATGCGTCAACATTTATAGATTGAATTTCTAATGCTTCTTCATATATACGCTCTTGTTCTTTTAAATTTCCTGCATATACTTTTGCAAGCATAACTTTTTCTTCGCATTTTACTAAACTTTCATAGTCGTTTAATGCTTCTTGTGCTAATTGTACATACACTACTTGATATGAACCTCTAGCATAATATAAACCTGCATTTCCCCAACCTAATGGTAATCTTTCTCCTTTTTCTGATAATTGCCAACCAGATACATCATTATCTAAATTCCAATATCCTCTTCCATTTGCATCTTGCCAATAATAAATCATAGCTGCATGTCCTGGTTGACCAATAACAACACAAGGTATTCCATGAGATGTACGAACACTTGAACCTACTTTTGATATACCTCCACATACTGCTCCTGTTTGAACTATCGGATTTCTAAAAAGCATCCATATTTTCTTTAATCCTGTTCTATAAGTTACATTATATTTAGAAAATAATCCTTTAAAATGAGTATCCCACTCTTCTTTCCTATTTGGATCATAAAATTCAGGCTGACCAAGGTTTTCCCACCTATAATCCATATAAGGGTGAGGTGATATATATCTTCCATAATTATTTTGATTTTGATCTACAAATGACTGTGTATATTCATTTAACCATAATGTTTCTTCATCATCTGAAAGGTTGTTAAAAATATAACGCATTTCTTCTATAGTATAGTTTTCAAACCATTGCGTAACATCTAATTTTGGTGTTCCATCTTGGTTTAACTGTGGTGTTCCATCTGTATTTCTTAAAATTATGAAATTTCCATTCTTATGCATATCTTTATATGTTTGATAACGTCTTAGTGCATCTGATTTATTTTCTCCACCTGATTGTAGCCATAGTCCAATATTTTGAGAATGTGTTAATGACATTGCAATTGCCATTCTTGTATATAAATCTCCTAATACTGTACCATATTTTGTTGTTTGTGTTATTTTAAAATCTTCTTTATAAGCATCATATAACCTTGCAAGCTGTGTTAATGTATTATAATATCCACCTTCTGGTTCTCCACCTAATATAAAATATTCTAAAACTTTCACATCTCCTGTAAGCCATTCATATGTTGCTTTATTTACATCATTTGCAAGATAAAATCTTCTTAAGGCATATGGTCCAACTCTACTTATAAGTTCTCTTTTTAAAAGTGTTAATTTATATTCTGGATTAGTTTCTATATTTGCATTAGAATTTACAAAAGCTTTTATTTTTGTATCTAATTCTTCTATAGAAGGTACTAGTTCTTCTCCTACTTCTTGATATCCCTCTTTAATTAATTTTGTATCAGCATAAACAGAATGATCACTTCCATTTGAACCATTTGCATCTGCTTCTAATTTTAAATATTTTTCTGTTTTTATATCTATCTTAACAAAATCTGCATTCTCTCCTGGTCTAGAACTTTTATTATGTTTTATATTCCAGTTCGTTCCATCTTTTGATGTATATATTTTAAATATTACACCATTACTAGAACTAGAAGCTGTTTGGTTTAATCCCAAATATGCTGTAAAATAATCATAATTATATGCTCTTAAATCATATATTATAGTTGATGATGCATGAGCCCATAGTCCTCTATCAAAAGAGTAGTATGCTCCCTCTACTTTTACAGATATTTTACCATTTCCTTTTATTTGATCTTTACGAAATATGTCCCATCCAACTTTTACAGATGTTGGATTTATGTCTTCGTCTGATAAATATTTGTATCCATCTTCTGTTGCTGCAAAAGATATATTTGGTATTAAAAATGCTATTAATACGATGGCAAAACAAAAGCTTAGAAAAAAAATATTTTTACATTTGTTATTTGTTTTCATTTAAAACCCTTCCTTTATAATAAATATTTAGATTTTTATTGGTTATACCTATAAATCTATACATTCTTTATTATTATAACACATTTCCAAAATTATGTAAATATGTTATAATACCTTTTTTTACATATAATGTATAACATTTTATTATTACAAGTATATCTCAGAATGAAGTCATTTTTATTACTTTATTGTTATTCTTTTTTTACATTTTCATCTTATGTCATTTTCCCTAAGCATTTACTAATTTTTTCATTAATTTTATTGTACTAATTATATATATATTCCATTTTTATAACAATCATTTGTATATTATATAATTATATATCTTATTAAACATTCATTTTTTTATTTTTCACATCATTCTTAATTTTTTAATATTTTTTTCAAATTTCATAAAAAATTTTTGTTACAATTAAATGCTTTGTATGAATCTACCATATTAATGGTTAGCTTATCTTTATTTAACAGTTTATTCCGTATAGATTTTTAGATAATTTTAAAGTGTGTTGTTAAAATTAATCACACACCTCCTTGTGTTATACTCTGTTTATTGCAGTTATTGTTTTAAAAAATAAATTTAACTTTTCTAGCTAAATTTCAATGTCTTTTATATATTAAAAGTTATTTCAATTTTATTTTTAGAATATACTTCTATTTTATTTATTATCTCTTTTAGAATTGCATTGTTTATAAAGCTTCCATTTTTAAATTGAGATATTATTTCTCCTATTCTTTCATCTTCTTGTGTATTACGATTATTATCTAGTTCTTCCATTAAATCTTTAAACTTTTCTATTTTTGCTTTTGCTATTGCATATTCTACTTTAAATTGTTGTGTTGTTATATCTTGTTCACATTTCTTTTTATACAAAACACTTTTTTTCCTCTCTAACTTCTCTATTTCACTTTTATACTCTCTCATCTTTTTTGTATTCTTATCATTTTTTCTATAACAATAAATCAATTTATCTTTAATTTCAATTAAATTCATTTTTCTTATAACTGCTATTTTTATAATTTCGTTTAAGTCTTTTTCTTTAATATGTATATTATTTTTACATTTCTTTTTATAAAATAAACTGCAATTAAACCTACTACTTTCAGATAAAAATCTTTTTTTATCTGCTGACTTATATATCTTATATTGTAGTTTTCTTTTGCAATGTCCACAATACACTAAATCTTGTAATAAGAATTCATGCTTTACTTTTATTTTAGCTTGTTTTCCACTTTTTATTTCTTGCACTTTATCATATTTTTCTTTTTCAATTATTGCATCATGTGTATTTTCTTTAATAATCCAAGTTTCTCTTTTCCTATTCTTTATACAAGTTTTATTTATACAATTAACATTATACTTATTTATTATTGTATTTCCGACAATAAAATGGATTTCTTAAAATATCATTTATTTGTTCTGCACTCCACTTTTTAGTAGCATTTTTTAATTTCATATATCTACTAGGATTTTTTATTTTATTAATATTTAGATACTCTGCTATTTGACTACTTTTTTCCCCATTTATATACATATCATAAATTTTTCTTATATTATCTGCAACATCTTCATCTATAATTATTTTGTGTTTGTCATTTTCTTTCTTTTTATATCCATATGGAGCATAGTGTTCTACAAATTGTCCTGTTTCTTTCATCGCATTTTTATTTGCTTTTATTTTTTTTGATATATCTGTAATATAATATTGGTTTGCTATTCCTCTAAGCATTATACTATCATCAATTTCATATCTATCACCACTATCTATAAACTCTGTTACTGATATAAATCTTACATCATTATCTGGAAAAAATACTTCTGTATACCACCCTGTTTTATTTTTATTACGAGTTAATCTACTTATATCTTTTACTATTACCATATTTATAGTTCCTCTTACTATATCTAGCATCATTTCATTAAGTGCTGGTCTTTTGTCTAATATTCCAGAATATCCATTATCTACATATTCCTTAACTATCTTATATCCTTTTTTATCAGCATACTTAGTTGTAATTTCCCTTTGTGCCTCTATACTATTATTTTCCTCTTCATGTTCCTTTGATAGCCTTAAATATATTCCTACCTTATACTCCCTCATATTAAGCCACCATCCTAAAGACATTATATTTATAATATATATATATTTGATTATCATTGTCAATTCTAATATCATATATCATTTCTGATATTATATCTTTATTAAATTCTTTTCTATCTAATATATCTTCTATTAACTTATTTATTTCATCATTAGTTATAATTTTTTTATTATTTTCTTTCCTCTTTAAAATTTCTAATTCTTTTTTTACTCTATTTCTTTGGTTACATTTCTCTTTGTAATATTTTTTATAGTCTTCTTCATCTAATAACTTTTCTTTATAATCTGAATACAATATTTTTATTTCATTATCTATTTTTTCTAATTCCTTATTAAGTAACTCTTTATTATTACATGCATTACTTACTTCATTTTGCTCTTTTACTATTAAATTTCTTATAGTATCTCTATCTAATGTTCTTATATTTTCTTTTATATTCTTATAAATTATTTTATTAAGGATTTCCTCATTTAATCCTTTACTACCTCTTATACATTCTTTTCCTTTATATCTGTTTAGTCCATTTAAACAACATATTTTTTTGGACTTTAACTCTTTTTGTCTATCTCTTTTGTACTCAACTTTTAATATCATTTTAGCTCCACATTCTTTACATTTAACCAGCCCATTTAATTCCCATTTATGTTTCTTTCTTTTTATTGTTTTATTTATCTCTCTCTTTTCTTGAACTTTATTAAACAATTCTTCTGTAATTATTGCCTCATGCATATTATAAGCAATTTTCCATTCTTCTTGTGGAATATATTTTACTTTTTTAGATTTATAACTTAAATTAATTCTTTTTCCATATTCTATATGTCCTAAATATATTTTATTATTTAATATTCTTCTAATTGTTTCCTCTCTCCATTTATACCTAATATCTCCATTGTTTGCATTGTTATTAGGACTTGGTATATTATCTTCTTGTAATTGTTTTACTATTTCTTCAATTGATTTTCCTTTACTATACTCGTTAAATATTCTTTTAACTATTCTCGCTTCTTGTTTATTTACTACAAGTTTGTGTTTATCTACTTTTGATTTTTTATAACCATATGGTGCTATTGAAGCCATGAACATTCCTTTTTCTTTTCTTGCCCATATACTAGATTTTATTTTTCTTGAAATGTCTTTACTATACCAATCATTTATTAATGTTTTAAACTGTATCATATCATTATTTGAACTTTTAGTTCCTGTATCTACATTATCTAGAACTGATATATACCTTACATTTCTTTCTAAAAAATACATTTCTATGTAATAATTGGCTTCAAAACTATTTCTTGAAAGTCTTGATAAATCTTTGGTAATAATACAATTTATATTTCCTTTTTCTATATCCTGTACCATCCTTTGAAAGTTTGGTCTATTCGTGTTTAATCCTGTGTATCCATCATCAATATAATAATCTATTATAAAAAATTCTTCTCCTAGCTCTTTTACTTTTTTTTCTATTATATTTTTTTGACTCACTATACTATCACTAACATTTTTATCACCATCTTCTTGTGATAGCCTTAAATAAGCTGCTACTTTATATCTTATGTTCATATATTCACCTACCTATATCATATTAATTTATTTGCGAAATAATATGTTTGCAAATAATATCATATAGTTTATCTATTGTTTCTGCCTTTTCTATGCTCTTTGTTATTACTGTGTACTTTTTATCCTCTATTTCATATGTTGTTGTACTTTCCATAAACTTAATACACCTCCTAATCTCTTTATAAAGAATATTAGGCTTGTATTAAATTTATGACTATAAAAAATAGCTACCATGAAACTAGGAAATTCAATCATGTTACATAAATATAAAAACTATATTAAGATAAATAAAAATTCGAATGTAAATGGAATATATTTCTTTATATATGCAAAAAAGCACTATATAATATACACTATATAGTACTTTTTTATTATTTTATTATCTTAGTTCTGGATATCCTTTACTGTTTATATTGTCCAAATTCCAAATCGTTTCATCAAATCCTAAGTTCTTATAAAATTCTTTATTTAAGTTTTGTCTTGAAACAGTGTCTAAGTGTCCAGCTGTTCCCTCATTAACACGACTCGCACCAATTTCTTCTGTTACTTCATAACAGTTAGTTAGACATGCTTTTACTTGCGCTTCTAATGCTCCTACAAATTTATATGGAATTACTTCATTTCCATTAGTATCTGTATATCCTGTCATGTTTCCAAAAGCAACACTATTTTTTATGGTTGGTGTATTATATATATTTCCTACTAAAGACGCATTAAATATACTGTTTGCAACATTTGAATATGTATTACTTGTTTTTATAACAGAAACATCTGTAATAATATTTTCAATGGTTCCTCCTTGTTGCATAGCACCTACTAATCCAGCATTTTCTGAACCAGTTACATTTAAAGTTCCTTGTACATAAATGTCTTTCATTTTTCCACCATACTTTCTACCAGCAAAAGTAGATACATATACACCTGTTCCTGTTACATTAGCATTTTTAACAGATATATTTTCAAATACAGAATTTGCATTATCTCTTCCATCCATTCCAGTTACTACTGCAACATTATTTCTTCCTGATAAAGTAATATTTTCAAATCTCATGTTTTTGAAAGTTGCTGTAAATGTTTCTTGAGCAAAAGCTGTAACAAAATCTCCATTTCCTCTTCCAGTACTTGTATTAGTAAAATTGCTAATATTCAAATTCTCTACTGTTCCTCTGAAGTTTTCAAATAAGCTTAAATTTGTTAAGTTTGAAATTGTATGTCCTTTACCTTCTATTTTTCCTGTAAATATTCCTGTTATAACTGCACTTGTTGTAGTTGTATAATCTGTAAAGTCTAAATCTTCTTCTATAGTAAATATGCCTCCTAGGTCTTGCTTAATTTTATCAATATCTTCTATACTTGATATTTTAACTTTTAATGCATCTGCTGTACAATCTTTATATGTTACAGTACTTACAGCTCCACCAATTAGACTTAATTCATTTCTTCCACCAAAATTCATTTTAATTTCCTTAGCTTGAATATTCTCTAATACACTATATTCTGTTCTTGCTGCTAAAGCACCTACATTTGCAATATTGCTTGGAATGTTAGTTCTCTCTATTACTAAATTTGTAACACTTCCATATCTTATTTTTTGGAAAATTGGAGTTGTATTTCCTATTATTTTATGTCCATTTCCGTCTAATTTTCCCATAAATGTTTTTGTAACATTTGTTTTTATTTCTGAAAAATCTATGTCATTATCTAAAATATAATATCCATATGGTCTTGCATTAATTTTTTCTACCAATTCTTGTGCTGTTCCTATATGTGTTATTTCAATATCTGTACCAAGTGGATCACCAACAAAGTCATTTGTTGCACTTTTTAAATAATGATAATATACCTTTCTAAGTGCTGTTCTTTGAGAAATATTTCTATCTCCTTTATTAGCATCATTTATTAATGCTTCTGTAAATTTTTCAATCATAAAATCAACATCAATATATTTATTATTTAGAGTTTCTTCGATTGTTGCATATCTACTCATTTTGTATTGTTTCCAATCCATTTCAGTACCAGTTACCATTTTAGTAATTTTCTTTATTGCATCTAAGTCATTTGCACTTGCCTTACTACCATAAGTAACATATCCCTCAACTCCTGCATAACCTAACATTTCAAAGAAATTACGTTTAGTAGAAAATGCATCTGCATATCCACCATCTAAATGTCCAATAAACCAACGGTTTACCCAAACAGATTCAAATCCATAATCATTAGAACCAATACCATTAATAACACTTAAACCTCTTACACTTACTCCCCAAGCATTAGCTGGTCTTAGCACAATTCTGTTATCATATAATGATTCTAATGATGTTAAATTCATCCCAGTTGCTTGTTCTTTTGTAATTGTTCCCCAAGAAGTCCAACCAGCAGATATATTCATTCTTGTAGCAATTTTTGATTGTTGTTCTGGTGTTAATTTTATAAATGCTTTTCCTTCAATATAGTCAAGCAAATCAAGTGCATTTTGTTGTCCTTTATAATAATTTTCTAATTTTTCTTTTGTATTAATTCTCTCAGGTGTTAAGTTTTGTGTAGCATTACCCTCTTTATTCAAATTGAATGATGTATTAAAGTAATATGGTCCAACATCTTGTACAAGATTATTTTCACTCCAATTAACACGTTGTTCAACATTACCTTCTGTAAGTGTTTCGAGTTGTAGTCTACATCCACGTTGATGTAACATTATTTTGTCATATAAAGCATGTTCAAATTCGTGTGTCCAAGTATCAAAGTTAGTAAGTCCAGGTGTTGCCTGGAACCATAGGAATCCAGCAGTATTACCAACTCCTGCTGAACTACCAGCAGGTTGCCATAATCCAAAAACTTCACTAAAGTTTTTAAAAAATGGATATTCTAGACCAACTTTTCCTTGTGTATAAACTGGGCTTGTTCCTATTACAATATTTGTACCAGGAAAATAAGAAGTTTTATAACTAGTAATTATTTTTGTACAATCATAAACCATAATACAATATCTATTCCATTTTTCATAGTCAAATGAATCTGCTAAAGTACTAAAATGACTTTTTACAAGTTTAACATGATTATTAACAATATTTTTAACCGCTGTTCTTCCAGCATCCGTATTAGTATCTTTATGATATAACTGAGAAGGTCCAAATTGTAAATGAGCAGGTCCAGAAATCATATAAGCACAATCATTTGGTAAAGTGATAACTGGAAGTACCATTTTCGAATTTTTCTTAAGTTGATACCAACCACGGTATGATACTTCAGGTATATGATCTACTGAAACTTCAGCTAATATATTTCTAGCTCCAAAATATTCAGTAAACCAGTCATCTACATTTTCATATCCACCAATATTAGATATTACACCATCTAGGAAATATCCAATTGACGAACTACCTGTATATTTCTTTAGGTTATTATTATAGAATTGATCTGTATTTCCTGGATTTAAGTTTCCTTCAAGTACTTCTTTTACTACATTATAAAATGTCATTGTGTCTGAATACATTTTACCTTCAAATAGTATAATATCAGATACTTTTGCACCACCTATTTCAAATCCATACCAACGTTCATAATAATTATATGCATATATAATTTTATTTATTTTTTCTGTTCCAATCAATTCTTGCTCTATTTTTTTGTTTAGTATTTCATTATTTATCATAAGTACACTATTTTCATCATTTTGTAAAATTTTAAGTGCAATCTCTTCTGCCATATTTTTAATCACATTATTGTAATTATCTCTATGTAATCTACTATCTGCTGCTTCAGTAAGTGGTTCTAATACTGTAGCATAGTCTAATGATTTTATATAATCAGCTAATTTAGTAATAACTTCTGAATCTTCATTTAAAATATAATTTCCAAATGCATAGTTTAAGTTTAACTCTGGCATTTTATATATAGCAATACTTCCCATAAGTTTTTCAAAGTTTACATTATATTCTTCTATAGTATTATCAGTAAATACAACTTTTATGCTTGTTATTCTTTCATAATCCTTTGATGTTAGATATGTTACAAGTTTATTATTTGCAAATGGTAATATATGTTTTATTGTTTTTGTATTTAATATATGTGTATTTGATATATTAGCACTATCTAACACAAGATATTTTGAATCATAATATGGCATTAATTTTTGTATATTATGATATGCTATTAATTTTTGTGTATTAAATCCTGGTGTGTGTTTTATTCTGTCATATTCTGGAATATATAAATTGTTGTTTACTTCCTCTTCATTGTTTTCTTCTTCATCTTGTTGTTTATTTCCCTTTAATCTTGGTAAATTTTCATAAGAAGCACCTTCTAAATCCCAAATACTTTCATCAAAATTTGCACTTTCTTTAAAGAACTCTTTTGAAATATTATTTTTTGCTATAGTTTTTACTATTTCTCCTGTAGCATTTGATGTTAGTCCAGATTCTTCTAATTCATAATTGTTAATAGAAGTTCTGCTAATAGCTGCTCCACATACTTTATAAATCCCTGTACCTGTTGATAAACTTACATTATTGTTTAAAACAGTTGCTGTATTTGATGGTAGTCCTATTATAGCACCATTAAGTCTACGTCCTCCACCAGTCCATACATAATTTATTTTAGTAATACAGTTTTCAATTGTAATTGGTGTTGCTAATGCATGACCTAAAATACCACCTATTCCATTACCATCTTTACTTTGTGTTGAATTCATTTCACCTTGTACATAGCAATTCTTAATTGTTCCACCGTCCATGTATCCAACAATACCACCAATTCTTATATGTCCAGATGTAGTTACATTATAGTTTGTTACACTACACTCTTCAATAGTTCCAGTCGTTAACATACCAATAAGTCCACCTGTTTCATTTGCTTTAGTTACTAAATTTAAATTTCTAATATGAACATTTTTTATATTAGTATTTGTAGCAGTATTTGCTATACTTCCTTTACTTGTTGCCTCATGTAAATTTACTTTCTCTAATATAAGATTTTGAATTGTTGCACTTTCTAATGTATCAAATAATGGTTTGTTTAAATTATGAATTTTGTGTCCATTTCCATTTAATGTACCTCTAAATTCAGATTTAATAATTGAGTTTTCTGTTGTTTGCAAATAAGATGCATCATAATCTTGTGTTAATGTAAAGTCTCCATCTGGATTTGCTTCTATCTCTGCGATTAATGTTTCTATACTTTTATTTTCAGCAACTCCATTGTTTACTTTTCCATATGTAACTTGTAATTTATTTTGTTTTTTTCCATTTTCATATTGAATTACATTATCATAATCTAAAATGAAGTTTAATTTTTCGTCTTCTGTTATTTCATAACTTTTTATTTTAGTGTAAAATAAAGGCATTTCTTTTGTTCTAACTTTTACTATGTAATTATCTAAATTAGATAAGTTTTCTTCTGTTATATTAGTAACTTCTACTGTTGGATTTTCTTTTGAATATAGACTTACCCCAATTATATCTTTTATTTCAATAAATCTTTCTTGACTTATATTAATTCCTTCTTTAAGTAATTGTTGGTTTTCATATTCATTATCTCCTGTTGTAATTTGATTTGTGTCTAAGTCATAATCTGCAAATATTTGTATTTCAAATTCTTCACAAATTCCTTTTTCAAAACTAATTGTATTTGAAGTTTTAGTTAATTTTTCTTCCTTTATTTTATCTCCATTTTCATTTAATACTCTTATAGTTCCATCTGTTATTGCATCTTCTGGATCATTTACTGTAAATTCTACATCAATACTTGTATTATTTTCATTTTCTCTGTATCCAAAATTTGTAACAGTTGGTCTTAGTTTTAATATTCCTACTTGTGTTTCATTATTTTCCATTAATTCAATTTCTTTTGTATTATTTAGAATTATTTTTTCAATTGTAATTGTTTTAGGACCAAATGTAGAAACTACTGGTATTTTAGTTTTATAATTTTGTTCTAATTTTTCTAATTCATATTGTTTTCCATTTATAATAGCATATACTGGATAGAATTCTGTTCTATTAGCACTATCGAAACTTACAGTTACTTCTTGTCCTCTTTCAAAATATTTTGTTTCTTTTTCTCCATTATATGTTTTTAAGTTGCTTATTTCTAACTCATAATCTGCAATTAATTGAATTGGTCTTCTTCTAAATATCTCATCTTCCACATAATTTTGGTTTATTTGTTCTTCTATTGTATTTGTATCTCTATCATATGTCATTTTTGCAACTAGTGTATATTCTGTATTTAGCTCTAGTCCTTCTATTTTAAATGTAATATGGTCAGCATCAAATTGTTTAGTATCTATTACTTTGTTGTCACTATTTCTAATTAACTCAGCTCTTCCTCTAATTAAAGCTTTATCATTGTCTATTATATGAGCTGTTAAAGTAACTGATTTATTTTCTATATCATCTACTTGTGTAAATGCTTCACTAGTAGGTATATCTTTTAAAACATCTACCATTACTTGATTCATTACACCAACTGCTACATTCCCTTCAAATATAACATCTGTAGTATTTAAATTTAATGTCCCTGCTTTTTCTCCAGCATTTAGAGTTACTGAATATGTTACATCTTCATTATCACCTATATGTTTTGTTGCTATACATCTTAAATTATTTACCATAATATGTGTTATTTCAGTATCTTCCTTATTTGTTTCTATTTCATATGTTAATGTAATATTCTCTCCCTTTTCTGGATATTTGTTAGATACTTGTACATTATTTATATTAACAACTGGTGTAGAAGAAGCTTCATTTTCAGCTATAGTCTCATTTGTATATGTATAATTTTCATCATTTTCAAATAAACAATAACTTGCAACCAATCTTATTTTATATCTATCTGGTAATTTTGTAGTTCCTAAATCTATCTCTGCATTTATAAAGTATGTATCTTGTAGTTCTACTTCTTCACTATCACTTAAATTTTCATCTCTTAAATATTGTGTTAAATTTTTAGATGCAATTTCATTATTATCTTCATCAAGTATCTTTGCAGTTAAATCAGTTATTGCTTTATCTTTGTCTTTTATAAAAATAAGCATACTAATATTTTTTTGTTCTACATTTTCATTACTTCTAAATCTTGCAACTGTTGGTATATTTTTTATTAATTTCACTTGTGTATTTTGGTTTACTTCAATCTCCTTACTATTATCTAAGATAACTTTTTCTATATTAATTGTATGTGTTCCTGCACTATTAAATCCATCTAATAATACTGCATATGTGTTATTTTCACTTGTCAAGTCATATTGTTTTCCATTTACAACTACTTTTTGTGGCACATGTTGTGTTTTATTTGTACTATTAAATTTTAATAATATATGTTCTCCTATATAGAATTGTTCTGTTTGTTCTTCTTCTTGTTCTTTATGTCTATAAGTTTTTATCTCAGATAACTCAAATTCATAATCTATAATAAGACTTAAGTTTTTCTCTTCTATTGTAAATCCTTTATTATCTTCTTCTTGTCCTAAAGAATCTGTATCTAAGTCATGTTCTATACATAACTCAATTTTATAGTTTTTTCCTTCTTCTACTTTTACATTTATATTATTATTACCATTTTCTAAAGTTCCTGTTTTTATATAATCTACATTCTCTTCTACGGTCTCAGTATCTTCTTGTTTTTCTAAAATTTTATATGTTCCTGATTCAAATGCAGAATCTGGATCAAAAATGTCAAAAGATATATTTAATTCTGATTTTTGTATGTCTTCTGTCACTTTCCAATTTGCAATCGTTGGTTCTTGTTTTAATACATCTATTTTAACTAAATAATCAACAAAAACATCTCTTTCATTTTCTAAAGTTACTTTTTCAAATCTATATTCTTTTACTCCACTTATTTCTCCTACATTTACTGTAATTTCATATTGGTTTTCATCTGTTTCATTTTTTGTTACTTCATATTCGTTTCCATTTACAGTAATTGTTTTTACATTTTCTCCATAACTTACATCAAGGTCAAAACTTAATTTTATTTCTTCTTCCTTTTTTGGATAATAATTACTTGCTTTAATATTTCTCATTTCCACTTCATAATCTAATGTTTTTTCTATTTTCCTTATTAAAAGTGTTAAATCTGTTACTGTAACCTCTCCATCATTATTCATATCTGCATTTTTTAATTTATCTTCTGGTATTTCTCTTAAATGAATTAAATACAATTCTAGTAAACTAACATCTGCGTAATTTATTTCTCCATCTCCATTTAACTCTCCTTTATTAACATTGCTTGCATAAATTACACCAAAAGATATTAATATAAACATTACTATAAAAATACTTATTGATATTGCTAATCTTTTTTTTACTTTTACAATATCTATAATTTTTTGCATTTATTTTCACTCCCTTTTATTTTAATTCTAATAAACCTATTAATATTAATTTCATATTTGCTAAATCATTTACAGTAACTTGATTGTCTGCATCCATATCTGCTGCTTTTAATTCTATCCCTGTTAATAATTTTATTGATATAAGATGTAATCTTATAGAAGCTAAATCGTTTATTGTAATACTTGAATCTCCATCTATATCTCCTGTTACAATAAGAGTAAATTGTAAACTAGAACCTACTTTTAATTTTGTACCAGTTTTAATTAAACTATCTTCTTGTAATACTTCTCCGCTTTCGTCTATAAACATCATTTGTGGATTTGTTGTTACATTTTCTACTGTTACATTTTGTTTAAATTGACTAACTGTTGTTCTAGGTAGTATTCTTCCTATATATCCTTGTTCTATTTTATACTTATCAGATGTAATTTTTTCTGTTTTTTCTGGCTCTCCTGGTATTTCTCCTTGTTCTTTAATAACATTAATTGTTAGTTTTGCTTCATCTACATTAATATCTGTTTTTCCATCTGATGTAACAATATCTTTAATTTTAATCTCTGTTGTTTTTGGTTCTACTTCTTTTTTTGTTTTCAAAGTAATACTTGCCACTTCTTCAGGAGCTTTGCTTCCTGCTTTTTTTATAGCAATAAATTCTTTTGTATCTTTATTATATTTTAAAAGTTCCCAATTGTTTTTACATGTAAAATTTTGTTCAAGCACTTCTTCAAATGTATCTTCATCATAATATAAAATTGCTTTATAGGCATTAATTCCATTTTTAATGTCTTGATATTCTTCTAATTTTAATGTAATTTCTATCTCTTCTTCCTTTTCTACTTCTTCTTTTGAAGTTTGTACAGTAGCTTTTAAGCTATTTGATGCTTGTACATTTATTGTTATTAAAATTACAATTACAAATATAGTGCATATAACAGCACATACTAATTTTTTTAATTTCATATTACTTTCCACCTTTTAAAAAATACTCACTTACTATAAGTATACAATAATTTGTTTTCCTTTTCAATATTCCTATTTTAATATTTTATTACACATTATTATATTTGTTTACGCTTTCTTACTTTTTCACTATTGTTGTTTTTATATTACATTTTCTTTTCATTCTCTATACTACAAATCTTATTTTCTAAGTATCCGTAAATAACATCAATAAAAAGACACCTACATGGTGTCCTCCCTCTCCTGTTGGATTATATAAAGTTACTAATATCACAACTTCTGGATTAGATATAGATGCCACACCAATAAATGATGTAACATATTTATTGGTATTAACTCCATCCTCTGATGTTCCTGTTTTTCCTCCCACATTATATCCTTTTACACTTGCATTTCTTCCTGTTCCATCAGCTACAACAGATTGCATCATACTTAATACATTTTGAGCTGTTTCTTCTGAAACCACTCTACCATTCTCTATTACTGGATTTTCTATTACTTCATTTGTTTTGGGATCAATAATTTCTTTTACTACTCTTGGTTGTAACTTTATTCCTTTATTTGCAATTGCAGATACTGCAGAAACCATCTGTAATGGTGTAACTTCAAACCTCTGTCCAAAAGATATTGTAGCTAGTTCTACTGGTCCTACTTTATTTTGTGCTAAAAATATACCCTTTGCTTCACCTGGCAAATTTATTCCAGTTTTATTTAGAAATCCAAATTTTTGTAAATATTCATAATACTTATTTACTCCTATTTTCTGTCCTAGTCCAATAAATACTGGATTACATGAATTCATTAATGCATTTCTTAAAGATTCTGGACCATGCGGTCTATAATGCCTCCAACACTTTATTCTAGTACCTGCAATTTCTATACTACCTGTACAACAAAATTCTCCTTCTTTATCAGTAGTGGTTATCCCTTCTTCTAATGCAGCTGATGCTGTAACTAATTTAAACGTTGAACCTGGTTCATATGTATCTGCGATTGCCTTATTTCTCCACATTTTTTGCAAACTCTCATTTCTTTGTATTGCATTTAGACTTTCCCAATTATTTTTTAATTCGTCATCATTTATTTCGTATGGAGAATTCAAGTTATAATCTGGATATGTTGCCATTGCTAATATATCTCCTGTTTTTGGATTCATCATAACAATATTTCCACCATCTGTACATACATTATCTATACATGCTTGTTTTAAATATTTTTCTGCTATTGATTGAATTGTCATATCTATAGATAGTACTATATCATTTCCATCTACAGCTGGAATATAGTTTTCTCCCTCTTTTCCAATTTCTCCACCTTTTGCATCTGTTAATTTAACTATACTACCATTACTACCTTTTAACTCTTTTTCATATATTGCTTCTATTCCGTCTAATCCTTGATTATCACTTCCACAAAATCCTATAAATTGTGCTGCTAAATTACTATATGGATAATACCTTTTTGTATCTTCATCTATGTTTATTCCTGATGTAATATTGTTTTCTTGAATCCATACTCTTAATTTATCTGTTTGTTCCTTTTCAACTTTTTTTGCTATAGTTTCTATTGAACTTCTTTTCTTTACTTTTTTTAATGTTTTTTCATAATCTACACCTAGTATATCTGATAATGCTTTTGCAACTTTAATTTTATCTTCTTCTTTTATATTTACAGGATTTATTGTTACAGTTTCTACATTAGCACTTACAGCTAATATATTTTTCTTTGTAGAATCATATATTGTTCCTCGCTTTGGATTAATTTTCCTATCTAACGATTGCTGTTTATATGCCATAGCAGATAATTCTTCTCCTGTAATAAGTTGAATATATCCTAATCTAAAAATTAATAATGTTAAAATAAAAAATGTTATAAATAACATATTTCTTATTCTTTTCATTCTACTAATACTATAATTTTCTAGCACAAAAAATCACCTTTCCTTTATACTAATTATATAAAGAAAAAGGTGGTTTATTACTATACTTATATTAAAAAGAATGTTACTATTCCCGTAACGATTGCCCCAATTAATATTGGCTTTAAATTGAATTTTATTAATTCTCTAACATCAATATCACAAGCTATTGCAACTGGAAGTGCAGCTACTGGAACAAGGCAACCAGCTCCTACATATTTTGCTAATATTTGCCCAAATGCTGCAACAACAGCAGTTCCATTGCTAAATGATTGTGTTAATAACGCAGCTGTTGTTCCAACTAAGGAAATTCCTGATATACCTGAACCATCTAATCCAGTAATTGCCCCTAAAGTTCCTGTAACAATTACAGCTGTTCCCTTATTAATTGAAAAGATATTTGTAAGTGTGACTCCTAAATCATTTATAATACCATTTGATTCTGGACTTAATATTCCTTCTCCATATATTGTATTAAATGCTGAATCTCCTAAATAAAAGAATGCTGCCATCGGTATAGCTTTAATAAATAATTCTATAGAATATTTCATTCCATATACTATTGAATCTTCTATTTCTTTAGTTCCTTTTAAGCCAAATATACTTATAATACAAATCATCATTATTACTGTTCCACAAACTAGAGCATTTGCATCAGCTGTTTTTAATTGTAAAGCAAACATAAGAATAATATCTAATACTAATACAATTAATGTCATATAAGCAAATATTTTTTTCTTTGTTTTGCTAAGATTATAATTGTTTTTGATTGGTATTAGTTCTTTAATTGATTCATTTTCTATATGTTCTTCTGTATCTATTTGTTTTTTATTTTTTTCGTTTTTACATAATAGTATAAATGCTACTGTTGCTGTTGTTAATCCCATTACTATCCATATTGGTATGTTCGCTTTCATTAATGTTTCAACAGGAATGTTTGCTGCTTTTGCCACTAAAGTATGAGCTGCATGTAATATGTAATCTCCTGAAGATGCAAACCCATGTGCAAACAAGTTAAGTGATACTGCTACCCACATTATTGGCATCTTTATTTTTTTTGCAACTGGTAAAAACATCATTGCTATTAATACAACTGTTGGTGATGGATAAAAGAATAGTGCTATTACTAATGTAATTATTCCTATTAGCCAAAATCCAACATATTTATTTTTTACGAGTTTCGTTAATGGTTTTAAATAAAATTCCAATATTCCTGTTTTTTCTAATAGTTTACTAAGACCTGTGACACAAGCAATTGCAAAAATAAGATTAGATAAATCTTTAAAGGCATATAATAAGCTTCCAAATATTCCACATATTGCTTTAGTTACAGAACCTGTAGCAAATAATCCAAAAATTAAAATTGCTACAAAATAACAAAACATTGTATCTTTTTTCATAATCATTAAAAATATTATTAAAATAAATAATATTAAAAAAGCCCAATGTATTAAACCTAATTGTACCATATTTTTCCCCTCTAATATTTATATTTTTTACTGACATTTTTTTATTATATCACATTTTTTGGGCTTTGTATTAATTTTTTATAAAATTACATTATGTTAAATATAATTTATCTTTCTGGAATCGAACTTTTATGCGACCTAACGGTTGCTAGTGAATAGTTGTTTTTCTGGGGTAAAACCACGTAGAGCAATAAAAAAAATAAAGTACTATGATTCTAAACAATAATACTTTATTTTCCCAATATAAAATTTATAATCTGACTAAATATTCCATCTGCTTGTTCTTCTTTTATTATTTCTTCTGATGCTGGTTCAACATAATCTTGTTTTGGTAAATTTACATATATTTTTTGTGAATTTTCTAGTCTTTGCATTCCTAATAATTCTTTTGCAGATTGCTCTATTGTTTTTAAATTTAAACTATCTTCAATATTTACACTTAACTGCTCATTTTCTTTTTGTAATGTTGTAAAAGTTGCTCTTAACTTTTGATTTTTCGAAAAACTTTCATTTATAAGAGAGTTCCTATAACTTATAGTAAATAAAACTCCAAATCCAACTATTACATAAAAAACTAATTTCAGTTGACTTTTCTTAGCACTTTTTACTTCTACCTTCTTATTCTTTTTAGGTTTTGATTGCAATTTCTTTTTATTTTTTACTTTCTTTGCTTCATATTCAGGTTGTAATTTTCTAGGACTTGTTTCATATTGATATCTAGCCATAAGTTATTCACCCCCTTCTTTTTTACTTATATTTTTATACTATTTTTTCAAAAATTCTAAGTTTAGCACTTTTGGCTCTTGAATTTTCTGTTTGTTCTTTTTTATCTGGTAATATAGGCTTTTTGGTAATTATATTTCCTATTTTTTTTGCACCACATACACAATATGGTATATCATTAGGACAAACACACTTTCCTTGTGCTTTTATAAATGCATTTTTTACAGCTCTATCTTCTAATGAATGAAATGTTATTACACATAACCTTCCACCGTTTTTTAAACATTCTATTGATTGATTTATAGTATCATATAATGGTTCTATTTCATTATTTACTTCTATTCTTATTGCTTGAAATGTTCGTTTTGCAGGATGTCCTGCACTTTTATCAATATATGGCATTGCCATTTTTATTATTTCTACTAATTCAAGTGTTGTTTCTATGATTTTATTTTTTCTATATTCACAGATTTTTTTTGCTATTCTTCTTGAATGTTTTTCCTCACCATATTCATATATTATATTGCTTAGTTGTTCTTCTTTATATGTATTTACTAGTTCTTTTGCTGTAAACGTTTGTGTCCTATCCATTCTCATATCAAGTTCACTATCTAACATATAACTAAAACCACGTTGCTTTTCGTCAATCTGATACGAAGAAATTCCTAAATCTAATAATATTCCATCAACTTCATTAATATTTTCATCTTGAAGAATTTGCTTTATATCATCATGGTTTCCATGTACGAACTTTACATTTGAAAAATCTTTTAATCTTTCTTTTGCAGTATCAAGCGCTTCAAAATCTCTATCTATTCCAATTAACATTCCTTTACTAGATAGTCTTTTTAATATTTCTTTACTATGTCCTGCTCCTCCTAAAGTTCCATCTACATATATACCATTTTCTTTAATGTTTAGCCCTTCTATACATTGTTTTAATAATACTGGTTTATGATTAAATTCCAATTATGCACCTCTATTTTTTTGCTTAATTGCACAAACAGTTGGTACTTAGAAAAATACCAACTGTTGTCCAAATTTTATTTTCATCTTTAGTATATTTATTTTATAACATTATCTTTGGTACTTATATTAACTTTTGTACCTTATAGATTTATCTTTTGAAATTCAATTTTCTCTTTAGACTTTAATAATTTATCTTTTGTATGCTTTTTCTTTTGTAAACTTTATCTTTTGTTTTTTTAGTTTTCATCTTTTGTATATTACATTTTTTCTTTTGTATATATATAAACTTTTTAAAAAAAGATTATATTCCTAACATTGTCATATTTTCTGCTATTTCATCTGCAGATATGTTATCATCACTACTATATTGTTTCCATGTTTGCCTATTCCATATTTCAAGTCTTGTTCCAACTCCTATTATTACTATTTCTTTATCTAGTGATGCGTGTTCTCTTAAGTTCGATGGAATAAGAAATCTTCCTTGTTTATCAATTTCACATTCTACTGCTCCAGATAAGAAGAATCTTACAAAGTTTCTTGCATTTTTTTGTGCTAATGGTAAAGATTTTAGCTTTTCCTCAAAGTTTGTCCATTCTGTTTGTGAATACGCAAATAAACAACCATCTAATCCCTTAGTAATTATGAATGTATCTCCTATTTCTTCTCTTAGCTTGGCTGGCATTATTATTCTGCCTTTGGCATCTACGTTATGTTCGTATTCACCTATAAACACTTTTTGTCACCTCGTTCCATTTTTTTACCACTTCATACCACTTTGCTCCACTTCAATTAAATTGTAATATAAGATTTCTTATTTTGCAAGTACTTTTTAAAATTTTTTTAATTTTTTTTATTATTCTTTACCTAGCTTAAAAAAAACAAATTAACAATCAAAAATTCTATTATTAAACATGTTATAGATATAGTTATATATAAAATTATTTCTGTTCGTTGCTGTCGTTATGAAAAGCTGGTAATTTGCCAATATGTTTATATAATCGTAATTAGCACGAAGGAAGAAATGTTTTAAAAATATTGCAGAACGATGAGGAGCCATGCGTGGGTGAGCAATTAATTTGTTAAAATACGTTAGTATTTTTTACAATTTCATTGGGGAATGGCGACTGTTCAAAATATTTTAAAACATTTGCTTCCTGGGAGCGGACTTTGGTGCAATCTTCCGATTGCAATGAATATTGAATAGTGAATAATGAAGAATGAATAATTACTTTTCTTGGGTATTCCTATTTAGGACGGACTGCCTAAGGCAGTCCCTACACACTTATACTATAAAAGAACTGACTGAAATCTTAGAATTTCAATCAGTTCTTGGTAATAATTCACATATAAAATTGATGTTTTATACTAAATTTTTTAATTATAATATTCTTTTATGAAAAGAATTTCATAAGTTTATTTTTTAATAATGCTAGTTGCTTTGCTTTTTGATATCTTCTATAGAAAATTACTGTTTCTACCAATGATGCAGATAATACAGGAATTAGTACTACTCCTGCTGCTCCAACCATTTTTTCTCCTGTTTGAGGTAATTTACTTGGCTTTTCTGGTATTCCATTATCGTCATTGTTATTAGTATTATTATTTTGATTTGGGTCTTTATAATTTGGGTCTTTTACCCATTCTAATATATATATTTTCTCCCCTGTTTCATTACTTTCTTGTTCCTTCCAGTTTGCTATATATCCTGGTTTTGTTAATTCTGGTGGATTTGGAGTTGTTCCATAATCTACTACTTGTGTGTCTATTACTTCTTCTCCATCTTTAAATATTACAGTTATTTTTCTAATTTTATAGTATATTTTTAATATTAATTCTTCACTTTCGGTTATATTTCCTGTTGTTACATTATTTTGATTTTCCTCATCAAATACATATGCTTCATATTCTTTTGGTTTTGCCACTACTGTTTGTCCTATACTATCTTGAAATTCTTCTACTTCTTTTAATTCATAACCTTCTTTTGTTGGAGCGTAGTGTTCAACTTTATATGCTTTATTTCCAACTTCTATTTTTGTCCATACTGCATTTATTTCTAAATCACTAGTTACTTCTTCAAATGATTTATCCCAACTTAGTGTATATCCTTCTTTTATTAAACTTGGTGCTACTGCAGATTTTTTATTTTCTACTATTTGTGTTTCAACTATTTCGTCTCCATCTTTAAATACTACGCTATGTTTTATTGTATCATAAAATAGCTTTAATTCTAGTTTTCCATCTATTGTAACTATTCCTTGAGGTATTCTTTCTACTACATTTGTATTTTCAACATACCCTTCATATTGTTTTGCAATGGCTGTTACTGTACTTCCTACTGCACCTATTAATGTTTCAACTTCTTCTGCTTTGTATTGATTTGTAATACCAATTTGTTTATAATGTTTTACTATATAATTTACCATTGTTTCATTATCTTCTTCATCTGGTATTCCATCTCCATCTGTATCTACTAGCCATTTTGCATAGTATGTTTTTGTTCCTGTTTGTTCTGCATCTATTGCTGTTATTGCTTCTCCTGTTAATTCTTCATTTTCATACCAACCTCTAAATACATATCCTTGTTTTGTTACATTACTTGGTAATGTTCTTGCTATTCCATATTTATATTGTGTAGCATAATTTGTATCTACAATTGTTCCTTCATTTAATACATATGTTATATCATATATTTCTCTATTATAATATAATTTTAATGTTAATGTTCCATCTGCTTTTACTATTCCTTCTTCTATTCTTCCTGATGCTGTTCTATTTTCTACAAACCCTTCATATTCTTTTGCTACTGCTGTTACATTTTCTCCTGTTATTCCTTCTTTATTCTCTGTTTCTGCTAAATCATATCCACTTTGGGCTAAATTTTCTTTGTAATGTTCTACTTTGTATGTTGTATTTCCATCTGCTGTCCAACTTGCATAATATGTTTTTGCTCCTGTTTCTTCTGCTGTTATTACTGTTTTTTCTTCTCCTCTTAAATCACTATTTTCATACCATCCTCTAAATGTATATCCTTGCTTTGTTACATCACTTGGTAGTTTTCCTCCTATTCCATATGTATAGTTTTGGATATAATTTTCTTCATTTATTGTTCCTTCATTTACTATATATGTTATTTGATATGTTTCCCTATCATAATATAGCTTTAGTACTAAACTTCCATCTGCTACTACTGTTCCACTTGCTACTCTTTCTTCGTGTGCTATATTTTGCCTAAACCCTGTATATGTTTTTGCTCCTGCTATTACTGTACTTCCTAAATTTCCTTGTTTTGTTTCTCTTTCTGGCTCATCATATCCTGTTTTTACTAAGTTTTGCTTATAGTGTTCTATTGTATAGTTTACTAATGTTTCTGTGTCTTCTTCATCTGGTATTCCATCTCCATCTGTATCTACTAACCATTTCGCATAGTATGTTTTTGCTCCTGTTTCTTCTGCTGTTATTGCTGTTTTTACTTCTCCTCTTAAATCACTATTTTCATACCATCCTCTAAATACATATCCTGTTTTGCTTGCATTACTTGGTAACGTTGCTCCTATTCCATATGTATAGTTTTGTACAAAGTTTGTATCTGTTATTGCTCCTTCATTTAACACATATGTTATGCTATATGTTTCCCTATCATAATATAGTTTTAATACTAAACTTCCATCTACTACTACGGTTCCACTTTGCACTCTTTCTTCGTGTGTTGTATTTTCCCTAAATCCTGTATATTCTTTTGCTGATGCTATTACTGTACTTCCTAAATTTCCTTGTTTTGTTTCTCTTTCTGGCTCATCATATCCTGTTTTGGCTAAGTTTTGCTTATAATGTTCTATTGTATAGTTTACTAATGTTTCTGGATCTTCTTCGTCTGGTATTCCATCTTTATCTGTATCTACTAACCACTTTGCATAGTATGTTTTTACTTCTGTTTCTGCTATTCCTATTGCTGTTACTTGTGTTCCACTAAAATCTTCTTCCTTATACCATCCTCTAAATACATATCCTTCTTTTCTTACATTACTTGGTAATGTTCCTCCTATTCCATATGTGTAATTTTGTACAAAATTTGTATCTGTTATTGCTCCTTCATTTAATACATATGTTATTTCATATTCTTCTCTATCATAATATAATTTTAATGTTAGACTTTCATCATCTACTACTGTTCCACTTGGCACTCTTTCTTCGTGTGTTGTGTTTTCTATAAATCCTTCATATGTTTTTGCTTCTGCTACTGCTGTACTTCCTAATTGCCCTGTTTTACTGGTATCTGTTTCTACTTTTGTATATGTTGTTAAGTCTGTATTTTGTTTGTAATGTTCTATTGTATATCTTACTTGGGTATCTGTATCTTCTATATCTGGGGTTCCATCTCCATCTGTATCTTTTAACCATTTTGCATAATATGTTTTGTCCCCTGTTTCTTCTATTCCTATTGCTGTTATTGCTTCTCCTGTTAATTCTGCATTATCGTACCAGCCTCTAAATACGTATTTTGTTTTATTTACATTTGAAGGTAGTGTTGCTTCTATTCCATATGTGTAATTTTGTACAAAATTTGTATCTGTTATTGCTCCTTCATTTAATACATATGTTATATTATATGTAATAGGTGTCCATACTGCATTTACTACTATGTTTTCTTGTACATTTGTAAATTCTCTATCCCACGAAAGATTATACCCTATTTTTTCCCAATCTGGTGCTGTTGCATTTCCTCCTAAACTAACTTCTACTTCCTCTATTTTATCTCCATCTTTAAATGTAACTGTTAAACTAGCATCCTTCCATTGTGCATATAATGTTAAGTCTCTATCCATTGTATACTCATTTCCTACATCATATTTAGTTCCACTTGTATACGATGTTCTCCAACAATCGAAAACTTTACCTTCTGGTCCCAAGAATCCATTTTCAGCTATATTAACAGTTATTCCTGGTTTTTTTAACTGTACATCCATACTACCTGTCCCACCATTTGCATTGTATACAATTCCATATCCTCTTTTTAAATGTACTGGTAATTCAAAATCCTCTGCTCCTATATTATTGTATGCTTTAGTATCTAACCCATTAGTATAATTATAGTAATAATATGGTAAACTTATTTTACGTGTTTCACTATATTTTTTAGGTGTATAAATATCAGTTAAATTCTCACACCATCTACATATATAGCTCGTATAACTGCATAATGACATGTCAAAATTGCTTATATTTAAACTTGTTAATTGCTCACAATAACTAAATATATCATCTATACGAGTTACATTCGATGTATTAAATCCACTTACATCTATGCTTGTTAATGATTCACACATCATAAACATACCTTTCATACTAGTTACATTTGACGTATCAAATCCACTTACATCTATGTTTTTTAATGATTCACATTTATAAAACATGTCTTCCATATAAGTTACATTTGACGTATCAAATCCACTTACATCTATACTTGTTAATGAACTACATCCACTAAATATTGAACTCATATAAGTTGCATTCGACGTATCAAAATTGCTTACATCTATACTTGTTAATGAACTACATCCTATAAACATTGCACTCATATTCGTTACATTTGATGTATTAAATCCACTTACATCTATACTTGTTAATGAACTACATCCACTAAACATTGAACTCATATCAGTTATTTTAGATGTATCAAATCCACTTACATCTATGTTTGTTAATGATTCACATCCGCTAAATATTAAACACATATCAGTCACATTTGATGTATCAAAATTTCTTACATCTATACTTGTTAATGAACTACATCCACTAAACATTCTCCTCATTTTCGTTACATTTGATGTATCAAATCCACTTACATCTATGTTTGTTAATAAGCTACATCCACTAAACATACTTTCCATATCAGTTGCACTAGATGTATCAAAATTGCTTAAGTCTATACTTGTCAATGATTTACACCCACTAAACATTGAACTCATATCAGTTATTTTAGATGTATCTACATAATTAAAATTATTAATAGTAGTTAAATTACTATATCCTTCCAGGAATGATTCGAAATATCTTGCTCCTCCTGCACCATAAATTTTATTAACAAACGTTATCGTTTTTACATTTTCTTTTCCTATATGATAATCTAAATTAGCCCAACTATCAGCACTACGAATACTTATTTTTCCTACTCCAGATGTGCTTCTAACTGTAAGTTCTCCTGTTATACTGTTAAAAGTAGCTTCTGCATTTTCTCCTACTACATATGTAGTTGTTGCTCCATATGTTACATACCAAATGCCTATTATTGATGCAAATAATATCATAGCAATAATTATTAAACTAGTAATTTTAATATATTTCCTTTTCATGAGTTTCTCCTTCTTTATAATTATCCTTAATATTATAGTAGAGTATTTATATTCCTTTTTCAATATCAGTATTTTCTATTTATTCCATTTATTACAAAATTCGAAATTTTTTTGCTTACGCAACTACATTTTTTAGTTGTTTTATATACATTTATTACACCTTTTAGTCTTTTTTGTTAAAAAAATGAATGCGTAGCTTTATTTTCCTACGCATTCACATGTTTTATCATTTTTATTTTTATTATTCTTCTAGTCCAAAACTTACACCTAAGGCATCATTAATTCTATTTATAATTGTGTTATCATCTATGTGTCCTATTTTTTCCTTTAGCCTGCTTTTATCTATTGTCCTAATTTGTTCTGTAAGAACCACTGAGTCTGATTTTAACCCACATTCTGTACTATCTAATTGTATATGTGTTGGTAATTTTGTTTTTCCTGTTTGTGAAGTAATTGCTGCTGCTATAACTGTTGGACTATATTTGTTTCCCAAATCGTTTTGTATTATTAATACAGGTCTAATTCCCCCTTGTTCTGAGCCAACTACTGGACTTAAATCTGCATAAAACATATCTCCTCTTTTAACTACCATTTTACCACTCCTAATATTACAACTTTTATTGATATATTTTAATTTGGCTCGAGACAAATAGTTAATTCTATTTATGCTAATACATCTTTACTTGTACTATCTATTTTTATCTCATTATATAATATGTTTACTATTACATTTTGGTTAATATCTTTTATTTCCATTTTTATAGGTTTGCATGTTTTTTTATCTATATATAATTTCTGATATGTACAATATTTATTATTTTCTTTAACTTTATACTCCATTACTATTTGATTATTTTCTTCTTTACAATTTTTTTCGTTACTATTTTTATATTCTTCTACGAATGTATTTAAGCATAATTTATTATTACATAAATAGTTATAGTTCTCATAAATTTTAGATAATTGTAGTTTAGTATTTTCTAATTTTAGAGTATTTTGTTCATATGATATTACTGTACCTTCAATATTTGCTGGTTCTAATACTTCTTGTTTAAATGTATCTGGATTATTAAATTTTTGCTTTAATAAATATTTATTAGTATTTTTATTACTTATAATTTCTATTTGCACTGTTGCTTCATAAGAGCTTAAATTTAAAATATATTCTTTTATACTTTCAGCTGATGTATTTATATTATTTCCAAATTTTAATGTTTTATAATCGTTTTTGCAAAAAATAAAAACAATTATAGAAATTATAACTAAAACTATACCTACTATAAACATAATTTTTTTATTCATTTTTATAAAACCTCCTATTTTAGTGCAACTTATTAGTCGCAATGAATATTTAATATTGAATAATGAATTAAGTAAATAATTGTACTGCTTAGACATTCGTTGTAGTGTGGACTGCCTAAGGCAGCTCCTACACATATATATGCATAATTAGCGCGAAGGAAGAAATGTTTTAAAATATTTGTTTCCTGGAAGCGGACTGTAGATGTTTAACTTTTCATATTAACTAAATAAGAGAATAGGATTTCCTATTCTCTTATTTATATTCTATGTAATTTGTCTTTATTCGAAAAAAGCATTTGTTAAACATTCTATAAGCTCTTTTTGGGTATATATTGTATTGATTATATTTCTTATTTTTGATGCATCCTTTAAATTTTTAGTATAATATGCCATATGCTTTCTTAATTCTTGAATTCCAACCTTTTCTCCCTTTTGTTCAACTTCTAATTCTATATGTTTAATAATAGTTTCTAACTTTTCTTTATTGGATATTGGTGGCATTTTTTCTCCTGTTTTCAAAAAGTATTCTATTTTCCTAAATATCCAAGGATTTCCTATAGCTCCTCTTCCAATCATTATTCCATCTACACCTGTATATTCTAGCATTTTTAAAGCTGTTTCTTCATCTACAATATTTCCATTTCCTATTACAGGAATATTTACACTTTCTTTCACTTTTTTTATTATATCTAAATCTACATCTCCACTAAAAAATTCTTGCCTTGTTCTTCCATGTATTGTAATTAATTTTGCACCACACTTTTCGGCAATCCTTGCAACATCTGTAGCTACTATATTATCACTATCCCAACCTTTTCTTATTTTAATACTTACAGGCACCTTAGATACTTTTACAACTTCTGTAATAATTTCTTCTATTTTATTTAAATCTAATAATAGCTTACTTCCATCACCATTTTTTATAACCTTTGGTGCTGGACATCCCATATTAATATCTAATATGTCTACAAATTCACTTACATATTGTGCTGCAACTTTTAGTGATTCTATATCACTTCCAAATATTTGAGCCTGTATTACGCCTTCTTCATTATCTACTTTTAAGATATCTTTTGTTTTTTTATCGTTATAATAAATAGCTTTAGAACTTGCCATTTCAGTACATGTAAGTCCTACGCCATAACTTTTACATATGATTCTAAATGGCAGGTCTGTTATACCTGCCATTGGTGCTAATATTAAATTATTTTCTAATGTTACATTATCAATTTGCAATTTTTTTAAATACATTTCTAACACCTAATCTACAAATATTGTTTTTTGCCTTCTTGCACTTATATTTAATAATAATCCAATACAAATAAAATTTGTTACAAGTGAACTTCCTCCATAACTTACAAATGGAAGAGGTACCCCTGTTATAGGTAAAAGTCCTATTGTCATTCCTATATTTTCTAACATATGAAATATAAATATTCCACATATTCCCATTGCTATATATGAACCCAAATCATCTTTCGCAGTTTTAGCTACATATATAGATTTGTTAATTAAAACAACATATGTAATTATAACTGCTCCTGCAACTATGAACCCCATTTCTTCTCCTATAACTGAAAAGATAAAATCTGTAGTTTTAGGATGCAAAAAACCAAGTTGTGTTTGATTTCCTTTTAATAGTCCCATTCCAAATAATTGACCTGAACCAATTGCAAGTTTAGATTGTATTACATTATATCCTGAACCTCTTGGGTCTAAGTCTGGATTAAGAAAGACATCTATTCTGTTTTTTGCATGTTCTGGTAATACAAAATTATATAATATTGGAACTGTTATTATAATTAAAACAATTGAACCTATTATATATTTTTTATCTATTCCACTTACAAATAATATTAATATTGTTGCTAATAAATATGCAATTGCAGTTCCATAATCTGGTTGTTTTATAATTAGAATTACAGGTAGACCAACAGTAGCTAATAATAATAGTAATTTTGTTGGTCTATTTATTTCATTTATTCCTTTTTCTTGAATTTTTGTCATTACATATGCTAAAAATAATATAACAAATACTTTAGCAAATTCACTTGGTTGGAATCTTACACTTTCTGTAATAGTAAACCAGCTTGTTGCACCATTTACTACAGGTGTAAACAATACTGCTATTAATAATATTATAAACAATCCATAAAAAAATGGCGATGCTTTTGCTATTAGTTCATAATCTATAAATATTACACATACCATTATAGGAATACTTATTGCTGTCCATATTAATTGTCTTTTAAGCTCTTGATAGTTTGTTTCTTGAGTTGAAGAATATAATGCAATTGAACCTATTACAAGTAAAATTATACAACATATAAATATTCCAAATTCCATATTTTTAAGAAGCTTTATTTTCATCTTTCTCCTTTTTATCGTCTCCATTAGAATTTTGTGAATCTGTTTGTTCTTCCTTTTCTTTTTGTTCTTCTACATTATTTTCTTCTTTTATATTATTATTCTCTTGTTTAGTTTGAACTTCTTTACTATTATCATTATCCTTATTATTATTTGTTATTTCAGATTGTTTTATATCCTCTTTTATGCTTTTTATTGGTATATTTGCATACAAAGCTGGTACCCCTTTAGTTCCATCTGGCTTATTCTCGTTTGTAAGTACAACATCAATAGCATTTTCATCTACTTCTATATATTTTTTTATAACCTCTATTATTTCCTGTTTCATAAGATCTAGAAAATCTGCTGATACATTTGCTCTATCTTGCATTAAAACTAAATGCAATCTTTCCTTTGCTGCTTCCTTTGATTTTCCCTTTTCCTTATTTGGAATCATTTTTTTTATACTAAAGTTTTTAAAAAAATCAAGTATGTTTTCGAACATTTACTTAGCCTCCCAACTTTAAATTATTTTTTTTCAAATAGTTTTTTTATTGCTTCTAAGAATTTATTTTCTCTTCCAGGTATTGTTATTTCAATATTTTCTCCTAAAATTCTTCTTGCAATTTCCATATAAGCTTTTCCTGAAGGTGCTTTTCTGTTCGAAACAACTGGTTCTCCTTTATTAGTTTGTGTAATTATGTATTCATCATCTGGTACTACTCCTACTAAGTCTATAGATAATAAATCAACTATATCATCTACATCCATCATTTCGCCTCTTTTTACCATATTAGGTTTAAGTCTATTTACCACTAATTCTGGATTTTTTATTTCTGAGGCCTCTAATAATCCAATTATTCTATCTGCATCACGTATAGCTGATATTTCTGCTGTTGTAACTACTATTGCTCTATCAGCCCCTGCTATAGCATTTTTAAAACCTTGTTCTATTCCTGCAGGACAGTCAATTAATATGTAATCAAATTCTTCTTTTAGTTTTTTTGTTAATTCTTTCATTTGTGTTTCATTTACAGCACTTTTATCTCTTGTTTGAGCAGCTGGAAGTAAAAAAAGTTCATTAAAACGCTTGTCTTTAATAAGAGCTTGTCTTAGTTTGCATTTTTCTTCAACTACATCTACTATGTCATATACTATTCTGTTTTCTAGTCCCATTACAACATCTAAGTTTCTTAGCCCTATATCGGTATCTACTAAAGCTACTTTTTTGCCTTGTAATGCTAGGGCTGAACCAAGATTTGCTGTTGTTGTTGTTTTTCCTACTCCACCTTTTCCTGATGTTATAACTATTACTTCTCCCATATTTTCCTCCTCAAACTACCTTTTAAAAGTAATTTTTTTTGATATTTATATATTATATTGATTTTTACCAAAAGTCAATGAAATTGCGGTAAAAAAACTATTTTATGTTTTCGTATACAATTAATGTTCTTTCTTTTCCCTTTTCTTTCAGACTAGCTAAATTAGTTAATAAATTTTTAACTTCTTCTTTACTTTCAAAAAATGGTTCACACCCATCTGAATATGCACAAATATATTTTGCATTTTCTAAATCTATGCAGTAAGTATCTATATAATATTCTGCATTTTCTTCTCCACTAAGTGCACCATAAGATACATCTTTTCCATTATATTTTTTGCTTGGGTTATTCCTAAATTCTTTTCTAACCATTTTACGAATACTAGCTTGTTGCCAATCAAATTCATTCTCTTTTATGTATATATTATTTAGATATTCTTCAAATTGTAAATGATTGTTTATTGTAGTAAATATTGTATTAAAATCACTATCTAGAACTGTAATATGACAATCTCCTATTGAAAAACAATATAAATTATTTTTTTTAATTATTCCTCCAACCGCTTCACAACAGTAGAAATCTTCTTTCACGTAATCAATTAGCCTATTTTCATTAATAGATTTTAAGTTTCTATTAGCTCTTTTTATACAATCTTCTATATCTTCTTTTGTAATTTCACCTTCTTTTAATTTATTGATATTTTCTACAAATGATTCACATATAATTTTAGCTGATTCATATGCACCACTTGGATTTGGATAATTTTTTACCCACTCTATTGCTTCTTGCTCTGAATCTGGATATTTAACTGCATTACCATTTATATCGTCTCTTGTTACACCATCTGCTACACAAAATATATTATCATTTGTTTTAAAATAATCTTCCACTACAGGTTTTAACCCATGTTTTGTAAAAATAACATTATCATATAATTTTGAAAATACCATTTTAAACATATTATACCTCACACAATCCTTCTTTATTATAAAAATAACTTATAAATAATTAATTATCTAGTTTATATTTTTCTATTTCTTTGTATGTTTTAGCATCTGGTTTTGACATTTTTTCTTTTACTTCTTTAGGTAGCATTTTTCTTACTTGTCTTAATATTTCAAAATACTTTAATGTTTGCACATAATCTTTATTAACAATTGATTCTAATATATATATTACAGACCTTATAACTGTTGGTATTTTTAAATCGTAACTTAGAGTATAAAACCATCTCATATCTTCTAAAATACTAATTCTTTCTTCATCTGTCAATATTTCTGAATCTATAAATTTAAATAATATATAATTTACACTTTTTGCATAAAAATATCTGTAATATTCTAAATAGCCATTTTCTTTAAAGTTATTATAAATAATTCTGTATGCTTTATTTATTCCTGAAAAATATTTTTTAGAGCAACTAGATGATATTGAACCTTCTGCTCTAAGACGATAATTATAAGCTTTTTGCGGTAAATAATATACATTTTTTGATTTCATAAAACATAGAGTAGTAAATATAGCATCTTCAGCAGGAACTCCTTCAACAAAACCAATATGTATACTATCTAAATAACTTTTCCTAAAAATTTTATTCCATACTCCAGAATTCATAATATAAAAAGATTTATCATAATCTGTTATTGATAATTTGAATTTTTTGTATATATTTTTATCAAACACTGGATTACTCCATATAGTTCCATCCTCATCCATATTTGAATAGTTTGCTATAACATAGTCCGCATTTGTTTCTTCTATGTATTCTAGCATATCTTTACATGCATTAGGTTCAAATGTATCATCTGAATCTAAAAACATAATATATTCTCCTGTTGCGTTTTTTAGTCCTGTATTTCTTGCTCCTGATAATCCCATATTATTTTGATGTATTACTTTTATTCTACTATCCATTTTTGCATATTCGTCACATATAAGTCCTGATGAATCTGTAGAACCATCATCTATTAATAATATTTCTATATTTTCATATGATTGATGTATAGCAGAATTTATAGCCTCTTTTATATAACTTTCTACATTATACACTGGTACTATTATTGTAATCTTTTTCATTTTGATTTATTATTTTCGCTTCCTTACTATATAATTTTTTGGTTATTATATCATATATTTTTAATTTTTACAATCTCTTAATTTTCTTATACTTTTAATGCTATTTTACTAAATTGTTGCAAAGTTAAATTTTCTGCTCTAACTCTCTCATCTATTTGTAAATTCGCTAATATTTCTTCTAATTTACCTTTTTCAATTTTTAATTCGGAATTACATAATGCATTTATAAGTGTCTTTCTTCTTTGCATAAATGCGACTTTTATTATTTTAAATAATCTTTCTTCTTGCTGTTTGGTTAATTTTATAATTGGTTCTTTCCTTATTTTTAGTTTTATTACTTCTGATTCTACTTCTGGAGCTGGTATAAATGAATCATTTAGCACTGTTAATATTTCGTAAACATCGGAATAATAATATACTGTATAAGTTATAGCTCCTGCTTCTTTATCTCCTGGAACTGCTGATAGTCTTTTTGCTACTTCTTTTTGTATCATTATAGTAATACTCTCTATGTTTAATTTTTCCTCTAATAGTTTCATTATTATTGGTGTTGTTATGTAATATGGTAAATTTGCTACAATTTTTACATTTCCAGATAATTGATTCTCATTTATTATTTTGTTTAGATTTACTTTAAGTACATCTTCATTTAATATTTCTAAATTTTTATATAAAATAAATCTTTCTTTTAGTATTTTTATCATTCTTGTATCTAATTCTATACATATAACTTTTCCCGCTTGTTCAAGTAATTTTTCTGTTAATGTTCCTAATCCTGGTCCAATTTCTATTATTAAGTCATCCTTTTTTATATCTGCACTTTCTACTATTTTTTCTATTACATTATCATCTATTAAAAAGTTTTGACCTAATCTTTTATTAGCTGTTATCTTGTATTTTTTCATTAACAGTTTAGTTTCAGAATATGAGCTTTCCATTTTTAGTTTCCACTTCCTTTATACCTATATATATTACCAGATTTTTCGCTAATTTTCAAGTAAATTAATACAATAAAAGAGCCCTCGATTCTTTCGAAAAGTGGGCTAATAGACATGACCAACTTAATCATTGTTGGCATTTTAGAAGTGTAAATAGGACTTAGATGGCTGAATAGGTAGGATGCTCTTCCAGCTCCTTGGCTCTTTTTTTATGCAACTTTTGCAATGCAGTCATAATTTCATCGGTGCAATCTTCTTTTCCTGACATTTTACCGATTATAAATGCGATTCTAGCTGCTGCAAGGCATGCGCCATAAAATTCCTCAACAGAAGAATAAAGTTTAGGTCTACCTTCACATCCTATCCGCTCAGGGCAGTTTGTGCAATACTGGTTTGCTTTACATTTTTCAATGTTCATATAAACACTCCTTTTCACTTTTTTGTGTAACTATATTATAACACAATTTAATTACAAAATCAAATGATGCTAGTACTAACTCAAGGATATTTCATGAAAATTTATAATTTTTACATTGCTTGTTTTATATGATTTATCTTCGCTTTATTATTTTTTATATATACTTCTATTACATCGATTCTTATATATTCATCTTCTACATTTCTTACATATGTATAGTATTTTACTGCATTATATATGTGTTTTTGTTTGGGAATATCTACAGCATCTACTGGCTGTCCATAATTTATATTCGTTCTTGTTTTTACTTCTATAAATACTAATTCTTTTTTATCTATGCATATTATATCTATTTCTCCTTGTTTGCATAAAAAATTTCTTTCTAATATTTTGTATCCTATACTTTGTAAGTATTTACAGGATATATCTTCTCCTATTTTACCTATTACATGTTTTTGATACATTTACTTTCTCCATTTACTATAAATTCATTACCTGGCAATTGTTTAACTATTCCCTCTATTTGCATAAATGTTAAAATGCTATTTAATTTTGATATACTTACATCTAACATTTTACTTAATTCATTTATATTTTTAGGATTAGATAAAAGTAAATTATATATTGGTTTATATTCTTCTTTTAATTCTATATATTCTTTATTTTCATTTACTATCTCTAAATTTTCTTGCATTTTTTTAGATTTTATTTTTTCATTTTTTGTTTTTAACTCCTTAATTATATCTTTATAATCTATTGCTATTTTTGCTCCTTCTTGCAATAATTTATTAGTTCCTATTCCATTTTTACTTTCTAAATTACTTGGAACAGCAAATAATATTTTATTTTGTTCCTTTGCAATTTTAGCAGTTACTGATGTTCCGCTTCTATATTCTGCTTCTACTACAAGTACAGCATCACTTAAACCACTTACAATTCTGTTCCTTTGTAAAAATTTTTCTGATGAAGCTTCTTCATTGGGTTCATATTCTGAAATAATACATCCTTTATTTTTTATTATTTCATAAAATAGCCATTCGTTTTGTTTTGGATATATTTTATTAAATCCCCCACCTAAAACTGCTATTGTTCTTCCTATTTCTTCCATTGCACCTATATGTGATACAGCATCTATTCCTATTGCCATACCACTTATAATTGTATTTCCAGCCTTTGCTAAACTATTTGCAAATTTAAATGCAGTATTTCTTCCATATTCTGTACAATCTCTTGAACCAATTATCGCAATAGATTTTTTATTTGAGTTTAATAAGCTTATGTTTCCAATTGCATAAATTATTTTCGGACTATTTTTAATAGCTAATAGCTTTTTAGGATATTCTTTGCCTTCACAGTCTATTTTTTCTATTTTTTTCATATATATTTTCCTTTAATTTTTCCAGTACTTTTTATCTAAACTTCTATATTGTATTGCTTCTGCAATATGTACTGGTTCTATGTTTTCTTTTTCTTCTAAATCTGCTATTGTTCTTGCGACTTTTAGGATTCTTCCATGTGCTCTTGCACTTAAACCTAATTTATCGAAAGCATTTTGTAATATCATTTTACTTTCATTGTCTAATTTACAATATTTTTCTATTAATGCTGGTGTTAGTTCTGAATTTGAATATATTCCATAGTTTTCATATCTTTTTATTTGTATTTTTCTTGCTCTGTCTACTCTTTGTTTTATCTGTTCCGATGTTTCTATTTTATCATCTGATTGTAGTTTTTGATATTTTACAGGTGTTACTTCTATTTGTATATCTATTCTATCTAAAAGTGGTCCACTAATTTTTCCTATGTACCTATTTATTGCTTGTGGTGTACATGTACATTCTTTATCTTTTGAGCCATAAAATCCACATGGACATGGATTCATAGATGCTACAAACATAAAGTTACATGGATATGTTAAACTTGCATTTACTCTGCTTATTGTAATATTTCCATCTTCTAATGGTCCTCTTAAAACTTCTAAAGTTGCTTTATTAAATTCTGGTAATTCATCTAAATATAATACTCCAAAGTGTGCAAGACTTATTTCTCCTGGTTTAGGAATTCTTCCACCTCCTACCAACGACACACCAGATACTGTATGATGTGGGGCTCTATATGGTCTTGTTGTAATTAGTGGTACATCTTTTGGTAAAGTTCCTGCTACACTATGAATTTTTGTTATTTCTAATGCTTCTTCAAAGCTTAATTCTGGCAGTATTGATGGAATTCTTTTTGCCATCATTGTTTTTCCGTGAGCCTGGACTTCCAATTAGTAGTAAATTATGACCTCCTGCCGCTGATATTTCTAATGCTCTTTTTACATTTTCTTGCCCTTTTACTTCTGAAAAGTCTATTTTATATCTATTGTTTTCTTCGAATAATTCCTTAATGTTTGTTTTTTGTGGTTGAATTTTTTGATTGTTATTTAGATATTCTACCATTTGCTTTAATGATTCTACTCCAATTACATTAATCCCCTCTATTATCGATGCTTCTTTTGCATTTTGAGTTGGTACTATTAATGTTTTTATTCCTAAATTTTTAGCTTCTATACACATTGGCAATACGCCATTTGCTTTATTTAGTTTTCCATCTAATGAAAGTTCTCCTATGAATACAGTTTTAGATAAATCTTGCATTTGAATTTGTTCTAAATTTAATAATATTCCTATGGCTATTGGTAAATCGAATATTGAACCTTCTTTTCTTGTATCTGCTGGTGCTAAATTTATAACTATTTTTCTACTTTGAAATTCATATCCTGAATTTTTAATTGCAGTTTTTACCCTCTCTTTTGCTTCTTTTACACTTGTATCTGGAAGTCCTACTACTTCCCATGATGGAATTCCTGCTGATACATCTACTTGCACGTCAATAAGATAGCCATCTAGACCATGTAGTGCCATACTTTTTACTATTGATAACATAGCTTCTCCTTTATTTAATTTTTGTTTTTGAATTTTTTTAGATTTTAAATTTAAAAGATTTTAAAATTTTTTGAAATAAACTATTATTTATAATATACTTATTTTTTATTTTTTGTCAAGTATTTTTTATTATGAAATAATTGTAATTTTTTGTAGAATAATGTATAATATCAAAATATCAAAGTTTATATGTGACAAGGAGTGTATAATAATGACAAGTTACAATGATATGCAGATGTGCGAAAATCGCCCTAATTGTGATGGGTGTTTTTATCGGACATCTTGTATTTGGAGAGAAGCGTTTTATTTCGATTGTTATGATGCATTGAAAACAGATGCTATAAAAATCGATTTAAGCAAAAAATCAAACCATTCTCAAATTCATGTCCATGTAATTCGAAGTTTCTACAGACAGCTGGATGAAAAAAGAAAGCATGAAAAAAAAATTCATCCAGAATATTCTGAGAGATAAAATACATTTCTATTACATAATTTACAATTGTAAATCATATCTAACTAGCTTCATTTTCGAAAGATTTTGAGGCTCTCTTTTTATTTATTATATAAATAATATCTTATTTTACAATATGTTTTTTATTTTTTAGGAGGTTTTAATTACTTCACAACAAAAAAACAAGTAAAAATAAAATAAAAAAATAGGTCGTTAAAAACCTATTTCCTTGTATTTTATTATTCATCTAATTTTGGTGCATCTACTGGACAGTTTGCAGCACATGCTCCACACTCTATACACATACTTTCATCTATTTCATATTTTGTTTCGCCTCTTTTTATACATTCTACTGGACAATTTGCAGCACATGCTCCACAGCTTATACAAGCATCTGTAATTTTATATGCCATATTTTTCCCTCCTTTTTGTATTTACTAATCCAATTATACAATAAAATATTACAAATTTCTACAATTTTTTATTTAATTTTACATTTCATCTTGGTCTACATTGTTTTTGTCTATTTGCTCTAATTTTTCTAATTCTCTTAGTTGTTTTATTTCTTCTTTATCCATACCTTCCATTTCATCTTCATCTTCTACATTTTTTATTATTTGTAAATCTTCAGCATTAAATTTTTTATAGAAAAATCCATCTTTATCTTTAAATTTTACTCTTACTTTTTCTTTTAAAGTTTCTATTGAATCTACAATTCCTTCTCCATCTTCTTGTGTTTTTACTATTGCACCTACTCGAGGCAATTTTTTTAATTTTTCTTCATATACATCTTGTTCATATTTTAAACAACACATTAATCGTCCACAATTTCCAGAAATTTTTGATGGATTTAATGATATATTTTGTTCTTTTGCCATTTTAATAGATACAGTTTCAAAATTAGATAAAAATGAACAACAACATAATTGCCTTCCACATACTCCATTCCCTCCAATTCTTTTAACTTCATCCCTTACGCCTATTTGTCTTAGCTCAATTCTTGTTTTAAATATTGCCGCTAAGTCTTTTACTAAATCTCTAAAATCTATTCTTCCTTCTGCTGTGAAATAAAATAAAATTTTACTGTTATCAAATTTATATTCAACATCCACTAAATTCATGTTTAATTTGTGTTTTTTTATTTTTTCTAAGCATATGTCAAAAGCCTCTTTTTCTTTTTCTTTATTTTCTTTGTTGTGTTTTGCATCTTCTTTAGTTGCTATTCTTATTATTGGCTTTAATGGGGTTTCTAGCTTTGTTTCATCAATTTCTTTGTTTGCTATTATTACCTTAGCATATTCTTCTCCCATTGCTGTTTCTACTATGACATATTCATCTTTATTTATTTTTCTTCCTTGTGTATCAAAAAAATATATCTTTCCTGGTCTTTTAAATCTTACACCTATTATTTCCTTCAATTTGATTCCTCACTTTTAATTTTTAGTTTAACTGCATATATTATATAATAAATTATCTATACTCATATCATAATTAGCATTATTTCTTATTGCATTTTTTGCCACTTCTACAGCATTTATATATTTTATGTAATATGTATTATTTTTTGAAATACTAAACAATATTATATTTATATAATCTAAAATATCATATATAGATTCTTTTTCTTCGTATATACAATTTAATTGATTCATTGCTTCAATTAAATTTATATTTTCTATATTGCTAAATACCTCTTCTATTTTATTGTAAATATCTATTTTACCGTTTATTATTAATGCTTTTTCGATGCTTCCATCAAATGTTTTTAACATACTTTCCTTTACATTTTTAATGTTATGTTCTTTTTCTAAAAACATTTTTAATTTTTCATCTTCTATTTTGTTAAATAAAATTTTTGTACACCTAGATTTTATAGTATTTAAAAACATTCCTTCATTTGTTCCTATTAATATTATGGTTATGTATTGAGGTGGCTCTTCTAATGTTTTTAGTAAAGAATTTCCTGCTTCTTTTGTCATAGTGTCTGCATCTTTTATTACATATACTTTTTTATTTGATATTATTGGCTTTTCTAATATTGTTTTTTGAAGTTGTCTTATTTGCTCTATTTTTATTTTTCCATCATCTGGCTCTATTAATATAAAGTCTGGATTATTGTTATTTTCAAGTTCTATACAAGACTTGCAATTATTGCATTTTTCATCTTGATTCTGACATAATATCATCTTTGCAAATTCTTTGGCAAATAATGTTTTTCCAATCCCACTTGGTCCAATAAACATATAACTATGATTTAATTGATTAGTTTTAATTATTTTTATTAGTAATTTTTTTACTTTCTCATTTCCAATTAGATTATTAAAGCCCAAATTTACACTTCCTTATATAATTATTTAACTTTTCCAAATACATCTAATGGCCAAAATCTTATCCAAACTTTACTTTCTAATTTTTCAAAAGGCACACACCCAAAACTTCTTGAATCTGTACTATGTGGTCTATTATCTCCCATTACAAATACAGTTCCTTGTGGTACTGTTATATCTGTAAATGCACCTCTTTCAGAATAAGTTTTTACAGAAGAATCTAAATAATCTTCTTTTAATTCTTCTCCATTTATATATACTTTTCCATTTTCAATTTTTACTCTTTCTCCTGGTAATCCTATTACTCTTTTTATATAACTTGTTTTGTTTATCTCTAAAACATAATATGTGAATTTGTTAAATATTCCTTTTGGTTCTTTTTCATACTTAGCTACAGGATTGTTTAAATCTGCTTCATCCATAAAAACATGGGAAGTACTTGGAGCTTCAAATGTTACTATATCTCCACGTTTTGGCTCCTCTTTTATTGTTCTTGAAAATCTATTTAATATTAACCTTTGATTTTGCATTAATGTAGGATTCATAGATGGTTGTTGAACTATTGTTGGTGTTCCTATAAAGTGTCTAATCAAAAATGCCAATACAAGTGCTATTACTATGCAATACACCCATTCTAATATATCTTTTATTCTAAATTTTTTTTCATCATTCATTCTATTACACTTTCCTTTCATCCATACATTAAACATATTATATCGTAATTTATTAATAAATACAATAATTATATATTTTTTTGTTTTGTTGGTATTCTTATTACTACTTCTGTTCCCTTTCCGACTTCACTTTTTATATCTATACTACCATTATTAGTATCTAATATTTCTTTTGCAATAGATAATCCTAATCCTGTTCCTCCCATTTCTCTTGTACGCGCTTTATCTACCCTATAAAATCTTTCAAATATTCTATTTAAGTCATCTTCTGGTATACCTAATCCATTATCAATTATTTTTATATATGCATCATTATATACAAATCCAACATAAACCTTTATACTTCCTTTTTCTGGTGTATATTTTATACTATTTGTTAGTATATTTAATATTACTCTTTCAATTCCATCTTTATTTGCATATACTGGTGGTACATTTGCTGTAACAAAACATTCCACTTCTTGAGATTTTTTGTTTATTTCTAATTGCAATTTTTCTTGACATTGCTTTGCTAATATTCCTAAATCAAATTCTTCTTTTTCAACTTTAGTTTGATTTGAATCAAATTTAGATAGAGTTAAAAGATCTGTAACTAATTTTGCCATTCTTCTTGCTTCTGTTGCTATTACATTTAAAAATTTATCTTGTGTTTGTTTATCATATTCTCCTTCTAATAGTGTATCTGCATATCCCATTATTGAAGTTATTGGTGTTTTTAGTTCATGAGATACATCTGCAACAAATTCTTTTCTCATGTTATCTAGTTTTACATGTTCAGTTATATCTTGAATCATAACCATTACTCCAGATGGTCTATCTTTTTCATCTTTAAATGGTTCAAAAAATAGGTTTATATATTTATCTCCTATTGTTACTCTTTGTTCTGAAGATGTCCAATTTTCCAAATATATAATCTTTTCCATATTAATATCTAAATTTATTCTTTTAAATATTTGTTCAAAATTTTCATCCTCTGGCATTATTCTTAAAAGTCTTGTAGCTGCTGGATTTACTAAGATTATTTTTCCTTTCATATTAAATGCGATAATTCCATCACTCATATGCAAAAGTATTGTTTCTATCTGATTTTTTTGTCTTGAAACTTCATTTAAATTTTCCTTTAATTCGGTAGTCATCATTCCAAATGCACCTACTAATTCATCTATTTCGTTTTTATTTTTTCCATCTGTTAAATATTTTAATTCCGTTTCTTCTCCAGATGCTACCTTTTCAGCATTTTTTATTAATTTATATAATGGACCTATAACAGATTTTGTTAAATATACTCCCACAATTACTGATATAACAGTAAATACAGCTGCAACAATTCCTATTATAAATTTCGTATTATATAGTTCATTGTCTATAATATTTAATATTAATTGTGAGTTTTCATTTATACCTTGAATCTGTACTTTTGCATAATTAAGTTCATATATAAATGAACCTCCTATACCTGCAATTACAATTAGTCCTATAATCAAAAAAACTAGCACTATTTTTATTTGTATACTCTTTAACATAATATCTCCTTAAATTATCACCATAAAGAAGTCCCTACTTCAGTAGGGACTTCTTTTATTTTGCTGCAATATAATATCCAACTCCTCTTTTGGTTATTAATATCTTTGGTGCTGATGTATCTTTTTCAATTTTTTCTCTAATTCTTCTAACTGTAACATCAACTGTTCTTATATCTCCATAATATTCATATCCCCAAACCTTTTCAAGTAAAATTTCTCTTGTTATAACTTGTCCTGGTTGATTTGCTAAGTATTTTAATACTTCAAATTCTCTTAGAGTTAAGTCTACGATTTCATCTTTAACTCTTACTTCAAATTTATCTAAGTCTAAGCTTAAATCCCCAACAACTATTTTATTTGAATTATCTTGTTTTTCTCCATCTTTTTTATCGCTTGAAGATATTTCTGCTTTTCTTAAATTAGCCTTAATTCTTGCCATTAATTCTCTTACACTAAATGGCTTTGTAACGTAGTCATCTGCACCAAGTTCTAATCCTAATATTTTATCTATTTCTTCATCTTTAGCTGTTAACATTAATATTGGAACATTTAGAGTATGCCTTATTCTTTTACATACAGAAAGTCCATCCATTTTTGGTAACATTATATCTAATAATATTAAATCTGGTTTTTGATTTAATGCAATGTCAACAGCAGTTATTCCATCATTTGCTTGTAGTGTGTTGTATCCTTCTTTTTCTAGATTATATACTAATATGTCTACAATATGTTGTTCATCATCTACTATAAAAATTGTCTTTTTTTCTCTTTCAACAACAACTTCTTCCTCCATGCAAGTACCACCTTCCTTATTAATATAGTTAAACTATATCATATTAATATATTTTGTACAAGTAATTTTTTTAAATTCTTAAACTTTACATATTTTTTTAATCTTGAAATAATAATATTATATATATTGTTCTTTTTGCTTTTCTATTGGCCAAATATCTCCTAAATTAATAAATCTTAATCCGTCTTCAGATTTTCCCAATGAGATTGATGATATTTTTATTTTTTCTTTTTTTATTTTTTCTTCAATTTTATAAAAATATGCTATATCTTCTACTTCTGACATTTTTGCATTTATACCTTTCATTACCATATCAGAAATCTCAGCTCTTTTTATATTATTGGCTAACATTCTTATATAACTATATAATTCTTTATTTTCACTTGCAAATTTGTTACAAATATCTTTAGCTTTTTTATACTCTTTCTTAGAAATTAAATTTTCTACAACTGTGTTTATAGCTTGAGTAAGTTCTCCCCCACACAATTCGTTTAATTGCTTTATAGAAACTTCTGGATATTGAATATCATATACAAGCCTACCTTCCATTATTAATTTATTTATTTGAATTATAATTTGTCTTTTTTCTTGTTCAAGTGTTAATGAAAATTTGTTTTTAGATTTAGTTTCTATTCTTTTACTTGCTTCTTTAGCTATAATTTCTTTTGCTAATTCAACATCTAATGTACCCTTTATAATATCTTTTGCAATATCTTTTACATATGGCTCTACATCTTTTTTTACATTATTTATTTGTCTAATTCTTAATATTTTATTTTCAATCTTGCTTCTCAAATTTCCAGCACCTATCGTATTACATCGTTGCACATCTAATGTTAATTTTTTTGCTAAGTTTTCTAATTCATCTATATCTTCAGTTTGTGATTGAGTATAATCAATTGCTTCCACTAGTCTTTTTGCCACCATAGCTTTTGCATTAACTATCATATAATCTATTTTGTCTATTCGCGATAATCTTAGCCCATTCATTTCTTTTTGATTTAAAATACTATGTAATTTTTGTGCTTGTTCGAGTGTTAATGGATATCCTTTTATTTCAGTTAATTTACTTACTATTTCTTTAGCGCTTCTTCTTTTTTCAATTATTGGAAGTTTAGGCATTTTTTTAGCTATTCTCTCAATTTCTTCTACAATAGAGTTTATTATTTCTTCTTGTTTTTTTGATAATTTTTTTATATTGTTAGATTCACTCTTTTTACTTGAAAAAAATAGCGAATTATATTTTATTCTCATCTGTTCCATTTTTGAAACTGTTTCCTCTTTTGAGTTTTTATTCTCTTGTTTCTTATTCACGCGTTGTTTTTTAGACTTATTCTTTTTTACAGTTTCTTTGATAGGTTTATTTACAGATTTTGATTGATTTTTCGTTTCTAGTTCTTGCTTACATCTTTGTATTTCTTCAATTGGTATATCATATTCAAAAGATATTAGCCTTAAATCAAAACCATATTGTATTAGTTTTTTAATTATTTCTTTATTATATTGTTGCATAATATTATCACATTCCCTATGTTTATATCTATTATTTTATTGGCTTTTGTGTTTTTAAATTATAGTACGTTTTTATCGAAATATCAATACTTTTTTATTACTGAGATAATTTTTAGAATATTTCGTAAGATGTATTTCATATAAAAGGAAGGGGGCACTAAATACTCAGTGCCCCCTTCCCTTCATACCAAGATTAAGTATAAAGATTAGTTTTCTAGTTGGAAATTTCGCTATCCCATATTATTGTTTTCTGCAACTTCTGAATAAATTTTTTCACCTTCATTGGCTCGCTTTTGGTTCTTTCACAGAAATCATTTATTAGAGTTGACAGTTGCATTTTTATAACATCTGCATCCTGTCCATCTCTCACAGCCTTTTCCCATGCAATTTCTTGCATTTGAGCTGCATTAAAAACAGCATTTTTAATTTCCAGTTGGATTTCCTGTTCTGTAAAAACTGCTTTAATACCCATTTCTTCCAAAACAAAATTAATTCTGTCATCTATAACTGGATTGTTCTTATCGACTCTTTTTAAAATGCTGTCCAAATCCTTATATTCATTTGCATCCTCATCCTGTTTGGAATCCTGGATTTCAGTATCTGAATCAATACCATAACCTTCATTTGCCTCTGCGCCCGATTCTATTTTACGAAAATAATTTTTGTAGACGCTTGTTTCTTGTAAAAGTTCGCTCAGCTTGACGTTTACTTTATTTGACATTTTATTGCTTAAATTCATAAGTGTTGAATATGATATACACATTCTCCCACTTAAATCCTTCAAGCTCATTTCACTGTCTGCCGCAAACCGTATGGCTGTTTCCAATGTTTCCTCGGAACCAATCCCCATACTTTTAGATACTTTTTTAGCAAACTCGCCAAACGACGCCGATACTTCTGCAATCTTTTTTAACTTGTTCCTTAAATTTACCTTATCGGTAGCTGGATGTGTTTTTTTGCAATCCCGCTGTGTCTTGCTTGATGCTGCATCCGATTGTGATTCTGTTGATGTCATTGATAAAACCGGTGTAAACTCTTCACAGCATACCTCAATGGGGTTATACTTCAGGAGTAAATCAATCACCCTTTCATCTGGCCGCTCCTGAAAGGTTACCTCGACTGTATTCTCCTTAGCTTTAAAACTACGGGCATCAATCTGAAATAATTCTTTTATTACAGATTTTGTTTCTTCGTTACTTGTGAATTTGAAAATTGCTTGTGTCATTTTCGTTCTCCTTTCATTGAACAGAAAAAATCATTGTTTTTTAGTTACTCTTGGTATTTCCATTAGTATTTTACAAATTCTAATTGCTATAATACTACTAGTACTCTGGAAACATTCCAATATGATTTATATTATAGCACAAATTTACATAATTTACAAATAAATTTCAAGCTTCTTATAACTAAAATACTTACTTTACTGCTATTTTGGGGGCTATTTTTAAACTAGCTAAGGCCGACGTACTTACGTACATCGACCTTTTACCTAGTGTTTATTGAAAAAGCTTATTATTTTGGTTATTATTTTGACCAGTAATGGTTTTTCTTCTTCATCATACGTTACGATGAAGTTGCTTGCACCAGTTCTGACAAAATATATCTCTGGCCACCAAGACCTATTTACGCCTGGAATAATGAGTATCGCTGGTCCATCAGGTATAACTGTGTAAATTCCCTGGTTTCCGACCAGATTTTCCAAACTGGAAAACGTTAACCCTGGAGCGATTAACTCATCATCCTCCATTTCAAAGTATTTTATACCCATAGGAATATAATCTACTTTCTTTAAAACATTATTTACCTCTTCAAAGCTAGGGCACTGCTTTCCACTCCGATAACCAACTAAAGCATTCTCTACATACATACTGTTACCTCCATAATTATATTTATTGGTTTTTCTACAGATTCGCACATAGCTTATCTATTTATATTATATCACAATTTACATAACTTGTAAATCATGTTATATCAACACTTGTATTGTATATTTATTTTTTTTATTGTATAATCTTTTTCATGAGGGGGAGTCGTTTTGAATAAAATAGGTATTTTTATTGTATCAACTATTGCAATTCTTGCAATTATTATAGTTATATTATGTCTTTTTTTAAGTAATAAACAAGATGTAAACTATATAGAATTTACTTCTTTAGATAATAAGTATAAATTATCTGTACCTAATAAATTAGCTTATGTAGCTACTCGGAAATTCTAATTATTCTTTAAGTTTATATTCTAAAAAATATGAATCTTTTATTTATGGTTCTAGTATTATTAAAATGCGTGATGTACATTTATATGATTTTGTTTTAGATGATAAAAAATCATTTATTGATAATCCTGAACATATAATTAATAGTTCTGAGATATCGCCTATTACTATTTCTAATTATTCAGGATTTGAATATGAAATAGAATATTTTGATTCCGAATATAATGATAATTTTTATTCAAATGTTATATGGATTGAAACTTTAGACAATATATATGTATTAAATTTGGAAGTTCTAGCTAAAAATAAAGATGATATAAAACCTATATTTATCAATATAAAAAATAGCTTGACATTTTAGTTAATGTGTTATTTACTATCTTTAATATAAAAAGGAGGATTTTATGTTTGAGAGCATAGTTTTTAAATATTTAGCAACATTTATTATAAGTATGACACCTATTATAGAATTAAGAGGTGCTATTCCTGTTGCAGTTTTTACATTTCATTTAACCTACATAGAAGCATTTATAATTAGTTTTATTGGAAATATTATTCCTATTTATTTTATAGTTAAATATATTAGACCTTTATTTAATTTTTTTGGAAGATTTAAAATATTTAAAGTAATAATAGATTGGGCAACTGAACGTGCAACTAAAAAAATTCAAGAAAGCGAAAGATTACAAAATTATACTGCATTAGGATTATTTCTATTTGTTGCCATTCCACTTCCTGGAACTGGTGCATGGGTTGGCTCTTTAATTGCTAACTTTTTAGATTTACCTTTAAAGAAAGCCTTTTGGCCTTTAGCATTAGGTGTTCTTACTGCTGGTATTATTATTCTTTCTGGAACAGCTATTGCAAATGGTGGCTTCCAAGTATTGTTGCAACATATGTAATGTGCTACTCGTTAGTAGCAGTAAATAGTAAAAGCCTTGCAAAATTCAATTTGCAAGGCTTTTCTTTTTCCAAAATAACTCTTTCTTAGTTTCTTCTTCTTCCTTTTATTTGGTTGTCAAAATTTTTTTTTTGTAATAGATTATCGCTTAAAACTAAATCTGGTGCTATTGTTGGAATTGTATCAAGGCTATCATTACAGCTCATCTCTACTAGTTCATAATCCAAAATAGATTGCATAATCTGTGGTGCTTGTGGTGCTTCACTTTGAAATTCAATTTCCATTTCGTCACCTTTTGCAACAAGTTTTATACCAGGAACATACTCCTGAAAGAAAGTTTTTGATGCCTTTTTTACATCCTCTTTGTTTACAAATTTCACTACTATTTTTTCCATAATTGAAAACGGCTCCTTTCACTTTAATGAATATTACTTGATATTTTCTTTTGTATTTATCAAATAATTGCAATACTATACATGCATTATATCATATCTAAAACATTTTGCAACAAAATATTTCATTTACTATAAATTTTAATTAAAATATGTACTTATTTCTTCTAAACACTCAAAATTTTTTTGCCTTAATATTTCATATGCAACTATTGCTACTGAATTTGATAAGTTTAATGAACGTAAATTTTTTTTCATTGGAATTCTTATTGTTCTATCTAAATTATTTTTTAATAAATCTTCTGGTAATCCTTTTGTTTCTTTTCCAAATAATACAAATACTTCATCTAAATTACCAAAAATATTTTCTGAATATACTTGTTTTCCTTTTGTGGTTACTAAATACATATTGTTTTTTTCTAATGGATATTTTTCTAAAAATTTATTTAATGAATCGTGTTCTTCTAATTCTAGTTTGTCCCAATAATCTAATCCAGCTCTTTTAACATATTTATCGCTTATTTTAAATCCTAATGGTTTTACCAGATGTAATTTTCCACCAATTGCTGCACATGTTCTTGCAATGTTTCCTGTGTTTTGTGGTATTTCTGGTTCTACTAATACTATATGTAATTTCATTATTTATAATATTCCTTTCTAAATACGCAAAAATTTTATACTAATTTAAACTTAATATATTACAAAAGGAGAAGACATATTCCGTCTTCTCCCTTTTTTTCACAACTTTGCTATGCCCTGAACATCATAGGCCAGGTCTACGTGCACTCTGCACCGGTCCTACATAACTGTTGTGGCCATACGATCTACTGCGCCCGCTCTTGCGACTTTCACATTCACCATTGCCAATGAAATAGAATTTGAACGTAAAATCGGTGCTCTTATCATATGAAGCCCTCCCTTCGAAAGTATACTAAAACTTTCTCATTACAGGCCTGAAAACTAGTATCAAGTTTTGTAGATGTATTATACAAAATTATTTTTATGCTGTCAATACTTTTATGTTAATTTTAAAAAAGAACATAATTTAAGCTATTGTTTATACAATAGCTTAAATTATATAAAAATATGTTATTAATCTCTATCTCTGCCATTTTCATGTGTTCCATGCTCTTTATCAAAACTCTTTAAACGGTTTTTCCAATATTGTAGTTCTGACATCAAACGTTCTTTTTCCTCTTTATCTATTTCATTTTGTATTTTACTTCCAACTCTTTCGATTTGACGTTCAATATATTTTCTATCTACAACATTGCCAGCCCAATCCTTTGACAAACCAGTTTTAGGGTCTCTAAGTCCCAAGTTTACTTCACAATTAAAACGTGCACGTTCTGATAATGAATTTTTAAATGCTTTCATTCTATCTATAAAATTATCCATTACTACCACCTCTTAAGTATAATTATACAGCAAAATCAATTATTTTTCAAATAATGAATAATTTATTACTTTTATAATACAATTAATTAAAACTTTTCGGTTTAATTATTTTACTGCACTTTCTGCAAAAGTGTTATTTATAATTTCTTCAAATGGAGCCTTTTTGCTTAATTCTCCCGCTTCTTCCATTACTGTTTGTAGCAATTCAAATGATTCTTTTTTCATGGCTGGTTCTTTTTTCCATGCATCTATATCTTTATAGCTTTGTAAAACTGTTGCTAATAGTTCTACATCTGTATCTGGAAAATAATCTTTTATAACTTCTGCCACTTCTTTCATTGTATGTTCTTCCACCCATTTTTGCCCTTTGTATATTGCATTAGTAAATTTTTGGATGGTATCTTTGTTATTTTCAATATAACTTTTTTTAGCAAAATATGCTGTATATGGTATTTCACCTGATGCTTCTCCCACAGATGCTACAACATAGCCTTTTCCTGCATTTTGTGTCATTGTTGCAGTAGGTTCAAATAATGTAACATAATCTGCATCTCCTGCTGAGAAAGCCCCCGCCATTAAGTCAAATTTAATGCTATCATCTAATACCAAGTCTGTTTTGGGATTTAATCCATTTTGTTTTAGTACATATTCAAATGTCATGTATGGAACTCCACCTTTTCTTCCTGGTATTATTGTTTTTCCTTTTAAATCTTTCCAATTAAAATTATCTGTTTTTTCTCTACTTACTAAAAATGAGCCATCTTTTTGAGTTAGTTGTGCAAAAACTTGACAATAATCCTCTTTTCCTTCATTATATACATATATCGAGGCTTCTGGTCCTGCAAAACCTATGTCACTTTGACCAGTAAGTACAGCTGTCATAACTTTATCTGCACCTTGGCCAGTTGTAATTTCTACTTCTAAACCTTCTTCTTTCATATATCCATTTGCAATTGCAACATATTGAGGTGCATAAAAAACTGAACGTGTAACTTCATTTAATCTAATCTTTTGTAATGTATCATTTTGATTGTTATTTCTTGTTAAAAAATATGTTATTCCTAAAGCTATAACAATAATAACTATCAAAATAATTATTAAGTACTTTTTCATAGCTTCCTCCTTATTTTTAAAGTTTTTATGTTATATTTTATTCATTTTTTTGTAATAAGTTACAAAAGCAAATTTAGTAGCAAGAGTTAGTCTTTTTATAAGTTTCGTTAGCGCGAAGGAAGAAATGATTAAAAATATTTTTGAACGATGGGGAGCCATGCGTGGGGGACCAATAGAAACTGTTAAAATACGTAAGTATTTTTTACTGTTTCATTGGGGAATGGCGACTGTTCATAATATTTTTAATCATTTCTTCCTGGGAGCGGAAACTTAGTGTGACCTTGTGCTTGTTAGTGAATGGTGAATAATTGCAAAAAAATCGGCTCTTTCGAACCGATTTTTTTGTTGCGTATGTGAGCTTACTCCTCGCCAGGAATCTTTCCTCCAACCCGTCTAAACACTAAAAAAGGTATTGGAGTCCAAATTTTACAGTGGGGGACAGGGCTGCCCACACTTCCCTCCACTGATATTTGGTTTTGTAGGAATAAATTTTTCCCCACATTTTTCGCAAGTTACAATGTTCTCGTTAATGTCCATTTTTTTCTCCTTTGCAAAATTAAACTTCTACTAATATGTTCTACATATATTATACACCATTTTTATGTTAATTTCAATTTTTTTCAATAGTTAACCTAAAAAATGGACTGCCATAGGCAGCCCTACATATATTTATTTGTAATTTTTTCATTAGAAAATTCGATTTATAATCCACACTTAAGTATTTTCTATTTTACATTTTTTGCAAATATCTTTTCAAAGCATGTAACTATTTTATACATAATTGTTGCAAATATTGCTAATATTACTACACTTGCCATTACTAAATCTAATTGAAATACTTGCCCTCCATATACTATTAAATAACCTAGTCCTGCTTTTGAAACTAAAAACTCTCCTGATATTACACCAACTAATGATAATCCTATATTTACTTTTAGTGAATTAAAAAAAGTAGATTTATTTGCTGGTATAATAATTTTTGTTAGTATTTGTAATTTACTTGCATTAAAAGTTTTTGCCATTTTTATTATTTCTTTATCTGTATTTAAAAATCCATTTAGTATTTCTAGAATAGTTACAATTAATGATATTGCTAATGCCATTACTATAATTGCTCCCATTCCTGCTCCTACCCAAATAATAATTACTGGTCCGTAATGCAATTTTAGGTAGACTGTTTAATACTACCAAAAATGGCTCTGAAACTTTAGATAAAAATTTTGACCACCATAGTAATATTGCAATTATTGCTCCTAAAAATGTTCCTAACAAAAATCCCACTACTGTTTCTATTGTAGTTACTTTTAAATGTTCTAAAAGCCCATTTTGCGATAAATTGAGGCATGTTTTTAATATTCTAGATGGCTGACTCATAATAAAACTATCTATTATTCCCATATTAGCCAATACTTCCCATAAACAAATTATTGCTATTACAATAGAAATTTGTGTTAAAAATATTGCTACTTTATTAAATTTTATTTTTCTTAAGTATTTTGCTCTATCTTTCGATATATTTTTCTTATCCATGTACATCTAGCTCCTTCCATAGTGTATCAAAATAACTACTAAATTTAGGACTTTTTCTGCAACTTAATGGATCTGGGTTTTCCATTTCAAAATCTATGTTATATATACTTTTTATTGTTGCTGGTCTAGAGCTTAAAACTATGACCTTATCTGCCATAGATATCGCTTCTGATATATCATGTGTTACCATTAATGTTGTTATTTTTTCATTCTTTAGAATTTTATATATATCATATGTTACCATTAATCTTGTCTGATAATCTAAAGCCGAAAATGCCTCATCTAATAATAAAATTTTTGGTCTTATTGCTAGTGTTCTTATAAGTGCTACTCTTTGTCTCATTCCTCCAGATAATTGATTTGGATATTTATTTTTAAATTCATATAAATTATATTTTTTTAATAATTCATTAGTATAAAACTCACTTTCAGGATTCTTTTTATTTTGTATTTCTAATCCAAACATAACATTATTATAAATAGTCCTCCAAGATAATAAGCTATCTTTTTGTAACATGTATCCAATTTTATCTGACATTTTATTTACTTCTTCATTTTCTATATATATTTTTCCTGATGTTTTTTCTTCTAAACCTGCAATTATTGATAATAGTGTTGACTTTCCACATCCACTTGGTCCAATTATGCTTATATTTTCTCCTTGTTTGATACTAAAATTTATATTTTTTAATGCTTCAATTTCTCCATTTTTTGCTTGATATGTCTTGCTTACATTCTCTAGTTTTAATATTTCTTTCATATATTACCTCCTTTAAAGTTGTCTATTGTATTATATTCTGGTAAATGTTTAAAGGTGAGGATAAAACATATTTGGTTATGGGAAAACCACTGCCATTATTCTATGACAGTGGTTTAACAAATTTTAATTAACACTAAAATAGTTTCCATTTTTGTAGCTTTTTTGGTATGTTGCTTTTAAGAAAGAAGCTTTTTCTTCTTCGGACAGCTGGTCATATTGAAATACTATTGTCTTATCTCTCCAAAAGTCAACCTCATAGTTTACAGCAATTTGTTGTGTGCCTGAATAAAATATCCAATAATTGTCTGTTATACCGTAAATTTTCCATTTTCCTTTTTTTAACTCGATTGCTTGTTTTGGCTTATCTTCTTCAAGTAGGCACACTATAGCTTGGTCATATCCAATCCATCTATTTATATACCATTTCATGAATGGATACTTGGGTAAATATGTTAACACCTCAATTGTCAAAGTGTCATTTACCGAATACACATCAACGTGCGGTATTCTTACAGGTTACGAACTTTTTGTTCTCTTTCTAAATTATGAGTTTATTATATATCAATAAATTTTTCTTTTCAATAATTTTTCTATATTTGCATTGAATATGCTATACTTTTTATTTTAAATCCAAATTTTTCGTAAACCTTTCTTGCTTGTTCATTTTCTTCGTTTACTGTTAAGTACATATCTGTACAACCATTTTCTTTCCCGTGTTTTTTTACATATTCTAATAGTGCTGTTCCTATTCCTTTTCCTCTAGCTTTTTCATCTACACATATAGCTTCAATTTGTAATTGTTTTCTATATCTCATACTTGGATTATTCTTTTCTTTAATATTAAAAGTAATGTATCCTGCAATTTCATCTTGTATCTTTGCTATGAAAATTTCTTCAGCCTTTATCATTTCTTCAAAATTTTCTTTGCTAATTACTTCATCTACACTTAAGAATAAATCTGGTCTCCAATTTACATGCAATTCATGAACTTGTTTTGCTAATTTATTTACTTTTCTAAACTCATCTAATTTAGGTAATTCAATTGTTATATTCATTTTTTCACTCCTTTAACTCTTCTTTAAGCTTATCCAATATCTTTGATCTATTTTTTCATCTTCAGCAGGTACTCGTTCTCTAAAATACCCCATTATTTATTATGCTTTTTGCTGAAGCAATATTATCTTTGTAACACACCATTAATACTCTACAATTCCTAATTTTTTTACATTCTTCTAAGGCTAACCTAATCATTTCTGTTGCATAACCTTTTCTTCTTTCTGATGTTCGAACTCCATCACCAATATGCCCACCATTTAATAATAATTGATTATTTAGATAATGTCTTATATTTACTGCTCCAATAAATATATCTCTTTCTATATCTAAAGCAAAATATGTAGAATCTGGAACGCTGTTCTCTGTTTCTTCCTTTACTTCTATACTTTCTTTATATCTCTCAAAATCATGATAGTCTGCTTTTCTAATAGCATACGGAATAATTTTTTCTCCAGAGTTGCTCCATTCATCCATCATTTCAAATAATTGTTTCTTATACTTTTCTTCTAGTTTGACCAATTTTAACATATTATCATTCCTTTCATGTAATATAACAAAAAGCCTCACAAAAGAATCTTTTAAGACTCCTTTGCAAGACTTGAATATCTTACTTTATAAGTGTAAGTAGCTCTATATATTTGCCACTCTTTACCGCTCAAGCTACATTGCCCTAGGTAAACTCTTAAATATATTTTTTATTTTAGCATCTTTTCTTAATTTTGTCAAATCTCACAAAAGTTCCGCTAAAGTTATGTATTTAAGAGTTTCATATTGTCTAAACTTTCGATTTTCTTTATTCCTGAAGTGTGTTGTAAAATGTCAAATTGTTTTTTAGCAATTTCGTTAAGCCTTTCTAACCTTTTGTTTTGAGGTATTCCTTGATTTATCATTTCGGCATTTAGATTTTCTAAATTAACTAAAATAACCAATTGTAATATATTTGCATAATCTCGCATATTTCCATCTAAATTAGGGTTTTTATCTTTCCATTCTTTGCAGTCATTCCAAATAAAGCGACATTTAATATATCTGCTTCATTTGCATACACATATTGTTTTTGATTTTCTGTTAAAGTTGGAATAATATTTTCCTTTATGCTATCTGTGTGTATTCTATAATTTGTTTTTGCTAATTCTCTTCTTACAGACCACTCAACTTTATTTTGATAACTTTCATTTTGTTTTAGCCTTTCAAATTCTTTTATTAAATATAATTTAAATTCTACATTTAACCAACTAGCAAATTCAAAAGCTAAATCTGGATGTGCATAAGTCCCAATACTATATTTGCCACCTTTTGAAATTAATCCTATTGCATTCGTTCTTTGAATCCATTGTTTAGGACTCATTGTATAGGAAGATGTTCCAATTTCATTAATTCTAATTTCACGATATTCCGTGAAATTAAAATTTTCATTGTTCAATTCTTCCCATAATCCTACATATAAAGCAGTATCTTTATTGCTTAACCAGTGAATAATAACATTAGCTGGATTTTTATCATTTTTGAATTTTGCTAAATCAGTTAATGAAATATAATCTACATTTCCAACTCTCATAATTCCAATTAGATTATCTTTTACTTTTATTTCTGTTTTTATAATTTCTTTTTTCATTTTTATCACAACCTTATATAGTTTTATATTATTCTAAAACATTTGTTCTTTATTGTCAAGGCTTTTGCAATTTTTAATTTTAAAATTTATGCTATTGAAAAGATATAATGCAACTTTATTTTGTTGTACCGAATCCATTTCCATAATTTTGCTTGATACAAATATTATATAAGGATAGTTTGCAAAATTAACAGTAGTTGTTCTGTATTCTATATTAGTTTCTTTTAACAATTTATCAAAGCATTCATACATTTCTTTTTTATCATATTCTAAATTTGTATGACTATAATTATCACACATACATATTGCTAATCTTAATTTATTTTCTAAGTCCATATCTTTTATCATATCTATTACATAATTTAATTTTTCTTCGTTCATATTTTTTATTCCTTTCGCTTTTTTATTTTTTACTGATTTTTTGGGTATGTGGTGTAAAACCCATTTTTGAATTTGGCGTGTAGACAAATTCATTGCTTGCTGGGACAGCAATTTACATTTGGCGTATAGACAAATGCAGTGCTTGCTAGGATAAGAATTTTTAAATTTTAAAAAATTGCATTTTTGATTGTGTTATTTTTCACTTCATTTTTTGTAAAATTTTTAACCTACCTTATGCAATTTCTGATGGAATTCTTGGTATTAATGTTAAGTAATCTACTATATTTTCATTCTCAATATAAGGACAATTTATAATTCCATCTGCATAAAAATTTTGTTTTAGCAGCTCATTATATATTGTTAAAGTTGCATTATCATACTCGTTATTTGCAATTTTCGTATTAGAAAATACAAAATAATCTTCTTGTAATTTTTCTAATTCTTGTTTAGTAATTGCTCCCTTATAAATAAAGCCTATGTTGTTATTTTGTAAGATTTCATATAGATATTCTATATAATCTTTGCTATTTTTTGAGATAAATTCTTCTGTAAATTTAATATTTGTTATCTCAATATTGTAGTTTTTATCTCTCTTAATTTCAATTGTATCTATTAATCTTTTAATTAATTCTTTTTTAGATTTTCTATTTAAGCTATCAAAAACAAATGCAAAACCTAATCTGTTTTGAAAAACAACTTCATTATTTTCAACATCACAATTTAACTTTTTTAATAACTCTATTGTGTATTCTTTATAATCATTGTTAGAATCAATCTGTTGTTTTTTCTTATTTAAGTTTTCAATTTCTTTCTTAATAACATCATTTTTATGGTTAATAGTTTCAACATTTAAAGTAGAACTCAAATATAAATCTACTAATTTCTTCTCTTGCATTTTTAGTTTTTCAATGGCTTTTTCTATATCTTTAATGTCTTTTGTTTTAGTTGAATTACATACTATAATTTCATTATCCATATAATACATATATCTTGTTAATTCATTTAAAACTCTAGTTAGCTTTTCTTCTATTTTATCGCAGTTATAGTGAAATCCTTTCGATTTACAATTAGAATTGTTACAAGTTACATGATAATATACTTTTTGATTTGGCTTTCCACTATTCTTGAATGAATTTGTAGATGACATTATTTTGCCACAAGTAGGGCATTTTACAATTCCAGTAAATAAATGAATATGCTCTCCATAATTAGGATGTTTGTTCTTTTCTAATCTTTTTCTTGTAATATCCCATGTATTTTTATCAATAATTGGCTCACAATAATTATCTACATATAGAACATCTTGTGCCTTTCTTTTTGTTTTTCCATAAGCAAAAGTTCCTATATAAATTGAATTTGTTAGTATTTTATATACCTTATCGCTATTCCATTTTCCTTGTCTTAAATATGCTTTTTCTTCATTCAAAGTATTAGAAATACCTCTTATTGAACTTCCATTTTTATATAATTCAAATATTCTTTTGACTACTTGTGCTTCAATAGGCTCTACTTCTAAATGACCTGTTTCACTATTTCTAATATAGCCATAAGGTGCTTTTGCTGGATGTACTCTTTCTAATGCCATTTCTTCCATTGCTCTTTTTGTTCTTGCACCAATCTCTTTTCTTTCTCGTTGTCCAAACACTAAATTCATTCAAAATATCATTTCACCATTTGCAGTAGATACATCATAAGGCTCTAAAATAAGCTCTATTTTAACATCATGTTCTTCACAATAGTTTAAAAGCCAAAAGCCATCATAGTTATTCCTTGTTAGCCTATCCACTTTAATAGCTATTATTTTCTCAATTTTGTGTGATTTAATATCTCTTAAAAGCCTTTGCATTTCTGGTCGCATTAAGTCTTTTCCAGAATGTCCTGCATCATTATACA